>NZ_LMUU01000168.1:75859-99629 GCF_009765775.1 Beijerinckia sp. L45
AATGTCGCGCCATAGCGGATCGCGCGGTCGTCGGTGATCAGTTCCACGGCGATGCCGCGCGCGGTGAGCACTTCGCTCAACGCCTGCGCGGGAAACAGATGGCCGCCGGTTCCCCCGGCGGCGATCAACACGGGCCGCTGTGTCATGCCGCCTGGCCGAGGGCGATCGGCACGGCGCGGTCGGCCGGGCGCTCGTTCTCGTAGAGCACTTCGGAGCGCGGGCGCTTGCGGGTGACGGCGAGCAAAAAGCCCATGCCGATGGAGAGCGAAATCAGCGACGAGCCGCCGTAGGAGATGAAGGGCAGGGTCATGCCTTTCGCGGGCATCAGGTGAAGGTTGACCGCCATGTTGATGGCGGCCTGGATGCCGAACAGCATCACGAGGCCGGCCCCGGCAAAGCAGCAGAACGGATCTTCGTTCCGTGCGGCCTTGAGCAGGCCGCGGATGACGATGAAGCCGAACAGGCTGCAGAGGGCGATACAGGTGACGATGCCGAATTCCTCTCCGGTGACGGCGAAAATGAAGTCGGTGTGGGCGTCGGGGAGGATGCGCTTGATGGTGCCCTCGCCCGGCCCTTTGCCGAACCAGCGGCCTGATATGATGGTTTCCAGCGCCGTGTCGACCTGAAACGTGTCGGTGACCCCGTTTCCGCTGCCGGGATCGATGAATTTGAGGATGCGGGCGCGCACGTGCGGCACGAATTTGTAAGCCACCAGCACGCCGCTGACGCCGAAGCCGCCGATGCCGAAGACCCAGAACCAGTGCAGGCCGGCCATGAAGAACAGCGCCGCCCAGACCAGCGAAATCAGCATGGTCTGGCCGAAATCCGGTTGCAGGATCAGCGGGATGGCAGTCAACGGTAGAAGCAGGATGGCGATCAGCGTGCCCGGCACGTCGGGCCGCTTGCCGCCTTCGGAGAAGGCCCAGGCGACGAGGATCACGAAGGCGGGTTTCAGGAACTCGGACGGCTGGATGCCGAGGATCCAGCGCTTCGAGCCCTTGACCTCGTGGCCGAACAGCAGCGCGAAGACGATCAGGGCCATCGCGACGACGAACAGGATCACCGCGGCGCGGCGCACCTGGCGCGGGGTCAGGAAGGAGACGCCGATCAGCACCGCGATGGCCGGGATCATCGCCATCGCCTGGCGGTTGACGAAGTGAAAGGTCGGCAGGCCGATGCGCTCGGCCACCGGCGGGCTCGCCGCCATGGTCAGCACGAGGCCGGCCACGATCAGCGCCGCCAGAGAGGCGAGCAGCCAGCGGTCCACCGTCCACCACCAGTCGGCGACGGCCGTGCGTTGCGCGCGCGATACCATGCGGAATCCCTCAAGGCCGGGGCAAACCTCCGGCATCACGCGCATTATGGAAGGAAAGCGTTAACCACGCCTTAGCGTCTGGGCAGAGGACGTTTCCGAAGGGAGGTCTCGATCGACCGGGAGCCTTGTCGACTACCGTGCGGCGCCGATGCTCGAGATGTGACCAGCACTGATTTCAAAGTCGCATGCGACAGCCATATCGTGTATACGAAAAGCCTGTTTCGATCGATGTCGGGCACGGCCAAGTCGCGATACACGACCGCGTGCTGGTCGGGAGTGCTTCGGCAAAGAGCAGCGGAAAGACGGCGATGAGCGCTTCAAAAAAGCCAGATCATGTCGAGCGCGCAGATAAGCTGCGGAATGACGCTTGCGTTGTCGAAACCGTGACCTACGATGATGACGTAACTGTCGAAGCGGTTGCATTGCTTCGGAAAAAAGCTGGCGAATTTCTTTCCAATAAAACGTGGAAGGTCATTGACGGGGATGTCGACAGCATCAAGCCACGCTTGGATTAAGACTCCGCCGAAAGCCTACGATCTCGTCACTTGCTATTATCCCGAAACAAAACCCAAAGCCGAGCTTCGTCTGCGCCCTTGCCTCGTGACACGAGTGTTGCAAAGCGAAGATGGCCACATCGCGTGCACCGTAGTGTTCGGGACAAGCATTTAAAAATCACAAAGAGGAGCGGGCTGGACGTGATTGTTCAGAGCGTGTCTGACTTAAATCGAATGGGTCTGCCGGTTGCGACCCGCTTCGACCTCGACAGCCATGTGGACTTGCCGTGGACACCCGAATTTTTCGGATGTTGGTCGGGTAAAAGCTCTCTCGTGATCGGGCGTCTTACGGGGGATTATCTGATAGAGTATGCATTCAAGATGCTGAGGCGGCGGTCGGACTAAACAAATCCCAGACCTATTGCGCCGCCATCGTCATGCCCTGCACCAGCGTCCGAAACCGATCGCCGCGCTTTTCGAAATCGCTGAACTGGTCGTAGGAGGCGCAGGCCGGCGACAGCAGCACGACTTCGTCGCGTCCGGTGCGGGCGGCATCGCGGGTGGCGCGTTCGGTCGCGACGTCCAGCGTGCCGCAGCGCTCGAACGGCACATTCGTCCCCAAAGTTGCGGCAAAGGTCTCGGTGGCGTCGCCGATGAGATAGGCCTTGGCGACCCGGCCGAACAAAGGCCGCAGCGGCTCGATGCCGCCCTCCTTGGCTTTGCCGCCGATGATCCAATGCACGCGCGGGAATGACAGCAACGCCTTCTCCGCCGCGTCGGCGTTGGTCGCCTTGGAATCGTTGATGAACAGCACCCGGCCGAGCTTGCCGATCTGCTCCATCCGATGCGCCAGGCCGGGAAAACTTTTTAGCGCGGTCTGCAGCCGCTCCAGGTCGTCCGCGTCCGCGCCCAAAGCGGCGACGGCCGCAGCGGCGTTCTGGCCGTTGTGGGCGCCGCGCAGCGAGGCGATGCCGGCGAGGTCGGCGATCACGGACATCACGCCGGCGCGATGGCGCAGCAATCTGGTGCCGTCGAGCGTAATGCCGTTTTCGACAACGTGGCCGGCGACGGACAGCGTTTCGACGCTCTTGCCAGTTGCCTTTAGACGCGCCGCAATCGCCGCGCTGTCGGCATCGTCGATGCCGACGATCGCAATGTCCGAACCGGCGACGAGGCGCTCCTTGATCGCGGCGTAGTTTGCCATCGTGCCGTGGCGGTCGAGGTGGTCCGGCGTCAGGTTGAGCAGCACGCCGGCCGACGGGTTGAGGCTCGGTGCCAGATCGATCTGGAATGACGAGCATTCCACCACATGCACCTGGGTTTCCGAGGGCGGCGGCAGTTGCAGGATCGGCGTCCCGATGTTGCCGCCCATCCCGACGGTATAGCCGAAGCTCTTGAACAGATGCGCAGTCAGCGCGGTCGTGGTGGACTTGCCGTTGGTCCCGGTGATCGCGATGAAGCGGCTTTTTGGCGCGAGCAGCGCCCGTTGCCGGCAGAACAGCTCGATGTCGCCGATGATCGCGACGCCGGCCGCCTGGGCTTTCAGCACCGTCCAGTGGGGCGTCGGATGGGTGAGCGGCACGCCGGGCGCGAGGACGAAGGCGTCGAAGGCGGACCAATCCGCGTCATGCAGGTCGACGAGCGGCACGCCGGCAGCTGCGGCCTTGGCGCGGGACGCGTCCTTGTCGTCCCAAGCCGCGACGGTCGCGCCGCCCTGCATCAACGCGTCGGCAGCGATGAGGCCGGAGCTGCCGAGCCCGAACAGAGCCACGTGTTGGCCGGCGAAGGCGGTCAGCGGGGTCATGGGCGAATCTCCTTCTCCCGCTTGCGGGAGAAGGTGGCCTTTGCGTGAGCAAAGGTCGGATGAGGGCGTTTGGGGCGGCCCGCGGCGCCCTCATCCGCCCCCGCTACGCGGCGGCACCTTCTCCCGCAAGCGGGAGAAGGGAAGAGCCCGGCCCCCATCACCGCAGCTTCAACGTCGACAGCCCGATCAGGGCCAGCACGAAGGCGATGATCCAAAAACGCACCACCACTTGCGACTCGGACCAGCCGAGCTGCTCGAAATGATGGTGGATCGGCGCCATCTTGAACACCCGCTTGCCGGTCAGCTTGAACGACGCGACCTGGACGATCACCGAGACCGCCTCCAGCACGAACAATCCGCCGACGATCACCAGCACCATCTCGTGCTTGGCGGCGACCGCGATGGTGCCGAGCAACCCGCCGAGCGCCAGCGAGCCGGTGTCGCCCATAAAGATCTGCGCGGGCGGCGCATTGAACCAGAGGAAGCCGAGGCCGGCTCCGATCAGGGCGCCGCAGACCACCGCCAATTCGCCGGCGCCGATGACGAAATTGATGCCGAGGTAGGTCGAAAAGATCGCGTTGCCGGCGAGGTAGGAGATGATCCCGAAGGTGCCAGCGGCGATCATGACGGGGACGATGGCGAGGCCGTCGAGCCCGTCGGTCAGGTTCACGGCATTGCCGGCCGCCACGATGACGAAAGCGCCGAACACCACGAAGAACAGGCCGAGGTCGGCGATGTAGCCGTTCACCGCAGGGAACGAGATGCTGGTGGTATGCGCGGTGCCGAAATGCGTCATCAGAAAGCAGGCGAGGAGCGCGATGCAGGCTTCCAGCGCCAACCGCAGCCGGCCAGAGAAACCGGCATGCGTCTGCCGGGTCACCTTCAGGTAGTCGTCATAAAAACCGATCATGCCGAAGCCGGTCATCACAAGCAGCACGATCCAGACGTAGTGGTTGCGCAGGTTCGCCCACAGCAGGGTCGAGACGATGAGGCCGGACAAAATCATCAGCCCGCCCATCGTCGGCGTGCCTTTTTTGGTCAGCAGATGCGAGGCGGGGCCGTCGAGGCGGATCGGCTGACCCTTGCCCTGCTTCAGGCGCAGCGCGGCGATGATGCGCGGCCCGAAGAAGAACACGAAGAACAGCGCGGTGAAGACCGCGCCACCGGTACGGAACGTGATGTAGCGGAACAAATTCAGCGGCCCGAAATGGGGCGAGAGTTCCGCGAGCCATGCAAGCATTGGGGGGTCCTTTAAGCCGGCGCGGGGGCGGCGTGGCGGGCCTTCAGAGCACCGACGATGGGGCTCATGCGGCTGCCGTTGGAGCCTTTGACGACGACGACGTCGCCGGCGTGAACCGCATCGAGCACGGCTGGTTCGAGGTCTGCGGCGCGCGGACGCCATTCCACGGGGATGCGCGTCGACAGCGCATCGGCAAGCGATTTCATCATCGGGCCGGCGGCGAAGACGAGATCGAACTTGTTGTCCGTGATGTCTTCGGCCAGCGCCGCGTGGAGCGAGGGTGAGCGGTGCCCGAGTTCCAGCATGTCGCCGAGCACCGCGATGCGCCGGCCTTTGCCGCTGGGATTCAAACTGCCGCCCAGCGCCAGCGCCGCCTGCATCGAAGCCGGGTTGGCGTTGTAGCTTTCGTCGATCAGGGTGAAGGGCCCGTCCGGCGTCTTGACGCTGACCCGCTGGCCGCGGCCCTGCTGCGCCTGGAAGAAGGCGAGTGCAGTCGCCGCGGCGTCGACGTCGGCGCCGAGCGCGTGCACGGCCAGCAGGACGGCCAGCGCGTTTTCGGCGAGATGGCGACCCGGGGCCCCGAGGCGAAAGGTGACGGGATGGCCCGCGACCGCCGCGGTCACCATGGAATAGGTCGGCGCCGGGGTGAAATCGATCAGCCGGGCGTCGGCGCCGGGATGCGCGCCAAAGCTCAGGATCGTGCCGGCTGGCGACTGCCGGGCTACAACCTCGAGCTGCTCGAAATAGGCGCTGTCACGGTTGATGATGGCGGTGCCGCCGGGCTCGAGTCCGGAAAAGATCTCGGCCTTGGCGTCGGCGATGGCTTCCACCGAGTCGAAGAATTCAAGATGCACCGGCGCCACCGTGGTGACGATTGCGACGTCCGGGCGGACCATCGCGGTCAGGGGCGTGATTTCGCCGGGGTGGTTCATCCCGATCTCGGCGATGGCGAAACGCGTCACCTTTGGCATGCGGGAGAGCGTCAGCGGCACGCCCCAATGATTGTTGTAGGACGCTACCGAGGCATGCACCATCCCGCTCGGGGTCAGCGCCAGGCGCAGCGCTTCCTTGGTCGAGGTTTTGCCCACCGATCCCGTGACGGCGACGACCTGCGCCGCGGTGCGGCCACGAGCGGCCTCGCCCAGCGCGACGAGGCTCGCCAGCACGTCGTGGACGACATAGAGCGCGCCTAGCGATTTCAGCGCTTCGGCATGGGCCTCGTCGACCACGGCGGCAGCGGCGCCGGCCGCAAAGGCTGCGGCGACATAGTCATGGCCGTTGGAATGGTCGCCGGTGATGGCGAAGTAGAGGTCGCCCGATTCCAGGGTTCGGGAATCGATCGAAATACCCGTGACCACGGCAGGCACGGGTCCGCTGACGCGCGCATTGAGCGGCGCGACGAGGGCGAGGCCGCTCCAAAGCGGTATTGCGACAGCGTTCATGCGGGGTGGTTCTGCAAAGCGCCAAGCGCCGCGTCAAGGTCGGAGAAGGGCAGCACCCTGTCGCCGATGATCTGGCCGGTTTCGTGGCCCTTGCCGGCGATGATTAGGACATCGCCCGTCGCGAGGCTCGCTACGGCGGTGTCGATGGCGATAGCGCGGTCGCCGATTTCGACGATTTCGGCGTGGCCATTCCGGGTTCCCGCGAGAATGGCGGCGCGGATCGCGCGCGGCTCTTCCGAGCGCGGATTGTCGTCGGTGACGATGACGCGATCAGCGAGGCGTGCCGCGATCTCGCCCATGATCGGGCGCTTGCCCTGGTCGCGATCGCCGCCGCAGCCGAACACGGCGACAAGTCGCCCGGTCGTCAAAGGCCGCAGCGTGCTCAGCACCTTGTCCAGCGCGTCAGGCTTGTGGGCGTAATCGACGAATACCGGGGCACTGCCGCGGCGGCCCACCAGCTGCAGCCGCCCCGGTGCGCCTTCCAGCGTTTCGAGGGCTGCGAGCACGGCGTCCGGCGCGCCGCCGGTGGCGATGCACAGGCCGGCCGCGATCAGAGCGTTGGAGATCTGGAATTCGCCGGCGAGCGGCAGCCGCGTCCGCATCGGGCGTCCCTCGACCTCAAGGGTCAGGGCCACCGCAAGATCGTCGGGGCGAACGTCGACGAGCCGCAGGCGTCGGCCGGCGCGTCCCACCGAGATGATGTCGAGCCCGCGCGTTTTGCAAGCGGCGATCACGTCCGCAGCCGCATCGCTGTCGGCATTGATCACAGCGGGCTGGCCCCGCGCCAGCAGCGTCTCGAACAGCCGAAGCTTGGCCTTGAGATAGGCCTCGATCGTCCCGTGATAGTCGAGGTGATCGCGCGACAGGTTGGTGAAGGCGCCGGCGCTCAGTTTGACGCCGTCGAGACGCTTTTGCTCGATGCCGTGCGAGGAGGCTTCCAGTGCCAGATGGGTCACGCCGTTGCGGGCCAGGTCGTCGAGGCTTTTCTGAAGCGCCACCGGATCGGGCGTCGTCAGCGAGCCGTAGACGGCGCCGTCGGGGGCAACGATCCCAAGCGTGCCGAGCGACGCGGCCTGCGCGCCGAGCTGCGTCCAGATCTGCCGGCAGAACGCGGCGACCGAGGTCTTGCCGCTGGTTCCGGTGATCGCGACGATGGTTTCTGGCTGACTGGGATAGAACGTAGCCGCCGCGCGGGCGAGGGCATGGCGGACATCGTCCACCAGAATGAAGGCGGTGCCGCTGCCCACCGGTGTCGCCGGCTGGCGCTCCGACACGATCGCCACCGCACCCTTGGCGATCGCCTGGTCGATGAAGGTCGAGCCATCGGCCTTGGCGCCGGGCACGGCGAAAAACACCCAGCCGGGCTCGATGGCGCGGCTGTCGGCGGCAAGCCCGCAGACTTCGATGACGCCGAGGGCCCCTGGACAGGCCGCCTCGGGCAGGAGCGTCGCCAGCCGTGTCAGTGGATTTGGCCCTTCGAGTGCTGCGGGGTATTGGCAAAACCATAGCCCATCTGCGCCAGCAGCGGGAAGGGCAGGACCGGCAGCTCGAGTTTGGGCGGCAGGCCGAGCAGCGGCGCGACGCGTTCGATGATCTTGCCCGTCACGACGCCCGAGTTCCAGGCGGCCGTGTGGTAGCCGTATGTGCCCGGGATCGCCTGCGGCTCGTCCATCAGCACCAGCATGAGGTACTTCGGCTTGTCCGCCGGCAGCAGCGCCATGAAGGTCGTGAACACCTTGTCATGATCGTAGTGACCGTGGACGATCTTGTCCGCGGTGCCGGTCTTGCCGCCGATGAAGTAGCCGGGAATGTTGGCATTGCCGGCCGAGCCGACTTCGGCGTTGATGCGCATGAGGTAGCGCAGCGATTCCGAAACTTCGGGGCGGATCACCCGCGGCGCGTTCTTGCGCGCCTCGGCTTCGTCCCGCTTGAGGAAGGTCGGGGTGATCAGCTGGCCGCCGTTGACGAGACCGCCGACCGCCATCAGCGCCTGCAGCGGCGCGACGTTGAGGCCCTGGCCGAAGGCGATGGTGATGGTGTTGAGCTCGCTCCAGTGCTTTGGCACCAGCGGTTCCGCGCTTTCCGGCAGTTCGGTGCGCAGCCGCGTCAGCTGCCCCATCTTGCGCAGGAACGCCTGGTGGCCCTCGACGCCGACGAGCATCGCCATGCGCGCGGTGCCGATGTTGGACGAGTGTATGAACACCTCCGGCACGGTGAGCATACGATGTTCGGCGTGGAAATCGTGGATGGTGAAGCGGCCGTAGCGCAGGCTTTCGCGGGCGTCGAGGCTGGAGCGCAGATTGACCTTGTTGGCCTCCAGCGCCATCGCGATGGAAATCGCCTTGAACGTCGAACCCATTTCATAGACGCCGACGGACAGCCGGTTGATATGGTTGGGATCAAGCGCATCGGCGGGATTGTTGGGGTCGAAATCCGGCAGCGAGGCCATCGCGATGATTTCGCCGGTGTTGACGTCGAGGATTGCCGCGGCGCCGGCCTTGGCCTTGAACTTTTCCACGCCCTTCGCCAGTTCGTCGCGCACGGCGTAGGTGGCGCGGAGATCCAGCGAGGTGACGATCGGCTTCAGATCCTCCGCCGCCAGCTTGAACCCGGCGCCGTGAAGATCGCTGAGGCCCTGGCCGTCGATGTATTTCTCGAGGCCCGAGATGCCGATGCCGTCGAGATTGGCGAAGCCCAGCACATGCGCGGCGATCGGCCCGTTAGGATAGACGCGCTTGTTTTCCGGCAGGAAGCCGATGCCGGGCAGCCCGAGATGGAAGATCTCCTGCTGCTCCTTCGGCGTCACCGCGCGCTTCACCCAGACGAAGCCCTTATGCGAGCCGAGCTTGACGCGCAGCTCCTTGGCGTCGACGTCGGGCAAAGTGGCGGTGATCAGCTCGACCGCCTCGTCCTTGTCGATGATGCGCCGCGGCTCGGCGAAGATGCTCGTCACCTTGATGTCGGTCGCCAAAACCTCGCCGTTGCGGTCGAGAATGTCGGGGCGTGCCGCGGCGACGGCGTCGGAGGCGGCGCTGCGTACCGTGTTCGGCACCTCCGGCTTCATCCCGAAGTACAGCAGTTTGGCGACGAGCACGGCGAACAGCAGCGCGAACATCAGCGCGACGATGCGAATGCGGCCGCTGCTCTTGTCGAGCCGCGTCGCGAACAGGTTCTTGATCGTCCGCATGATGCGGCCGCGCTTGCGCACGGGTGCGTCGATCAGACGGCCTTCGGGCGGCGGGAACGGGGCGTTCATCGCTTTGCTCGCGGGGACGAGGAGGGGGTCGCGCCGCCGCTCGAGGCGTCGCTCGGGGTATTCGTCGGCAGCAGCAGGCCGAGATCTTCAAGTTTGCGACCAATCGAGTCGACCTTCGGCGCCTTGTCCGGCAACGCGTCGGCCTTGACGATCTGGGTGAGCGCCAGCGGCTGCAGATCGAGCAGCGATTCCGACAGCGCCTGCACGCGCTCCGGCCGCGTCAGGTGCGCCCAGTCGGCGCGCAGCGTGCCGATCTTGTCCTGTTCGTTCTTGATGTCGCTTTTCAACTGCGCGATCGTTTCCGCGTGAAGGATCGTCTTGTACTTGATCGAATAGGCGTAGATCGCCGAACCGATGAGCGCGGCGATGGCGATGATGTTGAGGATGCGAACCATCTCAATGTCCCTTGGGCGCCGCAACCGGCGGCAGCATCGCGAGCTTCAAAAGGTCCGGGCTGATCGCCAGCGCGGGGTTTTCGGTGCGGATGCCGTAGCGCAGCTTGGCGCTGCGTGCGCGGGGGTTGGCCGCCGTTTCGGCACTGTCGGCCACCACCGGCTGGCCGCGCGGCAGTGTGAAGCTGACCGGCGTCGCCGGTGGCTCGCCCGGCAGACGCCGGCCCGGCGCCTCGCCCTTGCCGGAGCGTTTGGCAAAAAACTGTTTGACGATGCGGTCTTCCAGCGAATGGAAGGTCACCACCGCGAGGCAGCCGCCCGGCTTCAGCACCCGCTCGGCGGCGGCCAGCGCGCGCACAAGCTCGCCGAGTTCGTCGTTCACGGCGATGCGCAGCGCCTGAAACGTGCGCGTCGCCGGATGGATCTCATTGGGCTTGCCCGGGATCACCCGGGCGATCATTTCGGCCAGCGGCCGCGTCGTCGTGTAGGGCGTGATCGCGCGGTCGTTGACGATGGCGCGGGCGATGCGCCGCGAGGCGCGCTCCTCGCCGTAGTAGAAGAGAATGTCGGCGATCGCTTCGAGGGACGCGGTATTGATGATGTCCGCGGCGCTCGGCCCGCTGCTGCCCATGCGCATGTCGAGCGGGCCGTCGTTGCGGAACGAAAAACCACGCTCGGCCTGATCGAGCTGCATCGACGACACGCCGATATCCAGCGCCACGCCGTCGAAGTCCTGCAGCCCGCAATTCTGCGCGACGGCATCGAGATTGGAGAAGCGGTCTTCGACGAGCACCAGCCGTCCCGCGGCTTCCGCCACGAGCGCCTGCCCCGCAGCGATGGCGGTGGGATCGCGATCAAGCGCGAGGACGCGGGTGCCGGGCGTCGCGAGCAAGGCACGGGTATAACCGCCGGCCCCAAAGGTGCCGTCGAGATAGAGGCCGTCGGCCTTCATGCCGAGCGCGGCCAAAACCGCTTCTCGGAGCACGGGAACGTGTCGGGCTGGTCCGCCAGCAGCGCCGTGATCCCTGGGATCCTGGCCGCCGCCGCCCGTCATTCCCGTGCTCCAGAAGGACGCGGGGGCGTGTCCGCCGCGTGTCTGGCGCTGATTTGTTTCCGCAAGTCGCGCAATCGAAGCGTGGCCTCTTCGAGATGCAGGCGGAAACGGTTCGGCTCCCAGATCTGAAACTTGTGACCCTGGCCGACAAACGTCACCTCGGAGGTGAGTCCCGCATAGGCCCGGATCGTCTCGGTCAATACGACCCGGCCCTCCGGATCGACCTTCAAGATTTCGCTCGTGCCCAGAAGCGCGGTCGAAAACAGATCCCGCTCCACGGAATAGGGCGAGTGGCGTTCCAAGAGAGCGTCGATGTCGCGCAGCAGCGCATTGCCACCGCAGTCCACCGCATCCGCATCGAGGGAGGGATGCACATAGAGCCCCTCGAAGCCGTCGCGCACTAGCACCGCTCGAAACGAGGCCGGAATCGAAACCCGGCCTTTGGCGTCGAGGCGATTTTGAAAATGCGAAACGAAACGATCCACGCCACACGTCCCAGGCCGTCGAGCCGTCGGATCGCAAGGTTTTTCCGCACGAAGGTGCGGCTGAAACCTGGTCGATTGAGGCCCGAGACGGGATGATTTGGGATAGCATGGGCTTTCATGGGAATCAACGCGCGCTGACGGGCCGGACCGCCGCCAGCGCGAATGAAGGCGGTCATCCACAATAAAAGCCTCGTTAAGGTTAACGGGCCGTTTCGGCCTCCCAAAGCCTGCCGCCGCCGACGCAGGCGTCCAAAGAATCTCGACGTGGGTAAAATTCCCACATAACAAACTCGTGATGTGGGAGCTTGTCCCACAAGCGAGGTGCCATGCGGAACGTGAAAGAGGCCGTATGGCCTCATCAAATCCAAAGCCGGCGCGAGCCGAAGCTGGGTCTCGACGGTTTCGCAGAAACGGCGCGGCGCCGGCTCTTCGCGAAGCTACGTGGCCTAGCTAGGTTGGAGTCGCTTTGGCGCTCTCATTGCCGCCAGGTGTTTCAACCGACCGGCTTCGATGAGAGCGATGACGCGGCGCGGCGCGCGCCCACCGGATCCATTCTGCGCTGGCGCAAGATCAAATGCGGTCCGCTCGTCTTCGTCCTGACGGACTGGAGCCTGCGGTTGCGGGGCGTTCGCATCGTGCCCTCGTCCAGCGTGGCGACCGCTTTCATCAAGCCGGCACCGGCCCTCTCCTATGAACGCAGGCCGCCACGCATCTTCAATGTGACGCCCGTGCTCGCGAGGGCCCAGGCCGCACGCTTTGCAGCTTCGCCCGAGACGCCGCCGGCGGGCGGACTCGCCCTGTTCACCGATGCTACGATTTCGGCGAGCGGAGTCGTTCTCACCGCCGACGGCCGGGTCATCGGAGAAAGTCTGCTCAATTCCCAGGAATGGAGCGCCTTCGGCGTGTTCGTACGGGCCGCGCCAGACGCGCCGCTCCAGATGAAAGCGCTCCCGCTGACGATCCAGAAGCGCCTGTCGGCGTGCCCGCACGTCATGATGAAACAGACCTTCGACGCCAACTACGGACATTGGCTGATCGAGTGCCTGCCACGCCTTGCGGCGGCGGCGGCGCATTTCGATCTCTCCGCCTGCAAATTCGTCGTCGCCGACCGGCA
Organism: Beijerinckia sp. L45; assembly: GCF_009765775.1. Taxonomy (GTDB): domain Bacteria; phylum Pseudomonadota; class Alphaproteobacteria; order Rhizobiales; family Beijerinckiaceae; genus RH-AL1. Next base: position 88,456 of record NZ_LMUU01000168.1, read on the forward strand.
CGGCGCGATGCAGCAGATTTACATCGATTCCCTGGTCGCCCTTGGGCTTCGGCCCGAGCAGATCGTCAGCATTGGCTATACGCCGGTGCACGTCGATATGCTCGTCTACCCCCTGCCGATCACCACGCACCCTTGGGTCAAGTCGCCCGGCGTTGCGACGTTCCTGGAAATCATGGCCGCGCGAATTGCGCGGCCCGAGGTCACGGCGCCCAGGCGGATCTACGTTTCACGCAAAAGAGGCGGGATGCGCCGGCTGATCAACGAAGCGGCCGTCATCGCCATTGTCGAGCGCTACGGGTTCACGGTCGTCTATCCCGAGACGATGGCGTTCTCGGCGCAGGTCGCCACATTCCGCGATGCCGAAATCGTTGTCGGCAACTATGGCGCCAACCTTTCGAACATCGTGTTCGCGCCCCGCGGCGTCACCCTTTTCGCCCTGACCACAGAGGCCATGCAGGACGACTTCTTCTGGGATCTGATGGACCACAAGGCCGGCGCCTATGTGTCGCTGCACGGCAAAGCCACCACGGCCGCGCCCAATCAGAATTCGGATTTTACGATCGACATTGCGCGCTTCGAGCAAATTCTGGGGCCGCTCATTTCAGAGCTTGGCGCGCGAGAAACGACAGCAGCTGTGCGTCGCTGTGACCGCTGATCGTCTCGCCGAGGATCGCGCGGAGCTTGCCCAGTTGGACGATGTGCCTTGCGAGCGCTTCGCTGGCGCCAAGTGCGGCATGATGCGTCAAAAGCTTCCCCAGGGCATCGTCATACGCCGCCTTCAAACTCGCGGCTTCGGCCGGATCGAAACAGGATTTTCCATCTAATATACTTTGCTGCCGAACCATTCGTCCTCATATCCTCCATGCCGAAATCACGAGGACCAACGGGCATATGCAAGCGATGGTTTGCGCGGTTCAGGGCCGTGGGCTTAGGCGGTTAATCCACAGGGCAAAGGCTTGATACCGCGGGAGAATCATTCGCCGAAACGGCGGCCGGGCGGTGCGAATCCGAAAAAAGGCCCGCTTTCGCGGGCCCTGCAGACACGGTGTAAGCCGCTCAGTTTTTCTTGTCAGGATCGTCGCGCCCGCTACCGGGCTGCGTCGAGGCCGGCGGGTCACTCGCGGGAAACGTGTCCTCGAGCCCTTTTTCGAGGTCCTTGTCTGGATGCTGACGCGCCGGGTCGGCCTCCTTGGATTTCACCTTCTCGTCCATCGCAGCGTCTCCGTGTTGAACATATCGTCCAAAACAACGCGCGAGACCAAGCGTTCCGCTTTCCGGAACGCCCTTCAGCCAGCCAGCACCTGCGCTGCAGGGAACGCCACCTCGACCAGCGTCCCCTGGTCGACCTTGCTGCGGATGGTGAACGAAGCCTGGTTCGCCTCGACCAGTGCCTTGGTCAGCGGCAACCCGAGGCCCGTTCCGCCTGTCATCGGCCGCGCGTTGGAGAGCTGGCGGAACGGCTCAAGCGCCATCTCGATGTCGCTGTCCGACATTCCCGGGCCGGTGTCGCGGATGCGGATCACCACCTGGCCGGCCTCCGTCAACGCGGTGGCGACGATGACCTGGCCGCCGGGATCGTTGAATTTGACGGCGTTCGACAACAGGTTGAGCACGATCTGCCGTACCGAGCGCTCGTCGGCCATGATGCGCGGCAGGCCCGCGGCGAGCGACTGGCGCATGATCACACGCTCCCGGCTTGCCTGCGGCTGCATCAGGCTGACGCATTCGCCGATGATCTTGTTGGTGTCGATGGGGACAGCCTGCAGCTCCATCTTGCCGGCTTCGATCTTGGAGAGATCGAGCAGGTCGTTGACGAGGCTCATCACATGCGTGCCGGAACTGTGAATGTCGCGCAGATAGTCCTTGTAGCGCTCGTTGCCGACCGGCCCGAACCGCTCGTCCATGATGACTTCGGCGAAGCCGATGATGGCGTTAAGTGGTGTGCGGATCTCATGGCTGACCTTGGCCAGAAAATCCGTCTTCAGCGCGCTGGCCCGCTCGGCGTCGCGCCGGGCGCTGTCGAGGTCCTGCTCGGCCTTCTTCCAGTGCGTGAGATCGCGGAACAGGGCGCAGAACCGTGCTTCTTCGCCCGCCGTTTCCGAGCCTGAAGGGCCAAGCCGGCCCATCGTCATGAAGATCGGGATGGTCCCGCCCTGATGCGCCTTGACCAGAAACTCGCGCCCGTCGTTCAGCAGGCTTTTGGTCGCGCTCGATTTCAGCCCCTCGAAATAGTCCGAGGCGAGGCTCTGGTTATGCGGCGCGAACAGGGTGAGGAACGGCTTGCCGATGACGGCGCTGCGATCGACGCCGAACAGGGCTTCGCCCGAGCGGTTCAACGAGAGCACGTTGCAGTCGGCGTCGAGCACAGCGACGCCGTCGGTCGCCGTCTCCAGAATCGCGCGCAGCTGGCGCAGCTCGCCGTCCTGACGCTTGGTGTCAGGCTCGCGCTCGGATTTCTCTACCGGCGGGACCGGGTCTTCGGCGTTCTGGCGCAGCGTCAGCAGCGTCGCCGGCAGGCCGTCCCAGTCGATCACCTGCATCCGCGCATTGGCGGCCAGGATCGCGCCGTCCTGGCCGCGGATACCGACCGACTCGCTGCCTGTGACGTTGCCGGGCAGGCCGCCGAACAGGTGCGTCATGCCGCCCGCCTCATGCAGCGCGTCCTCGTCGGCGAAGCCGAGCATGTCGAGGAGATGGCGGTTGGCGAAGATCGGCACATTGTTGCGGCTGACGAGCAGGCCGAGCGCCAGCTTGTCGAGCACGGCCAGGCCGTTGCGGCCGACGTCGTCGGCGCGCGTCGGCTTTTTCACTGCCGGCAGCGCAGCCTCGGCCGGCGCCGCTTCGCTCGGGAACGCGCTGTCGGCGACCGGCGCAGGGTCGCTCGGCGTGGCCTCGTGCCGAGTGAGGAGGGCGTCGGATTCATGCCCGGCGACCGGCGCTTCAGGGTCGCTTACCGTCTCGGCCGGTACCTCGGGCTCGCTGGGCGGGACCATGACGGCTTCCGTCGGCGCCTCCACCGTGACGGCTTCGGCCGGCAGCGCGGCGAAGGCCTGGGGCTCCAGGGCCGCGACCTGGGCGGAGTCGACGTGTGCTGCATCCGCACCCGCTGCGGCCGGCGCCTCGACGGGCACCTCCTTGCGCAGGGCTTCGCCGAGTTCTCTGAAAGTAACCTGATCGTCGCTCGACAGCGCCTTCGCTCCCGGGAATGGCACGACATTGGCGGCACGGGCGACCGGCTCCGGCATCGCCCAGGCCAGCGGCGCGGAATCCTTGAGACGATCGAGATGGATCACCCCGAACCCGCGAAAACCGTCGAACGCCTTGTCTGGCCCGAAAGCGGGGATGGCGCCCGCGACTACCGCGACGGTCGCCGCGGCATCGGCGAGCGGCCATTCCAGGTCGAGGCCGCTCCACGTCTCCCGCCCGGCGAGGCGCTCGGCGAAGCGGCCGCTGGGGTCGAGCTGCGGCGCAAGGGCGAGGAGATTGCGCCCGACGAGATCCGCAGTGCCGGGCCCGACGACCTCGGCCAGCGGCGGCGTGATCAGGGTGCAGATGGAATCCGCATCGGTCTGCCAGAGAAAGCGCAGCCGCCCCGCCGGCCAGCGCTGGCGCAGTTCCGCCTGGAGCGCAGCGGCGTCACGGGCCGGCGCCGCGGGCGTCTCGGCCGCAGTGGCCTCGGGCAGCGCCGCCATTGTGGCCGCAGCCTCGGGCTCTTGCGGCACGACGGCGACGGCCTCTGCCGTCTCCGGCCGCGCCGCTGGCGGGGCGTCGGGAATCAACCCGGTCCGCACGTTGAGCGCCGCGGCGATGAAGACGGGGCGGCCGCGCAGCAGCATGCGGCGGCAGAGGAAGGTGATGATCTCGTTGCCCGGGCCGACGAAGAAGCGCAGCCGCTCGAGCCGGGGCGCGCTCTCCAGCGACAGCGTCTGGAACAGGGTGGCGAGCCGCTTGGCGCCGGGGTCGTTGCCGCGCAGCAGCCGACCGGACAGGGCGTCCGCGCTGGCGACGCCGAACAGCCCGAACAGCGCCCGGCTGGCGAGGACCAGCCGCGGCGTCCCCGCCTCGTCACTGGCGACCGCAAGCAGCGGCGTCCGCTGCTTGTCGTTGAGTGACAAGGCCTGCAGAAAGCTCTGCAGGTCCTGTCCCGTGACGTCCGGATCGAACCAAGTATCATCCATCGCGGCTGCATATTCCTGCAAAGAGATCGCGCTAGGACCACGTCCGCCGCCACGGGTAGCCTTAAAGAAGTCCTAACAATCGCCGCCGGATTCGTCCATCGAGCGAATCCCAGATCCCCACAGGACGTTCCGATTATGCTTAATTCCGGGCGGTTTGCGTCGCGATGCGACGGACCCGGCCACAATCGCTTGCGCTGGCGAGCCGGCCGGTCTATCGGAATGCGCTCAGCCGCGGGATCCCCGGATCGGCCTGGTCGCATCTTGCAATCGGGACCCGATCCCCTTAGGGTCGCGCCGGTTCGCGATGCCGCCATAGCTCAGTTGGTTAGAGCGCTTGATTGTGGATCAAGAGGTCCCCCGTTCGAGCCGGGGTGGTGGTACCAGCTAACTTATTGAAATTTAAAAAGAATTTTCAGTGGTGGTCTAGAGGGCCCGGCGGCCCGTTCTTCATGGTGACCACATGGTGACCACATAGGCTGATAGACGCCCCTTCCAAACCAAAGCGGCTGCCCCAATTAGGCGCCCCGCGTAGCGTTGTTAGCTAAGAGCTTGTTTTACCAAGATTTTCCTGGAAAACAAGCGTAGCCAGAATATGGTCGAGCTATCACTTCGAAAGGAAGGATTCCCATGGCTATGTTAGACCAGCTCACCCTCGCAAGCGCGACCCCGAAGCGCGACACGACGCCGATCGGGCGTTTTCGCCGCCGCCTCATCAATGGTCTGGATCTCCAGATTGAGATGGCAAAGGCAGAAGCTGCCGGTGCCGACTTTCGGCGCAATCGTCAGCGGTGGATCAAGACCGAAACGGGAGGCAAGGAGCGTCGCGAGGTTCCAGTACGTCTTCGGCGGTGGTGGTGGAAGGACGATGCCGGCACGACCTACCTTGCGCTGAGGCACGGCGCCAAAATCCTGGAGATCGCGCCCGGCAAGCGGGCTGTCGAGATTGGTGCGATGGAAGAGCTGCCTGGCAAGCTGTCGATCCTGCGCGAGGCAGTTCGTGCGGGCGAGCTCGACACATGTGCTGGTGCGAAGGTTGCAGTAATAAAAAAATCAAAAGGCGACGTCGCACCCGCGAAGCCAGCTGCTTCTAATATTAAGGGGTAGGAGGTTAGGCTGCGCTACGACCCGCGCGTCTATCGTGTCGCGCGGTTTCAGAGACACACGACAGTCTGGAGAGGCATTGTCACTTGAGCGCTTCGGCCGTTATCTTGCCTGGGCACCAGGCGATCGGACCGCGCCATCACGCTCTACACTCTCAATACGCGCATCTCGGAATCCCTCTACATCCCGCTGCAGATGCTCGAAATCGCCCTACGCAATCGCATCCATGCCGTGATGACGCAAGCGCGGCACGAAGGCTGGTTCCACGACGCCAGGGATGCTCCTGGGCGACCGCGAGCCCGAACAGCTCGCCAAGGCCATTGCCGACATCGCACGCGGCGGCAGGGAGGCGATTCCAGGCCGGATCGTGGCCGAGCTGACCTTCAGCTTCTGGACCAGCATGTTCGGCGCCGATTACGAAGGCCTCTGGCAGACCACGCTTCACGGCATCGCAAGCAGGCCGGACGGCAAGGGCCTCACGCGCAAAAGCTTCTTTGGCCCGCTCACCCCGATCCGCGCGCTGCGCAACCGCATCGCCCACCACGAAGCCGTCATCATGTGGAATCTCGGCACGCCAGCATGATCACGCTGATCGAATGGGCTCTCGCCCGCCGCCAGTGCATGGTGCCGCGAAAACGACCGCTTCGATGAGGTCTATCCGGCCGAGCGCATCGTGCTCGCTTTGCCCGCCGCGTTAGAAGGGGATGTCGTCGTCCCAGGTCTTTAGGGGCGCGGGCGGCTTAGGCGGCAGCGCCCCGGCCGGCAGCGCAAGGCTGGTGACGACGAACAGGTTCACGAGGTCGTCGCGGTCCATGAACATGACCTGGCTGCGTTTCGACCGGTCCAGTTCGCCGCCGAGCCAGTTCCGGGCGCCCTTCGTGATCTCGCCGCCCGCCACAATGTAGGCGTGATCCACCAGCACCCGCCTGTTGGTCTCAGGGTCGAATATCTCATGCCCCAGCATCATCGTGACCTGGTTCAGGATCTCCGCGATGTTGGTGTTGCCGGGTTTGCCCATGCCGGCCGCATCGAGCTTGTCGCGCTTGGCCTGGATTCCGAAATACAGGAACTGCTGCGTCGGCAGCTGGTACCGCATCCAGATGTCCTTGCCGTATTCGAGCGACTTGTCCTTGTGCCCCGCCGCCGTGACCCGGTGAAAACCAAGCTGGCGGAACAAGGGCAGCAGCAGGTCGCCGATCAGCTCGTCCTCGGATGCCTTGTCGAGCCAGGCCGTCAGCAAGTCGCGGCGCTCCACTTCCTCCCGTGAAAGCGGCCGATGCGGATTGGCGGCCGGCGCAGCAATGGTGCCCGTTCCGATATGGCGGAGGTAACAGCGCTTGTCGTCCGCATAAAAGGCTTCAAACCCTTCCCGCTGCAGCGCCGTGTTCAGCTTGGCGAGCGCGGCTTTGCGCTCTGGATCGTTCTCGGTCGCATCGCCCGGATCCATGAGCGTACGGATGACCCGGCAGAAAGTGTCGGACGGCGTCTTCGCATCCTGGTGTGGCTCGTTCAGGATCTGCTCCAGCACACCCGAGACCCAGGCGGCGCGTGTCGATCCGTCATGCGCAAAGTCAGTGTCGGCGTCCCAAAAAAACCGCGTGAGGAAACTGCTGCTGCGATAGACAAACGGGATGCGTTCGCCGTTGCCGCAGATCATGTCGGCAATCTCATCGAGCGTTCGGCGTCTCCATTTCATCGATCAGGCCTCGGCCTGCTCGATGATGAACCTGGCCCGGGCGAGCAATTCGTCGAATGTCAGAATGACCGGACAGTCTGTGCTCCTTCGATAAAGTTCAAAGGATCGCACCTTGGCCTGGTTGAGGCCCGCCTCGGTTTCGAACTGCGCCAGGTTGCCAACGATCAGGAACGATTGGGGCCGGACATTGAACAGAAGCTCCCCGGTCGGATCCCCATCGGGATCGGTTGGCATCAGGATGCGCCCAATCCGCTCGATCGCGTCCTGCACCGTAGCTTGAACCTGCGCCACACCACCCACTAGCTCGGCCGAGGGAGGCCATGCACCCGATCGATAGCCCTTGATCTGTGTGCCAAGGAGTAGCGTGTTGTGCCGCTTGATCTCGACAAAGCAGAGGGATTTCACCGCGCCCTGGGTTTTCAGCAGCCCGTCAGCCCTCTTCCCGGGGCCGGTGATGTCGAAGCCGCGGACAACTTGCTCCAGCTTCTTGTGATCCAGGGCACTCAGGAACTGGTAGCTGAGGCCGTAGCCAAATATCCAGGTGTTGGACTCGAAAAAGGCCTGCCATACCCCTTCCGGCCCCGTGCTCAGAGCTTCCTGCTCAGCCACGAAAGCGGCCTTGTCGGTAAGCAAGGATTCAAAGCGTTCCAGCTGTTTGCGACGGTAGCCGACAGCTACGATATCCCGCTGAAGGTTTTCCCGCTGCGCAATCTCCAGGAAGAGGCCTTGATGATCGGCAAAAAGTCGCTCAGCTTGCGTTTTGTTGAGAACAATCTGGCGAAGCGCCTCATCGGAGAGATGCATCTTTCCGGTATCGTCAAGCGGCATCGTTTTGATACCAGCAACAAAATGCAAAAAGTCGTCGATCTCGCCTCCAACTAACGTGAAACTCTCACGGTCCAGAGGACCTGTTTTTGCGCTGAATCGCTGAATGCTAAGCGTCTTAATATGACGGTCGTCCTCGAAGAACGTTGCTTTTACAGCATAGCGCCCTGACGCTGTGACCCGGAGGACGGCTTCACCTTCGACCTTAGCAAACTTAAGACCTTCCTGGCCGTCAATGACCTTCGACACGATCCGGAGACGCTGCCCCGCTGCATCCGGGAAGCTCTTGCTCACAATCGCTTTGTCGGCCCTTCGGCTAAAGAACAGGGATCGCTCTTCGAATTCGTCCATATTTGCTTGCCCCGCGGCGGGCGTGGAGCATGCCAGCTCAATTGATAACTCAGGGTCCATGCCCTACGGCCAGCCAGTCAAGGACAAACAGCAGTTTCCCACAAGGACTTAGGGTGCTCTGATTTTAGATAGGGGTCATGGACGTGTCCCTCCAATGGGCCGGGCTCTATGCGCGTTGCGCCCCGAGCCACCCAAGAAGGCGTATCAGCCTTCCGGGTAACGACCCCTCACGCAATCATCATCCAGGCCGCGGACGCGGCCAAGACTTAGGGACCGGCCTTCCGCGCGCCGCTAGGGCAACCAGCCCGGCCGCGGCTCAGTCGCTTCGCTCCCTGCGCCCGCACCGAGACCGGGCAGATTCCCTATGGACGGCTTGCACACCCCGACCTCGCCGGCAGGCAAGGGTTGCATCACGCAACCTGAAACCAATGAGAAAAGGGAACGCCCATGACCATCCATCAAGCGCCTGTCGCCTTGTTCAAACTCGGCCAGATCGTCGCGACCCAAGCGCGATCGAGGCGACCAGCCACGAGCAGCGCATCATCTGTTTGAAGCGCCACATAACCGGAGACTGGGGGAGTGTCTGCAACGAGGACCGGGCCACCAACGACGAAGCCGTGAAGGTTGGACTCCGCATCCTGTCATCTTACCCGCTCGATCCGCCCAGCCCTGCAAAGGGTGACAACACGCATTGGATCATCACCGAGGCGGACCGCAGCGTCACGACCTTCCTGCTCCCGAACGAATATTGAGAGCGGAAGGAGCCACGCAGCGCATCAGCAAAACCACCATGATCCGCCGGTTTTCAAACACCAACAGCAGCGGCGGGATTTCCTACATCACGGACTGGCACAAGGCCGTCTTTCTGGCGATGACCTCTGGCGAGCCGAAATTTTGCCTGACCAGCATCCACGTCAAGGGCGATCGGGCCGTAGCGATCGTGCTGGTCGGTCACGGGGGCCCGGCACCGTGACCGTGGCGCCGTTTTTCGTCAGCAAGGACGACAGAACCATGCAAAAGAAAGGCTGCCTGGCATTCTTCTTCGCTATGGGCTTGGCTGGGTGCGACAGTGGCAGCGATCCAGCGAACAACTTCGTCGGCACCTGGCAAGGCGATCAGAGCACGACCTTCGTAATGTCGTCAGACGGGAGTTTATCGTACGCCAAAGAGATGATGTACGGCGATGTAAACAAGTCTGGTACATGGTCGGCGACCAACGGGCAGCTAACACTCACGATTCAAGGCACGTCCACCGTTTGCAGCTACACCGGAGACAACAATACAAAGTATCTTTCCGGACGCAGCATTACTGGTGTAGTTAATCCCACTAGGTCGTAAATATTGATTTATAGAACAGCGCACTCGCCCAGCTTCTGGGCTGATAATATCTAAACCCGGCCCGCTCCTAGGTCGTCAGGTATTTCCTGGCGCCTTGTCTTACGACCATCGGAGCTGAGCTACCGTACATGCCGCTTTTGCCCATTACGTCTCAGGCAACGTGGCATAGTGGGCAAAAGCTCTGTTAAAGTCAATTCGATCTTGGAGCGTTTTATATTCGCTGGCAAGGCTATCAAGTTGGGGAAGGATGACCGCCTCTAAGCCGAAGTGCTTTCGGATATCTTGTGCTAACTCCCAGGCCCTCATTCCTGCAACGATCGTTTCGTCTGCAGAAGCAAAGGGGTTCCCCTCCCGCATACCTTGAAACTGGCATGAGCTTTCTGCGGACATTATTTCATTCGGGAATGCCATAACGTGCGCTGCAAGTTTGGGAGCGCTTTGATAAAATGACTTCCAATCCGAAGCATCAATGGGATACGCGCTCAATACAGGAAGTTTGTAATCAAGATGGCGGGCATCCTTTAAGTCTTCTTTATCATGCCAATGTCTATAAATGCAGCTGTTTACGAAGTTGTCTAAGACGACACAGAGCTGTAGCGCGAGATAGACGGCCTGTGTTTCTTTTAATTTCTTTTGTTGATACCAGTCTCGAAACCACCCAACTCCTTGATTGAGAATCGTCGTCAAAAGTCCTGTTACCGCTGCGGTTGTCCAGTCAACGGCTGACATTCTTTTCTCCCTGTTCGACGCGCGAAACCCTTTAAGTGTGTGAGTCTACCACATCCTCCCCGCAATCTCCCGCTCCTCGAGCCCAACAATATTTGTGTAGATCACGGTCGACGACATGCTGGCATGGACGAGCCACTTCCGCACCAGCGGCAGCGGCACCCCGCGAAGCCACGCGTGGGGCAAAATTCTTGATTTACGCAGGGGTTCGGTGCTGCCAGCGAGCGTTAAAGGTCGCTTACCGCTCTAACAGGCCGTTGAAGAAGGCTTGAATTTAAGGCGTGTACGACGTCGCATTGGAATGCCGACGTCGTGGATATCTATTCGGGTAGCTCGCGATGCTTGTGCGGCTCGTTACGGCATTGGTGGGCATGCTTGCACCACGCTCAGACCGTCTCCATCAGCAATTTCGGCAGGCAGATGAGGTTGTAGGCGGCGGCTGCGAAGGTGAAGGCCCAGCCGACGCGGTTGGTCCCGCGTAGCATCGGCCGCCGCATACCGCCGATGGTTTTCATCCAGCCGAAGGCTTCCTCGATCCGCTTGCGGACACGCTGGCTCGCCGCGTAGCCGGGATGGCGCGTGGTGCGCCTGTCTACCGCCGAACGCCGCGTCGTGTTTTGCGCCACGTGCGGCCGCACGTTCATCGTCTTCAGCTCGTTCACAAAGTCGGCCGCATCGTAGCCCTTGTCGGCAGCGAGCGTCACGGCGACGGGACGATCGGCGTGGGGCTCGATCATCGCCAGGGCCGCAACGCGCTCGGCATGGCCGCTGGCTTGCGTCAGGCAGGCGTCGACGATCAGCCCGCAGCGGTTCTCCATCAGCGCATGGCCGATAAAGGCCAGCTTCGCCTCCATACCCGCGCCCTTGCGATAGAGCTTGGCATCAGGATCGGTGGTGCTGACATGGGTCGCGTTGGAGCGTGTCTCGCCGCGAAAGTCTGTCTCGACGTTGCGCCCACC
>NZ_LMUU01000168.1:99639-126193 GCF_009765775.1 Beijerinckia sp. L45
GGCGAAGGATCATCCGGTCCTTCGAGCGGCTTGAAACTCTTCATCGACGCCCAGGCCTGGATCAGCGTGCCGTCGACGCTGAAATGCTCGGTGGACAACAGCCGCTTCACCTTCGGCTGCGCCAGAAGCGTCACCAGAAAGCGCGCGGCAACAGCCCCTTACAGCAACCGGTCGCGGTTCTTCGAGAAGGTGGAGTGATCCCAAACCGGCTCGTCGACGCCGAGGCCGACGAACCAACGGAATAAAAGATCGAACTCCAGCCGCTCCATCAGCTGACGCTCGGAGCGGACCGAGTAGAACGCTTGCAGCAGCATCGCCCGCAACAACTTCTCAGGCGCGATCGAGGGCCGACCAATGCCCGCATAAAGCGTCGCGAAATCGCGTTCCATCAGGGCAAGCGTCTCGTTCACCAGCCGCCGGGTCGCGCGGAGCGGATGATCCTTGTGCACTCGCGCTTCCAGATCTACGTACTTGAACAACGATCCCGTTCTCTCGTCAGATCCGCGCAAAATCAGCCTCCCGCAACGGGCCGACTGAATCACGATCTTGCTGGAGAGACGAGAGGCTTTTTCAACAGCCTGCTAATGTGCTGTCCCGCATGTCTCTTTACTTAGGAGCATGAGATTGCGATGATTCACTGGGAGGGCGGATCATGGCGCGCATTGGTCGACCGCAAGAACAGGCTTTGACGCTCAGCGAGATCGAGCGCGACGAACTTGAGCGACTTGGGCGATCGCAAAGCGCCGCCCATAGCCTCGTGCGTCGAGCGCAAATCATCCTCGCGTCCGCGGCCGGCGAGGCCAACACGTCGATCGCAAGCCGCCTCGGCGTCTCGAACCCGACGATCTGTCACTGGCGCAAGATATGGTTTGAGAAGGGACTGACTGGTCTCTACGGCGAAGCCAAGCCTGGACGGCCAAGAACGCATGACGAGGAGCGCATCGCAAGCCTCTTACGCACCGTGATCGAGAGCAAACCAATCGGCGCGACCCACTGGACTGTGCGATCCGCCGCGGCAACGACGGGGCTGTCCAAAAGCACGGTCGCGCGCATGCTCGCGCTTTTCAACGTGCAACCCCACCGCTCGAAGACCTTTCGGCTTTCAAGCGATCCACTTTTCGTCGACAAGGTCCGCGATATCGTCGGGCTCTATCTCAATCCACCCGACCATGCGCTCGTGCTTTGCGTCGACGAAAAGACACAGGTCCAGGCGCTCGAACGACGGCAACCGATGCTGCCGCTCGGGCTCGGTTACATCGAAGGCGTTACCCACGACTACGTCCGCCACGGGACAACGACATTATTTGCTGCGCTCGACATCGCCAATGGACAGGTTATGACGCAATGCCGAGCTCGCCATCGCCACCAGGAGTTCTTGGGCTTCCTAAAACACATCGAAGCTAACGTGCCGAGCGATCTCGATCTGCACCTCGTCGTCGACAACTACGCGGCCCACAAGCATCCGAAGGTTCGCGCGTGGTTGGCCGAGCGACCTCGCTTCACCCTGCATTTCACGCCGACCTATGCATCCTGGATGAACCAAGTCGAGCGCTGGTTCGGCCTGATCACGCAGCGCCAGATCCGGCGCGGCTCATTCATCAGCGCCAAAGATCTAGTGGCCAAGATCGAAGCGTTCGTCGCTGCCTACAACGTTCAGGCAAAGCCGTTTCAATGGACCGCCACTAGCGACGCAATCTTCGCCAAACAAGAACGGCTAAGTAAAGCTATTTGCGGGACAGCACACTAATCGAGACGTAAGACTAAGGTACCGCTCCTAACCATTGATTTATGTAACGTTCGAACGCGGGCCGTAGCCTAACAAGCGCGCCTTAAAGTCATCATCGAGGGTAGTGGTGCGCCAATCGCCAAACCTACACCCCGCTAGGGCATACATAGTTGGCAAGACCAAATTGCATAATATTCGCGATTGGTATGCCGCCGTGCATTCCATTGCCATTACAGGCGTCTACCGGCGTGTTGCAACATATCGCAAGTCGCTGGCCCGCTGCGTTGTCTTGATAATAAGGATACCCAATAAAAGTTACAAAAAGTTGGCTCGAAATTAATATAAAAAGAATTATCGCAGAGCGATGCATGATGCACTCGTTCTTAAGTTACTTAAATGTGGACTGTACCTCTCGCTAATTTCGGCCAAAGGTCTAGCTTTCTTTTAGCTGTCAGGCCTTTCGCCATAGATGCCAAGCGCCGACACCGGAAGCGGTACCGTCAAAATTGAGGGCGTTGTCTCGACGCTAACCGCATGGGCGCATTGCCGGACCTCGGACGTGTGGGCCTGATAAGCTCTCTCTCGAACTCAGCGAGGCCACCAAAGGCCCATGAACATAGCATTTTCCACAAAAAGACATTCATTGAACACTTGAATGTCGGCGCTGCTGATACCAGCTGTACGGCCGCGCTGCCACAATTAGGGGCGACCTTTGAACGAAGAGCACGAATACGCTGTCCTTGGTGGCCTGAACCGCGCTTCGATCGGGCGGTACCTTGCCGTGGCCTCAGCATTGATCGCCGCAGGCGTAGTCTACTTGCTCCTGTTCCTCAACAGCGTTTGGAAAAGTCATGGCTATAATTATGACATTCCGCAAAGCCTTGTTTCTCTAGTTACTGCGGGAAGCATATATCTCGCCCTCTACTGGCTTTTTAGCCGCCATGCATGGAAGTTACCACTTCTGGCGAGCTTCCTTAGGGTTCCAAACCTGAGTGGCAACTGGTTATGCGATGGTCAGACTGTCAACGCCGACAAAACACTTGGCTACAAGTGGTCGGGCCGCGTCACCGTCATCCAAAGCTGGGACAAAGTTCGTGTTCGTCTCCGAACCCCGCAATCCGGCTCTAATAGTATTACGGCGGCCCTGGTCTACGACGAAGCGGATGGTTTCCGCTTACTATATAATTACATCAACGAGCCAAAGATTGGTGAGCCAGAACTTAATGCACACCGGGGTTTTGCTGACCTTATGTTCAACAAGGACTTGACGGTCGCGGAAGGCGAGTATTTTAACGGCCACGGCCGCTTCACCTTCGGCACCATGCGCTGGACTAAGGAGGGGACTTAGCAATGCCTCAGGACATCAATAGGCGCTTGAATTCCCTGCGAGCGCGGCGAGCAGGCACCGATCGCCTCAACCGTGTAACCGCAGCCGACTCCGCCGAGATTCTTCGTAAGAGCTACCTCGATGAGAGCTATCAAAAGCGGTCTCAAAAGCCTTAGAGCGCGTTTGAGAAGGCAGTCTGATCATGACCAGCGGCGCAGCAGGGTGGCGGAGGCGGCAATGATGATGAGGGTCTCGGCGACGGCCGTAAGTTGCTCATAGTCGCGGACCAGTCGGCGGTTCTTGAAGATCCAGGCGAAGGTGCGCTCGACTACCCAGCGTCGCGGCAGTACCTCGAAGCCCTTGGTTTGCGTGCCGCGACGGATGATCTCAAGCGTAATGTGTGTCTTGTCGGCGGCCCAGTGCACGAGACGGCCTGCGTAGCCGCCATCGGCGAAGACGCGGGCGACGAAGGGGAAGCGCTGGCGAGATGCCTTTAGCGGCAGCTTGCCGCCGTCGCGGTCTTGGAGATCGGCACCGTGAACGCGGACGGTGAGGAGCCGACCATCGGTGTCTGTCAGGATATGGCGCTTGCGTCCGGTGATCTTCTTGCCCGCGTCATAGCCCTTGTCGCCCCCTTTTGATCGGCGGTGCGGACCGACTGGCTATCGAGGATCGCCGCCGATGGCGACGCCTCCCGGCCGCAGCGTTCACGATCGGCAAGCACCAGCGCGTGGTGAACGTGCAGCCAGACGCCTTCTGCCTGCCAGCGGCGCAGATAGTAATAGACTGTCTGCCACGGCGGCAGATCATGCGGCAGCAGCCTCCAGGCAGAACCCGCCCGCAGGAAGTAGAGGACGGCGTTGACCAACTCGCGAGACGTCGCCTTGCGTGGTCGCCCGCCAGCCTGCGCGTCCGGGATCATGGGCGCGATCACGTCCCACTGGGCGTCGGTCAGATCGGTATCGTAGCGCCGCCTCAAAGGCGGCTTCCTTTTCAGCATCGGGCGTCGGCTCCCGTCGTTGATCCGACATCCTATGAATCACGCAAAAGTCGCCTTGGGAATCCTTCTCAAACGCGCTCTTACACACGCTACGCATTGGGCGCGATGCAAGAGGTCGATCACGACTACACGCGCGTTAGCCTCGAGACAGCCAACCGCGTGAAGAGCCAGCTTGAAAACGGCGTCGTTGGGCGAAATATGGGTTACAGGTTGCAAGGCTCTGTGCCGTGCAACATCCATATTCGCGGTGTCAGCGACGTTGATCTTTTGGCGCTCGATCAAGCGTTCTTCACCTATGACAGCCACGGGTGCGATGCGCGTTCCGGTTATTACGATTCGCCTTACCATGTAACGCCGGTTCAGGCTCTGACTTCGCTTCGTACCCAAATCGAAAACGTTCTGGACTCGAAGTATCCCGCAGCTACGGTCGACAAGACCGGCGCAAAGGCGGTCAAGATTTCCGGCGGTTCGCTTCCTAGGCCTGTCGATGTCGTGCCGTCGCACTGGCACAACACCGCTGATTATCAACAATCCTCCGCAGAGCATGATCGCGGCGTAAACATCTTCGACAAGAAGCTTCAGAAAACACTGCACAATATGCCTTTCAGGCATATTAAGCTGGTTACTGACCGCTGCGAGGGCGCGTGTCTTGGCGGACTTAAGAAGTCCATTCGGCTCTGCAAACACGTCAAGGCCGATGCCATTGAAGACGGAAAGGACATCAATTTTTCGAGCTTCGACATAGCTGCCACTATGTACCACGCAAACACGGCAGCTCTGACGGTTGGCTCTACGTACGAGCTAGCCATACTTGCAGAAACCCAGCGGTGGCTCGACTATCTCGCCTGTAATTTTGACTACGCTCGAACGCTGAATGTCCCTGACGGATCGCGCAAGATTTTCGATTCGGACGCGAAGCTCAACGGCATGCGTAGGCTCTCGATCGAGATGGACGAGCTGCTGAAAGAGGTTGCGAAGGAGCAAAGCCCTCAATACAGCTTCGAAACCGAGCGCTCACTGCCTGATAGCCGTAATGTCGTGACGGGCAGTTACATCCCGTTTTTCTTTTAAGACGTACTCAGGCTTTGCCCCTGAATTAGAACGCCTTAGGCGTCGTTAGAACTGGATAAGCCAGCGCGCATAAAAATGAGGCCCGCTCGGGCCTCATTTAATAAGTCTTTTCTTGTTGAGGTCCTTGTCCGTCGTGCGGGCTCTCTTCGCGAAGGGTGCATAGCCGCTACCGAAGGACCGCGGCCGACCTGCCGGCATCAGGACGGACCGTGAGCATCGAGATCGTTGCGCGCCGGTTTCGGTGCGATGTCGATGAATGCAAGACACGGATCTTCGCTGAGCGGTTCGGAGACGAGATCCTTCCTCGGTCGGCGCGCCGGACATCGCGGCTTGAGGTCATCGTCCATCATCTTGGTCTTGCATTGGGTGGAAGGCCTGCGGAGGGCTTCGCCAGACGCCTGATGTTACCGGTTAGCAAGGACACTCTGCTGCGCGTTGTCAGGCGACGCAGCGTCGAACCACCAGATCCATTGAGGGTCGTCGGCATCGACGACTGGGCGATCCGGCGTAATCACCGATATGGCAAGATTGTTTGTAATCTGGAGCGCCGCCAGGTTGTCGCCTTGTTGCCCAATCGTGAGCAGGCGACCACACGAGCTTAGTTGGCAGCGCGTCCGGAGATCGAGATCGTCGCTCGCGATCGTGGCGGCGACTATGGCGAGGCCGTCTCGAAAGCGCTGCCACATGCGATCCCGCCTCGCGCGGCTGGCGGCGAAGTACGGCGCCGAGATCGAGATGGCCGCTCGCCGATTTGCTGAATGCCAAGATAAGCAGAACCGCCGACATGCCGGGAGTGAATATCATCAGGCGTACAAAGCAGGCTTCCCAGAATAGATCGCGTAATAAAAGCCAGTCGTATGACAGTAATGCGTCATACACGAAAAAACCAATAATGGCGCTGACGAGCAAGAATGGCATTCTTCTCAAGCGCTTGTCTTTATCAAACGCGTTCTCCATTTCCGGGGAGAATATTAGACGATAAACCCCTGCGGCTATTTCTTCTCAACGTTATTTTAAGGTGAAGGACTTGCCGTAAGGTATAGATTCGCCGCCGTCCGCCATAGTGACCCAATCTGCTAAATCAATGTCCTCTTGTGCACATGCATACATTACAAAGTTCTTATGGATGGTCCGCTGCAGCTAGGGCCATGCCTCCTGTGCCTCAACGGGATGACGTGATTCCAAGGACGTAGCGCCGGTACGCCGCCGGCCAATCGTCAGCGATCTCGCGCTGCTCCTGCGAGAGGACGGCGGCGACATCGGCCGGTGTGAGAGTCCGGAAGGCGAGACAGGCGAGGCGCTGCATCTCGACCTCCAAGTGGTCCTTCTTCTCAGCCTCGGCGAGCGGCTGCGGCCAAACGTTCTTGGCTACCGTTGACCCGCCGAGCGCCACAGGTACGTCGTGGTCGCAGTCGTAGAAATACCGCGCTGCAGATGGAATGTTGTACGCGGAGAACAACCCGGTCGCAGATCTTGTCGATGGCCTGCGACACGGCCGATACCATGCGCCTCATGTCCATCCCATTATGGCGGACGGCTATCAGCCAGCCGACGGCACCACCGCCTGCCGCGCCAAGTGCCGCCTGGCGATCGCCGCCAACAGCAGGCCGGCCCCAAAAAGCGCGCCGCCTGCAGCTGCACCCGCCACGTCACCGGCGACGTCGCAGAAACCGTAGTCGGGGTTCGCCGGCTGCCGATTAGCCGTACTTCAGCGCGTCCTCAGCGAGGGTCTGCGCCCCCATCAAACCGCCCATGCGCAATGCCGATGCAAGTAAGGCGGCGCCCTCCGACGCTGCGGCAAGGCTGATGACGTTGAGCGGATCGGTACCGGAGTCTTACGCGCCTGCTGCCGTGCTGCCGAGAAGGGAGCCGAAGGGTACTGAGCCTCGACTCAACTCAGCCTGCCGCCGCACTGCGGCCCGCGCGAGGCTCAAGCCACCGGCGGCGATCTCATCGTCGGTCGGGCGGGAAACGCGGGCGTTTGTCGGGACTGGACTAGCTCTATGATGTCGCCTAATCTGCGAGAGCGTGTGATAGCGCGAGAAAACTGAGGTCGCCCTTGTCGGGTGGCCTGTGAATACAACACCCTGGCATCGCCACGGCGAACGCGGAAACGCGCGCGTCGCGCGGAAATAAACAGGGCGTGTTTACCTCGGTTTCCACGCTATCACCCGCCCGGCGCCAGCGCGCCGGATGACGGCTGCTATATGCCTGAAGCGGGGTGGATGCATGTTAAAGAAGCTCTTTTCTCTTGTTCGGCCTCACACGCGAGTTATCAAGAGCAAAACAGGCGTGAAATACGCTACAATCAAAAGTCATAAGAGTAAGCCAAGGTCGACCATTAAGCGCAAGTGATCTGATCCATGCGCGAACGTCCCTACGCCAGGCAATACGAGCGCAGCTACCAGTGGCCGACTACGACCGGCAGCTGGGCCTTATGGCTGGTCTTTAGGATGCCGGGGTCGCTTCTTATCTGGCTGGAATATTTCTTTCCTCGACGGGGAGATGTCCGAGCGAGCGCTCGGCGGCCTGGTAATCGGGTCGTCGAAATACTCATGTCCCTGGTCGTGTACGCGGCGCTAGCTTTTGTTATGTTTTCTGCAGCCTCCCACCGGTGAATGAATCGATCGACGCTTTTGCGCGCCAGCCCTTATGTTAGGGCATGATGCGTCAACGCGGCTATGAACATCGTCTTTCCCGTACCAGGCAGTCCCTGTACGAGGCCAAGCGGGCGCATTTCGAGGACGGTGGCGAGCGCGGAGGCTTGGGCCTCGTTGAGGCCGCAGCCTCTGGGTGCCGGCTATCTTCGCAGCCACCCTGTTGATGTGGTGCGTGGTGCGCGGATCAAAGAGGTCGATGAGCGTCAGGATACGCGATTGACGGGCAAGAATGCGGCTCGTGGCGTTCTCCCGGCGCCCGAGGCTTTGCGAACCGAAGTGGCTTGTGAACCTTAGTCTCTAGTCCTCTTGCATGAGTCCGCGATTGCGCCGGCCTACGTTGTCCCCGGCGGCCAATGTCCAGCGTACCGATCCGCTTCCACCTACCTGTACGGTCCAGCCGTTCGATGCCGATCGTGTCGGCTTTGTTGAAGTCGAGTGTCCCCCTCGATGGCTCGAACGGCACGACGTGCCGTTCGATGTCACGACGCCATATGCTGGGGCCCAGCAAACCGGGAAGGCGCTGGATGCCGGCATGGATCGCGGCGAGCGGAACCCATCATCTTCTCCATCAGCCACAGGTCGGATCGCAAAAAAAGGCTTTCTTGAAGAAGTCGCCGTAGATGCCGGCCGCGCCGCCCTTTGAAGAGCTCTAGCGTCGCGGTGGTGCCATACAGCCGGCTCCATCTTGAGCGCCGATCGCATGCCCCACGTCGCCAGCATCGACATCTGGAACGAGTTGAACAGGAAAGCGATGCAGCTCAATCGCGGAGCAGGGTTCCCGCCTTCACGCATGCCGACACCGCTTTGACGCGTGTCGAGGCGCCGGCAAGATAGGCCAATGACGCTCGTGTAGATCGCTGGCGTCAGCTTGACGTAGAGCAACTCGAGCAGCAGTCAGGCTGCAGAAATCGGTTTTTTATTTAATAGCGGGCACGGCCAATTCACCGTCGTTAATTCAATAAGTCATGCAGCTTGATAAGTTTGTGAGAGACACAGGATGCCCAAAATGAAGAATGCCACTCCTATCGCATGGAAACGACGCCGGCCCGTTCCAGAAGCTCAGCGCGAAGAGGCCTGGCAGCCACCGCCCGAATCTAGGTTCCGGCCATCGATCAAATCCCTGGGACTGTCGGACCTTACGTGGCTATCAGCGGTCGCTTGGATCTGTACTCGCAACCAAAAGTTGGTCGCGAATTATCACACGTACCTCAGGGACGATGAACCAACCTTCAAGGCGGCATGCGACGAACTAGATTATCGACTCGCAAAATGGCGTCGTGGCGGCGCTCCAGTGCCAAACAGAAAGCAGGCGGAACGTGATTTGTCTGAGATCATGGCGGATGGCCTGGTCAAGTCGCAAGCAATGAGTGGCATAACTGAAAACCTATGCGACATTGCTCCGGACGAGTGGCTGTTTCTCGAGCAAAGCAAATCCGGTGCCCACGACGCAATACGCAACTGGGATCAGGAGCGCGAGCTGTATGGTCTCATTATTGACCAGGAACTACTCCTAGCTCGCTGGCAAGAATGGCCGAGCAGCCTCCTAATGATAATAGGTCGGGACACATGGTCCCTTCGTGAAACCCTGTACTGGGTCAAGCACCGCAGTCACAGCGGTTATCACCCCGGCTGGAAAGCCCAATTGGCCCGCTCCGCCATGGAGGAGCTTCGAGTCGTTCTAAGGGGGGGACGCCTGGTTTGCGAAGCAGCTCTGGATCTAGAACGCCCTGCCGTCACGCGGAATGACGTAGTTATGCAGAAGCGACTCAAACCGTTCTGGATAAGGTTCGGCATCAGCGATGTGACAGAGGCTAGATTCACAAAGACGGACGTTCTCAACGTTTGGCCTCAGCGGCCAGACCTTTCGGGATTCGACAATCAGAAGGCCGCAAGAGAGTATCTCAAGGAAAAGTTTGGCTTCGGAACCAACGAAGCGATCCGGGCAGTCAAGGCCGCTAAAGTGCCGCTAGGAAAGCGGGGACCAAAGCCGAATTAATTAATTCCACCTATTAATTTCATGCTGGTCGGCATCTTGCCGGTAAATGACTGGATAAACATGGGCCTACCGCGAGTGCGGGGTTTATTTCGCGACGACATTCTTCGCGCGGCTTTGCTCATTCGTAGAAGTAAATAGATCTACTCCTGCGCTGTGCCTAACGGACTTCTCGGCCGAGCGACAACATCGTCGTTTTGCGGTCAGAGGAGCAATCATGAGTTACCATCTCAAGAGCCGCGCATACTTGCCGCCAGGCGTTGTGCGAACGTCGTACACGGCTGTTCCCCGAAAGCTAACACGCGTCAGCAAGCAGGCCGGAGCCGTCCCCGGAGACGACGATGGCAAACGGCCACCTAATAGTCCGCAGCTCATCCCTTCTCAGGGCAGAACGATGCTGCCGACGGGCGCCGGCCTGGCCCTGCAGCCATCGCAAGACCCGCCGCTCGTTACCGTGGAAGGCGGAAGTGCAACGCTCGTTTCGACGGCGGCCGCTGCCTTGGACCTCGACCCCGGCTTGCAGCCGAACACGTTGCTCCAGGACGAGGCCTCGCAGGCCTCGCTGCAAGCATTCATTGCCGCCGAAGCGCTCCCAAACTCCGGGATGGTTAAAGGGATGCGAAGCCGCGGTGTCGACCAATCGTCTGAGACGAGCAGTCGACTGATCGACGAGCGCACGTTCTGTGCCGAAACCGGCATTGCCCCGCAGACCGCAAGGAACTGGAGAGTCCTGGGGCTGGGGCCAAAATGGATCCGCCTCTCGCGACGCTGCATTCGTTACGACCGCAGGGACATCGAGGCCTGGATATCGGCGCGCCGCGTCGCGTCGACGAGCGATCAGGGAGGCCACGATGCCTGATCGGGCGCACACGCTGCCAGTCACCAGGGTTCTTGCGCACCCACAGGGCGGCCGGTTCTTCCGGTTAGGGCCATCGCCTTGGCCGGAAGGCCGCAACAACCGTCCCGGCAAGAGCATGGAGGAAGCGCACAAAGAGACGCGCAACCTCGTCAACGCCGGTCATCGTCTAGGCAGCGCGGAGGTGATCGATCTGCTCCATCGCCTGGACCATCGCAGCGAAGCGCCGCAGTCAAGCGGTGCGTCCTCAGTCGTTAAACTCGCGCGTCAGCGTCTGCTCGTGTCCGTAGCGCTCAAGATGGTTAAGGAGAGCAACGTGGAGTGGTCGGCCGCGACGATCATCGCTACCAAGAATGTGCCCCTACGCAATCAGCTAGGAAATCTTCACATCTACGATGAGATCGGCCGGCGCATAGGAAAGGTGTTTGGCGCTTTGCCCAACATGCCAGCGATCGGCGGCCTCGAGATCTCCATCAACGAGGCGGCAAATGGCTGGCACGATCCGAGGATAGTCGAGCACGCGCACGTGATCTTTCCACTGTCGTGTGCCGAACGGGTCCGTAAGGTGCTCAAGGAAGAGTTTCCAGCGACACGCGGCATCAAGCGACCGGTGCACATCCAGGACTTCGATGGCAGCGCCAGAGGCCTCGCGTACATCTTCAAGAACCTCACGATGCGGCGGATCGAACTCGCACCGGACGCAGAGGGCAAGGTCGGGACGCGCTGGAAGCCACTGCGGTGTGACGAACGACTAGACCTGGCGCTCGCGGAGGATCGGGCCGGCCTCGACGCATGCACCTTCGCTCGCAATCTTCGCATCGTCATTCGCGATGGCCACCTACACCTCGTGAAAACAACCTGAACAACTGAACATCGTCGACATTCTCATCGAAGCACGGCTTTGGGCAACTTCGATGAGGACCCTCAATAGGGTTGGCGACTGAACTCTCTTCAACAACTTCGTCCCTATTGTGCACCCCTGGCTCACCAGGATGTATGACGACAAACAAGTACTTCGGCGGAGTCTTGAAGCCACTACCGCCGAGCACCCGCCGACGGCGTCGGCCGGGCCAGATACAGCAATCCCAAATCTATTGATTAGTCTGACTCAGAAATGTGGATTCAAAAAAGCAAAAGTTGGTCTGGCGCATAAACGGGGGAACTACAAACTAGCGAACGGCTGGCTGTGCGGCTTAACACCCACAGCAGGCGTTACGAGCGTTACAGCGTTACAAGCGTAAGGCGCGAAACCCGCCGCCGTACTGGACAAACGTTACGCCGTTTATGTTCCGACGAGCGCAGTGCGCGAATTTGACTGGAGTCAACGATCCATATGAGCGGCATGGTTCCGCGCGAGGAGCGATACATGAAACGCAAACAATATCCATTCCGGCATACCGCGAATATCCTGAATGAGGTAGATGGAGACGCCTTCGAACAATTCGAATTTGACACGGTCAATGGTAAGATCGGCATAATCGAAGTGGAGCGTTCAGCCCTTCGGAAGCCCTCGCTAATCTTCGACCGTCTGCTCGCGAAGAATGTGAACATATCGGCTACAGCAGATGTGCCGAAGGAGGTTCTGGAGGAGATACTTTCCCATCCTCAGCTTCGCCTCCTACGGGCTGCTCATACGGGTTGGAGAGAAGGTTTTCGTGCCTTTGTTGCGCCCACGGTGACAATCGTTGGGCGCCAACGAAAGACTAGGATCGTACCTCCGCATTTCGGCGCGGCATCTGCCTTTATAACAGTTCCGAGAGGGAGCTTAGAAGAATGGCAGCGGACCGTTGCCAATCCCTGCTGCAAGCATTCGAGCATCGCAAGCGTGGCATTGTCAGCAGGGTTCGCTGCCATGCTTTTAAAGCTCGTTGGTCATTCGTCCTTTGGCTTCAACCTTCACGGTCCGTCTAAAGTGGGCAAGAGCCTCTGCCTGCTGGCCGCCAGCAGCATTAGCGGCGCCGGCCGCGAAAGCGGTTTGTCTAACTGGGGCGACACGTCGGCCGCGATCGAGGAGCTCGCTCCCAGGCTAGCAGACACGCTCCTCCCGTTGAACGAGGTTCATCTAATCCGCGGCGCCGAGAGCGGGTACTACGGCGTTATCAAGAACGCCATCTATGTTCTCGGGGAAGGTCGCGAAAGACGCCGTCACAGCGCGTCCAGTTTCGCGAAGCGAGACGAGTCGCTTTTTGCCTGCATCTTCTTTTCAACCGCCGAGCATTCGTTCGACTACTATGCGAAATGTGCCGGCGCAGCGCGTGACGATGGCGAGCTCGCTCGCTGCGCGGATATCTCAGCTCTTATGCCCGGATTTGAGACGGTTGTAGACCAGTACCCATCGGGGATCGATCAGACAGTTTGGAGAGACTTCGCAGAACGTCTTCTAAGCGGCATTCGGCAGGGCTGCGAGCATAATCACGGCGTCGCGATGCAGCCCTTTGTTCAGTACATCATGGGGGACATCGAAGGACGTCGCGAAGAGGTTATGCGCTACATGAACGTATTCATGAGTAAGCTAGACAACGCAAACTTAAACGCTGTCTGGCACCATCAGGCCAAGAATTTTGCGATGGTCTTTGCGGGCGGGTGCATGGCGGTGAACGCTAAAATCCTGAAGCTCGATAAAAAACGGTTGCTCAAAATACTTCTTCGTCTTTTCTGGCAGGCCCATGGGAATCATGCAGAGACCCGGCCGTCCGTTGAAGCAGCCAAACGCACCCTTAACGACAAGCTGAGAAGCGCGCGCATTGTAGACCAACGGATCGCAGCACCCGATCGACACGATGGATTTTTCACTTCCGATGGAGCGCGCCGAAAATACACTGTTAAAACAGCCGTTTTCCGTCGGTGGTTTGCAAAGGACCGCAGGGTCGTCGCCTCGGTGTTGTCGTGGCTGCATCACGAAAATCTGCTTGTGATTTCCTCTTCGTTGAAGACGGGCGTGTCGCCACTTGAAGACCGAACAGTCCGGTGGCCGGACAACCAGCCACTTCGCTCATGGGTCTTCTACGATCCAACGCAAACATAGGGAGCTGCAGCGTGGTGCTTCAGGTTATGACGCTGCCCTTCATACGGCCTCAAAGCTACACAATCGGCAATAAGCCCCGTGCCACGTCGGCGCATGCATCTGTGCCGCCGTCACCCTGCCGCTCGATGATGGCTGTGCTGGTAATACCGATCTAGCCGCCGAAATTGAGATAGTGGTCGTGAACGGCGTCGCGGGTGTCCGAGTGGCCCGCAGACCGTCGGGCAGCCAGCGATCCGGTAGGCCCGCGTGATCGTCAACACGGCGGCGACGTAATCCGTGAGAGATCACAGTGGGCAGATAACCCTTGAATTAGGTCAGGCCTATGGTCGGAGGAGGGAGCCATTGCTGACCTCTCGGGGCTCCTCGCCCCCCAGGGGAAGCTAGGGTAGGGGTAAGGAAGGGCGCTGAGCCGATGGGGCTAGGCGGGGCTTCTAGGGCAGCCTCGCCTAGCGATCGCCGTCTCCGCAAGGTGAGCTCGGCCTTAGCAGGCATCAAAGCCGCCGGTCGGCACTGCGCCCAGGCTGGACATTCCTTGAAGCTGTCACGCTACCAGGAAGCGGACCTCGCGGTGGACCGTTCTGGATCTGAGGCACGTCAGCGTCGGTTGTCGGACAGACGATATGCCGGCCCACTCTCTTGTTGCCTTTGGGGGCGTAAAAGCGTCGCCACAATGCCCCTAGTGGTCGGCCGCCTGCTTCAAGCAGCCTCGTATCCGACCACGCCCTTGATCTCCACGAAGTCGTCGAGACCAAAGACGGACCATTCCCGCCCGTTGCCGGACTGTTTGTAGCCGCCGAACGGTGCGGCGATGTCTGGCTTCGGCGCATTGATGTAGATCGTGCCGGCGCGCATTCGGCTGGCGACGCGGCGGGCGTGTTCCAGATCCTCGGACTGGATGTAGGCGGCAAGACCGTAGACCGTGTTGTTGGCCTCGTGGATCACGCCTTCCTCGCTGTCGTAGGGCATGATCGAGATGACCGGCCCAAAAATCTCTTCCTTGGCGACGCGCATCTCCGGCGTGACGCCGGCGAACACCGTCGGGCGCACGTAGTAGCCTTTGGACAAACCGTCCGGCAGGCCGGTGCCGCCAGCGACGAGCTCCGCGCCCTCGTCGATACCGGCCTGGATCAGCGCCTGGATCTTGTCAAACTGCAGCTTGCTGACGACCGGACCGAGGTTCGAGTTGTCGCTGCGCGGATCGCCGACGGTGAAGCTCTGCGCGGCTTTGCGGGCAATCTCGACGACTTCGGCGTGACGTTCCTGTGGCACGAACATCCGCGTCGGCGCGTTGCAGCTCTGGCCGCTGTTGCTGAAGCAGTTGGCGACGCCCTCCGGCACACGGCGGGCGAAATCGGCATCCGGCAGCAGGATGTTGGCGGACTTGCCGCCGAGCTCCTGGTGCACGCGCTTGACCGTCTCCGCCGCCGCCTTGGCGACAAGCACGCCGGCGCGGGTCGAGCCGGTGAAGGACACCATGTCGATGCCGGGATGCGCGGAAATTGCCGCGCCGACGCTCGCGCCGTCGCCGTTCACTAAATTGAACACGCCCTTCGGCACGCCGGCGGCATGCATGACTTCGGCGAAGATGATGCCGGTGATCGGCGCGATCTCACTCGGCTTCAGCACCATGGTGCAGCCCGACGCCAGCGCCGGGCCGACCTTGCAGGTGATCTGGTTGAGCGGCCAGTTCCAAGGCGTGATCATGCCCACGACACCGATCGGCTCCTTCACGATCTGAGTCGTGCCGTTCATGTAGGAGAAGCGGTAGGATTTCAGCACGCGCAGGATCTCGCGCAGATGCGCCTGGCCGATGAAGGCCTGGGCGCCGCGGGCGAAGGCGAGCGGCGCGCCCATCTCCTGCGAGACGGCCTGGGCGATGTCCTCGTAGCGCTTGTCGTATTCGGCGCAGACGCTTTCCAGCAGATCGACACGCTCCGCGACGCTTGTGCGCGAAAAGGTTTCGAACGCCGCGCGGGCAGCGGTCACGGCGCGGTCGACGTCCGCGGCGGTGCCACCAGAAATCTGGGTGAAGACCTCTTCGGTCGAGGGATCGATGACATCGATCGCGTTTGCCGTGATCGGGTGGACCCAGCTGCCGTCGATATAGAAGTTCAGGTTGTTATTCATAGGGCCTGTCTCCAAAACAGCGGGTGTCGCATTCCCGGGGGTAGAAGATCCACGCCGGTTCCAAAGGCGTTATATCCCGGCGGCTATAACAGCAAGCGTCGAAGCAGCCAAGGAACCGGTCCCGACGGAAAACGGCCACTCGGCTTGAAGACCCTTGCGAGCCATGACGATGCAAGCTAGCGTTATTCCCAACTGGATATAGCAGTGGGGTCTTCCGTGTCGGCACAGACCGTCCTGAACTACAAGTCGGAGACCAACCTTGGCGCCTTGCTCAAGCGCGTGCATGCGCCTGAGCCGGCGGTTACTGTAGACCCGAAGAGCGAGCGGCGCATCAAGATCTGGGACATCGCCCCGATGTTCCATTGCTCGATCGTCGGAACGTGCCTGACAGCTGCCGAGCTCCGCCAGTTTTTCGTCCGCATGCGAGAGCCCGACGCGAAAACGGCCTCGGATCACGCACTGCACAGCCGGGGGGTTCGCGCGGCGGGGCAGCACGATCTCGGCGGAAAGCAACTTCACAAGACCATCGACGGACGCCACGAGATTGTCATCAAGCGCTTCGCCAAGGCCGGCACGCCGGCCGAGATTCGTACACTTTGGCAGCAGGCCTTTGAGCAGGGCGCCATCCCAGGTGCTTATTGGGCCGTGCTCACGCACCCGGCGTCGGATCGAGCCTTACGCGAGGACGTTTTTGGCGAGGTCCATATGTTGTCGCATCTTGTCGGCTCGGCAAACCGGGTCGACATCGCGCGGCTGACGCGACTCGAGCGAGACCTGGGCGAGCAGGTCGAAAGGGCTGCCCGCCAAGAAACCCGTCTTCAGGCCGCGACGCAGGATCGCTCAGAGTTGCTGCGCCGGATCGCGACACTCGAGGCCGAACGCCTGCAATACGCGGCACAGGACTGCGCAAAGAACAAAGCGGCGGGCGATCCCACCGAAGCAACGTCGTTGCTGCAAAGGTTGGACGCCGAGAAAGCGCGTGCGGTCGCCTTGGCCGAGCGTCTACAGCACGTCGAAAAGCAGCTTCGTGTCGCCGAACAGCGCACCGTAATCATCTCGACGCAAAACGAACGGTTTAGAGACGAAATCGCGGCGCTCGAATCGGTCTTCCAGCACGAAGGCTGCGAAACGGGCGGGCCCGATCCGGTATCGCTCGATCTGCAGGGTCTCACCCTTCTCTATGTCGGGGGTCGCCCGAAGCTCGTCGATCAGTTGAAGACGATAACGGCCCGACACGGCGGCGCGCTCCTTGCTCACGATGGCGGCATCGAAGACAATATCGCGCTACTGCCGGGGCTGATCAGCCAGGCCGATCGCGCCTTCTTTCCCGTCGACTGCATCAGCCACCTTGCTGCGGGGAAGGTGAAGAAGATCTGCCGCGACGCCGGCAAGCCGTTTGTTCCCTTACGATCGGCGAGCCTGGCAAGCTTTCTCGCGGCGCTTCAGGAGGCCGCTTCGGGTCGCACGATGCAGCTCGCAGACTGAATGTCGCGACGAAAGCGCCTTGTCGTTCTGTTTGCTTGATGGATATAGCACCTGCTGACGAGCTGATCGTTAGACCTCAAACGATGAAAGAACTTCATGTTTTCTTGTACCGGTTACGCCTCTCAGGGTCCCAAGGACGCGATGGCGCCATTCACCTTTGAGCGGCGCGATCCCGGCGTCGACGACGTCGAAATCAAGATCCTCTTCTGCGGCGTGTGCCACTCCGACTTGCATACGGTCCGCGACGAATGGGGCGGCACTATGTATCCTTGCGTTCCGGGCCACGAAATCGTCGGTACCGTGACGCGCGTCGGCAGCGCCGTCACCAGCTTCAAGCCGGGCGATACCGCAGGCGTCGGCTGCATGGTCGACTCGTGTCGGGAATGCGAGAGTTGCCGCAAAGGGCTCGAACAATATTGCAAGCCGGGGTTTGTCGGCACCTACAATGGCGCCGACAAGCATACGCAGGGCGGCTATACCTTCGGCGGCTATTCCAGCCATATCGTCGTTGATAAGCACTTCGTGTTGAACATCCCGAAGAACCTCGACTTGGCAGGGGTCGCGCCGCTGCTTTGCGCCGGCATCACGACCTATTCACCTCTGAAACACTGGGGTGTCGGCCCAGGCCAGAAGGTTGGAATCGTCGGTCTTGGCGGCCTGGGTCACATGGGTGTCAAGTTGGCGCACGCGATGGGCGCCAAGGTTACTTTGTTCACGACATCACCTGGGAAGGCCGACGACGCGCGCAAGCTCGGCGCCGACAATGTCGTCGTATCGAAGGACGCGGACGCGATGGCCGCGCAAGGCGAGACGTTCGATTTCATCCTCGACACCGTCGCAGCCGACCACGACATCAACGCCTATCTCGGGCTCCTCAAGCCGGACTGCACCCTCGTGCAAGTCGGCGCGCCGGAAAAGCCGTTGTCGGTTCACGTCTTCAGCGTCATCTGGCGCCGGCGCAACTTCGCAGGCTCCTTGATCGGCGGCATCGCGGAAACGCAGGAGATGCTCGACTTTTGCTCGAAGCACGGCATCACCGCCGACATCGAGATGATCAAGATGGAGGAGATCGAGACGGCTTACACCCGGATGCTGAAGAGCGACGTGAAATATCGCTTCGTCATCGACATGGCTTCGCTCGCGTAAGAGCGTCGAACCAGCGCTCTGGCCCGGGGGAACACGAGGCCGGAGCGTCTTTCTCGCTGCGTCGGCTATTGTTCGGTCAACGGCAAAAAGCCGAAGCGCGAGAGAATGGCCTGGCCTTTCAAGGAGACGACGAACAAGGCGAAACGCGTCGCATCCGGCTTGTCCGATAGGACCGTCAAGGCATAGACCGGATGCACCTCGAGGGGCTCCGGAAGCGGCAGGCTCACAAGGCCATCCACCTCCTTCACAACGCCCGGTGCGCCGCTGCAATAGTAGATCAGCGCGTCGGCTTGGTTCTCCAGGAAGATCGCCGCAGCGGGGTTTTTGCCGGCGTTGGGGACCATCTTGCCGGGTGTACCGAGCAGATGTAGCGCTTTGGCCCGCAACGTCGCGCCCGCGCCCGGATGGATCTGATCCGCCTTCTCGAAGACGGCCATCGCATAATCGCCACCAGGATCCGCGACGGGAGTCGACGTCGCGAGCCGCAGATCCGGCGTGAGCAACTTGTCCAACAGGTTGGCAGCCGTGAGACCGACCGATGATTTGGCGAGCACACACATGCGGTTGCGAACGAACGGAACGATCAGGCTCTGCGGCTTTGTTGCCGCCAGGGCTTTAGGCTGAGCCGTGTCCGCCGATGCGAAGATATCGGCCGCTTCGCCCGTCTCGAGCCGCGAGCGCAGCGTACCGGCGGGTCCGAACACCGGCTCGGCGATGGCGCCCGCCGGCAGGCCAGACTCTTTGATGAGCGCCTGCATCGCGGCCTTAAGACTTCCTGCCGCATAGATCTGCACAGGTGCCGCCATCGCGCCTTGCCCCCCTGCTACCGATATCGCGATCGCGACGACAGCGTACCAATGAACCCGCGCCTTCGTCGGCGCGGTTTGAAACCATGGGTGTATTTTATACTTCGATATTGTCACAATAACGCTCCTTGATCGAGATCTGACAATGTTAGAACCGGTGTATAATCCCCGACGTGAACGTTATATCCGAAGAAAAGAAAGATATGTTGGAAGCGATCAGGTATGTCCTCAAAAGCTTCTGAAGAGCCGGCATGCCGACCGCTTAGTCTCAGCGGACACAAGGTTGGTGAGCAAAGGATAGGCGCTATCCAGGGAGCGGCCAGCACGATCATACAGGACCTTCTCGCCAGCTTTACGCGACGGTGGTCATCGACCGGCTGTTCGATCGTTGGCTTGATCGAGTATCAAACGATTGTGGTGAACCGCTGCCGACCATCTGGAGTTCTAAGGAATATCACGACGGATTAACCGTATTCCATTTCTCAGGATCTTGGCTCTGGATCGAGGTCCTGCCAGCTTGATGCGACGGGCGTGGTCGCGGCGTGTGAGGACTTGAGACAGCAGATCATCGCTGGGTGCGATCTTGTCGTAATCAGCAAATTCGGAAAGCTTGAGGCGGGCAGGGGCGGTTTGACGTCCGCGTTTGCGGCTGCAGCGGAGGCGGACATCCCCATTCTGACTGCCGTCTCGCCAGCGTTCAACAAGGAGTGGCTGGCGTTTGTCGGATCCCTCGCCACGTTTCTCCCTGCGGAGGCTGACGCGCTCGATGACTGGTGGCAGGCTGTTTCCTCAAAGTAAGCCTATCCGTGCTAGCAAAAGGTCATCGGCGCGGGATCGGACGCGCCGCGCCGCCGTGGAGGGAAATAGCCGCAAGAATCGCTTACGGCGCCAAAAAGAGACACGCGTCGAGTGCCCAGCCCTGTATGCCCAGTCTATTTTGCGGTTGGTTGATGCCCAACAGCCCACACGTAGGATGCGACCGCGTTCAGGTCACGCGGGGAGAGATCAAGGCCGCCCATTGGCGGCATGGCGCCAGGGTGCTCCTTGGGCTCAGGAACGCCGCTTGCAATCGTCGTTTTAAGACCGTCGAGGCTACCGTCGCTCCACAGCCACTTGCCGGCTGTCAGATCGGGTCCGATCGGGCCGCCCTTCGCATCGCTGCCGTGACACCCGCCGCACGTGCCGCCATCGACTTCGCCGTGAAAGATCTGGTCTCCCAGCGCAATGTCCTGTTTCGTTGCGCCGGCGGGGACCGGCAGATTGCCGATCTCGCGCCCTGCGTCCGGATGGATGCCTTCGGGTGGAAGTGCTTCACCCGATGCTGTGGCGACAGCGGCCGGCGATGCGGCCGCCTCGACCGGGGTTTTGATATCGCCGCTGTACGTCACATGCCAGATCCTGCCGTGAACATCATCAGAGATGTACAATGAGCCATCAGGCGCTATCGCCAAACCCGAAGGACGATGATCGGCACGGCCAGGCTCTTTGACCTTTCCTGCAAAGCCGTCGGCAAAGACCGTGTAAGGACCTGACGCCTTACCGTCCTTGAGCGGCTGAAAGACGACGCTATAGCCGCCCTGCGGCGCCGGGGCACGGTTCCACGACCCATGGAGCGCTACGAAAGCGCCGCCGTCGTAAGCGGACGGAAACTGCTTTGCCTCGTAGATCTTCATGTCGTTTGGGGCAAAGTGCGCGGGAAAGAAAGCCACTGGCGCCACCCGATCCGCGCATACGCCGACCTTCTTACCGCCATCGCCACCGTATTCCGGCGCCAGAACGAGCTTTTTTTGTTCGCCGTCGAAATAG
This sequence comes from Beijerinckia sp. L45, assembly GCF_009765775.1. Lineage (GTDB taxonomy): Bacteria > Pseudomonadota > Alphaproteobacteria > Rhizobiales > Beijerinckiaceae > RH-AL1. The sequence goes on from NZ_LMUU01000168.1 coordinate 120,668, forward strand.
CATTCGGGCCAGCCGTAATCGCCGCCCTTTTTGAGGATGACCAGCTCTTCAGCCGGCAGACTGTGACCTTGTTCCGGCGTGTAGAGCTTGCCCCAGTCTTCATAGAGCTGATCTCGGCCGTGCTGCGTCGCGTAGATGCGCCCGGCGCCGTCGAACGAGAGGCCTTCGCCGTTCCGCAGGCCGGAGGCGAACCGTTCGGCGGGTGAGAACGCTTGGTTCGTCTTGCTGGCGTCGTAGCGCCAGATGCCGCCACGCGTCTCCTTTTCCTTGCAAGGATCGAGGCCAGGAGACCCCGGCATCCGGTTCTTCGTCTCGCATGCGTTCGTCGCGGAGCCGAGATCGATGAACAAACCACCGTCGGCGTCGATGGCGATAGGATGCATCGGATGGTCGCCGGTGACAGGAAGGCCGCTCACCACGGTCTGCACCTGTCCCGACGGCGCGAGCTCACCGTCTTTGCGAGTGTATCGCACGATTTTGTCGTCGATCTCGGCATAGAGACCGTCCTTGTACATCGCGATCCCGGTTCCGCCATGCCCGCCGCTTGCAACGCTCTCACCAAAGCGAACGATGTCGTCAGCCTTGCCGCGCTTGTTGGTATCCTTCAAAGCAACAATAAAACCGCCGTCCGGCGGCGGCTGGTCAGCCTTGTAATAGCGGCCGCTCCAGGTGTTGACGTAAAGCGTGCCGTCAGCAGCCACGACCATTTGGCGGGCGTGGCCGACTGCGTCGGCGAAGACCGTAGCGCAAAACCCATGCGGCAATGCGATGCCGCCACCGTCGTCTTTACAGGCCGGTGGCGAAGCCTTTTTTTGGCTGTCGGCGATCGCTGGCCCGATAACCAGAGAGGATGCGGACACCAGCAAGGTCGCAGCAGTGGCTCGTAAAACCGGAAGGTATCGCTTTGTCATGTCTTCCATCTCCCAAGAGACTCGCGGCGTAATCTAACGCCGCGTAAGAACGCGGCTCCGAAGGCGATCAGGGCGCGGGTAGCGCCACCGCGTAAAGCGTGAACGGCAAGTGAGGTTGCCCGGACTTCGGCGCGAAGGCAAAGCCCACCTGTCCATCGGCGACCCAAGCGGTCGAACCGACCGTCGTCACCGCAGTCGGATTGACCATGCCGTCTTTAAGCGTCGCGATCGTGGCCTTGTCGCCTTCGATTGACATCCGATCCAACCGCCCGCCACCCTCGACGATCAAAAAGCCGTTTCCATCTTGGCGAATACCGTCCGCCAGAACCAATGCTCTGGAGGGCGTCAGCTTCGCGACTTTTCCTGCCTTGCCATCCTTCGCGTCAATCCGAAAAAGCTCCGCTTTGTTATAGGTGTCGACGACGAGGTTTCCGTCACGGTCGAACGCAAGACCATCCAACCCAGCCCCGCCTTCAGGCGGCGCGAGCAACGGATCGGAAACCCAGACGTCCAGCTGTTGCTTGGTCGCATCGAACCGTAAAATCTCGGGCGCAAAAGAGTTTGTGACGTACGGCGCGCCATCCGGGCCGATCGCAATATCGTTGCAGAGCGCTTTCGCGCCGGGAAGCTTCGCGCTGACTTTGCCTTCTCCGGTCGCGAGATTGAAACCCTTGATATAGCTGCCGGTCACGTCGCCCGGGCCAAGAATGCCTGCCGCTGAAATGTCGTTGGAACATGTCCAAAGAGTCTTGGTGTGTTCATCGACCAGGACGCCGAAAATCGACCGCGTCCCAAAGGCCCCTGGTTTGATCCACTGTTCCGCATTGGCGCTGCCTGCCTTGATGCGCAGAACGCCGCCGGTGGTGAGTCCTCCAATGTAGAGCGTGCCGTCGGCTGAGGATGAAAGGCTCTCGGGAAACGCGTGGTCGCCCGGTAAGGCAACGTCGGCTGGGGCGGCTTGAGCCGCGAAGCATGTGAAGATGAGAGCCGCCGACAACGGAACGAAGTTTTTGGCTTTCAACAAAGATCTCTCCTTTGCGCCTGGACCAACTGGTCGTTGTATTTCACTGTATATAACGATACCGGTATCTTTCTTGTGTCAACGCATGATGTGATCGACCCAACGCAGACGCGGTATCGGTGGTCGATCGTTGATAGAGCAGTAGGTTAGGCGGCAGAAACGTTCAGCTCACGCGAAGTCGCTGCGCAGGTTACGAAGGGCCTAGGTATGGAGACCGGGCATGCTAATCCCTGCATCAGCACTGTGATCGTTGGCTACCAAACCATGAGCATGCTTCGGCTCCTGCTGCAGCCATGCCTCCGCAAAACTCACTCCGTCGCCTACTCGCGAGAGTCCCGAGCTTCGGTCCGTCGCCTCGACAGTCCATCGTCCCGCATGGCGGGAGATCGAAACGACGAAGCGTTGAGCACTGCCTCCCCGGATGAGATTGAGCAGCTCCTCCTCGGCTTTGTTCTGTGCTTCGTTGACAGACATGGTTCTTACTCTTGTATTCTTTTGATAGGCGAGGCGCATGTCTCACCTGTCTTGATGTCTCTCCGCTAAGTTCGGCGCGCAGCTCGTTGCGCGTCGCTATAGCTTCCCGTATATAGCGTCAGCGTGCCGGAAGGTCAAAGCTACCTGTAGCGTCATGTCTCCTTGTAGCCGAGCGCCTGATGGTTGCCGTTCGCGCCGTAGTACTTGTACGGTAGGAACTTGCCCGACATCGTCAGCTTCACCCTGTCTCCGTTAGGATCGGGCAGCCGGACCATTTCTAGATCGAAGTCGATTGCCGACATGATCCCGTCGCCAAACTCATCTTCGATGATCGCTTTCCAGGCTGGTCCATTGATCATCACGAGCTCATAGAAGCGATAGATCGAAGGATCGGTTGGTGGCATCGTCATGCCGCGCATTGGTACCTCGTTGAGCATTCGTTGCTCGTTCTCGGCGAGGCCAAACAAGTTCGCGGCTTTCTCACTCTGAGGTTTAGTGAGCTTCATCTGGCCGAGTAGCGCGCCAACGACGAGGACCTCCGACATAACTCCGATTTCGGCGACGATGTTCTTTCAGGTCCAGTTTTTAGCCTTTTTGACATCGAGGATCTTTTTGTAGTCCTCGGGTCTGAAGAAATCTTCGAAGCTTTTCGTGGCGATGGCAAAGTGGGGCCGCGAGGTTGCGCGCCCCACCAAGATAGCTTCGCTATTTGCTGTAGGACCTCGCGCCGACGCCGGCGAGACCGCCCTTGTCGACTATGAGATACTCGTCCCGGATCGGACGCCCCTCGAAATAGCACTCAAGGATCTCGCGGGTTCCTGCAGCGTAACGGGCTTGCGCCGAGAGCGAAGTCCCGGAGATGTGAGGGGTCATGCCGTGATGCGGCATCTTCCGCCATGGGTGGTCGACGGGAGCCGGCTGCGGATACCAGACGTCACCCGCGTAGCCGGCGAGTTGGCCGCTTTCCAGCGCCGCCACGACGGCGTCACGATCGACGATTTTGCCGCGCGCCGTGTTCACGATGTAGGCGCCACGCTTCATCTTGCCGAGCAGGGCCGCGTCGAACAAGTTCTCAGTCTCGTGATGCAATGGGCAGTTGATCGTGACGACGTCGCAAACCTTGACCATGTCTTCAACATTGGGATGCCAGTGGAGGTTGAGCTCCTGTTCGACGCTCACGGGCAGCCTGTGACGGTCGAAATAATGAAGATGCATATCGAATGGCTTTAGACGGCGTAGGACGGCGAGGCCGATGCGGCCCGCGGCAACCGTGCCGACGTGCATACCCTCGACGTCGTAGGATCGCGCAACGCAATCGGCGATGTTCCAGCCGTCCTTGATGACCCACTGGTAAGACGGAATGTAATTGCGCACGAGGCCGAGGATCATCATGACGACATGCTCGGCCACGCTGATCGAATTACAGTAGGTCACTTCAGCAACGGTGATGTTGTGATTGCTCGCCGCTGCAAGGTCGGTATGATCGGACCCGATGCCGGCAGTCACGATCATCTTCAGCTTGGGTGCTTTGGAGATGCGTTCTGCCGTCATGTAAGCCGGCCAGAACGGTTGTGAGATCACAATTTCCGCATCGTGGAGCTCACGATCGAGGACCGAGTCTTCGCCGTCCTTGCTGGACGTTACGATCAATTCATGACCGTGCCCTTCCAGATATTTGCGAAGTCCCAACTCGCCGGACACGCTGCCGAGCAGTTCGCCGGGCTGGAAGTCAATGCCGTTCGGCGTTGGGAGCTTTTGACCGTCAGCATACGTCTCGACCTTTGGTAGGTCGTCTCGGGCGTAGATCTTCGGCATGCCGTCGATCGGATCGTCGTAAAGAACGCAGATAATTTTCGCCATGAACCGTCCTCCTGGATGCTCAAGAGGAAACGTCGGACCGGAGTTCGAGCGAGCCTCGGTCGTGCTCGACCCCATTGAAAGGGTAGGATCAGAGAGCGTTTCCTTTGCCGTGGCACCCTTTTCAGTGCCTTCGACCGCCACAGGCTCGACTGAGCGGCTTCGTAAATCCAATGAAAGTCTTTGAAGGATCGATAGAGGCATTCAATCAAGATATTAGATGAAAGCACAATCGCCTTTGGCACGAAGCATCCCCATCGCTCGGCATATGGCTTTGTAGCGACAAGGGGTATAGTCAGAAGGGAATAGCGACGCCTCGGTGCCGCGCTTGGTCATGTCAATGCTGGTCCGCCACCTCTTCTATTTCGTGACTCTGGTTAAGGAGAAGCATTTTGCCCGTGCGGCGGAGGTCTGCTGCATATCGCAGCCAACTCTCTCTGCCGCGATCCGCAAGCTCGAAGAAGATTTGGAAATCCGCCTCGTCGATCGCGGACACCGCTATCTCGGTCTAACGCCGGAAGGCCGTAAGGTGCTCGAGTGGGCAAACCAGATCCTTGCAGATTACGACAGCCTCCGATCGGATCTGATGGGACTCCGGCAAGGCCTCAGCGGAATTCTCCGCATCGGCGTCGTTCCGGCCGCAATGCCTTCGGTTGCATTATTGACGACGCCGTTTTGCGCTGTTCACCCGGCGGCGACCGTCGAAATCCAATCGCTAACATCGACGGCTATCCAACGCGGATTGGATGCTTTCGAGATCGATGCAGGCATAACTTACCTTGAGAACGAGCCCATTCTGAATGTGAGGCGTGTTCCGCTATACCATGAGCGTTACGTCCTGCTGACGAGTGATGTCCGAAAATATGTTGGTAGACGGACCATAACCTGGGCCGAGGCCGTCGAGGAGAAGCTGTGCCTCCTGAGCGAAGACATGCAGAACCGCCGGATCATCAACAATGTCGCACTATCGATGGGACTGACGCTCAGGCCGACGATCGTCAGCAACTCTTTTCTCAGCGTTTGCTCTCATGTGCGTCATGGCGGCTGGGCTGGCATCGTGCCGCACACCTTTCTTCATCTTTTCGGCGCTTTGGCCGACGTCTTAGCGATCGATCTTGTCGAGCCGACGCATAGCCAAGCCATTGGACTCGTACTTTCGAAACGCGAACCCCTATCACCAATGGCGAGCGCATTTCTCGCTTCCGCGGTAGATACCGATTTCAAGAACGACGCGGGGCATCGCGACATCGCGACACCTGAGAG
>NZ_LMUU01000168.1:126252-138957 GCF_009765775.1 Beijerinckia sp. L45
AGATGGCCATATAGTCAAGCCGTTGGCTTTTACGGGAGCCGCCGATTGCCGTGGCGTACGCAAGAGTATTCGTGTGACGCTCGCTGCAAGCCCGGTGACGCTTCAGATCAGCGGGACACAGGCGGCGTCCGTCGGTCTTTTTATCGCGCCGATGCCGTAACGATCCCGCGGTTAAGGAGAGCTCTCTTGGCACGTTTGCTTGTCTTGACCTCGACCTCCAACGCTTCGATGTCCCTCCGCGCGGTGCCTTCAGCGGCGCGCTCAAATTTAATAGTCAGTATATCGCTACTTCTGGGATGCTCTGATTCTTTATCGCTAGCCGTCGCCTTCGTGAAAACGCGTATTGTTTCGGTGTGAGCCATAGGCGAGCTGACGCATCCATCGACGTGCCAACATAATGAGGCGTCCGCATGCATGATCTGACTCCGCGGAACGCGCCCGGTGCCCAGCACGCCACGGCATCCGAACGCGCCAGCCCCTGGGTGGCCATCACCGCGATCGTGCTCGTCGCAATCGACTTGCGGCCCGGTATCGTCTCGATTGGACCGGTCCTCCCCGCCATCCGCGAGCATTTCGCGCTTACGCATTCCGTTGCGGCGCTGATGACGACGATCCCCGATTTCCTCATGGGTCTGCTGGCGCTGCCGACACCGTCGCTCGCGCGCCGTTTCGGCCGCGACAGGGTCGTGATCGCCGCCCTGAGCTTGCTTCTGGTATCCATGGCGGCACGCGCCTTCGCACCGAACGCGCTCATCCTGTTGCTGGCAACGGCTGGCGTCGGTGCGGGCATCGCCATCGCCGGCACGCTGATCGCCGGATTTATCAAGGCAAGCTTTCCCACGAAGGCGGCGCTCCTGATGGGAATCTACGCGATGGCCCTTTCTACGGGCAGTACGGCATCGGCAGCGCTGACGGGGCCGGTCGCGGCCGGCGCGTTTGGCGGCTGGCGCGAGGCGATCGGAATGTGGGCGCTCCTTGGTGTCATCGCGATCCCGGCCTGGCTCGTTGTTGCGCGCGGCGCGCATCGGGCACCGAGCCTCCCGGCCGCCAAGGTCGCGCTGCCCGTCCGCAACGGCACCGCCTGGCGCGTCGCGCTCTACTTCGCCTTCGACAACTTCCTCTTCTACGCTTTCGTGTCGTGGACGGCATCCATCTACCGGGAGGCCGGCTTCTCAACGTCCAAGGCGGGCCTGGTACTGGCGACCTTTACCGCAGCCTTCACAGTGGCCACCTTCGCCTTCGGCTGGCGGAGCAAGTCGGAGGATCGGCGCTTCTGGCTTCTCCTTTGCGGTCTGCTGACAACGGCTGGAATCGTCTCGCTCGCCTTAGCTCCGATGGCTGCTCCCTTTGTCAGCGTATCGGTTGCCGCTTTGGGCCTCGGCGGTGGCTTCAGCCTCGGCATGACGTTGCCCTTGGACAACACCGACAGTGTCGAATCGGCCAACACCTGGACCGCCTTCGTGCTTACGGTTGGCTATCTGATCGCTGCCTTCGGCCCCCTGTCAGTCGGCGCCCTTCGCGACGCCTCATCCTCGTTCGGCTCCAGCCTGTGGCTGATGTGCGCCGTCAGCGCCGGCATGGTAGCGCTCGCGCCCTTCCTGCAGCCGCATCGTTCGAGGGGGGTAGGAAGCCAGGCCGGTCGGTAACGGAACCTTCGGCTTTGCGCCCAAACACGCCATTCTCGGGATCAAGTTGTTGAACCGAAACCGGACCTTCAAATCCTAATTGTTCATAGCTTTTCTTTCTTAAGGGAAGAGAGAAGCTCGGACAGCCTTTGGTACTTAAGGCTTGATGTAGCTCCACCCCTGCTTTTGTAATTCGGCAAGGCGCACGACGCCGCTTGGCGTGTCTCTAACACCTTGGATTTGAGTAATTTCGTCTGGCTTCACGCCCTTTGCCTTCGCTATGGCCCTACGTGTGTTTTGACAGGCAGAGAAAGAAAGTGAGGTGCCGAAGTCTTGCATGAGGTTCGCGATGACCGCTCCGACGCTGGAAACGTCTTGTTGAAGCATGCCGTAACCTGGACCGAAAGCGACGACTTCGATCGCGAATGCTTCGCCTTTTTCCTTGTAATACGCGGCGAAGTTCCGAGCGTTCGTGAGGGCGAGTTCCTGCGTCCTGTGATCGTCGGTGCTGACCTGTATGCTCACGCGATGAAGTTGGGCGGCAGTTCGTTCGACCTCCGCTGGAGACGCTTCGGCGTAGGTGGGTGCGAACATTGCAATAATGCCCAGTCCAACACGGTGAAACGTTCGTCTATCCATTTGAAACTCCTTTCGGCCCAGCAAAATTCAAAAGCGCGAAGAGGGCCATGCCGACGAGCATCGTGGCCGTGAAAACCATTGTCGGCACGAGCCCCAACGCCAGCGAGGCGATGGCCGGTCCGGGACACAGGCCGGACATCCCCCATCCAACGCCGAACATAGCTGACCCAACGAGCAGTCGTGCGTCGACCTGCTTCTTCGACGGAAGATCGAACGAAGAAGCGAGGATCGGCTTGCGCATGCGCTTGGTCATCTGGATGCCGACGTATGAAGCGGCGACCGCTCCGGCGAGGACGAAAGCGAGGCTTGGGTCCCAATGACCGAAGACGTCGAGGAAGCCGCGCACTCGCGTGGGATCAAGCATCCCGGATAAAGACAGACCGAAGCCGAAAACGAGCCCGCACGTCAGCGATACGACGAGGCGGAGGAAGGCGGTCACGCGAAGGCTCGCATCGCGGATACCGTAACCGCACCCGATACGAGGAACGTCACCACGGCCGCGATGGATCGAGGCGAGAGACGCGCGAGCCCGGAGACACCGTGGCCGCTCGTGCAACCAGATCCGAGACGGGTGCCGTACCCGACGAGAAGACCGGCGACCCCAAGAATGGGCAACGATCCTTCGACGCGGACGATCGGAAACGTTCCCAGCATCGAACGATACACCAAGGGACCGAGGACAAGGCCGACGACGAACAGGATGCTGGAAAGCCAGCTTTCGGTAGGCTTGTGGAGAATGCCACCCAAGATTCCGCTGATGCCTGCGACCCTTCCGTTCAGCGCCAGAAATACAGCGCTGGAAACCCCGATCAAGAGTCCGCCAAGGCAAGGCAAGATGTAATGGGCCATGCCTATCTAACCTCCGACACGAGCGAACCGGGCCGCTTCCGTTGGAAGTGATCGCGCCTGAGATTTCGGTGGAATGGCCGCGACCGGCTTCTTGATTGCGGTTGTCTTCTTCGATTCCGATTTGCAGAAGATCGCATGAAGCGTTTCAATGACTCGTATCGCGCGCTCGTCGCTCAGCCTGTAGTACACCGACTTGGCTTCCCGCCGCGGCGCGATGATGCCGGCCTCGCGCAGGCTACCAAGATGTTGGGATAAGGATGGCTGCCGGATCGCCAACGCGCGTTCGAGGTCGGCGACAGACCGCTCGCCTTCGACAAGAGTGCAGACGATCATCAATCGTTGTGGATTTGCGAGACTTTTGAGAAGGTCAGCGGCCGGTTCGACGTCACCGAGTGCCAGCATCTGAGTCATGCCCAAGGCGCGCCTCCCAGGGCATCCAGCGGAAACTTGAAATAGCGTCGACCGTTCGATTCCGGATCTGGAAGGCGGCCGGCTCGGACGTTGACCTGCAAGGCATGGAGGATCAAGCGCGGCATCGGCAACGCCTTGTCGCGCGCCTCCCGGACCTTCACGAAGTCATCCTGCGTCGGGTTCGAGGCAAAGTGGATGTTCTTGGTCTTCTGTTCGCCGACGGTGCTTTCCCAGCCGGCGTCGCGGCCGCCTTCCTTGTAGTCGTGTCCGGTGAAGACGCGGGTCGTATCGGGGAGCGCGAAAATATCCTGAATTGATCCGTAAAGCCGCGCGGCGCTGCCGCCGGGAAAGTCCGCGCGGGCCGTTCCGCTGTCAGGCATGAACAGCGTATCGTGGACGAACGCGGCGTCTCCGATCAGATATGTGATCGAGGCGAGCGTGTGCCCGGGCGAGAACAGGATGCGCGCTTCGACATCGCCGACCATGAACCGCTCGCCTTCTTCGAAAAGCTTGTCCCACTGCGAGCCGTCGCACGCGAGATCGGGCCAGTTGTAGATGGCTTTCCAAAGCGCCTGAACCTCGACCACGTGAGCGCCGATGGCTGTGGGTGCGCCCGTCTTGGTCCGCAGATAGTCCGCGGCGGAGAGGTGATCCGCGTGCGGATGGGTGTCCAGTATCCATTGCACCGTCAGACCGTTTTCAGCGACGTAAGCGAGGATCGCATCGGCGGAGATCGTCGCCGTCGCGCCCGACTTCTCGTCGAAATCGAGGACGGGATCGATGATTGCGCATTTCTTCGTCAGTGGACAAGCGGCAACGTACTGGATGCTGAAGGTACGCTCGTCGTAAAATCCCTTGACGATGGGTGGGATCAGCGAAGCCATCACGAAACGACCAGTTTGCGGGTGCGATAGAACCAGGCCGCATCGTCACGGGCTGGCTCCTCGGCTCCGGTCATGTCCAAGGATGGCGCGTCGATGACATCGCCGCCGGGTTGCCACCCCTCCGGGATTGAGACGGCCTCGGCATCGGACAATTGAAGGGCCTCGACGAGACGCAGGATCTCGGAGACGGAGCGCCCGATCGTCATCGGATACCAGATCGTCGCGCGAATGATGCCATCGGGATCGATGATGAACGTCGCCCTGACGGTCGCACTGTCGGGGGCGGCTTCGTGGATCATGCCGTAAGCTGCCGCGATCGCCATCGAGGGGTCTTCAGCAATGGGGAACGGTACGACGACACTGAATTCCTTGGCGATCGCCCGCACCCAGGCCACGTGCGAAAACAGGCTGTCCACGGACAGGGCCATCAGATCGCATTGGATCGCCTGAAAACGATCGTGGTGCTTGGAAAATGCGATGAACTCGCTGGTGCAGACCGGCGTGAAGTCTGCCGGATGCGAGAAGAAGACCAGCCACCGACCCCGGTATTGCGCGAGCGCACGGTCGCCCATGGTGGTTCGGGTCGAGAAGAGAGGCGCGGCACACCCGATCGTCAACGGCGCCGCCCGTTGAACTGGGACGACCTCTACATCAGACGGCACCATGCGCTTTCCTTCTATCAGTTGCGTAAATCCGCAAGTGAACCCGCTATCCGCGAAGCCTATTGACAGCTGAACGAGATGTCAATATCAAGTTATATAAATTGTAGAATGAATTCGTTGGGCGGCTTGGAAGGAAAATGACCATGGATGCGACGCGCCTGACCGACGAACTATCGTCCCACTCGCAACTCGAATTGTTTCACGTCGCGGAAGCGGCAGCCGCCGGATACAAGTCGATCATCTGCGACCGCCCGAACGGCGAAGCTGCAGGTCAGCCTTCTTTCGCGGCGATCGCTGCCGAGGCGAAGAAGCACGGGCTTCAGGCCCGCTACGTTCCGGTCGTGCCTGGAAAAGTTACCCATGCCGATGTCGCCGCTTTCCGTGAGGCCTTCGACGAGCTTCCGAAGCCGATCCTTGGATACTGCGCGTCGGGCAAGCGGACGACAACGCTCGCCAAGGCCGCCGGTCTGATCGGAGTATCGACTTCAACCCATGATGTTCGGAATAACGTCGTCTCGCTGGCCCATGGCATCGTCATCGTTGGCGGCGGCGCTGGTGGCATTGCGGTTGCCGCGAGCCTGCTCGCTCGCGCGACCGATCTCGACATCGCCATCATCGAACCGGACGACGTGCACTACTATCAACCCGGTTGGACGATGGTCGGCGCCGGCATCTTCACCCCCGAGGAAACGCGCCGAAGCATGACGAGCGTCATGCCGAGTGGCGTTACTTGGATTAAGGTAGCCGTCGCCACGTTCGATCCGGACGGACGAAGCGTTACCTTGGAAGATGGGCGCACGATCACCTACGAGAAACTGGTCGTCGCGCCAGGATTGAAGTTGGACTGGGACGCGATCGAAGGGCTCAGCGAGACGCTTGGGCAAAACGGCGTCACATCGAATTATCGCTATGATCTGGCGCCCTATACCTGGAAGCTCGTCGAGGCACTGAAGGGCGGATCGGCACTTTTCACCCAACCGCCAATGCCGATCAAGTGCGCCGGCGCCCCTCAGAAGGCGATGTACCTGTCCTGCGACACCTGGCGGAGCGAAGGGGTTCTCAAGGCGATAGATGTCGAGTTCCTGAACGCCGGCCCCGTGCTTTTCGGCGTCGCCGACTACGTCCCGCCATTGATGGAATACGTGAAAGCCTACGGGATCGGCCTGTCTTTTGGGTGCAACCTCATCAGAGTCGACGGCGCCGCCAAGACGGCGTGGTTCAAGAAAACCTCGAGCGATGGAAGCAGTGAGATCGTCGAGCGCAAGTTCGACATGTTGCATGTCGTCCCGCCCCAGAAGGCGCCAGATTTCGTTCGGTCAAGTCCCCTGGCGGGCGACACCGGTTGGATCGACGTCGATCAGGCGACGCTTCGCCACAAGCGCTATCCCGACATTTACAGCCTGGGCGACGTGATGAGCGCGCCGAACGCCAAAACGGCGGCGGCAGCCCGCAAGCAAGCGCCCGTTGTCGCCGAGAACATCCTGCTGGACATGGGTCGAACCAAGAAGGGCGCCGACTTTACCTACGACGGCTATGGATCATGTCCACTGACCGTCGAGCGCGGAAAGGTGGTTCTTGCGGAGTTCGCCTATGGTGGCAGACGCGTCCCAAGCTTCCCGAAGTGGCTGATCGACGATCTGAAACCATCGAGGCTCGCGTGGCAGCTCAAAGCCAAGGCTCTGCCAGCTCTTTACTGGCAGGCCATGCTGAAGGGGCGCGAACTCCTGGCGAAGCCGCACAGAAGCTGATCGTCCGGCCTGGAGGCGCGCTCGTGGTTCTCGATCCCATGCAATACGGCCTCGGCGTTCTGTCGGGTTCTCTCGTCGGCTTCGCGCTCGGGATGTTCGGCGGTGGCGGGTCGATCCTCGCGGTGCCGCTGATGGTCTATCTCGTTGGGGTGCCGAACCCCCACGTGGCGATTGGTACGAGTGCCTTCGCGGTGGCCATAAATGCGGCCACCGGCCTCTTTGATCATGCTCGTCACGGAATGGTCAAATGGCGATGTGCTGGTCTCTATAGCTCTGCAGGCGTCCTTGGTACTCTTGTCGGATCGACGTTGGGCAAGGCGTTCAACGGCCAGAAGTTGTTGTTGCTCTTCGCGGTGCTGATGCTCGTCGTCGGCGTTCTCATGTTCCGTTCGCGCGGCAACCTGGGCAACGCGGGCGCGGAATGCACGCGGGAGAAGGCGCCCAAGGTTCTCGGGTTCGGCGCACTGACGGGAATCTTCTCTGGGTTCTTCGGGATCGGTGGCGGCTTTCTGATCGTCCCGGGGCTGATCGCCTCGACGGGTATGCCCATCATCAATGCGGTCGGATCGTCCCTCGTCGCTGTTTGCGCCTTCGGACTGACCACGGCGCTGAGCTATGCGTTCTCAGGCCTTATTAGTTGGCCCCTAGCCATTTTGTTCATCGGAGGCGGTATCGCCGGCGGCCAGCTCGGGTGCTTCCTGGCACGACGAATGTCGGCGAACAAGGGCGTGCTGAACACGCTCTTCGCCAGTCTGATCTTCGTGGTCGCGTTCTACATGATCTACCGCGGCGTCGGGCAGCTCTGATGATCACCAAAGAGGCTATCACGACGCGCTCGACATTGACCTGTCCCACTTGTGGCACGAGCCAAGCGGAAACGATGCCGGTCAACGCCTGCATGATCCGCTACGATTGTGTTTGCGGTCACACACTCCGCCCGAAGGCGGGTGATTGCTGCGTCTTCTGTTCCTACGGCACCGTTCCCTGTCCGCCGATCCAGGAAGAACGACGCGGCGGTGTCTCCGCATGCTGCGGCACGCCTGCCCGGGAGAGAGGTCCAACATGAAGCGTGGAGCGATAATCCGAAGCGCTCTGGTGTCGCTTGCCGCGACGATGACGCTTCCTGCACGTGCGGACGGGCCGTCTAAGGATGCCTTCGTGCAGAGCGTGCTTCATGACCCGGACGCGCCCGTTGCCGGTAACCCAAACGGCGACGTAACGATCGTCGCCTTCCTCGACTACAACTGTCCGTTCTGCCGTCGCTCGACGCCGGAACTGGACCGGTTCATCGCGAGCGATCCTGGCGTACGCGTCGTCTACAAGGATTGGCCGATCCTCGCCGCCTCGTCCGTTCTCGAAGCGAAGGTCGCGCTCGCATCCAAGTACCAAGGAAAGTACGTACAGGCCCATGACGCCCTCATGGCGATCAAGCTTCGTCCGGCGACCCCTGAAGCCGTGAAGGCAGCCGTACGGGCTGCGGGGATCGACGTGGATCGCCTGAACAAGGACTTGGCGGCGCACGATACCGACGTCACGGCTCTCCTTCAGCGTACGCTGTCCCAAGCCGACGCCATGCATCTGCAAGGCACGCCCGTCTTCCTGATCGGCCCGTACATAAAGGCTCAGGAACTCGACTTTGCCGGCTTCCGGCAGTCCGTTGCGGACGCACGTGCGAAGCAACGCGGCGGCTCGCCTGTCGGTGGCGAACCTTCAATCCCTGCACAGGGCAAGTAGAGCCAGAAGTACAGGAAAGCGCCCATCGGTGACTTAGGTCACCGACAGCAAGGACGAGCTGGTGCACAAGCCTTGATAATTATAAAAGCCGGAGGAAACCACCATGTTCAAGACCGTCACTGCTACACTTCTGCTCGTCTCTCTTTCGGGCTCTGCTATGGCCATGAACCCCGTCGATCCAGACATGGCCGCCAACGTCACGGTCGAGCAGGTTAAGAGCGCGCTGGCTGCGGCGAAGTCCGACCATCCCGCGGATTTCGCCGGAAAGTCGTTGCGAAATCTCGACTTGTCGAAAATGGACTTCACCGGCGCCGATCTGAAAGGCGCAAACCTTTACGGGGCCAAGCTCGCCGACGCGAACATGACCCGGGCCGATCTCACGGGTGCGAACCTCAACCTTTCCTGGCTGATCCACGCCAACTTCACCGATGCCAACCTGACGGACGCGAGCCTCGTCGCCCCCGTCGTCGCGCAAGGCTTGACCGCGACGACGGGCGAGATCCCGATCTTCAAGGGCGCCAACATGACGGGCGCCCGCGTCCAGGCGCGTTTCACGGGCGGCGACCTGCGCGGCGCGAAGTTCTCCGGCGGCGACATCTCGGCCCATCTCAAGAACCAGTCCATGGGACTGATGCATACGGAAATGGGCAGCGCCAACCTGGAAGGGGCCGACTTCTCGAAGACCAACATGGGCCACGCGGACATGAGCTTCGCCAACCTGAAGGGGGCGAACTTCGCGGGCGCCGACCTGTCCCGCGCGGTTCTCACGGGAGCAGATGCCAGCGGCGCGGACTTCACCGACGCCGACCTGACCGGCGCCGAACTCGACGGCACGAACTTCACGGGTGCCAAGGGGCTCGACAAGGCCAAGAACCTCGACAAGGCGCGCGGCTACAAGGCCACGAACTGAGTGGTACGTCGGCGCGATCTGGTCTGGTCGTTAGCGGCTCTGGCGAGACGCCAAGGCGGCCCCGTCAAGGATTTCAATCTTACCTCGGCTCGTGCGTACCCAGCCGCTGCGTTCCCACTCTCCAAGGTGGCGGCTGACCATCTCCCGGACACTGCCGACATCGGCCGCCAATTGCTGATGCGTCTTGCCGACCATCTGGGCGCCGTCGGCCTCCGCCAGCAGGCGCCGCGCGAGACGCTGTTCGATCGTCGAGAAGGCGACTTGATCCATGAAGGAAAACATCGCGCCAAGCAGCTTCGTGTAGTCCGTGATCACGAAGTCGCGAAACGCGGGGATCTCGGCCATGAACACGTGGAACCAGCTTGCCGGGATGGCGGCGAGTTCGGTCCTTTCCTCGGCTATGCTTTCGGCGGGGAAGTTGCTTCGGGACAGGAGGCACTGGGTCGTCAGCATGCAGGTCCCGCCGCCCTCCACCTTGTAGATGAGCATCTCACGTCCGCCGTTGGAAAGCTTGAAGACCCGGGTCCGCCCTTCGAGGCACATCAGATAATTGTCGCAGGATGCCTCCTGCTCGTAAGCAATCTGACCGGCATCAAGCACCGGAAACTGAACGACCTTGGTGACCCGCGTCAGGTCGTCCGACGGCAGACCTTTCATGAAGGGGAAACGCTCGATCCACTGATCCAGTTTATGGCTGTTGCCCACGTTCCACCCACTGTCGCGCGCCCCCTGTCCTTCGACCGATCATCGGCGTGACGTAGGTTACAGACGCGTCGTTGCCGCCCTGATATCGCGTCTGGTGTACCCGGGGAACCACCCGGGCGGCCGATACGGTGGACAATGCCACCAAACGCCTTCGTCATCAGAGGATGCCTGCATGTCGATCAAGTTCGCGCTTATCGCGGCTGCTGCCGCTGCCGCCCTCCTCAATCTCCCGAGCGATCCGTCCTCGCCCTTCGAGACCGGAACGACGGCAGCCCAAGCGGCCGAGACGATGCCGTTCGATCAGGCGTCGTTCGACGCGGCGCAGAAGGCCGGCAAGCCGATCCTGGTCGAGATCACCGCGCCGTGGTGCACGACCTGCGCAGCGCAGCGGCCGATCCTGGCCAAGCTTTTTGCGCAGCCGAAATTCAAGGATCTCGTGACCTTCAACATCGACTTCGACTCGCAGAAGGCGCTGGTCCACAAGTTCGGCGCGACGATGCAGAGCACGCTGATCGCCTACAAGGGCGCGAAGGAGGAGGCCCGCTCGACCGGCGAGACGAAGCCCGATGCGATCGCGTCGCTTCTCGACAGCGCCGTCTAAGCCGTCGTCGTGACGTTCGCGCTCGCGTTTCTCGCCGGATTGCTGTCGGTATTCTCGCCTTGCGTGATGCCGCTGCTTCCCCTTGTCCTCGGCGCGGCGGCGTCCGAACATCGGTTCGGACCAGCGGCGCTCGCCGCCGGCTTGTCGATCTCCTTCGTGGCGATCGGCCTGTTTGTCGCCACGGTCGGGTTCGAAATCGGGCTCGACGGCGACGTCTTCCGACGCGCCGCAGCGGTCATGCTGCTGCTCATCGGCCTCGTGCTCGTCGTCCCTGTCGCCCAGGTCCGTCTCGCCGCAGCGGCGGGTCCCGTCAGCAATTGGACGGAACAACGTTTCGGCGGTTTTTCCACCACCGGCCTTGGCGGGCAGTTCGGCGTGGGCCTTCTCCTCGGCGCTGTCTGGAGCCCGTGCGTCGGGCCGACGCTCGGCGCGGCGTCCGTGCTCGCCGCGCAGGGCAAGGATCTGGCAGCGGTCGCACTGACCATGCTCCTCTTCGGGCTCGGTGCCGCGGTGCCGATGTTGCTGCTAGGGATGCTATCGCGCGAAGTCCTCATGCGGTGGCGCAACCGGATGATTGGCATGGGCAAGGGCGCCAAGGCCGCACTCGGCGTGGTGCTCGTCGTCGTCGCCGTCGCGATCCTGACGGGATCGGACAAGTCGATCGAAACGGCCCTCGTGACGGCAACACCGGACTGGCTGATTGCGATCACGACGCGGTTCTAATTAGATCCATTGTCCAGTTTGATACGGCAGGCTTCCGGGGAATAGGCCGACAAGTACCTCGAAAGGGAAACCGTTCGAAGCAGTCGAACGGAACAAGCAGTTTTATGAAATGGACTGAACGATCATAGGTGGGCAAAGGTGCACCGTCAGGAGTATCATATTGCCTATCCGAGCTGTCGAACCACGTTCCGTTATGGCCCGTTCCAACGGGTTACTGCCGGGAATCGGTTTCTGTGTCCTTGTCACCGCCTTGGCTTATGGTCTCCAGGCCATTGAAGTCCACTTGGTCGGGCGCGCCTGGCTTGAGGCATTGGTCTTCGCCATCCTACTCGGGGTCGCCGTACGTACGGCGTGGACACCTTCCGACACGTGGCACGAGGGGATCGACTTCAGTGCGAAGATCCTGCTCGAAGTCGCTGTCGTGCTCCTTGGAGCGTCGGTCAGCGTGCGAGCCGTGCTCGCGATTGGTCCGGCCTTGTTGATCGGGATCGCGGTGGTCGTCGTAATCGCGATCGTCACGAGCTACGGGATAAGCCGCGCGCTCGGCTTACCGAAGCGGATGGCGATCCTCGTTGCTTGCGGCAATTCGATCTGCGGCAATTCAGCGATCGCCGCGGTGGCGCCCGTTATCGGCGCCGACGGCGAAGACGTCGCCTCGTCCATCGCCTTCACCGCAGTGCTTGGTGTTGTCGTCGTGCTTCTGCTGCCGCTCCTCGTGCCGCTTCTGTCGATGTCGCTGACGCAATATGGCGTTATGGCCGGTCTCACCGTCTACGCCGTGCCGCAAGTGCTGGCGGCGACCCTGCCGATCGGTGCGCTGAGCAACCAGGTTGGCACCGTGGTGAAGCTCGTGCGCGTGCTGATGTTGGGGCCTGTTGTTCTCGCGATGTCGTTGTTGGCGTCGAAACTGCGGGAGGAGACCGACGAGCCGGCGCCGGATGTTACCGCGGGCGAGCGACCCGCCAGCGGCCACCTTGCGATACATCAGCTCGTGCCATGGTTCATCGTCGGCTTTCTCATCATCGCTGCAATCCGTACGGCGGGATGGATCCCAACGCCGATACTCGAACCTACGGCGTTCCTGGCCAACCTGCTCACCACGGTTTCAATGGCGGCGTTAGGTCTAGGTGTCGACATCCGTGTGGTCGCCAACGCGGGTTTGAGGGTGACCACGGCAGTTACTGGCTCGTTGGTGGTCCTCGGGATCATAAGTT
>NZ_LMUU01000169.1:0-11571 GCF_009765775.1 Beijerinckia sp. L45
ATATCCTGGCAGCGGTGGCTCTGGCCGGGCACGGCGGAGTTGCGGCTCAGCCAGACGATTTCCGACGAACCGCCGCCGATGTCGAAAAGAACGATGCCCTTGGCATCGTCATCGGCCAGCGCCGAACAGCCGGCGGTGGCGAGAAAGGCTTCCGTCTCGCGATCGACGATTTCGAGCGCGATGCCGGTGGTCTCGCGCACCCGTTCCAGGAACGCTTCGCTGTTTTCCGCCGCACGGCAGGCTTCCGTGGCAATGAGGCGGGCGCGGGTGACGTGCCGCGCCTGCATCTTTTCCGCACAGATTTTTAGCGCCGCAAGGGTCCGCGCCATCGCGGCCTCGCTGAGACGCCCGGTCTGCGCCACGCCTTCGCCGAGGCGAACGATGCGGCAAAAACTATCGACGATGCGAAAGCCGTTGGCATCGACGCCGGGCGGCGGTTGCCGGGCGATCAGCAGCCGGCAGTTGTTGGTGCCGAGATCGAGCGCCGCATAGACCGGGCTTTTGCGCGCGTGAGCGGATGCGTCGCAGCGGATCGCGCCGAGCGGCATGTGCGGAAGCTCGGCCGTATCGCTGCCCGCGAGAGAGGCCGAACCGGCATGCATGGCGGAAAAGCCAGCCCGATCCATGAATCTCTCTCCCAGGTTGCCCGTTGCGCCAAGGATCGCAGACGACCCGTAATCAAAATGTAGTCTGCGCGCCGAACCTTGTCCAAGCACAAAAGGGACCACTGTGCTTTTCGTGCCAAAAGCACCGCCGTCAGGCCGCGTGGCTCCTATCCGCGGTGCTTGCCGGGTGCACGTTGAGGCGCCGGCGCCTTCTTAGGCGCTGGTTTGCCGCCGCCGTGCGCCGCCTTTGACGATGCCTTGGCAGGCTTTGCCACCTTCGGCGGAGCGACCTTGGCCGGCGCTGCCTTCGGTCGCTGCGGCGGCGTCGGTTGCGACAAAGCCGTCGCCGGTTTGTCGTGGTGCGCTTCGGGCGGTTGCGTCGCGCCCGCGGCGGCAGGCTCCGGTCCTTTTCGCGGCGGGACGGGCTCGCTCACGGCCGGCTGTTCGCGTTTCGGCTCCGGCGCAGGACCTGGAGCGGATCGCAGGTCCGGCTGCGGGGCTTTGAGCGCAGGCGCAGGTGCTGCCGGGACCGTGGCGGAGGAAGACGGCTCCGGCGCCACGATCGTCGGCATCGCCATCGGCGTCATCGCCGGAACAGCAAGCTCCGGGACGATCGTCGGCACGATCGTCGGAATGGTCGGTGCCGACGGCGCGACGACATCCCGTGGCGCGATGATGGGCGGCGCCGGCTGTTGCGGCGCAGGCGCGGCTTGCGAAGGCGCAACTTGCGTAACCGATGAAGCAGGCGCGATTGGACGCGGCGCGATCGGGAGCGGCGGCGCTACGACGCTTTGGACGCCGGGCCCCGTCGCGAGCAGCGGCGGTGCCGACGCCGCGCTGCTCGTTGTCGCTGCGTGCAGGACGACCGGCCGCGCCGAAGCCGCCGGGGCCGCGATGCGAACCTCGGCCCCGCGTGGCTTGAGCAGAACGCCGGCGGCCGTCGTCGTCACGATCGACCGCGGGAGGCCGTCGGGGCCCGAGACGGTGGTCACCCGGTTTCCCGCCGCCGCAACGAGCGTCGTCACGGTCGCGATCACCTGCTTGTCCGGCCCCGTCTGCGTCACGGTTCCTCCGCCATTGGCGCCGACCACGGCGACCGTTTTCATCACGAGCGCATTGTCGGGACCGGTCTGCGTGACGATGCTGCCGCCGTTCGGCGCGGCGCTCCGGATCGCGGTCGAGATCAGCCGCCCGTCCGCACCGGTCTGCCGGACGGTCGAGTCACCGGCCTTGTCCGTCCCTTCGGTCGCAACCACGGGGCCGCCCGGCCCGCTGAAGTCCGGCTGAACGATGCGACCGGGCCCGGCCGCGCCCCGCGGTGCGGGCAGCGGCAGGGTGCCTTTGCTGACGGCAAGAAGCGGCGGCAAAAGGTCGTAGAACGCTGTTCGCCGCTCGGGCACGAGGGTCGCGGGCGGCGGCGGCACCGGCGCGTCGTCATCCGCATCGAGCAGCACGAAGGGCCGATTGATCAGCGCGAGGTCGTCCGGCAGCGGCGCCGGCAGATCGGTGTAGGCGTAGAGATCGAAGCGGGGCGGCGGCTCGAGTGCGGCAGGCAGCGCGGCGAGGCCGCGGCGGGCGTCGGGAAAATGCGGCCCCCGCGGATAGCGCCGCATGTAGGTCCAGTACGCCGCCGCGATGGCGGCGCGCCGGGTCTGCGCCCAGGTCGTCGCCTCGCGCCGCGCCGCGAGCAGCGTGGCGATGCGCGCGCCCAGCGGGTCGCGCGGATAGGCTTTTGCGAATTCGCCATACGCCGGCAGCGTATCGCGCTGAATCGCGGTCCAATAGGCATCCGCAGCGCCCCCTGGCATCAGGGCGCGGAACGGGCTGAGCAGGGACGGCGCGTCGCTCGCCGGCGGCAGCAGGACGAGCGGCGCATCGAGCGTGCCCTCGTTCCACGGCACCGCAGCGCCGTTGGACAGCGCAACGATCCGGGCGCGAAGACGCGACACCACTGTGTCGATGCCGAGCCCCTTGGTCTGCAGCATCTCGGCCAGCGCCTGCGCGTAGAGCCCGTAGTCGCCCTGCTCCGCCGGCGCGACGAGGCCGGGGCCGGTGTTGAAGGCGACGAGCGATCCCGCTAGCGGGCCGACCATCGCCAGGCCGCTGGCGAGCGGCGTCCCGCCCCTGGCGAAGGGATGCGGCCGTGCCAGATCGTAGACGAGGACCCGCGCCTTCAGCGGCAGCGCCGCAAGATCCCGCGAAAAATCGGTCAGCCGAACCGCCTCGGCGGGAACGTCGACGTCGCGCGGGATCCGCGCATCGACCGGGACGAGAAAATCGTCGCCGCTGAACTGCACGCCGTAGCCCGCGAGATAGACGACCGCGACCGCGTCCGGACCGGCCTCGCGCGCCTTGCCGAGAAAGTCGCTCAATGCCCGACGCGTGCCGGCCAGATCGAGGTCGGCATAGCCGGTGACCTCGAAGCCGTCGGCCGCCAGCGCCTGCGCGATCAGGCCGGCATCGTTGGCGGGCGTCGCGAGCGACCCGGCGCCATAGGCTGCCTCGCCGATGACGAGGCCGAGACGGTGTTCGGCGGCCTGCGCGGCCTCCGGGACGCCTGTCACAACCCCGAGCAGGAGGGCGGCGCACAGACAGACGAGACCGAGCGGACGAAGAATCATGACGGTACCATAGCCGGGAAAACCGCCGCCACTATGACCGCCCCTTGGCCGAGGTCGGGACGGGCGTGTCGACAGCGTCCCGCGTCGCCGCGGCCACGGCTTCGCGGACCGCCGGCAGCACGTCGGTCTCGAACCACGGGTTGCGGTTGATCCACCCGCTGTTGCGCCAGGAGGGATGCGGCAGGGCGATCACCGTCGGTCCGCTGCCGGCAAAATCCGGCCAGCGCCGCACGAGATCGTCGAGTTTCAGCGCCGGCGGCAGCGGCCGCCCAAGCCGGCGGAAGTGGTAGAGCTGCGCGTAGCGACCGATCGCCAGAATGAGCTCGACCTGCGGCATCGCCGCGAACAGCCGGTCGTGCCAGAGCGCGGCGCATTCGCGGCGCGGCGGCAAATCCCCTTTGTCTGCGGTATGGCCGGGAAAGCAGAAGCCCATCGGCCCGATCAGGACCTTGCTGGCGTCATAGAAGCGCGGGCGATCGAGCCCCATCCAGGCACGCAGGCGCTCGCCCGACGGATCGTCGAACGGGAGGCTGCTGTTGTGCGCGCGGATGCCCGGCGCCTGGCTGGCGATGAGAAGGCGCGCGCGACGATCGATCCGCAGGATCGGGTTGGGCTCCTGCGGCAGCGGCGGTTGATAGACCGGCGCGTCGCGACAAAGCCGGCAGCCGCGGATCGCCGAAACCAGGCCCTCGAGTTCGCCCGCGTCCGTCCGCTTCAACGTGGTGATCGGCCAGCCTCCCGCCGCGGAACACGGCTAACGCGAGATAGGCCGTTCGATCGATTTCGCAAGAATTCAAATCGATTTGACAGCCGGTCATTAATCTTTCCGCGCGACACTCTGCCGTGAAGCGCCGGCGTATTTTTCGGCGGGGTTGATAACCTTTGGCGACGAGGCGAGCGCTTCAACAGATTGATTTGAAGCGAGCTTCTTATCCTTTGCGGATAGGTGCTCCGGCAAAAGATGGCCAGGCGAGGATGTCCGAAGTCACCGCTGAAATGATCGAACGCGGACGCGGCGGAGACCCGCGTCTTGCGGCAGAGCGTCGCCGGCTGGCGATGAAGGTGCGTGAAGCTCGCGAAAAGCTCACGTCCTCCGGCAGCGGACACCGCACTTTTGACGTCGAACTGCTGCGCCTTTACGCCGAGCGCCGCAAGGCCGCGGCCGCCGGCCTGCTCGCGCTCAGCCTCGCCATTTCCTCCGTTGCGCTGCAGTGGGGCTCGACCAAGGCCATTCTGATCTGGATCGTCCTGAACGCCGCGGCGATCGGCTTCGGCTACGCCATGGCGTCCGTGTTCCTGCGGAAGCCGCCTGCCGAGGTCCACGTCACCTACTGGGAACGCCTGTTCGTTGCGGTCGAAACGATCCAGGGCATCGCCTGGGCGCTGATCATCTGCATCGCCTTCGATCTCGCCGAGCCGAAGGTCGCGGCCTTCGTGCTGATCGCCCTGCTCCTTGTCGCCGCGATGAACTCGACGGTCAC
Source organism: Beijerinckia sp. L45 (assembly GCF_009765775.1). Lineage (GTDB taxonomy): Bacteria > Pseudomonadota > Alphaproteobacteria > Rhizobiales > Beijerinckiaceae > RH-AL1. The sequence continues at coordinate 4,708 of NZ_LMUU01000169.1, forward strand.
CGCGTCGATCCCGGCGGCCGTCTACGGCGGCCTGATGCCGATGACCGTCGCCATCGTCGCGCTGCTCCGGCCGACCAGCTTCGTCGACAGCAACGCGCTGCTCGCCGAACTCGCCTTCGGCACCCAGATCTACTTCGCCTTCATGGCCCGCAAGCTCTACGCCTCGGCGATCCAGACGCTGTCGTTCCAGGCGGAAAAGGACGAGCTCATCGCCGAACTCGAGCAGAGCCAGACCAACAGCGATCTCGCCCGGCGGCGCGCGGAAGAATCCAACCTCGCCAAGTCGCGCTTTCTCGCCACGATGAGTCACGAATTGCGCACGCCGCTCAACGCCATCCTCGGCTTTTCCGAAGTGATGAAGGCGGAGCTGTTCGGCAAGCACGACGTGCCGGCCTACAAGGAATATTCCGGCGACATCCATTCGAGCGGCGAGCATCTGCTGATGCTCATCAACGAGATCCTCGATCTCTCGCGCGTCGAGGCCGGCCGCTACGATCTCCGCGAAGAATCCGTCGACATGCAGGGCGTTATCGACGAATGCCGCCACCTGATGACCCTGCGCGCCCGCAAGAAGGACATCATCATCCAACAGACCGGCGCGGGCGAGCTGCCGCGGCTCTGGGCCGATGAACGCGCCGTGCGCCAGGTTGCGCTGAACCTGCTGTCGAACGCGATCAAGTTCACGCCGCAGGGCGGCTCCGTCGCCATCACCACCGGCTGGACCGCCGATGGCGGCCAATTCTTCGCCATCAAGGATACCGGCCAGGGCATCCCCGAAAACGAGATCCCTATCGTCATGTCGTCCTTCGGGCGTGGCAGTCTGGCGCAAAAGACCGCGGAAGAAGGCACCGGCCTCGGCCTGCCGATCGTCAAGGGCCTCGTCGAGCTTCACGGCGGCACGTTTACGCTGAAATCCACGGTGCGCGTCGGCACCGAGGTCACCGTGACGTTCCCGCCCGAACGCGTGATGGATGCGCTGCCGCCGCTCACGGTCGAGCTGGGCGAGCGCGCGCGACCGCCGAAGGAGGCGCGTGCGCCGCTGCGAACCGCGGCCTGAGCCGGTCTACCCCGCGGGAATATCGCTTTCCCGCGCCGCGACGATGGCGAACAGATCCGCCACGGCGGCAAGGCTCGCCGCCTGGATCGCCGACGCCGGCAACACCGCACCGTCGACGCCGGGAAGATCGCGCGTCGCCGTCGTCGCCGCGACGATGGTCGGGTGAAAGCCGAGGTTGAAGGCACCGCGCGCGGTGGAATTCACGCACATGTGGGTCATGAAGCCGGCGAGGATCAGGTCCTTGACGCCGGCCGCCGCCAGGCGGGACTCGAGATCGGTGTGCACGAAGGCGTTGGGGTAATTCTTCACGATCACCGCCTCGCCGTCGCGCGGCGCCACCTCGTCGCTGATCGCGCCGATCGCCGCGCGGATGTCATAGGGCGATCCGGCGCCGGCATCGTGCTGAATGTGGACGATCGGAATGCCCGCGTCCCGCGCCCGCCCCAACAGCCGCGCCGCCTCCGCGATCGCCGGCTCGACATCCGTCAGTTGCATCACCCCTTCGCGATAGGTGTTCTGCAGATCGATCATGATCAGGGCCGAGCCTTTGAGGCCGGCCGGCTGTGTTCCGAGACCGGAGACGTCACGCAGGGTTTTGGGGGACATGGAAACCTTTCTTGGAATGGGCACGGCGCGATCCTGACCGATGATCGCTCCGACCGGAATGCACAATGCCGAAAGACGGATGATGCGCGATCCGGAACGCGCCGGAGCCGCCACGCCTGAGACCTAGGTCGCCTTGCGATCCCGGAAGCATCGACGCAATCTGAAGCGGCATGACCCGTCGCCTGGGAGTGTGAAATGTCAGGGACTGCAGAGCTTATTGCAGACGGTCATACCGGCTTCGACGAGCTGATCTTTCAGCAGGAGCTCAACGAGGTCTATCTTCTGCTCGATTTCATTTCCGGGCGGCCGGACCGGCACCTGTCCGACCTCGACGGCAAGATCAACGATCCCGAAAATCCCGACAAGACCCTCAGTTCGCGCGCCATCGTCGAACGTGTGTCCGACATGCGCTACCCGCCGGTGCCGCCGCCGGGCAAGAAGGGGAGCGACGCCGCGTTCCTGCTCACCTTGAAGGATGCGCTGAACTCCATGGCCTTCCCGGCGCGCGGCCTGACCATCGCCTACACCATCATGTTCAGCGAAGAGGACCACAAGGGCGAGACGAACCGGCTCCACGCGGCGGAGCTCGCCTTTCCCGGGTTGAACCGCAGCGCCGCCAGTTTTTGTAGGGTCAAGGACGCCATGGCCTGGACCGGCCTCGTCATCACCATCCTGTCGGCGTTCCTGCTGTGGCAGGTGACCTATGGCGTCCAGCTCGCGGCGCGCTTCGACGACGCCAAGCGCGCCGACACGGACAGCGCGGCAAAGATTTACGATCAGATCGACAAGGATCGCATCAAGAACGTCGCCTCCAGCTATGACCTCTCGGCGGTCTGCCGCATCCGGCCGGGTTCGAGCGACAAGCCGCCGTCCGCCGCCAGCGAGCCGGATTCGACGACGCATCAGCTGTGCAACGAGTTCGCGTACCGGCATGCCCTGTTCTGTGTCGCGATCAGCGATGTCGGCCGCTACAGCCAATCCCCGCTCTTCAAATTGTACGACTGGCTTTTACCGATGCATCAACTGCTGCCCGCGGATCCGTGCGGTTCGGACGGCAAGCAGGCGAGCGTCGGCCGCCAGGAGGACGCGCAGTCGATTGCGACCGTGCTGGCGATGATGTCGAACTACCTGCTGCCGATCCTGTTCGGGCTCGTCGGCACGATGGCGGCGCTGGTCCGCGGCATCCAGGACAAGGTGACGGACAGTATTCTGTCGCCGCGCGATCGTGCCCTGTCGCTCATCCGCCTGCCGCTCGGCATGGTCGCCGGCGTCTGTGTCGGGCTGTTCCTCAATCCGACGACGGTCGCCGCGCAGACCGGCGGCAGCATCGGCGCGTTCACCGTGTCGGCGTCCGGCATCGCCTTCCTCGCCGGCTATGGCGCGGAAGGCTTTTTTCGCGCGCTCGATACGCTGATCACCCGCATCTTCAGTCTCGATGCTCAGCCCCGGCCATCGAAATAGCTCACGCCGAAGGCCTGCCGGCTTGTGCGCGTCGGCCTATGCGCCCACGGCGACGACCGGGCGGCTGCATCGGGGCCCGAGACACCGCGCCGTCTGGTCCGGTGATGGCGGCGCTTGGAATGAGACCGGCGTCACCTTATGCTACCATCGGCCAGGAGGACTCGACGATGATCGGAAGGCGCGGCGCGATCTTTTTTGATGCCGATGGCGTGCTGATCGATTCACTTCCGGCGCATCTCCGGATATGCCGCGACAAGGCCGAAGAATTCGGCCTGAGCATCGCCATCCCGTCCGTTGCCGAATTTCGACGGCTGGTGAACCGCGGCGCCAAGATCAGTCCGATGCGGTTTTTCTTCGCAGCCGTGGGTATTCCCGAAAACTTGTTGGACCGGGCCGTCCGCGACTACGAGCATGACTTTGCCGAACGCTATCGGCCCGCCCTCTTTCGGGCGTGCGAAACCGTCCTCGCCGCCTTGCGACGCGACGGGTGGACGCTCGGTCTGGTGACATCGAACACGAGCGCAAACGTGCTTCCGATCCTGGGCGATAGCGTCGCTCATTTCGATCCGGACTGTATATTCACCCTTGATCGTTTTTCCCATCACCCCCCCAAAGCTTGGTGTCTGCAGGAAGGCGCAAGGCTGCTTGATCTTGTGCCCGAAGATTGCTTTTACGTCGGCGATCTCCCATCCGATGGTGCCGCAGCCGCAGAGGCGCGGTTTCGCTTTTTGGGCGTGACCTATGGCTGGGGACTCGAGCGAGCGGACCAGCGCTTTGAAACCGTCGATGACTTGACCGACATTCCGGAATACATGAAATCGTCTATCATAATGACATAAAAAATCAATATAATATATATTATACTGCTGGAAATATTCTACATATTACATTGGAGCTCGTCATGTCAGACGAAATTGCGCCGCTCGCCTCGGAAGGGCAGTCCACGCCCCATGCGTCATCAAGCAGTCTGTCGGACGTCGAAAAACTTCGGTTCGACTATGCCTGGAAATGGTTTGCCTATCATGCAGAGCAGCGAATGAAATCGTTCAACTTCATGATCATCATCTTCGGCATCCTCGCCACGGCAATCGTGACCGCCGTAGACAAGAAACTCTTCCTTGTCGCGGAAGGCTTGAGCCTTTTCTCGGTCATCGTCGCTCTGCTTTTTTCACGCTTGGACCGGCGCAATCGCGATTTCGTCTGGTTGGGCCAGGATATGCTGCGCCACTTCGAACACCATATGATTTTTATCGAGGGTTGGTCGACATCGGCGACAACGCCTAAGGGGATCGCACCAACAACAGATCAACCGGCAACGGCGCATAATCTCGCAAATGCAGTGAGCGCGATCTGGCTCGGCCAACATCGAGCGATACTTCCTCTGCTTTGCTACCTCTTTACGACCCTGTTCGCGCTCGCCTTCATCCTGCTCGTCTCCGGTCCTTTTTCAGCCATAGGGCGACGCGGCCTTGCCCGACGTGCACCGCTCGATAGCAGCGCTATCGCCCGACGCTGCCTTCGTCCAGCGCCACGGTCTTCACCAAGGCCGACACTGCGCTGCCGACCGATAGCGCGAGATCGTCCAGCGCCCGGCGGGTGGCGAGCGCGACGAGCCAGCCGCCGCCGTTCAGTGCGATCTCGACGGCCGCCAGCGCGCCGTCGGGGTCGAGCGCGGTGATCGTGCCGCTGAGCGTGCTGCGGGTGCTGAGCTGCCCCGGCGCGCCGACGGCCAGCGTCACATCGGTGGCGTGCACCAGCACGCGGGCAGTGGCGCCTTGTGGCCCCGCCATGCCGGCGAGCCACAGCGTGCCCGCCGGATGGTGGAGCGCGGTGAGGCCGTAGGCCGCGTCATGGTCACCCACCACCGTCGACAGCACCGTCGAGCGTCCGAAGCGCCGGTCCTCGCCCAAAACGCTCGCCCCGGCAAAGACCGCCTCGGGCGTTCCGGCTGCGGAGACCTTGCCGGCGTCCAGCACGACGACGTGGGTGGCGAGCCGCACCACTTCCTCCATCGCATGCGAGACGTAGATGATCGGGATCTTGAACTCGTCGCGCAGCCGCTCGATCAGCGGCAGCACCTCTAGCTTGCGCTGCCGGTCGAGCGCGGCGAACGGCTCGTCGAACAGCAAAAGGCGCGGACAGGCGAGCAGCGCCCGGCCGATCGCCACCCGCTGGCGCTCGCCGCCCGACAGTTTTGCCGGGCGGCGGCCAAGCAGATGCGCGATGCCGAGGGTCTCGACCACGGCATCGAGGCCGATAGTGCGTTCGGCCTTCGGCGCAAAACTCTGGCCGAACGCCAGGTTTTTGCGCACGGACAAATGCGGGAAGAGGTGCGCGTCCTGGAACACCAGGCCGATGCGGCGCTTGTGCAGCGGCACGAAGGTCTTGGCCGTCGTATCGACCAGCACCGTGCCGCCGATGCGCACATGGCCGCTGTCGGGCCGCGCCAGACCGGCGATCATCCCGATGGTCATCGACTTGCCCGAGCCGGAGCGCCCGAACAGGGCGGTGATGCCCGCATCGTTGCGGAACGCGACATCCAGCGCGAAGGTGGGAAGCCGGCGGTGCAGATCGATGTCGATCATCCGTGTGCGGCCAAACGGGCTTCGACGCGGCGCTGCACGAATTCGGACGCCATCACCGCGCCGAGCGAAATGACGATCGAGACCAGCGTCAGGCGCAGCGCTGCGGCATCGCCACCCGGCGCCTGGGTGTCGGTATAGATGGCCGCGGCGATGGTTTGCGTCTCGCCGGGAATGTTGGACACGAAGGTGATGGTGGCGCCGAACTCGCCGAGCGAGCGAGCGAAAGCGAGGATCGCCCCGACGATGATGCCGGGGATCGCCAGCGGCAGGCTGATCAGGACGAAGGTCCAGAGCGGGCTTGCGCCGAGGCTTCCCGAGGCTGCCTCGAGCCGCCTGTCGATCGACTCGAAGGACAGCCGCATCGCCCGCACCATCAAAGGAAACCCCATGACGGCGCAGGCGAGCGCCGCGCCGGTCCAGCGGAATGACAGCACGATGCCGAGATCGGCGAGCGCGGGCCCGAAAACTCCGCGGCGGCCGAACCAGAGGAGCAGGACGTAGCCAGTGACGACCGGCGGCAGCACCAGCGGCAGATGCACCAGGCCATTGAGCAGCGCCTTGCCGGGAAAGCGCCAGCGCGCGAGCGCATAGGCGACGGCCACGCCGAACGGCAGGCTCGCCAGCGTCGCCACCACCGCGATGCGCAGAGACAGGGCGATGGCGGTCCAATCGTCCGGCGACAGATCTCCCACGTCGCCCGCCTTACTTCAGGATGGTAAAACCCTGCCCGCTAAGAATTTTGACGGATTCCATCGAGCGCATGTAGGCCTCGAAGGTCGCGGCGTCGGGGTTCTTCGAGTCCTTGGTCAGCGCGATGGGATAGACGATCGGGTCATGGGTCGCGGCCGGAAACGTGTCGATCACCTTGACCTTGGGCTCGGCCTTCGCATCGGTCCCGTAGACGATGCCGAATTTGGCCTCGCCGCGCGATACCAGCAGCAGCGCCGCGCGGACATTGTCGCCCTGTGCCAGCTTGGGCTGGACGCTCGCCCAGATGCCGAGCTTTTCCAGCGACTGCTTGCCGTAGACGCCGGCGGGGCAGGATTCGATGGTGCAGACGGCGAGCTTGCCGTCGCCGATGGCGCCGGCAAGGTCGACACCGCTCACGAGCCTGAGCGTCGATGTCGAGTCGAGCGGCGCGATCAGCACGAGATC
>NZ_LMUU01000169.1:11700-22914 GCF_009765775.1 Beijerinckia sp. L45
CGATCTGCTTCGCCAGCACGGCGGAGGAGGCATAGGAGATCGCGACGGGCTTGTTGCCCTTCGCCGCCCAGGCCGCGGCGATCGCGTCGAGCGCCGTCTTCATGCTGGCCGCCGCGAAGATTACCGGCCCCTTGCCCGGCGCCTGAGCGTGAGCCGGAACCTGCGCGGCGAAAGCCAGCGCCAAGGCCAGTGCGGCGATCCGTCTGATCATAGTGCTCTTCCCCAAAGCCGGTCGTGTCGGCTTCTGTACCGCGGCGCGCGCCGCTCGCAAAGCGCTATGTCCGGGCGAGCATAGGCGGCGCCTGCCCCTCTCCCCCTTGCGGGGAGAGGCTGGGAGTGGGGTCGGCGTGTTCTTCCACGATCGAAGCAGCGTGATGGACCCCCATCCCTAGCCCTTCCCCGCAAGGGGGGAAGGGAATGCGTTGCGGTCCCTACTTCCGCGCGCGCACCTCGTCGGCGCGCATCGGCATCGTGTCGATCAGCGCGAAGATCTTCGCCGGCGCGACGGGCTCGCGCCAAGTCTCCTTCACACCGCCGTCCTTGCCGACCAGCACGACCGCAAACCCCTTGGGCCCGACGCCGAGCTTGCGTCGCAGCGCCGCGTCGGGCTCAGGCACCGCGACGACCTTGATCTCGTAATCGGCCAGAAGCCGCGCCTTGGCGTCGAGCGCCACGACCTGCTGCTTGAACCGCGCGTCGTCCGGCCCGTCGCCCAGCACGACCACGGGGCGGGCCTTCCACACCAGCGCGGCCAGCGCGTCGGCGGCCTGGGCCGGGAGGGTCGCGCTCATGGCGAGCAGGGCAGCAGCAAAACCAAAGCCGTTCATGAAAAACCTCCGGACGCGCCCCTGGAACATGGGGTGCGCGGCGGAACAATGTCACCTCACGCCCGCGCCATCCGGTTCCAGGCGTCGAGGCCGGCGATCTTGTAGGCCTCCGCCAGCGTCGGATAGTTGAAGGTGTTCTCGATGAAGAAGTCGATGGTGCCCTTCAGGTTGAGCACGGCCTGGCCGATGTGGATGAGCTCGGTCGCGCCCTCGCCGATGATATGGGCGCCGAGCAGCCGCCGCGTCTCGGTGGAGAAGATCAGCTTCATCATCCCGGAATTCAGCCCCATGATCTGGCCGCGCGAGGTCTCGCGAAAGCGCGCGATGCCGCATTCGTGGGGGATGTCCTTGTTGCGCACCTCCTCCTCCGCCATGCCGACCATGGAAATCTCCGGCACGGAATAGATGCCGTAGGGAAACGACTCCGGCATCGACGAGGGTTTGAGGCCGAAGGCGTGGCCGGCGGCGAGCCGGCCCTGCTCCATCGAGGTCGAGGCGAGGCTGGGAAAGCCGATGACGTCGCCGGCGGCATAGATGTGCGGCACCGACGTCTGCAGCGTGTTCGGCGTCACGCCGATGCGGCCGCGATGGTCGGCGGTGATGCCGGTCACCTCGAGGTTGAGCGCCGTCGTCGCGCCGACGCGCCCGGCGGCGTAGAGCAGCATGTCCGCCTGGACGATACGGCCGTTGGCCAGCGTGATGCTCGGTGCCCCGGCCTCGTTCAGCGCGATCGCCGTCACCGCGGAGCCCAGGCGCAGCGCCAGCTTGCGGTCGCGAAAATCATGCACCAGTTCGTCGATGATCTCCTTGTCGATGAAGTCGAGAAACGTCGGACGCGGTTCGATCAGGGTCACGGCGACGTCGAGGGCGCTGAAGATCGTGGCGTATTCCACCCCGATCACGCCGGCGCCGATCACCGCCAGACTCCGCGGCAGCTTTTTCAGGTCGACGATCTCGTCGCTGTCGAGCACCGTCGTGCCGTTGAAAGGGACGTTCTCCGGGCGGAACGGCGTGGTGCCGCAGGCGATGAGAATGTTGGCGGCCGTATAGACGCGGGTCTCGCCGGCATCGCCGGTCACCTCGATCTCGTGCGGCCCCACAAAGCGCGCCTGACCCCGCACCGTCTTCACCGCGTTGCGGCTGAACTGATGCTCCAGCACCTCGACCTCGTGGTCGAGCGTCTTGCGCATCCGCGCCATCAGGTCGCTCGCCTCGATGTCCTGCTTCACCCGGTAGGCGCGGCCGTAAAAGCCGCGCTCGCGCCAGCCGGAGAGATTCAGCACCGTCTCGCGCAGCGTCTTGGACGGAATCGTGCCGGTATGGACCGAGACCCCGCCGACGCGGCGCCCTTTTTCCACCACCAGCACCGACTTGCCCAGTTTCGCCGACTGGATCGCGGCGCGGCGCCCCGACGGTCCGCTGCCGATGACCAGCATATCGAAATCATGCATTGAACGACCTCGTGTCGCGGACGCTGGAGGCACGATGGCGGGAGGGGTCAGCGGCGGCGCCAGGATCGAAGCAAGTTGAGCGCCAGCTTGGCAGGTCGCGCCGCAACGCTCCTTGCGTCTCCGATACGTTCGCGCGCCGCGGACCGGGCGCGTGATCGCAGTTGAACCGCCTCAGTGTCCGCCATCAAGACAAGATGTCCATCGTTTACAACGCTTCAGTTGATGGTTGCTGCCTCTATTTCGTTTGTCACTAAACAAACAAAGCCGCGTCCGAGACCATTGACGAAGATTTCGCTCTCTTTTTTGTGATACCTTGGCGCAATCACTCTCACTAGATCTTGAATTCGCAGAACCCAGTTGCTCCGCTACTGTGATTGGCGATCTCCAATGGCCAAGGGCTTGATGCGAAGACTTATCTATGTTGTGGGCGGGGCCGTGGTACTCGGCGCTGCATCATTCGTCTTCCTCAGCATGACGACGCCGAAGGCGGCTGATCATGCCGCCTCGGCCCCAAAACCGATTCCGGTGATGGCAGCACGGGCCCAGGCGCAGGATGTCCCGATCATTCTTCGCGGTCTCGGCACCGTCACCGCGTACAATGCCGTCGCGCTGCGTAGCCGCGTCGAAGGCGCCATAACGCAGGTCAATTTTCGGGAAGGCCAGAGCGTCAAAGCCGGCGACCTGCTGATTCAGCTGGACCCGCGGCCCTTCGAGGCGGCGCTCGACCAGGCCAAGGCGACCTTGATGCGCGACCAGGCGGCTCTGGCGAATGCCAAGACCGATCTCGCGCGCTATTCCGATCTGCTGAAGCGCAGCTTTTCGCCGGAACAGCAGGTCGCGACGCAGCAGACCACGGTCGCCCAGGATACGGCAGCCGGGCAGAGCGACGAAGCGGCGATCAAGGCGGCTCAGCTCAACGTCGATTACGCCTCGCTGCGGTCGCCGATCGACGGGGTGACCGGCATCCGCCAGATCGACATCGGCAATCTCATCCAGGCCAACAGTGCGCAGACCTTGGTGATGATCACCCAGATCGAGCCGATCTACGTGATCTTCACGCTGCCGGAAGCAAACATCGACCGCGTCCGCGACGCGATGGCCAAAGGCACGCTTGCGATTCAGGCGTTTGCCGCCAACGATCGGCGGAAGATTGCCGACGGCAAGCTCGACCTGATCGACAATACCGTCGACCAGACCACCGGCACCGTAAAGCTCAAGGCCGAGTTCGCGAATGCCGATCGCGCGTTGTGGCCGGGGCAATTCGTCAACGCCCATGCCGTGCTCAGCACCGTGCATAACGGGATCACCGTTCCGTCGACCGCCGTTCTGACCGGCCCGAAGGGCAGCTTCACCTATGTCATCGACGACAAATCCCAGGTGTCCATCCGCCAGGTGACGGTGCTGCAGGCGGAATCGAATCGGATCCTGATCGGCAGCGGCCTCAAGGTCGGCGAGCAGGTGGTGACGGCCGGACAGTTCCGGCTGCAGCCGGGCGCCAAGGTCAAGGTGTCGGATCAGATCGCCGATGCCGGGCAGACGCTCAGCGACGCGCCCGCCGGCACGGACGTCACCGAATGAACATTTCCGCGCCGTTCATCACGCGTCCGGTCGCCACCGTCCTGATCATGGTGGCGCTCCTCGTCGGCGGCCTGATCGGCTATAATCTACTGGCGATCGCCGCCCTGCCAAGCGTCGACTTTCCGACGCTGTCGGTCAGCGCGCAGCTGCCCGGCGCCGATCCCAACACGATGGCCTCCGCCGTGGCACAGCCGCTGGAACGCCAGTTCGCGCAGATCCCCGGCGTCAACCAGATCACCTCGGCGAGCGTTCTCGGCACCACCAACATCACCCTGCAGTTCGACCTGTCGCGCAACATCGACGGCGCCGCCGGCGACGTGCAGCAGGCGATCAACGCCGCCCAGGGCTTTTTGCCGAAAAACCTGCCGACGCCGCCGACCTTTCGTAAGGTCAACCCGGCCGATCAGCCGGTCATCATTCTCGGCCTGACGTCCGAGGCGATGCCGCTGACCCAGCTCGATCAGTTCGCCGATCTCAACATCGCCCAGCGGATCTCGACGCTGGCCGGTGTCGGCCAGGTGTCGATCATCGGCGAGCAGAAATACGCACCGACGATCCAGATCAATCCGCTCTCCCTTGCAGCCCGCGGGATCGGCCTCGACGATATTGCGGCGGCGGTAACGAGCACGACGGCAAACCTGCCGGTCGGCACGCTGCAGGGCCCCGGCCAATCCTACCAGATCGCCACCAACGGCCAGCTCTTCCTGCCGACCCAGATCACCAAGGCGATCGTCACCTATCGCAACGGGGCGCCCGTCCGGCTCGGCGATGTCGCCAAGGTCGTCGCGGGTGTCGACAGCCCGCTGCAGGCAAGCTGGGTCGGCACGCAGCGCGGCGAGATGATCGCGATCTGGCGGCAGCCGGGCGCCAACACGCTCGATCTCGTCGATACGCTCAAGGCCATGATCCCGACCCTGCAGGCCGGCATTCCCCCTTCGATCAAACTCTCCGTCGTCAGCGACCGCTCGATCTCGATTCGCGACAGCTTTACCGACGTCAAGATCACCCTGATGGGCACGATCGTGCTGGTGATCATCGTCATCTTCGTGTTCCTGCGCGAGCTTTGGGCGACGATCATCCCGGCCCTCACGGTGCCGCTCTCGCTCGTCGGCACCTTCGCCGTGATGTACGGCTTCGGCTACAGCCTCGACAACCTCTCGCTCATGGCGCTGACGCTGGCGGTGGGTCTCGTCGTCGACGATGCGATCGTGATGCTAGAAAACATCTTCCGCCATCTCGAAATGGGCAAGGACAAGATCACCGCGGCCATCGACGGCTCGAAGGAGATCGGCTTCACCATCGTCTCGATCACCATCTCGCTGATCGCCGTGTTCATTCCCCTGCTGTTCATGGGCGGCATCGTCGGCCGGCTGTTCCGCGAGTTCGGCGTCGTCGTGACGATGGCGATCGTCATTTCCGCGATGATCGCGTTGACCCTGTCGCCGATGATGGCGGCGCTGGTGCTGAAGAATCCGCACGATGCCAAGCACGGCCGCCTCTATCAGCTGAGCGAGCGCGGCTTCGAGAGCATGGTCACCGGCTACGAGCGCATCCTCAAACTGTCGTTGCGGCACCGCGCACCGGTGATGCTGCTGAACCTCGCGTTGATCGGGGTCTCCGGCTATTTCTTCGTGACGATGCCGAAGGGCTTCTTCCCGCAGGAAGACACCGGCATGCTGTCCGGATTCACCCAGGCCGATCAGGACATTTCCTTCGATGCGATGAAGAACCGGCAGGAATCCGCGCTCGCCGTCATCAAGGCGGACCCCGACGTTCTGGCGGTCGGCAGTTCGACCGGCGGCAACTCGAGCCCCGGCTTCAACACCGGCCGCATGTTCATTCAGCTGAAGCCGGTCGGCGAGCGCAGCAAGACCGCGGACCAGATCATCCAGCGGCTGCGGGTCAAGCTGCTGGAGGTGCCGGGCATCGTCACCTATCTGCAGTCGGTGCAGAACATCCAGCTCGGCGGGCGCCTGTCGCGCACGCAGTACCAGTACACGCTGCAGGATACCGACATCAACGAGCTCAACGACTGGGCGCCCAAGATGCTGGCCAAGCTGAAAGCGTCGAAGCTGCTGCAGGACGTCGCCAGCGACCAGCAGACCGGCAGCCCGACCCTGATGCTCAACATCGATCGCGACGCCGCAAACCGTCTCGGCGTCAACATCGCGACGATCCAGCAGACATTGTCGGACGCCTATGGGCAGAGCTACGTCACCCAGATCTACGCGCCGCTCAACACCTATCACGTGGTCATCGAGGTCGAGCCGCGGTTCCAGCAGGACGCCTCCGCACTGACGCAGCTCTACGTCCACGGTGCCGGCGGGGCGATGATCCCGATCAGCCAGTTCGCGACGCTGAAGCCGGTGCCGGGCACCATCGCGGTCAACCACCAGGGCCAGTTCCCGGCGGTGACGCTATCCTTCAACCTGGCACCCAACGTCGCGCTGGGCGACGCGGTGACGGCGATCCAGGACGTCGAAGCCTCGATGGAGAAGCCGGCGACCTTGCAGACCTCGTTCCAGGGCACGGCGTCGGAATTCCAGAAATCGCTGGCGTCGCAGCCGCTGCTGATCGCCGCCGCGCTGTTCGCCGTCTACGTCATTCTCGGCATTCTGTACGAAAGCTTCATCCACCCCTTCACGATTCTGCTGAGTCTTCCGTCCGCCTCGGTCGGCGCGCTGCTGTCGCTCAAACTGTTCGGGTTCGATCTGAGCATGATGGCCATCATCGGCCTGATCATGCTGATCGGCATCGTGAAGAAGAACGCGATCATGATGATCGACTTCGCGTTACAGCGCGAACGCAACGACGGCCTCAGCCCCGAAGACTCGATCTACGAGGCCTGCGTGCTGCGCTTCCGCCCGATCATGATGACCACCATGGCGGCGCTACTCGGCACGCTGCCGATCGCCATCGGCTACGGCGCCGGCGCGGATCTCCGCCAGCCGCTCGGCATCGCCGTGGTCGGCGGCCTGATCGTCTCGCAGGCGCTGACCCTGTTCACCACGCCGGTGACCTACCTCTACATGGATCAGTTCAGCCAGTTCCTCGCCCGCCGGCGCAACAAGAAGCCCGTGGTGCACGAACCCGCGATCCATCCGGCGCGCAAGGCCGCCTGATCGGCTGAAAGCCGTGGTGCGTTTCTCGCGCGCCACGGTTGACCCAGCCCCTGCTTTTGCCGCACCACACCCCTCATGCGCGCGCCCACCGTCTTCACCATTTCGCCCGCCCAGCCCTTCCTCGAAACCTTCGTCGCGGCTTTGCTGCGCGGCGACGTGATTCCCGGCTACGCGCCGAAGGACGATCCGCTCGAGCTTGCGAGCGCGACGATCTACGTGCCGACGCAGCGCGCCGCCCGCGCCCTCGCCGACACGTTTCTCCACCAGCTCGGCGGCGCATCGGCGCTTCTGCCGCGCATTCTGCCGCTCGGCGCGCTCGAATCGACGGAAACGCCGCTGCTCTTCGCCGACCCCGAGCCGGCTATCGCCGGTCTGCCGCTGCCGCCGGCGGCCAGCGCGATCTGGCGGCGCCTCAAGCTCGCGACGCTGATCCAGGCCTGGGCCAAGGCGATCCACGGCGCGCTGCGCTCGGTCGACAAGCACGGCACGGCCGACACCGACGACAGCGAGGCCTTCCGCGTCGCGACCTCGACGGTCGACGCCTTCCATCTCGCCGGCGATCTTGCCGCCCTCATCGACGAGATGCAGATCGAGGACGTTCAGTGGGAGGATCTCGACGCGCAGGCCCTGCCGGAGTTCGACGATTACTGGCGCATCACCACGACCTTCCTCTCCATCGCCGTCGAGCGCTGGCCCGGCATTCTGGAGAAACACGGGCTGATCGATCCTGCGGCGCGGCAGATCGCGCTGGTCGAGGCGCAGGCCGCGGTGCTGGCGACCGGCGCGCAGCGCGGCCCGGTCATCGCCATCGGCTCGACCGGCACCAACAAGGCCACCGCGCGGCTGCTCGCGGCCATCGCCCGCGCGCCACGTGGCGCCGTCGTGTTGCCCGGCCTCGACCGCGATCTCGACGACGACGCCTGGACGATCATCGGCGGCACCCTGCGCGACGACCAGGAGCCGAGTTTCGGCCATCCGCAGGCCGCGATGGCCCGCCTGCTGCCGACTCTCGGAGTCTTGCGCGCGGATGTGCAGCCGCTTGGCGTCGCCACACGTGACGCCGAGGTGCGCGCAAAATTCGTCGCAGAGGCCATGCGGCCGGCGGACACGACGGACCGCTGGCCCGCCTACCGTGCCGGCGTCTCGCGCGAAAATCTCGTCGCGGCGCTGGCCGGCGTCAGCCTGATCGAGGCGGCGGACGAGCGCGAGGAAGCGCTCTGCCTCGCCATCGCCATGCGCGAGATTTTGGAGACGCCCGGTCGCACCGGCGCGCTGGTGACGCCGGACCGCGACCTCGCCCGCCGCGTCCGCGGCGAGCTGCTACGCTGGGGCGTGGAAGTCACCGACACCGGCGGCGAACCGCTGGCCGCGCGCCCGCTCGGCATTTTGGCCCGCCTCGCCGTGGCCGCCGCCGCGAACGGCCTCGCCGCCCGCGACGTCACCGCGCTGCTCGCGCATCCGTTGACCCGATTTGGGCGCGCCCGGGACGAGGTCGCCCGCCTCGCCAGCGTGCTGGAGATCGGCGTGCTGCGCGCCGTGGCGTTGCGCGAAAAGTCCAGCGAGCAGATCTTTGCCGACGCGCGTGAGGCCGCCGCGGACCACCATGCGCATCCCGCCCAGAAGACGATCACGGAAGAGGAATGGACCGCGCTGGCGGCGTTGTGGCGGGACCTCGACGACGCCCTCGCGCCGCTGCGCAAGCTGGAACGCGAGCAGCCGCTCGATCTCTGGGTCGCGGCGCATCGTGCGGCGCTGACCGCGATCCTCGGCGAAGATACCGCCGACGAGGATGCGAACGCGCTCGACACTTTGTTCACCGAGCTGACGTCGAGCCCCGACACGCCGCTGCTCTTCAATGCCGACAGTTACAGCGTCTTCTTCGGCAATCTCGCCGGTGAGGTGACGCTGCAAAACACGCGGCACCCGCACCCGCGCCTCCAAATTCTCGGCCTGCTCGAAGCCCGGCTGATCCGCGCCGACGTGATGCTGCTCGGCGGCCTCGACGAGACGGTGTGGCCGCCGCAGGCGCGCACCGACCCGTTCCTCAACCGGCCGATGCGCAAGGCGCTCGGCCTGACGCCGCCGGAACGCCGGCTCGGCCAGACCGCGCACGATTTCGCCCAGGCGATGGGCGGCGACACCGTGATCCTCAGCCGCGCGGCCAAACGCGGCGGCTCGCCCTGCGTGCCCTCGCGGTTTCTCCTGCGGCTCGAAGCGCTGGGACCCGAAGCCTGGTTGGCCTGCAAACGACGCGGGGCGCGCTACGCCGATCTCGCCCGCGCGCTCGATAGGCCGGCGAGCGCGCCAGCGCCGATCGCGCGGCCGCAGCCGAAGCCGCCGCTCGCGCTGCGGCCGACGCGGCTCAGCGTGACGCAAATCGAGACGCTGCGCCGCGACTCCTACGCGATCTACGCCGCCAAAGTTTTGGAGCTCAGCCCGCTGCCGCAGGTCGGCGAGGAGGTTGATCCGAGCGAACTCGGCAGCGTCATGCACGACACGCTGCGCGATTTTGTTCTGCATTATCCCGCGGCAGCCGATTTAGACGCGCGGCGGGTTTTTTTGCGCGATCTCCTGCGCCGGGCCTTCGGCATCGCGCTCGACGACCCGTTCTTCGCCGCCTTCCGCTGGCCGGCCCTGCTCAAGGCGCTGGACGTATTCCTCGACTTCGACACCGAGCAGCGCGCGACGCTTGATGAGGCCAAGGTCGAACTCAGCGGCACGCTCGAGATTACACTTGCCGACGCCTCGACCTTCGCACTCTCCGGCCGCGCCGATCGCATCGACCGGCATCACGACGGCAGCGCCACGATCATCGACTACAAGACCGGCCAGCCGCCCGGCCTGAACGAAGTGAAAGTGGGCTTTGCGCCGCAGCTGACGCTGGAAGCCGCGATGCTGAAGCGCGGCGCGTTTCGTTTGGCCCAGAACGGCCCGGTCAAAGCGCTATATCTCAAGCTCGGCGGCCGCGACGGCGGCTTTTCCCGCGATCTCACCTGGAAAGGCGAAAGTTTCGACGATATCGTCGAACAGCATTTTGAGGGCCTCGTCGCGCTGCTCTCCAGCTTCCGCCTGGAAGAGACCGGGTACCCCGCGCGACCCTACCCAAAGTTTGCGCGCGACGGCGGCGATTACGATCATCTCGCCCGCGTCCGCGAATGGGCGCTGGCCGGCGGCGAGGATCCCGCATGAGCAGAATCGTCGTTCCCGAGCTGCTTCGCGCGGCGCAGCTGAAGGCGAGCGATCCCGCCTCGTCGATCTGGGTCTCGGCCAATGCCGGCTCCGGCAAGACGCATGTGCTGACGCAGCGCGTCATCCGCCTGCTGCTGAAAGGCGTTCCGCCGGCGAAAATCCTGTGCCTGACCTTCACCAAGGCGGCGGCGGCGCAGATGGCGACGCGCGTCTTCGACACGCTCGCCACGTGGACCAACCTCGACGATGCCGCGCTGCGCGAGGCCGTGCGCGAGACCGGCGCGCCGTCGCCGTCGCGCACCGACCTGTTGCTGGCGCGGCGGCTCTTTACCCGCACCGTCGAGACGCCGGGTGGCCTCAAAATCCAGACGATCCACGCGTTTTGCGAGCGGCTGCTGCATCTGTTTCCGTTCGAGGCCAACGTGCCCGCGCGCTTCGAAGTGGCCGACGACGTGCGCCAGGCGACGCTCCTCGCCGGCGCCAAACGCGATGCCATCGCCGAGGCACATCGCTCGACCGGCGCGCTCGGCGCCGCGCTGTCGCGCATCGCCGAAGAGGTGGGGAGCGCCTCCATCGACAAGCTGATCGGCGAAGCGATGCGCGCGCGGGCACCAGCCCTGCGCTGGAGTCTTGCCGATCCGCAGGACCGTCTTCCCGCGCTGCTCGGCGGCGGCGGTCTCAGCGTCGAGGCGGTCGAACGCGATATGATCGATGGCGGCATCGCGCCGGCCGAATGGCCCGAGATCGCCGCGTTCTTTGCGACCGGTTCGACGAACGACCAGAAGCGGTCTGCGAAGCTCGGGATCGCGTTGCAGGCCTACACCGATTACGGCGCAGAACGGAGCAGCCGAACTCATGCTGTCGCGACCTACTTGGCTGTGTTCTTCACCAAGGATGGGCCGGCGAAAGCTCTGATGACCAAGGGGCTCGCAGCGCGGCGGCCTGACCTGCTCGCCGAGCTCATCACAGAGCAGGCGCGGCTCGTCGATCTCCTCGAAGCACGAAAGACCGCGGAGACGATCGAGCGGACGCAGGCGCTGCTCGCCG
>NZ_LMUU01000001.1 GCF_009765775.1 Beijerinckia sp. L45
CACCGGCGTTCTGAGCTACGCGATCCTCGCCGAACAGGTGCCGCCCCCGATGATCGGCCGCTCCAACACCACGCTCACGCTGGTGCTGTTCCTGCTGATCTTCGCCATCCAGAACGGCATCGGCGCCATCGTAAACCGCTGGCCGGCGGTCAACGGTCATTATCCGGCGCAGGCGCATCAGGTTGCCTGGAGCTTCCTCGTCGTGGTGCAGTTGGTCTGCGCGGTCTGGTATTTCATGCCGGCCCGCGTCTCGGAACGCTGGGCCTGGGAGCCTGCCGGTCGGCGCGCTACGGTCGGCTAGGGCGAGCCGGCCTGGGCGGCGTCGCGGCCGCGAAACAGCCGCCACCATTTCGCCAGAGCGACGACGGTCCAGATGCCCTCGACAAGCCCGAAAGGCCAGGCGCCCTGAAGGAATCCGTAGGTCGAGCCCAGCGCGCAGGCGCCGGCAAACGCCAGCGTAAACCAGGGGCTTCGGCCTTCCAGCGCGTAACAGATTAGCATGGCCGTGACCGCGAAAAACCCGAACAGGGTGAGACCATCCATGACGCTACCGTGCTCGTTTGACTGCCAACGTCGTGTCCCGCAAGAGATTGCGCTGGCATGCGTTTCTGTCTTCGCTTTATAGCCAGGTTCGTGCTTCGTCCGCCGCCGAAAAGTCCCGTCCCCTTCATTCAGGGGCCACCAGTGAGCCTTGCTGCATGACCGTGTCCACCTCATCGCCGATCGAGACGCAGAAGGACGCGTTGCTGGGCGAGCCGCTCCCGACGGCCGCGGAGCCCACATCCGGGCGGCGCCCGCACTTCACCGCGGCCAACAGCCTCGCCGTGGCGATGGCGTTGTCGCTCAGCGCCGGCTACCTCGACGGCTTCACCTTCGTCGGCCACGGGCACAGTTTCGCCAGCGCGATGACCGGCAACATGGTTTTGCTCGGCATCAATCTGGCGGCGCTGACCCCCGAGGCGCTGGGCAACCTCTATCCGCTGATCGCCTTCGTGTTCGGCGTGATCAGCGCCAATCTGCTGCTGCGCAAGGGCGTCCGCAGCCATCTCCCGTTTTCGCCGCACTTCACCACGCTGCTGATCGAGATCGCGGTGCTGGCGGGCGTCGCCTTCCTGCCCGGCACGGTCGACGACCACATCCTCGTCGCGGTCGTGACGGTGAGCACGGCGATGCAGAATACCAGCTTCCGCAACATCGGGACGCGCACTTACAACTCCGTCATCATGACCGGCAACCTGCAGGCGTTTTCGAATTCGCTGGCCGTGGGCGTCTGGCCGGGCGAGGCCGCCGCGCGCGAACAGGTGCGCGATCTTGGCGCGATCCTGACGAGCTTCGTCGTCGGCGCCGCGCTCGGCGCCGTTGCCACGCCGCGCTTCGGCAACCACGCGACACTCGCGCCGGCGGCCCTTCTCGCCGTCGTCGCCGTCGCGCTGATCTTCTCCTCCGACGATGAAAGCGTGTTCCGCAAAGCCTGATCGCCGCCCGCGCGAGCCGGACCCGCTTTTGCAGCGGATCGTCTTGTTCAAATGATGTGTTCCGATTTGAACGGCCGGTGTTCCACACCGAACCAGATCCGGAACAGCGTATCGCGTTCGGAGATCAAGATGATGCAAATGCAAAAGGCGGCGACGGTTCTGGTGGCCGGATTGGGACTGGCCCTGGTGTCGAACCTGTCGGCCTCGGCGATGGGCGGCCACGGTGGCGGCGGCCATGGCGGCTACGGGGGCGCTCACATGGGTGGCGGTCACGCTTACGGTGGTCGGATGGGCGGCTACGGCGGCCAGATGGGCGCGCGGCCCTACGCGGGCAACGGGTATCACGGCGGCGCGCCGATGATGATGCGTGGCGGCAGCTACGGCTATGGCTATGGCTATGGCAACAACCATCCGGGTCCCGGAATCTACCACATCGGAGGCGGCGGTCGCGGATTCACCACCAACGCGCGCTACGGCTACGGCGCGGGTTACGCGCAGCACGGCTTCAACGGCCGGCAGTACGGCTATAACCGCTTCCATCGCGGCTACGGGCGTCGTTTCGGCTACGGTCTCGCCGGCGCCGGCATCGGATACGGCCTGGGCGGCTACGACACCTATCCCAACGATGCGGGCCAGGGTTATGGCGCCGCTGGTTATGGCAATGGCTACGGTTCCGCTGGTGATGGCTATGCCCCGACTTATGGCACCCCGTACGGCTACGGCAACCAGGGTGTCGGGTATGGCACCAGCTATGCCGCACCGGCCTTCCTTCCGGTCATCGGCGGCAACAGCGTGAACTACAATGCCGGCTATGCCGGTCACTGCGGCTGCAACTAGAGCGCTTTCCGCTTTGGTGGAATGACCAAAGCAGCAAGAAATCGCTCTCTGCTCAAAAAAGTAAGGGCATTTTCTCGATCACAAAAGTCTGCGACTTTTGTGGAAAATGCTCTGAGCTGCCTGCCGCGCTGCCACCCTCGACAGTTGACCGAAGCGCTCCCAGCTGACACGACATGCTGGAGATTTCGAGGAGCTCACGAGACCGTGGCAGCGCGTGGCAACATCAATATGGCGAAGCTGTCGACCTTGATCGCGGTTGCGATCCTGGTCGGCACCGAAGTTGTCGGCGCCTCTTGGGCAGCCGGGTGGGCGATCGGCGGAATCATGCAGCTGTCGCCGGTGGTCAGCCGGAGCCTCGAAGTGATCTTCGGGCTCAGCGGCTTCGTCCTGCTCTATTTCTTCATGCGCACCGCGATCCGCCACGAGCCGATCCGCGACTAGAGCGCTTTCCGCTTTGGTGGAATTACCAAAACGATAAGAATCGCTCTCTCTTCTCAGGAAGTTAGAGCATTTTCGCGAACACAAAAGTCTGCAACTTTTGTGGAAAATGCTCGAGGCGTTCGCGGCTACGGGGACGAGGCTCCTGCTCGAAGCGCGGGCCAGCTGCGACATTGCTGTTTGGAACCCCTCCATCCCAGGGCACGTTGCTCCGACAACATCCGAGGCTTGCAGCACAACGCGCCGCGCCCGATCGGATCACTCAATCGGAGAAATCTCATGCGCTTTCGCACTATAGCATTGGTCGTTACCGTTGCGGCCGCTCTCGCCTTCACCGCTAGCGCGCCGGCTTCTGCAGCAGGTGGGCATGGCGGTGGCGGCGGGCATGGCGGTGGTTTCGGTGGTGGGCACGGCGGCTTTGGCGGTGGTCACGGGTTCGGCGGCGGACGTGGCTTCGGCGGTCGCGGGTTTGGTGGTGGCTTCGGCGGCTTTGGCTATGGCGTCGCCGGATTCGACGACGGGTTTTACGGGTCCGACTATTACGCCGGGAACTACGATTACGGGAATGGCTACGGCCAGCCGGGTTATGGCTATGGCCAGCCTGGATACGGTTACGGTCAGCCTGGCTACGGCTACAACCAGCCAGGCTATGCTCCGGGCGTCCAGTACGCCCCGGGCGCACAGTACAGTCAGGCTCCCGACGAGGATGACGCGCCCGTCCGGACAGGCCGAAGCGCCGCGACGATCGGCGATACCTGCTCGACCCCGGTCAAGGCGTGCACACTTTATAACCAGTCGTACGTGGGCAGCAGCTGCTCCTGCAAGGTCTCGGGTGGCCGCTCACATGGTCGCGTGACCCAGTAACAACCTGTTATCGTTATGAAAACGGCCGGGCATCGTCCCGGTCGTTTATTTTTTAGAAGAAAACGAAAAAATCGACTCGCTAGGACCATCTGTCACTCGATAGAAGCATTTGGAATTGCTAAAAGCTTGGACCTGGAGCAATAATAAAGTGTCAGGTCAGATTGACAGTCCGTTACATTTACAATGTGATGGGTCAATCGAACGAGCTAGCGGGTAGGGTTTCTGATGAACTATCGTCACCACTTCGCCAATGCCATCGGCCGCCTGGAAGCCGAACGCCGGTACCGCGTGTTCGCCGACCTCGAGCGTAGCGCGGAAAACTTTCCGACGGCGCGCTGGCACCGCGGCGAAGCCGAGCCCGAAGACGTGACGATCTGGTGCTCCAACGACTATCTCGGCATGGGCCGTCACCCCAAGGTGATCGCCGCGATGACCGAAGCCGCCGGCCAGTACGGCGTCGGCGCGGGCGGGACCCGCAATATTGCCGGAACCAGCCATCCGATCGTCAAGCTCGAAGCCGAACTCGCCGACCTCCACGGCAAGGACGGCGCCCTGGTCTTCACCTCGGGTTGGATCTCGAACCTCGCGTCGATCTCGACGATCGCCGATCTGATCCCCGACTGTCTCATCCTCTCCGACGCGCTCAACCACAACTCGATGATCGAGGGCGTCCGCCGCTCGACGGCGCAGCGGATGATCTTCCGTCATAACGACATCGCCCACCTCGAAGAGCTGCTCAAGGCGGCGGGGCCGGAGCGCAACAAGCTGATCGTCTTCGAAAGCCTCTATTCGATGGATGGCGACATCGCGCCGATTGCCGAGATCGTCGACTTGGCCGAGCGCTACAACGCGATGACCTATATGGACGAAGTCCATGCCGTCGGCCTCTACGGGCCGCGTGGCGGCGGCATCGCCGACCGTGAGGGCCTGATGGCCCGCGTCGACGTCATCGAAGGCACCCTGGCGAAGGGCTTCGGAACGCTGGGCGGCTATATCGCGGCGGACAAGACGATTATCGATGCCGTGCGCTCCTACGCGCCGTCCTTCATCTTCACGACAGCGCTGCCGCCGGCGATCGCCGCTGCCGCCAGCACGGCCGTCAAGATCCTCAAGGATGGCGACGCGCTGCGGGCGCAGCACCAGCGCCAAGCGTTGCTCACCAAGCATGCGCTGAGCGCCGCCGGTCTGCCGGTCATGGCCAACCCGTCGCATATCGTGCCCGTTTTCGTCGGCGACGCCGAGCTGTGCAAGGCGGCCTCCGACATGCTGATGGAGCGCCACAACGTCTACATCCAGCCGATCAACTATCCGACCGTCGCCAAGGGCACCGAGCGGCTGCGCATCACCCCGACCCCGTTCCACAGCGATGCGCATATCGCGGAACTGGTGGATGCGCTGGTCGATGTTTGGAAGGCGCTGAAACTGCCCTTCGAAGAGCCGAAGATCGTCAAGTTCCGCCGTGCGGCGCAGGCCGAGCCGGTCTGCAGCTTCCCCGAGTTCAAGAAGGCCGCGGAATAGCCGGAGTCCCGGTCCGTCGCTACCCAGTGCGCTGAAGCGGGCCGGCCGTTTGCTAGTTGACTAGGCCGCAGATACGCGGCCGCGACGCCCGACCGCGTGCCTAGTGTCGCGAGCCGCACAGGCGCGCCGCGCCAACCGGTCCCGCATCAGCTGCGCCGATGTGCGATTGCCGAGATCGCGGCAGCCCTCGGGTGTCGATCAACTGACCCTTGGCGCTTATCTTCGCCTCATTACAGTGAACGGACTTGGTGACGCGTGACGCAGAGTGACGCGAAAATGCTGACGGGAGCTTCGCGATTCAGGCTGCGGCCTTCCTGCCGCCATCCTCGCACGGTCCTCCCTCTACGAGGGGATGTTCGCGCAGCGCGTCAGGTCAGCGCCGTCTCGACCCAACGCACCAGCCGCTGCGTCGCGTCCGCCACCTGGTTGGGGTCGCGGGCGAAGCACAGCCGCACATAGGTCTGGCCGCCCTGGCCGAAGGCCGAGCCCGGCGCCACGCCGACATTGGCTTCTTCCACCAGGGTGAAGGCCAGCGCCCGGGTGTCCGGCCGTCCCGCGAAGGCGGCGAACACGTAGAAGGCAGCCGTCGGGCGCGCGAAGTGCACTTTTCCCGTGGCGGCGAGTCCCTGGCAGAGAATGTCGCGGCTGCGGCGGAAACGCTCGAGCTGCCGGGCGATGAACGGCTCGCCATATTCGAGCGCCGCCGCCGCGCCGCGCTGGAGCGGCACCGCGACCCCCGATGTCGAGTACTGGATGAGGTTGGCGATGGTCGGCCCAAGCGCCGGTGGCGCCTCGATCCAGCCGAGACGCAGGCCGGTCATCGCCCAGTTCTTTGACAGGGTATGGATGAAGATCACCCGGTCGTCGGCTTCGATCACGTCGTGAAACGAGGGCGCGCGCGCGCCGTCGTAGACGATGCGGCCGTAGATCTCGTCGGCGATGATCCACAGGCCACGATGGCGGGCAAGATCCCTCAGCGCGCGCAACTCGTCGACGCTGGCGCTCCAGCCGGTCGGGTTGGTCGGCGAATTGATGATGAGCGCGCGGGTGCGCGGGGTAATCGCCGCCTCGATGCGGGCGATGTCGAGGGTCCAAGCCGCGTCGGCCGTGCCGGCCCCTTCGAGCTGCATCGGCACTTCGACCGGCACCGCGCCGGCGATCGCGACGACGCCCTGAAAATTCGGCCAGGCCGGCGTCGGCACGATCACCTCGTCACCCTGACCACAGGTCAGGCGCACTGCGATCTGCAAGGCGTGGATGCCGCCCGTGGTCACAGAAAAACGGTCCGCGGTGAACGGCCCGTTGGTCGCCTCGTAAGGCGCGCCGTAATGCCGGCTCATGTAGCGGCAGATCGCCTCCCGCAGCTCGGGAACGCCGCCCTGGAAGGAATAGAAGGTCTCGCCCCGGGACAGCGACCGCGCCGCGGCTTCGGCAACGAAGCTCGGCGCGGCGAGGTCACCCTCGCCGACCCAGAGGGGGATCAGGCCCTGACGGCCGCGGCCGTAGTTGAACAGCTCGGCAATGCCGCTTTCCGGCGCGCCCCGCGACTCCGGGCTGACGGCCGCGAGGAAGGCGGCAGACTCAGGCGTGGCCTTCGTCGAACCGAGCTCGAAGGAAGTCGCCGCATCGCTCGTCATCACACGTCTTTCATTGATTTTCATTGATCGAGTCGGCTTAAGGCGCTGGAGGCCCCGTCGCATCCTTGTCGACGCGATCGTTGCGCCCAGTCGCTGCTGGTGCCCATAACGCAGCAAGCCGGGTAGCCGAGGGCGGTTTTAGGGTCAACCGCCTTCGTCGATCCGGGCCGTTCGTCGGAGACGGACGGGCCGTCTCGCGACTAGACCCGCTGCGCCAGGAGGTCGCGGATCTCCTGCAGCAGAACTTCCTGCCGGGACGGTTCGGCTGGCGCCGCCTTCGGTTCGGCCGCGATGCGCTTCTTGAGCAGCGTGATTCCGCGGACCACCAGAAAGAGAATGAAAGCGACGATCAGGAAGTTGACCGCAATGGTCAAGAAATTGCCCCAGGCGAGAACGGCGCCCTGTTTCTTCGCATCGACGAGCGAGGACGCAGTCACGGCTTTTGAAAGCGGGAGGAAGTAGTTGGAAAAATCAAGCCCGCCGGTGATGGCGCCGACGATCGGCATGATGATGTCGGCGACGAGCGATTCCACGATCTTGCCGAATGCAGCGCCAATAATGACGCCGATCGCAAGGTCGACGACATTCCCCTTCATCGCAAAATCGCGAAAATCCTTCAGCATCGATATCGCCCCCTGTGGTCGGTCCCCGCGTCGCGCGACGGCAACGTCCCTTAGCCTAGCCGGGCCGGGGCGCGTGGCAAGCGGCATCGTCCCTTTGTCCGAAGCCAACGACCCAGCACTGCGGGCCAATCCATGACAGTCTCGGGCCGAAGGTGGTGACAGCGACGATGGCTTCAGGCTGGTTCCTTTTCGGTTGTTTGGTCGGCCTCGGCACGACGGGTCTCGTCTTGCGGTTTGGGCGGTGGCCGGATCGCGACCGATCGCCCCCTGGGGCGACCCTTGCCGACCTCCGGGCTGTGGTGGCGCACTACTGCGGGGCGGCCCAGATGCGCCTTGCCCTCCCGGAGGCAAACGGGGCCCCGCTTGCGCGACCGGCCGATCGCCAGGAGCTCGACAGCGCCGAGGCCGCCTTGACGAGTGTCCTCGGGCCGCAAGTGTCGCAGCTGATCCTCGCGGTGCTCGCAACAGCGGACAGCGGATCGCAGGTGGCGCTTCTGCCGCAGCTCGATGGGGTGCGCGCTGCGATGCGGCAAAGCCGCGAGATCCTCGATCAGGTGATCGCCCGCTCGCAGCAAGGCATGTCCTTCTACGATCGCGATCTGCGTCTGGTGACCTGGAATCAGGCCGGTCTGGATATCTTTGAACTTCCCGAAAACATTTTCCACGTGGGCGCGCGGCTGGACGAAGTGATCCGCGCCTGCGCGGAACGCGGTCTCTATGGGCCGGGGCGCGTGGACGATCTCGCGGCGTCGCGCGTCGCGGCCATTCTGGATGCGGGCTCGATCACGCGGACCCGCTCGATGAATGGCAGCAAGATCTTCGACATGCGTTCGGTGCGCATGCCGGATGGCGGCCTGCTGGTTCTCAATTTCGATGTCACCCAGCAGGCAGCGACCGAAGAGCAGCTGGAGGCGGAGAACGAGACGCTGGAGCGCCGCGTCCGCGAGCGCACCGAGCAGCTCGAGAGTCTCAACGCCGCCTACGCCAAGGCCAAGGCGGAGGCCGAAGAAGCCAACATCTCCAAAACCCGCTTTCTCGCGGCGGCCAGCCACGATCTGCTGCAGCCGCTGAATGCCGCCCGCCTCTACGCGACATCGCTCAAGGAGCGCGTGCGCGCGCAGAGCCCGGCCGACGACAGCCTTGCGCTGGCGCTGAACGTCGAAGAATCGCTGGAAGCCGTCGAGGACATGCTGAACGCGCTTCTCGATATTTCGCATCTCGATGCCGGCGCCATGAAGACCGATATTTCCGCCTTCCGCGTCGACGATATCTTTCGCACGCTGCAGCGGGAATTCGAACCCAGCGCCGCCGCGAAGGGGCTCGCCTTGCGTTTCATCCGTTCGTCGATCCCGGTGGAGTCGGACAGCCGCCTGTTGCGCCGGCTTCTCCAGAACCTCGTCTCCAACGCGATCAAATACACGGTGGAGGGCCGCGTCATCGTCGGCGTCCGCCGTGGTGCGAAAAGCGTTCGGATCGAGGTGTGGGACACCGGCCTGGGCATCCCCAAATCCAAGCAGGCCGACGTGTTTCGGGAGTTCGAGCGACTGCCCTCCGCGATCATGACGGCCCCCGGCGTCGGCCTCGGCCTCTCCATCGTCGAGCGCCTGAGCCGCGTGCTCGATCACGAGATCCGGATTCGCTCGAAGCCTGGACGCGGGTCCGTCTTCACCGTGGTGGTGCCGCGCGCGACGACGCTGCCGCTCCCTGCCGCCATATCCCAAGGTATGCAGGGCAGGCCGCGCTCGCTGGACGGTCTGGTGGTCGTCGCCATCGACAACGAACCGGCGATTCTCAAGGGAATGGACGCGCTGCTGCGGGGATGGGACTGCACGATCATCGTCGGCACCGATCGCGCAAGCGTCGAGGCCATCCTCGTCGCCCAGGGCCTCATTCCGGACGTGATCATCGCCGACCTTCACGTCGGCGCCGCCGACGGCCTCGCCGCGGTTGCCGCTCTCCGCGCGCGCTTTGGGCGGTGCCAGGCCGTGCTGGTGACCGCCGACCGCAGTCCGCTCGTCCGCAGCCGTTCGCAGGAGGCGGATGTCCGGCTGCTCAACAAGCCGGTGAAGCCGGCGGCGTTACGCTCGCTGCTGTCGCAATGGCATCTTGTGAAACAGGCGACGCACTAGATCAGCGACACGAACGAGTGCGTCGAAGCGCAGCGGTGCTTGGTGGCACCGCCATCCCATGCCGAAAGGCGTTACGCGCTCTTGCTCTGCTGCAGTTTGCCGAGCGCCTGCCGCAGCTCCTGCAGCGCGTCATCGAGTTCGCTGCGCTGGCGTTCGAGATGCGCGATCTGCGCTTCGATCTGGTGGCCGTCGAGGCCGCTCGTCAGATCCGCTTTGTCACTGCCGTTGCCCTGCCCGTGCCCATGCTTGAAGCGCGACGCGATGAGGTCCTGGATCTCCGCGAGCGTAAAGCCGAGCCGCTTGCCCTTTAAAATCAGCTCCAGCCGCGTGCGGTTGTTGGCGTTGTAAAAGCGCGCGGTGCCTTGGCGTTGCGGCGCCAGCAAGCCGCGATCTTCGTAGAACCGGAGCGTTCGGAGGCTGACGCCGTAGATCCGCGCCATGTCGCTGATCGAGCAAGGATCGGCGGGTTCGACGTGCGATGCAACGGCTGTTGAATTGTCCAGCATCGAGCCCCCTTATCGAGGTCTGATTCTCATCGTCAACGATTGGTAGACCCTCCCGGTGCCGCTCGAAATAGAACTTTCGGTTAGCCTTCCGCTGTCCCAAAATCGATCAGCCTTAACCCAATCTTTACCGCGTCGCCGGAAAGTCCTGGACAGCGGATTGGTCCGCGTTTCGATCTAGGTCGATTCGCACGACGACAGTCCACCGATAAAAGTCTGCTCCAACACGGGATCTTTAGCCCGGCGGATAGATCGATGAATAAGGCGGTCACCTGGAACATCAACGGCGTCGGGTTCGATGCCCGTGAAGCAGCCCGCGAAGCGGCGCGGCGCCAGGGAAAATCGCTCGGCGAGTGGCTGCACGACGTGATCGCCGATCACGCCGCCGAACTCGGCGTCGAAGAACATGATTTTGACGGACAGGCGCGGATCGACGCGGTGACGACGAAACTCGAGCGCCTCGTCGCGCGAGCCGACTCCGGCACGCGGGCGCGCGGTCAGCAGAACGACAGCGGCCGCGAGCAACCCGCCCGCCGCGAACGCACCTACGCCAGCGATGCCGATCGGTTCGACGACGATCGCGACAGCGATGAGCGTTCGCCGCGTTTCCGCCGTTCGGACAGCGAACGGCCGGCCGAGCGCTTTCGCGACGAGCGCCGCTCGCGCGTCGGCGCCGCCGACACCGAAGCGCTTCTGGAAGAAGCCTATGACGCCATGGATCGCCGTGCGCAGCGTGCCGAACGCAAGGCCGACAAGGCTCTGGCGTCGTTCGCCAAGATCGTCGAATCGACCGAGACCAAGCGCGACGACGAGCGCGAGATGTTCACCGCGCTGACGCGCAAGCTGTCGGACATGGAGGCGCGATTGAAGGATCGCGTCGTCGATGACAACCCGATCAAGGGTGCGCTCGCGCGGCTGGAAGCCCGCCTCGACACGATGAGCCGGCGCGCGCCGGACACGTCCGTGCGCGCCATCGCACCGCCTGCTTATGCGGCGGTCGAGGTGCCGAAGCGCGGCAACGACGAGCCGATCCGGCGGCTCGAAGCCAAACTGAACTCGATTCTTGAAGCCGTGACGACGACGCCGCGTTTCGACACCATGCAGACCTCGGCGCTGGCATCCACGCAGGTCCGGGCCGCGGCACAGCCGCAGATCGAACCACCGGCCTTCGCCAACCGCAAGCTCGGCGAGGCCATCGCCGACATCGCCAATCATCAGCGCGCGCTCGACAGAGGCACCGCGGGACGACGACGCCCGGATCCGTCGGCAGCCCTGCCGGCGCTCGCAGTCGACGGCCTGCACGCGGACATCGCTGCGCTGACGTCGAAGATCGAAGACATGCAGCGCGAGATCGCGTCACGGGCCGCGCCGACCAAGGCACGCGACGACGCCTCTCACATCGACGATCTTCGCGTCGAGATCGCCGGTCTGTCGCGGACGATGCGCGACATGAGCCCGCGCGATCCGGTGCAGGGGCAGATCGCCGAAATGACGACGGCGCTCGACGCGATGCGCCGCGAGATTGCCGGACGGGAGGACGAGCGGCGCCGCGAAGAGACGAAGCTGGCGGAAGTCGCGTCTCGCGCCGATCTCGACGGTCTCAAGGCCGAAATCGGCGGCATCTCGAGAACGCTGAGCCAGCTCGCGCCACGCGGCTCGGTTACCGCGCTCGAAGATGCGATCCGTTCGCTGACGGCGCGCATGGAAGCGTCGCGAGAAAGCCAGAGCCGGGTCCCGGACATGGCGATGCGGCCGCTCGAGGACATCGTCGGCGATCTTCGCCACTCGCTGGCCGACATCGATGCGCGTGACACGATCGGGGGACTCGAGCGCGACGTGCGCACCATCGGCGGCAAGCTCGATGACCTCAACGGCGTCGATGTTTCGGCGCTCGGCCGCATTCAGAATCAGACCGAAGAGATCCGCGATCTGCTGTCGGCGGCAGCGGCGCATCCGCTCGCGGTAGAGCGGATCGAGCAGCAGGTCGCGACGCTGTCGGACAAGATCGACCGTCAGCCGGCTTTTTCGACCAGCGACGACCACGCCTTCCGCGCCGCGGCCGACGACATCCGCAGCATGCTGGCGAACCCGCCCGGCACGGCTCTGTTCGACAAGATCGAACGCCGGCTCGAAGCGCTGACGGGCAAGGTCGATCAGGCGATCGACGAAGCCGCCGGCGCGCGCAAGATCGCCGAACTGTCGAAGCGTCGTTTCGACGATGTCCAGGCGCAACTGGCCGCCCGTCTCGACGAGACCGCGCCGCAGGCATCCGCCGATGTTCAGTCGCTGGAGCACCTCGTCCGCGATCTCTCGAGCCGGATCGAGGCGGTTCGCGCGCCCGACGCCAGCGGCCACGCGATCGAGGCGCTGCAGGAACAGATCCTTCGCTTGTCGAGCCGTTTCGAACGCACCGACAGCGAACTCTCCGCGCTCTCCGCCATCGAACGCTCGATGCACGAGCTGTTCGCCCACCTCGAAGAGACGCGGGCCAGCGTCGAGACCTCGGCCGCCCGCGCGGCGCGGGAGGCGATGAACGCGGCGCTCGCCAAGGGCACCGCTGCCGACCCTGCGTCCGCACGGGAAATCGCCAAGCTCAAGATCATCCAGGAAGATGCGGATCGGCGCACCCACGATACACTCAACGCCGTCCATGAGACGCTCGAGAAGGTGGTCGATCGCCTGTCTCTGATGGAAAGCGACGCCGCCAGCGCACGCACGCAGCGCGTCGCGGCGCCGCCATCGCCGAGCCCGGATTTCAAGCGCGACGACCGCGCGGATGCGCCGAGCCTGAAGACCCGGCAGCCGGCGGCGGATCTGCCGGATCTCATGCTGGAGGCCTCCGATACGCTCAACGAGCCGATCAGCGGGTTCAAGAACGTCGACCGCACGCGAGCGCCGGCCTTCGCCGCCTCGCGCGCCGCCCCGACCGATCTCGACGAGACGGCAGGGCGCGCCGACTTCATTGCCGCAGCGCGGCGCGCCGCCCGCAATGCGCAGAACGATCCGTCCGTCCTCGCGATGACGCGGCCCGACGCCCCGATGGCCGCCCGCGACGTGCGCGCCGGCCTGATGGCGCGGACCCGCGATTACGTCGCCAGCCACAAGAAGCCGGTGCTGCTGAGCATCGCGGCCCTATTCGTCATTCTCGGCACGCTCGCGGTCATGGGCTCTTTGAAGCCGGAGGACGGCAGCAGCCAGCTCGCCGCCGTCAAGGCGCCGACGCCGCCGGCTCGCATGGCGGTGGCCACGCCGCGCCGGGCTGATCCCACGCTCGGTGCCGGCACCGCAACCCTTGCCGACCTGACGCCCAGCGCGCTTCCCAAGGCACCCCCGCCAGCCGATAGCGCTTTGCCCGGCAGCGATCCGATCACCACCGGCTCCATCGCGACGCGGATCCCGAGTTTCGCGGCCCAGAGCGTCGCCAGCGCGGCGCCCGTTGCGCCCACCGGGGCGCTGCGCCAGATGGCGGAGGACGGCAATTCGGCCGCGCAGTACGAAGTGGCCTCGCGCTATGCCGAAGGGCGCGCGATGATCAAGGACTTCAAGCTCGCCGCCGACTGGTACGAGAAGGCGGCGCAGCAGGGCCTGGCCCCGGCGGAATACAAGCTCGCCGCGCTTTACGAAAAGGGCCTCGGCGTGCCGCGCGACAAGGCCAAGGCAAAGTTCTGGTACATCAAGGCGGCCGACGCCGGCAATCCGCGTGCGATGCACAATCTGGCCGTGCTGGTCGCCGACGGCGACGGCAAGCCCGACTATACGAGCGCGGTGATCTGGTTCCGCAAGGCGGCCGAATACGGCATCCACGACAGCCAGTACAATCTCGGCATCCTGCTCGCGCGCGGCCTGGGAACCCAGCAGTCGCTCGTCCAGTCCTACCAGTGGCTCGCGATCGCGGCGCAGCAGAACGATGCGGATGCGGCGACGAAGCGCGACGAGGTGGCGGCCAAGCTGAATGCCGCGGATCTCGCCGTGGCGAAAGCCCTGGCCTCGACGTTCCGGGCGAAGATCGCGGATGTCGCGGCGACAGAGATCACAACCCCCTCCGCTGGGTGGGATGGCGCTTCGTCGCCGTCTTACGTAAAGAGCACGAGACCGAAACTCTCATCTCTTTAAGAGCACCCCTTGGATCCGAAAACGTTTCTCCGCGCCCTCTTCGACGCGGCGGTCGCCGCCGCCGATCCCATGAAAACGATTGCCCCGCTGTTGCCGTCGCCGCCGAAGGGCCGCACGCTGGTGATCGGCGCGGGCAAGGCCTCCGCCGAGATGGCGCGGGCGCTCGAGGCGCACTGGGCCGGCGGCCCGCTTTCGGGCCTGGTTGTCACCCGCTACGGGCACGGCGCTGAAACCCAGCATATCGAAATCGTCGAAGCGAGCCATCCGGTGCCGGACCAGGCCGGCGCCGACGCCGCCGTGCGGATGCTCGAGCTGGTGAAGGGTCTCACCGCCGATGACCTCGTCATCGCGTTGATTTCGGGCGGCGGCTCGTCGCTGCTGCCGATGCCGTTCCCACCGCTGACGCTCGCCGACAAGCAAGCAGTCAACAAGGCGCTGCTGAAGAGCGGCGCCACCATCACCGAGATGAACTGCGTGCGCCGTCATCTCTCCGGCATCAAGGGCGGGCGGCTGCTTGCCGCCTGCGCGCCGGCGAAAGTGGTCACTCTCTCGATCTCCGACGTGCCGGGCGACGCGCCGGGCGACATCGCGTCGGGCCCGACCGTGCCGGACGCGACCAGCTGCGCCGACGCGCTCGCCATCATTGCCAAATTCGCGATCGAGATTCCCGACGCCGTGCGGACGGTGCTGACCTCCGGCGCCGGCGAGACGCCGAAGCCGGGCGACGCCAGCCTGCCCCCTTATGAATTCCATCTGATCGCGGCGCCGCAGGCCTCGCTCGAAGCCGCCGCAGATCTCGCGCGGAAAAACGGGATCACGCCCTACATTCTCGGTGACAGCCTGGAGGGCGAGTCGCGCGACATGGGCGTGGTGATGGCCGGCATCGCCCGCCAGGTCGCCACCCGCGGCCAGCCCTTCGCCACGCCCTGCGTGCTGCTGTCGGGCGGCGAGAGCACGGTCACCGTCCGCGGCAACGGCCGCGGCGGCCGCAACGTCGAGTTTCTGCTGGCGCTCGCGGTTGCGCTGCAGGGCAACCTAAAGATTCACGCGCTGGCGGGCGACACCGACGGCGTCGACGGCGCGGAAGAAATTGCCGGCGCCTATGTTGGGCCGGAAACGATCGCCAAGGCCTGGGCGAAGGGCATCAATCCGGCGGAAAGCCTTGCCGCCAACGACGGCCACGGCTTTTTTCAGGCAATCGGCGACAGCGTGGTGACGGGCCCAACGCTGACCAACGTCAACGATTTTAGGGCAATTCTGATCCTGTAAGCGCGCTGGCGCACGCCCAAAGCCGGATTGGCATCGGCGTGTCCGAAGCCTACCTCTGTGAGTCACGCGCCTGATGGCGCGGCGACTCGAGAGGAGACTCGCGATGACACGGCTTTTCGAAGAGCGCGAGCGCGCCGCGGAAACCATTTTCGTCCAGGCGGAAGAACGCCTATTTCTCGGCCGCCGCCGCGGCCTGCAGGCGCTCGCCGCCTGGGCCTCGCGGGCAATGGGCCACGACGACGAGGCGGCAACGATCTATGAGCAGGATCTTATCGTCGCGATGATCAAGGGCGCCAGCGACGACACGCTGGTCGCTCGCGTCTGCGCCGACGTGCAGGCGGACGGCCGCCGCGTGTCGCACGGCGCGGCCATCGCCGTCTTCGCCCAGGGTGCCGCATCGACCCCGATACTATAGGGGTTTTGTCCCCTCATCGTTCCGCAAAGCCATTGCGTTCGGCAAGGCGCGGCGCGATCAGCTGCATATGGCGAAGTCGGTAAGCAAACGTTTTGCACCAATCCGTCTCGTACGGACGCCGTTGTGCGGTGTGTGACGAAAGCGCATCGACCACGGTCAGCGCATGCTGAAACGACATAGCAAAACACGTTGACAGCAGGCTCGGATCGGCAAAGCATGAGGTGCTGCTTCCAGGCAGTGCCAAAAATCCGCCGACAGGCAGAGAGGGAGGTTCACGATGGATCCACCCATGCAGGGGCCGCAATAAACGTCGCGCTGAAACCGCGCTGCGACGGAGCGGCACTCCAGGTTGGCTGCGATGGAGGATGGCGTTCGAGCTGCATCAGTCAGGCATAGCTCCCGCTGCATCCTCCATCGTGCTTTTTTGGACAAACCGTAGTAAGCCCCTATAAAGGCGGCTTCCGGCTCGATTAGATTGCTAGCAAACTAGTCACCGAACTGATTTTCCGCGAGCAGATTGCCTCGATCCTTAAGTTGGTTCGATCCGCAGTGGTGCTTTTCAAAAAAAGCAGATTGTGAAAGACGACATTGTCGAAGCGCACCGATGTCCGATCTCGCCTTTGGGCCGGATCTAGGCGGCGATCGTTGAAGCGCGCATAATCCGCATCTGATTTAGGCCTTGTTTAAAGAGGCTCGGAGCGGTGACTCAAGACCCCCACCAAATCTGGCGTCGCCACGCAGCGACGATGCCATACTTTCCTTCTGCAGCGATAAGCGATGCGGGCCTGATGCTCGGTGCGGGAACAGTGCTTGCGCGGATGCGCACCAGCGAAAGCGGTCGCACCTTTCTCGACCGTGACGAAGACCATGATCGTCTGTTCGCCCTTTTGGCCGTCGCGACGCGTGTCCGTGCGCCGACGGAGCTGGTTCCGCATC
Source organism: Beijerinckia sp. L45 (assembly GCF_009765775.1). Classification (GTDB taxonomy): domain Bacteria; phylum Pseudomonadota; class Alphaproteobacteria; order Rhizobiales; family Beijerinckiaceae; genus RH-AL1. Next base: position 16,758 of record NZ_LMUU01000001.1, read on the forward strand.
TCAAAGCCGCGGCAGGCACTGGCGCAGCGGTGAAAAGGTGCTCGCGCATATTCGCCTTGCCTACGCGCACATTCCGCCCCTCGAATGCGAGGACGATGCTTATCGGCTCTCCCTCGCAGACACCTTGCTGCAGGCAGGATTCGCGCCCCACTCGCTGATGATGGAGCTGGGCTTTCATGCGCCCCACATGAACTTTCGAAAGTTTCCGGGCCAGCGTCATGTTCCGGCGGGCAATGGAGACGCGAGTGGTGAGTTCGATTCCAGCCGAGAAGGCCTGAGGCCACAGCCTGCGTTTCTAGACATGCCGGTTCCCTTGGAACTCCCAGTCGAACCGCTCGGACCATTCGGGACCGCACCCGGATCTCCGACTGTGCCCATCCCTCCTGTCATGCCGACCCCAATGCCGGGGACAGTTCCGAAACCAGACGAGATTCAGCCAAATAGACCACCGACGCGGCAGGCAGATCCGGACGACGACGACCCGAAGCGGTGTCCGAAACCGGTTCCCGATACGCCCCATTACGAGTCTCTAGCCGCTAGGCAATATACAATCGATGGGCACAACGAAGTGAACAAGATCGACCCATTGCAGTTTGGAGAGGCCATTCTTTACCGCGGCGAGTATTTCGACGACTGCGCCCGGACAGATGACCCTTTGGGGCGATGGAAAGCCGGCGACATGATCGAGTTGAAAGGGCCGACATATCATTGGCTTCTTAATGGCCTTTTCGCCATGACCCCATGGGAGGTGCTCGATCAAGCAGACCGTCAGAATAATGCGATCTCCGGTAGCGGTCGCAGAGATGTATATCTTGTTGCGGAAATTGGCGCAGTCGAAGATCTGAAGTTTCTTCTTCAGAATCTCGATAACATCGACATATTTCACTTCGCTCCGGTGACACCTGTCGTACCGAAGCGGCCAAGAAAGAGCCTGTTTCTTTGGGGAGACGGAGAAAATGGACTTGGTCAAACTGATGACGGTCGATGCCTGGCTGCCGCCGAACACCGATTCGTTGGCGCGCATCGCTGCGCGAACTAGCGCCCTCATGAAATCGCTGGCCACGATCGATCCCCTCTTTCGTGATTTCTTCACGGCTATCGTTCCAGCGCCGCCAATCCCTGTGCCGCTCGATGAACCGTCTCTCGCGCGCACGATCTATGAGTTCGGGCGCCTTGGCGGAGTACGAGATCCCGTCGGGCAATCTCGTTACTATTTCGGCGCTTCGACAATGCCGGAACCAAAAGGTCCGTTACCAACTCGAATGAATATCGAGATGCTTGTCGGTGCGCCCAAAGCCAATCGGGTTTGGATTCAAACAGATACCGATATTGAGCCGGATCCCCGCCTCACGCGTTACGATGTCGTCAAGAAGATGCTTTTCGCATTAGCCGACGCATTTGCCCCGCGCTTTTCCTATGCATCGCCTGGATCGCTGGATCGCGATCTCATCGTACCCGATGGCAAGGCGTCGCCCCTCTTTACGGGCTGGATGGCGCTCGTGCCACAGGATCTCGCAAAGCATATCAAGCCGCCTCCCGCTGCCATCTCGCAGACGCGTCCCGACGGCAGTCTTTTCATGGCGGCAACCGACGAAACTTTCGACACCGCCAACCCCAGCCACATCGCCGTCTCGAAGGCGATGCAGGCGGCGATCACGCCGATCAACGACTGGTCGCTGTTCAAACCAACAGCATCGACCTGACTAGCGGTATCCCGAAACCTCGGCTAGGCACTGACGCGGTGCCACCGTGTAGACGGCGTCGCGCCCCAACACGTGGGCTCGACAGGCACCGGCGGCGAACAGAGGCGCAAAAGCCGCGTCCAACACATTGAGGCCGCCGGCATAGGCGCCGAAGGCGGGCATCACCAGCCTGATGCCATCGGAGACGAAGCAGCGGCGGCGCACGGCCCCGGCGCGGCCGCCGACGCGGGCGACCGGATGCAGATGCCCGGCGATCTCGCCGTCGGACTGTCTTTCGCCGGGCTCGTGGCGGAAACAGATCAGCCCCACGCGGTGCTCGCAGCCATGGTCGCCGTCGAGCCCGTGCGGGCTCGGATCGTGGTTCCCGGCGAGCCACAGCCACTCGCGGCCCACCTGCATCGCCCGCAGGCTCGCGCGGTCATGCGGCAGCAACCGCGCCGCGCCGCCGTTGTCGTGAAAACTGTCGCCGAGCGCAACCACCCGCTTCGGGTTCAGCCGCGCGACGACGAGCGCCAGCGCGGCAAGCGTCGCCGTCGTGTCGTAGGGCGGCAGAAACACGCGCCGCGCCGCATAGGACGAGCCTTTTTCCAGGTGCAGGTCGGCGACGATCAGCATGTGCTCGTCCGGCCAGTACAGCGCGCCTGACCAATCGGCGAGAAAGGCGTGGCCGTGCAGGCGGATGATCTTGTCTTTGGGAGCCGTGTCGGCGGGTCTGACGTGCGCGTTCATGCGGCCCTGCTGTCTTTCCGGGGCGCGCCAGCGGCGCGAGCCTGGAATTCAGGCGGGCTAAGATGCGGATAGGACCGCAGCGTCGCCGTTGCGGCGCGTCTTGCAGCCTGGGTGTGCCTGGGTTCCGGGCTCGCCTGCGGCGCCCCGGAAAGACAATGTCGCGTCAGAATTCTGGCCTCGCTCATGGCTCGTTGCGATCGGGCGGCGATTTGGATGCGCACCTTATGCCTGATTCGGCCGTCGCGATGGCAGCTTCCAGGGTGGCTGCGGCAATTGGCCGTGTCACTCATCGGAGAGCAAAAACCTTCCTGTGATCTTTCGCCGTCCATGAAGCACACGGAGGATTGTCACGAGATCGCGAATTCCGTCGTATTCGTAGACGACGATGTAGGGCCAAACGATACCGATCCGGACGCGTGGTCCGATCGCAAAACGGACTGGGCCACTTTCCGGATGCACAAGCAATCGCTCGTAGAGCGCCTCAAAGTCTGCCGCGTATCGTGCGGCAATACTGTTGCCCGCCTTTGCGGCGAGCCCGCTCACAATGAAAGTCGTGTCCGATTGCGCTAGGCGCGAGACGACGAGCCGCGTCATCGACCCCGAAGCGACGCGAGCAGCGCCGCATTGTGTGCCTTGTATTCCTCTAGCGAAACGTATTCGCCGAGCGCTACAGCGGCGCGGGCCTCATCGACGTATATTTTTGCCCAGGCCAGATCATCATTTTCGGCTGTTTCGTGCTCGGCGATCTTCTCGTCGATCAGGTGGCGCACCGCGGCTTCGACGGACGGAAACGCGCCGTTCTCCACCTGGGTCTGGAGCCAGGACTCCTGTTCAAGGCTGAGCGTGATTGACATCGGTTCTAAATACCATGGACGGGCTTCGTATCAATAGGGCACGCCGCCCGGCTATTCTCACAGCGGCCCCGTCGCCTCGCGCACCATGTCCTCCTCCGCTTCGGCCAAAATCGTGTCCCGCCCTTCGCCGTGGATCGGCTCACGGCCGATTTCCATCATGATCGGCACGGCGAGCGGCGAGATGCGGTCGAGGTCCTTGTGCAGGATGCGGTCCTTGATGCGCGCCAGCATGGCGCCGAGACGGGCGAGGTCCAGCAGGCCGGACGCCGTGTCGAGCCGCGCGGCTTTCAAGAGGATGTGGTCGGGCTCGTGGCGGCGCAACACGTCGTAGACGAGATCCGTCGAGATGGTGATCTGCCTCGCGTTCTTCTCCTTGCCGGGAAAATTGCGCTCGATGAGGCCGGAGACGATCGCGCATTGGCGGAACGTGCGCTTCATCAAGGCGGATTCCTGCAGCCACTCTTCGAGGTCGTCGCCGAGCATGTCCTGGGCGAACAACTCGTCGAGCGAAACGAGACCGTTGCCGAGGCGCGCGCCGACGTCGGTGGCGCACCAGATGCCGAGCGCATAGTCGTTGGCGACGAAGCCGAGCGGTTTGAGGTGCGCGCGCTCCATGCGGCGGGTGAGCAGCATGCCGAGCGTCTGATGCGCCAGCCGCCCCTCGAAGGGGTAGCACACGAGGTAATTGCGCCCGCTGCGTGGAAAGGTTTCGACCAGCAGATCGCCCGGCGGGGGAAGCGCCGAGCGCTCCTGCTGCAGCTCCAGCCATTCCGCGACCTGCATCGGCAGGTCCTTCCAGCTTTCCGGCGTGGCGAGCAGCTGGCGCACACGGGACGCCAGGTAGGTGGAGAGCGGAAACTTGCCGCCGGCATAGCTCGGCACGCGCGGCGTATCGGAGGGCGAGCGCGACACCAGCGCCTCGTTTTCGACGATGCCCTGAAGCGCCAGAATTTCGCCGCCGAACAGAAACGTATCCTGCGGCAGCAGGCTTTCCAGAAACCCTTCCTCCAGCTCGCCGAGCACGCGGCCGCCGCTGCGCAGCGGCCCGGTGTACTTGCCGCCGCCGCTAGCCTTTCCCTTCGGCCCGCCGCCGCCGCGCACCAGCCGCACTTTTAGCGACGACGCCTCGACGATGGTGCCGACGTTCATCCGGTAGGCTTGCGCGACGCGGCCATTGGCGATGCGCCAGCTGCCATCCTTGGCCTGCTTGATCTTGGCGAAACGCTCGTAGCCGGCGAGCGCGTAGCCGCCATGGGCGACGAAGGCCAGCGCCTGATCGAAGGTCTCGCGATCGACGCTTGCGTAGGGTTCGGCGGATACGATTTCCGTATACAGCGCATCCGCCTGGAACGGCCCCGCGCAGGCCATGCCCAGAATGTGCTGGCACATCACGTCGAGCGCGCCGGCGCGGGCGAGCGCTGTATCCTGCGCGCCTTCCAGCGCCGCGTCGACGGCGGCGCGGCATTCCAGCACCTCGAAGCGGTTCGACGGCACGAGAATGGCGCGCGAGGGCTCGTCGAGCCGATGGTTGGCGCGGCCGATCCGCTGCATCAGCCGGCTCGAGCCCTTCGGCGCGCCGATATTGACGACGAGATCGACGGCACCCCAGTCGATGCCGAGATCCAGCGTCGACGTGCAGACCACGGCTTTCAGCTTGCCCGCCGCCATCGCCTCTTCGACGCGGCGGCGCTGCGACGCATCGAGCGAGCCGTGGTGCAGCGCGATCGGCAGGTTGTCGTCGTTCAGGCTCCACAGCTGCTGGAACACGAATTCCGCCTGGCTGCGTGTGTTGACGAACACCAACGTCATCCCCGACGTCTTGATCCGCGCATAGACCTCGGCGAGGGCGTGGCGCGCCGAATGCCCGGCCCAGGGCATGCGCTCCTCGGTGTCCAGAATGGTGAGATCGGCGGTGGCGCCGGGGGGCGCCTGGATGAGCCGGCTTTCCGGGCGTCGGCCGTGCTGCGGGTCCTGCGCCACCAGCCAGCGCCGGAGCTCGGCGGGATCGCGCACGGTGGCGGACAGGCCGGTGGTCGTCATCATGGGCGCGATGGTGCGCAGCCGCGCGAGATCGAGCGCCAGCAAGTCACCGCGCTTCGAGGCCACGATCGCATGCAGCTCATCGAAAATGACGCGGCGGAGATCGGCGAACAGGTGTTCGGCATCGGGGCCCGCCAGCAGCAGCGCCAGCTGTTCCGGCGTGGTCAGCAGGATGTCCGGCGGGTTGACGCGCTGACGCTTGCGCTTCGACGTCGAGGTATCGCCGGTGCGCGTCTCGATGCGGATCGGCAGCTGCAAGTCGGCGACGGGACGACCGAGGGTGCGCTCGACATCGATGGCGAGCGCCTTCAGCGGCGAGATGTAGAGCGTGTGCAGGCGCGAACGGTTGGCCGGGCGCGACAGGTCGATGAGGCTCGGCAGAAAGCCGGCCAGCGTCTTGCCGGCGCCGGTCGGCGCGATCAGCAACGTATTTTCGCCGGCTTGCGCGGCGGCGAGAAGATCGAGCTGATGCTGCCGCGGTTCCCAGCCCCGCGCGGAAAACCACTGGTGGAAGCGCGGCGGCAGAAGCGCGGGGAGGACGGCTGGGGCATTCACCCCGTCTATTTGGATACGCCTGACCTCAAAGACGAGTGGCGACAGCGATGAGTCCGGGCACATCGCCGTCGTTTTCGCGCCGGCCACTCTGCGCCCGCAGAACCAGCGGCGCGAAGCCGCAGGTTTCGAGAACGGCGTCGACGTAGCTGATGGCGTGGGCAAAGCGCATGTCCGTGCCGACCGCAATCCCGACGGCGCAGCGTTGCGCGCTGAAGGCCATCGTGCCGCCCGGGCGCAGCACCCGCGCTGTTTCGGTAAGGATCGCCGCGAGATCGCCCACGTAGACGAAGACATCAGCGGCGAAAACCAGGTCGGCGCTGGCAACGGGCTCCGCGCCAAGAAAAGCGCAGATGTCGCCCACCGCAAGACGGTCGTATATCGCCTTTTTGCGCGCCGTGGCGACCATTTCGCTGGAGAGATCGACGCCGGTCAGTGCCTCCGTCGACGGCCGCAAAGCGACGCCGCCGAGGCCCGTGCCGCAACCGAGATCGATGGCGTGCGCGAAATGCCAAAGCCCCACCTCCGCCATCGCCGCCACGAGATCGGCGGGGCTGTGGTAGCTCAGGCCCTGCGTGAGATGGGCCTCGAACCGCGGCGCATAGGCGTCGAATAGCGCGCCGACATAGGCCGGGGACGCAAACAGCGGCACGACGGTCGGATCGAGCACGGCGAGCCGCATCGACGCACCATGTAGATCGGCGGGATCGAGCAGCAATGCGTGCCTATAGGCAAGCATCGCCGCAGCGGTTTCGCCCAACGCGCCGCGGGCGCCGCCGAGCCCCATCCACGCCGCCGTCCAATCCGGCGCCAGATCGATCGCCTGCTGGTACAGCTCCGCGGCTTCCTGCCACGCCCCGTCATCGGCCGCAGCGAGGGCGTAGGCCGAGCGTCCGTCGGCACGGGGATCGCGCCCGCGATAGTCATCGCGAAGGGGCGTCGAAGGACTAAGCATAAAGTGGGCATCCAAATTGTTCGGATCCAGGAAACCTGAACCCGCTAATCGCATTACTGTGAAAGGAGCGGTTCGTGAAACCTCATGGACTGCTCCCATATTCATTTTGAGTTCAGCAGCCGGCCGATAGTTTCAAGTCATGAAACAGCTTGGCGTGATGAACCCAGGCTTTGACAAGGAGACAATGATGAACAACGTTCTGAAGAAGACTCTTGTTGCGGGCGCGACTGCTTTGACCCTCGTGGCTGGTGTGGCATCCGTCCCGTCCGCGGCGGACGCCCGCGGCTTCGGCGGCGGTGGATTTCATGGTGGCGGATTCCATGGCGGTGGTTTTCACGGTGGCGGCTTCCGCGGCGGTCGTTTCGGTGGCGGCTACGGTCGCGGCTTCCGTGGGTATGGGCTAGGCCTCGGTCTTGCCGGCCTCGCGGTTGCTGGTGCCTATGGGGCCTGCGGTCCTTACGGCTACGGATACTATGGTGGTTACTACGGCGGCTGCGGATACTATGGTCGCGCCTATGCCTACGGCCCGTATGGCTACGGTTACGGCTACTAAAGTCTAGAACATCTGTAAAAGGCCCCGCTTCGGCGGGGTCTTTTTTTAACTAGATCTTAAAAGTTTGTCGTGACGGCGTCACAGACGCAACCTTTCCCCAGCATGTTCGTTCTTAACCCGAGGCACAGATGTGGTGCCACAGTCAAGCGCCGCTGCGGCGCCTTCAGGGCGAGGACCAAATACTATGGTCACAACTCAGAAACGTCTTCAGCGTCAGGCTCTTAAGCTTTCCATCGCGGCCGCTGCCTTCGCCTGTTTCGGTGCTGTTGTCGTGGCTGCGCCGATGACCCTGGCTCCGAAGGCTTCGGTCGCCGGCACCATCGTCCCCGTGATCGCGACCAAGCTTGTGCCGCTTGGCTCAGGCCCGGCGATCACGCTGGCCCGCGCCGACCAGGGTGAAGGCGAGGATTGCGTTCGCGTCACCAAGATGACCGGCCCGGACGGCAAGGTCTACCCGACCATGGGCATGGTTTGCGGCGGCCAGTAGCCTCAAATTTTCGATCCAACAGGTCTGATTGACAGGCATGGATCTGGGCAAATGTCTGACGCTCGCTCCCGAAGGGCTTTATTGCCCGTCGGGAGATTTTTTTATCGATCCGACGCGCCCCGTCGCGCGCGCGCTTGTCACCCACGGCCATTCCGATCACGCCCGCTCCGGCCACGGCTTCGTCATGGCGACGCCGGAGACCTTGGCCATCATGGCGGTTCGCTACGGCGCCGCGTTTTGCGCGACCCGCCAGGCCATTGCGCCCGGTGAGCAGGTCCTGCTCGGCGATGCGACGGTGAGTTTCCATCCTGCCGGCCATGTGCTGGGGTCGGCCCAGATCCGCCTCGCTTTTCCCGGCCTGACGATCGTCGTCTCCGGCGATTACAAGCGCGAGGCGGATCCGACCTGCGCCAGCTTCGAAGTCGTGCCCTGCGACGTCTTCGTCACCGAGGCCACCTTCGGCCTGCCGGTGTTCCGCCATTCCCGCACCGATCTCGAAGTCGCGAAATTGCTGGCGTCGCGCGCGCTGTTTCCCGAGCGGGCGCATCTCGTCGGCGCCTATGCGCTCGGCAAGGCGCAGCGCGTCATGGCGCTGCTGCGCGAGGCCGGCTACGACCGCCCGATCTACATTCATGGCGCGATGGAGCGGCTCACGACGCTCTACCAAGAGCACGGCATTCCGCTCGGCGAGATCCGCAAAGTAACCGCGGCGGAGCGTCCAAAACTCGGCGGCGAGATCGTCATCTGTCCGCCGAGTGCACTGCAGGATCTGTGGGCGCGCAAATTTCCCGATCCGGTGGTCGCCTTTGCCTCGGGCTGGATGCGGGTGCGGGCGCGCGCACGCCAGAAGGGCATTGAGCTGCCCTTAGTGATCTCCGACCACGCCGACTGGGAGGCGCTCTGCACGACCATCGTCGAGACCGGCTGTTCCAAGCTGCTCGTCACCCACGGCGAGGCGGATGCGCTGGTCCATTGGGCGCGCAACCTCGGCATCGAGGCGGAGCCGTTGCATATTCTGGGTTATGGCGACGAGGAAGAAGCACCGCTGGCGGACGAGGCGGCGTGAACCAGTTCGCCTGGCTGCTCGATCGCCTGAGCTACGAGCCCTCGCGCAACAACAAGCTGCGCCTGATGGTCGATTTCTTCCGCTCGACGCCGGATCCCGAGCGCGGCTACGCGCTGGCGGCCCTCACAGGCGCGCTGTCGTTCCAACACGCCAAGCCGAACCTGATCCGCGCGCTGATCGCCACCCGCGTCGATCCCTACCTGTTCGGCCTCTCCTACGACTACGTCGGCGATCTCTCGGAAACCGTGGCGCTGCTCTGGCCGACGCCGCCGCATGTCGACGAACCCGGCTCCAACGAATCGCCGCTGACCCTGACCGAGGTGGTCACGACTCTGCACACGGCGGGAAAGCTCGACCTGCCGAAACTGATTGCCGCCTGGCTCGACGCGCTGGACGAGAACGGCCGCTGGGCGCTGCTCAAGCTGATTACCGGCTCGCTGCGCGTCGGTGTCTCGGCGCGGCTCGCCAAGACGGCGGTTGGCGACCTCGGCGGCAAGGCGGCCAACGAAATCGAGGAAGTGTGGCACGGTCTGCGCGCGCCCTACATCGATCTCTTCGCCTGGGTCGAGGGCCGCGAGGACAAGCCCGACGCCACCGATCCCGCGCCGTTCCATCCGGCAATGCTGGCCCACGCCATCGAGGACAAGGACTTTGCTGTCCTCAACCCGGCCGATTTTACCGCCGAGTGGAAGTGGGACGGCATCCGCGTGCAGGCGACGCGCGGGCTCGAGCCCGACGGCAGCATGGCCATCCGCCTGTACTCGCGCACCGGCGAGGACGTGTCGCCGGCATTTCCCGATCTCGTCGAGACACTGGCGACCTTCCCGCAGCAGCGCTTTTCGCTAGACGGCGAACTGCTCGTGGTGCGCCAGGGCCTGGTCCAGCCGTTCGGCGTCCTGCAGCAGCGCCTAAACCGCCGCACCGTGTCGATGAAGCTCGTGACCGAGTACCCGGCCCATATCCGCGCCTATGACCTGCTTTCCCTCGACGGCGAGGACCAGCGGCCGCTGCCGTTTCACGAGCGCCGGCAAAAGCTCGAAGCGTTCGTCGTGGAGGCGGCGGACGCGCGGCTCGATCTTTCACCGCTGGTCCCCTTTGCCGACTGGGACTTTCTGGCCCGCGCGCGAAAAGACCCGAGGAGCGCGGGGGCAGGCGCGGATGCCGAGGCCATCGAAGGGCTGATGCTGAAGCGTTCGGAGTCTATCTATGTCCCCGGTCGCCCCAAGGGCCTGTGGTACAAGTGGAAGCGCGATCCGTTCACCGTCGATGCGGTGCTGATGTATGCGCAACGCGGCCACGGCAAGCGCTCGTCCTTCTACTCGGATTATACGTTTGGCGTCTGGCGCACCGATGCCGAAGGGACGGGCCTTGTGCCGGTCGGCAAGGCGTATTTCGGCTTCACCGACGAAGAGCTGGCGCAGCTCGACAAATACGTCCGCAACAACACCACCAACCGCTTCGGCCCGGTGCGCGAAGTGACGCACGGGATGGATGGCGGCCTGGTCCTCGAAATCGCCTTCGAGGGGCTGAACCGCTCGACGCGGCACAAATCCGGCGTGGCGATGCGCTTTCCCCGGGTGTCGCGCATCCGCTGGGACAAGCCGGCGCGCGAAGCCGACCGCATCGAGACTCTGGAGGCGCTGCTGCGGGTCAGCTAGGCCCTTGGCTTTCCCGCCGGCATGGGCCATGTGCGCGGGATGAGTCTCCTCACACATCCCGTCGTCATCATCGGCGCCGGCGCGGCGGGCATCGCGGCGGGCCGCGAGTTGCGGCGGCGCGGCATCGGCTTCGTCATTCTTGAGGCCCGCGATCGCATCGGGGGGCGGGCCTGGAGCATCCCCTATGGGACCAGCGCGCCGCTCGATCTCGGCTGCGAATGGCTGCACTCGGCCGATGCCAACATTTTGGCAGCGATGGCGCCGGACCACGGGTTCGCCCTTGACAAGAGCGAGGCGCCATGGCGGCGTCCGGCGCATCAGGCCGATTTCACCGCAGCCGATCAGCAGGCTTTCTGGGCGGCTCAGGCTGTGTTCGAGGCGAAGCTCGCGGATGCTGCCGCGATCGGCGAACGTACCGGTCAGGACCGCGCCGCCGCCGAATTTCTGGAGCCCGGCGGTCGGTGGAATAGCCTGATCGACGCGATCTCGACCTACTATAACGGCGCCCCGCTCAACCACGTGTCGGTCATCGATTACGCCCGTTATCGCGATACCGAGGTCGATTGGCGGGTGACCGGCGGCTATGGCGCGTTCATTGCCGCGCTCGGCGCCGACCTGCCGATCAAACTGGGTTGCGTGGTCAGCGCCGTCGACGCCACCGGTCCGACGATCCGGCTCGAGACCAGCGACGGCCGGGTCGAGACGAATGGCGTCATCGTCACCGTGCCGACGACGGTGCTGGCCTCCGGCGCCATCACCTTCACCCCCGCGCTTGACGATCATCTCGCCGCCGCCGCCGCGCTGCCGTTGGGCGTCGCCGACAAGTTGTTTTTAGCCCTGGATCGGCCGGAAGATTTTGCGCCGGACACGCGGCTGATCGGCGCGACCGGTCGCACCGACGCCGGCTCCTACACGTCGCGGCCGCGCGGCCGCCCGATGATCGAAGGCTATTTCGGCGGCGACTATGCGCGTGCGCTGGAACAACGCGGCCTGCCGGCGTTCGCCGAGGCCGCGCTCGACGAGATCGCCGGCGTTCTCGGCAACGACATCCGTCGTCGCCTGACGCCGATCCTGGCGACCGGATGGGCGCGCGACCCGTTCGCCCTCGGCTCCTACTCCCACGCCCTGCCCGGCCAGGCGGCGGCCCGGGCGGTGCTTGCGACGCCTGTCGACGACCGGATCCTGTTCGCTGGCGAGGCCACATCCCCGCATTTCTTCTCGACCGCGCATGGCGCCTTTGAATCGGGTCTTGCCGCCGGGCAAAGTCTTGGCTCATACGTAGAAAGACATGAGACCTTGCGGCGGGACCAGGTTCGCGGAGACGTCTAGTCTTCTGCAGTAAATCGTGTCCTATAGATCGGCCTTCTGGATCCGTTGACCCTGCGTCGCTTGCGACGTTCCACGAAGATATAGTCCAGCCTGATGAATCGAGCCGTGGAACACGATCCTGAAGTCGCGCGCCTTCGCGCCCTGCTGGCACAAGCCGGCATCGACCCGGATGCGGCATCGGCGCCTTGTATTCGCGGCGGGCTCGATGACGCTCGCGCCGAGGTCGAGAGCCTGCGGCAGGCCAACGCCCGGCTGACGCAGGAATCCGTCCGCACGACCGGCAATTACCGTCTTGCCCTCTCGTTCGGCCAGGCGAAGCTCGCGACATCCGAAGCCGAACTCGACCGCTTCGAGACGATCCTCCAAAGCGCGATCGATTTTGCCATCATCGTCACGGACCTGTCCGGTCGGGTCACGACCTGGAACGAGGGCGCCGCCCGCATCCTCGGGTGGACTGCGGACGAGATCGTCGGCGAGCATGTCCGGGCCATCTTCACGCCGGAGGATCGGGCCGTCGGCATTCCGGAGACGGAGATGACCAAGGCTTTGGTCGCCGATCGCGCCAACGACGAACGCTGGCACGTCCGCAAAAGCGGCGAGCGTTTTTACGCCGTCGGAACCATGATGCCGCTGCGCGCCGATGACGGCACGTCGCTGGGATTTCTGAAGATCCTGCGCGATCAGACCGAACCCCGCCTGGCCGAGGAGCAGCTGCGCGACAGCGAGGCCTTCACGCGATCGATCCTCGCGGCCAGCCGCGACTGCATCAAGGTTCTGGACGCCGATGGCCGTGTCACCGCCATCAACGAAAATGGTCTGGTGCTCCTCGAGGCGACGTCGATCGAAGAATTGCAGGGCCGCCCCTGGATCGATTTCTGGAGCGACGACAGGAACCTCGTGGACCAGGCGATCGCGGCCGCCGAACGCGGCGACAGCGGTCGTTTCCAGGCGCGCTGCCCCACCACCAAAGGAACTTTGCGCTGGTGGGACGTCGTCGTGACGCGGATCGCGGCCCCGCAGGGGCAACTCCTTGTCGTCTCTCGCGACATCACCGAGGCCAAAGAGGCCGAGCTGAGCATTGCGGCCAGTGCGCACCGGCTGCAGACGATCCTCGACACGATCCCGATCGGCGTCCTTATCGCGGACCGCGGCGGCCGGATCATCGAAGGCAACCAGCGGGTCGCCGAAATCCTGAAGCATACGGCGACGCGCGAGTTCGGCGATGTCAGCGGCAACCGCTGGGTGGCGTTCCATGAGGATGGCCGCCAAGTCCAAAGAGACGACTATCCTCTCGGGCAGGTCCTGCGCGACGGCGAAGCGCGATCCTCCCTCGAGGTCGACTATCAGAAGGGCGACGCGACCCGCGGCTGGGTGCGCTTCGAGGCGGCCTCGATCCAGGACGAGGCCGGCGTCAGGACGGGCGCCGTCGTGGCGATCACCGACATCGATCTGCGCAAGAGGGCCGAAGCGCAGCAGCGCTTCCTAATGGGCGAGCTGTCGCACCGGGTGAAGAACATTCTGGCGGTCGTCGTCTCTATCGCGCGACAGACGCTGCGCAACGCCAAGACGATGGACGACGCGAGCGAGGCCCTGCTCTCGCGGATCAACGCGCTCGCCAGCGCCCATGACGTGCTGATGCAGCATCAGTGGGCCGCTGCCGATATGACGAGCCTCGTGGCCGGCGCGATGCGACTGCACGATACCGACAAGCAGGTGGTTGTGAGCGGCCCCGATCTTCGCCTCGGGCCTCAGGCCGCGCTGTCGATCGCGCTGGTGCTGCACGAACTCGGAACGAACGCGGTGAAATATGGCGCGCTGTCGGATCCGGACGGACGCGTGGACATCATCTGGACGCAGGAGATCGAGGCGGGCGAACCGCATCTCTTCCTGCGCTGGCGGGAAACCGGCGGCCCGCCCGTCGTCGCGCCCGCGAAAACCGGCTTCGGATCGCGCCTGATCACCCACAGCCTGTCAAGCTTCGGCAAGGTGACGATGGACTATGCCCCGGGCGGACTGATTCTCGACTTCAAGGCGCCGATGAAGCGGATCCAGCAGATCCACGCGTAAAAGACGCCTTCAGCTTAAGCCGCAGGCACGCAGACTTCGCAACGAAACGCCGCCTTCGATTCCGCAGAAATTGCGCGTTGCAGGGCATTTCTGAAATCGTCGGCGCCGGTCTGCCAAAGCGGCATGTCGGTTTCGTAGCACGCCATCACATCGTGGAAGCGTTTGTGGGCTTGCCCATAGTCGGTCTCGTGCAGCCCGTTCCGATCGAAGTAGATGCCGATCGCGCAGGAATGCGGGTCTTTCGATTCCTCCTTCCAGGCGATCTGCAGGGGCTGGTTCATCAGCACCCGACAGGTTTCCACCACGAGGAGATGACCGGCATAGGCGCCGAGCATCGTGCACGGCGTGCGATCCAGGGTTTCCGTCGGGCGTGCGGCAAACCAGTCCGCGACGGCCTCGAGCGGCAGGGGGCGGGCGATGGCGTAGCCCTGCGCCTGCTCGACGCCCAGCACGCGAAGAGCGTCATGAATTTCCGCCGTCTCCACGCCTTCCACGATCAGCCGTTTGCCGAGCCCGCGCGCCAGGGACAGGAAGCTCAGGACGAAATGCAGATCCTCCGGGCGCTCGCTCAGCCCACGGGCGAAGGATTGATCCAGCTTGATGATATCGATCGGCAGATCGCGCAGGTTGATCAGCGAGGAATAGGCACTCCCGATATCGTCAAGCGCGATGGCGAGCCCGAGGCTGCGGATCCGGCTCAGGCATTGATGCATGCGAGTGAAATCGACGATCTCATCGCCTTCCAGCAATTCGATCACGAGATTGCCGCCGGGATGGCCATGCTGATCGAGCGTGCATTGCAACGCGTCGAAGAACCCGTCGATCAGGAGCAACGAGGTCTCGACGTTAACCGAAACGTAGAGGCCCGGGTGCTGCGGGGTAAAGACACCGAGGAAGCCGATGGCCTTGCCGAGCATGTCGCAAAACAAACGTAGGAGGTCCGCCTGCTCAAGGCCGGGAATGAACTGCTCGGGCAGAAGCACGGCATCCCCGATCCTCAGCCTGGCTAACGCCTCGAATCCGACGATCTGGCCTGTCTTCAAACTTTCGATGGGCTGGAACACGGGCACGATCGACTCGGCTCGAACGAATGGTGCATACCCCTCGTAACGAGCCATCGCTTTATTCATAAATGGAAATCCGATCATAGACTGACCTTGCTGGCTCATGCCCGCAGGCATGATGAAAAATCCCAAAGTCGCTGTCTAGGAACTAAACCCATCGTTAGCCGCATCGTTCCATTATCGTCACGTCGTCTTTCAAAATACGACATGATTTCATTCAAATATAAACTTACCAAGATGTAAATACATAAGACCGTGCAATGCCTATGCAATTTTCAAAAATGTGTTTTCGGCTATTACTGGTAGAAAGACAAAATATAAATACGACCATGGCGTGTTTATCGCAGGGGGTACACTGCTTCGACGATATAGGGGCCGCCGCCGCTGGACTTGCGTGCCGAGACCAGCGCGACGCGTACGGCGCGAAAGGAGCGCAACGGCAAAAGACCATGAGCCGACAAATATTCGCCGACCAGTTGCGGCGCGGTCTGACGCAAGCGTGCCAGAGTGACGTGCGGCGTGAATTTTCGCGTTTCAGCAGCAAGGCCGATGTGCCGCATCAGCACCTCGTGTTCGCTTTGCAGCGCCAAAAGCGCGGCGTCCGGCCTCGCCGTCATCACGATTGCCCGCGGCTTGGCGCCGCCGAACGCGGCGAGGCCGGCCAGCGTCACGGCGACAGGCGCGCGCCGGACCCCTTCGAGCGCGGTATGGACATCGCGCGCCATCGCCGCGTCGATATCGCCGATGAAGCGCAAGGTCAGATGGTAGTTTTCGGGATCGATCCAGCGGGCGCCGGGCAGGCCGCCCCGCAGGGCCGCAAGGGCGGCGGCGACATCCCGGGGCAGTTCAAGCGCGGTGAAGAGGCGGGGCATGGCTAGGCTCGCATGGCAGCGCGACATCAAGTTGGATAAGAAGCAAGTTTGCTTGCAGAATGCGCAATCGTAGTTTCAGTTTGCGCATGAACAACAGGCATCGCACAACACTTGATGCGATATTTGCCGAACCTGTATCCGGGACCATCGAATAGCGCGATATCGAAGCGCTTTTTCTAGCTGTCGGTTGTGCGATCATTGAAGGGCACGGGTCGCGGGTGCGGTTTGAACGATCGGGTGTCGTCGGATCATTTCACCGACCGCACCCAGCCAAAGAAGCCAAACGCTATCAGGTCAGGGATGCGCGGGATTTCCTGACCAAGATTGGAATCACGCCATGAATGTCATGAGCTTCAAAGGGCATTTCGCGCGCGTCGACTATGACGGCGAGGACGGTCTTTTTGTCGGGCGTCTGGCTGGGATCAACGACGTGGTCGGCTTCCATGCCGAGACCGTCGCCGATCTGAAGGCGGCGTTCGAAGCCGCAGTGGAGGACTATGTCGCCACCTGTGCGAGGATCGGCAAAGAACCGGAAAATCCTATTCCGGTGTTTCGGGTCGATCCCGCGATACACGCCAAAGCGGCGCTTGCCGCCCAGCTTGCCGGCAAGAGTTTGAACCAATGGGCCGAAGAGGCCCTCCGCGCAGCGGCCCAACGCGGCGTGATGGCCTGAGTTACCCCTTCGGCACCGTCTGCAGCAGCGCGTCGACGCTCGGCAGGATGTGGGCGACGATGGTTTCGACGCCGCGCTGGTTCGGGTGCATGCCATCTGCCAACTTCTGGGTGCTGTCCTGGACCATTCCGTCGAGGAAGAACGGATAGAGCGGCAGGTCGTAGGTCTTGGCCAGCGCCGGATAGATCGCGTCGAAGCGGTCCGCGTAATCCCGGCCGAGGCTCGGCGAGGCCCGCATGCCGGCGAGGAGGATCTTGATGTTCCTCGCCTTCAGCCGCTCGACGATCGTGCTCAACGCCGCCTTGGTCACGGCGGGATCGATGCCGCGCAGCATGTCGTTGGCGCCGAGCTCGAGGATCACCACGTCGGCACCGTCGCCGAGCGTCCAGTCGAGCCGGGCCAAGCCGCCGGTCGCGGTGTCGCCGGAGACGCCGCCGTTGATCACCGTGACGTCCCGCCCCTGACCTCGCAGGGCCTTCTCCAGCACCGAGGGAAACGCCGCCGCGCCGGGCAGCATGTAACCGGCGGTGAGACTGTCGCCGAAGGCGAGAATTTTCGTCGGCACCGCGTGCGCATCCTTGGGTTGTTGGGCCTGGACCGGCGCGCCCAGACACAGCGCGGCGCAAACAAGCGCGGGTGATAGGAAGCGCCGGAGGTCGACCCCATATGGCAGCCTGGACTTGACGGCACGCCGTGCGGGCAGCGACTTGGTAGGTCGCGATCCGACGGGTCGCGATTTGGAAAGCATCATGAGTTCACCGGCGATCGAATTGGCCCATGTCGACCTCAGCCTGGGGCGGGGGGCGGCACGCGTGCACATCTTACGAGACATCTCGCTTAACATAGGGCGTGGCGAGACGGTTGGCCTGACCGGACCGTCGGGCTCGGGCAAATCGACCCTGCTGATGGCGATGGCCGGGCTGGAACGCCCCGACAGCGGCACGATCACGGTGGAGGGCACGGAGCTGACGCGGCTCGGCGAGGATGCGCTGGCGCGGTTTCGCGGCAAGCGCATCGGGATCGTCTTCCAGTCTTTCCACCTCATCCCGACGATGACGGCGCTGGAAAACGTCGCGGTGCCGCTCGAGCTCGCCGGCCACCGCGACCCCTTCGGGCGCGCGCGTGCGGAACTGGATGCCGTCGGCCTTGGCGCTCGTACCACTCATTATCCCGCGCAGCTCTCCGGTGGCGAGCAGCAGCGGGTGGCGCTCGCTCGGGCGATGGCGCCGGAGCCGGCGATCCTGGTGGCCGACGAACCGACCGGCAATCTCGACGAGACGACAGGCGCCAGCATCGTCGAGCTGATGTTCGCCTTGAAACGCGACCGCGGCGCCACGCTCATTCTCGTCACCCACGACCTGGCGTTGGCGGCGCGCTGCGACCGCACCGTGCGACTGCGCTCCGGCCGCATCGAGCGGGACGATCCTCCGGTCGCGGCCGTCGCTTAAGCCTGACTGGCGGCTTCGCTTGCCGCCATGCTGTTACACCGCTACCAGACGATCCTGACGATCGACCCTTTTGCCGCACTCGGAGACACCATGCGCGCCCTTCTCGACCTGGTCCTGCTGGTCCTCAAGCTCTACGGCTACGTCATCATCATTGTGGCGATCATGTCGTGGCTGATCGCCTTCAACGTCATCAATATCTACAACAACGTCGTCCGCTCGATCTGGACCTCAATGAACGCGCTAACCGAGCCCCTGCTGCGGCCGATCCGCTCGATGCTGCCGACGATGGGCGGCCTCGACATTTCGCCGATCGTTCTGCTTTTGCTGCTGTTCCTGATCGAAGACATCATCGTCACCTACATCTATCCAAACGTGTTTTAACGCTGGGCTATAGTGATGCGGGCGGTCGGTTATAATGGAACGCTCTTGTGCGGTGCCCGCACGTAGGATTGTGACGGCCTGTTTAGCAAGGTGCGCCGACCAATGTTGCGGTGACGACTGTCGCCTGCGACGAGACAGCGCGGTTTACTTGGCGGCTTACAGGCGGTTGGTTGCCTCACAATGTCTTGAGAAGCCGATGATTGTTGCCTAGGCTATTCTGCGACGCAGCATGAGCGCCGAAGGTGGCGTTGCGCCTTCCTTTTAGCCGCGAGTTCTCATGGGTCTTGTCCTTTACGCGCTTAAATTCCGGGTCAGTTTCTACGTTCTTGCGGTCGTCATGCTGCTCGGCGGCATCGGCTCGGGGATCGTCGGCACGAAGGACGTCCTGCCGGCGGTCGACATTCCAGTCGTCGTGATCGTGTGGACGTTCACCGGTCTCGACACGACCGACATGGCGAGCCGCGTGACGACCTACAGCGAATATTCGCTGTCCAACAACGTCAACAATATCCGCCGGATGGAGAGCCAGACGCTTCCGGGCGTGGCGATCGAAAAGGTTTACTTCGATCCATCCGTCAGTATCGATCTCGCGATCACGCAGGTCGTCTCCTCGGCCAATTCAATCCGCGCGCTGATGCCGCCTGGCATTCAGCCCCCCGTCGTGCTGCGCTTTTCGGCCTCGTCGGTGCCGGTCATCCAGCTCGCCTTGTCGTCGAAGACGGAAAGCCAGGCGACGCTTTACGACTACGGCATGTACAAGATCCGGCAGACTCTGACCCAGGTGCCGGGCTCGACGCTGCCGGGCCCGGCCGGCGGCGCGCCGCGGCAGATCCAGGTCGATCTCGATCTTCACGCCCTTCAGGCCAACAGTCTGACGCCGACGGACGTCATCAACGCGATCGGCACGCAGAACGTGGTTGTGCCGTCCGGCCTCGCGAAGATCGGAAATTATCAATATGCCATCCGTCTGAACTCCGCGCCGGATGCCATCAGCGACATCAACAATATTCCCATCAAGGTGGTCGGCGGCGTGCCGATTCTGGTGCGCGACGTGGCCTATACCCGCGACGGCTCGCCGCCCCAGTTGAACATCGTCCGCGCCAACGGCGCCAAGGCGGTGCTCCTCACCATCCTCAAGAACGGGACGGCGTCCACCCTGTCCGTCGTCGACTCGGTGAAGAATTTTCTGCCGATCATCCGGGCGGCGGCGCCGAAAGGCGTCGACATCAAGCCTCTGTTCGATCAGTCGGTGTTCGTGTCCGGGGCCATCACGGACGTGATCCGCGAGGCCGCGACCGCAGCCTTCCTGACCGGCATCACCATCTTCGTCTTCCTCGGCTCGTGGCGCTCGACGCTTGTCGTGCTCGTCTCGATCCCGCTCTGCGTCCTCACGTCACTGACGGTCCTCACCCTGATCGGCGAAACGATCAACGTGATCACCCTCGGCGGTCTTGCGCTGGCCGTCGGCATCCTGGTGGACGACGCGACGGTAGCTGTCGAAAACACCTACCGCCTGATGGAGGAGGGCAACGGCTTCCGCAAATCCGTGGTGGAAGGCGCCGCCGGCATCGCCAAGCCGGCGCTGATCTCGACGCTCGCCATCTGCTCCGCCTTCGTGTCCGTGCTCTTCCTTACCGACACGCCGAAATATCTGTTCACCCCGCAGGCCTACGCCGTCGTCTTCGCGATGCTGACGTCCTACCTGCTGTCGCGGACCCTCGTCCCGATCCTGATCGACGTGCTCGTCGGCAAGGAGTTCGAGCAGCGGTTCGGCGAGGGTGGGTCGCATCACGACGACGGCTCGTCAGGCCGCAAAAAGAGCCTGATGGAGCGCTTCAACGCCGGCTTCAATCGCGGCTTCGCGAGATTCCAGCGCGGCTATCTCGGCCTGATCCACGCCACGATCAACCATCGGTTCGTCACGCTCGGCATCGTCTTCTGCATCTTCGGTCTGACGGCCTTCCTTTTCACCTTCGTCGGCCAGGATTACTTCCCGCAGATCGATTCCGGAGCGATGACGCTGCACATCCGGACCGCGTCCGGGATGCGGATCGAATCGGCCGAACAGAAGTTCGCCGCCATCGAGAAGGTGGTGAATCAGACCATCCCGGACGAGGTCGACCAGATCATCGACAACATCGGGCTCCCCGCGCTGAACTATAATTTCGCGTTCGGCGACGGCTCCTTCGTCGCCTATAACGACGGTGAAATGCAGATCGCGCTGAAAGAAGCGCACAAGCCGACCGCGATCTACATGAAGAAATTGCGGACGGTGCTGCGGGAGAAATTCCCGGACGTCATGTTCTACTTCCAGCCGGCCGATATCATCACGCAGATCCTCGATTTCGGCACGATCACGCCGGTCGACGTCCAGGTCACGGGTCGCAATCCGGACAAGGATCTGGCCGCGGCCAAGGCGGTGGCGCGCAAGCTGCGGCTGGTCAAGGGCGCGGTCGACGTGCATGTCCAGCAGATCACCGACGCGCCGGAATTCTTCGCCACGATCGATCGCGAGATGGCGGCCGAGATCGGCGTCAGCACCCAGCAGATCGCCAGCGCGATCAACGTCTCGCTGTCCGGCAGCTTCCAGGTCACCCCGAACTTCTGGGCCGACCCGAAGACCGGCGTGCCCTATCAGCTTTGGGTGCAAACACCGGAATATCGCACCGACTCGCTCGATGCGGTGAACACGACGCCGATCTTCATCTCGACCTCGGCCAATGCCGATACGCCGATCCTGACCATGCTGAGCAGCGTCGCGACGCTGAAACGGATCTCCGAACAGACGGTCGTCAACCACGTCAATACGCAGCCTAAATACGACGTCTTCGCCAGCGTGCAGGATCGCGACCTCGGCTCGGTGAGCAAGGAGATCGATCGCATCATGGCGGAGGAGCAGAAGAACCTGCCGGTGCCCGACAAGATTTCCGTGCTCGGTCAGATCGCCGACATGCGCAGCGCCTTCACCAATATCGGGATCGGCCTCGCGATCGCGGTCATCGCCGTCTACCTCCTGATGGTGATCAACTATCAAAGCTGGGGCGATCCCTTCGTCGTCCTCTGCGCCCTCCCGCTTGCCTTCTGCGGGATCACGATGAGCCTGTTCATCACCCAGACGACGTTCTCGATTCCCTCGCTGTTCGGGGCGATCATGAGCGTGGGCGTCGCCAGCGCCAACTCGATCCTGCTCGTCACCTTCGCCCGCGAGCATCGCGAGGCATCGGGCTGCAGCGCCATCGAGGCGGCGATCGAGGCCGGCACCACCCGTCTCCGGCCGGTGCTGATGACGGCCGGCGCAATGTTCGTCGGGCTGATTCCGATGGCGATCGGCATCGGCGAGGGCAGCGAGCAGAACGCCGCTTTGGCCCGCGCCGTGCTGGGCGGCGTCGCGATTGGAACCTGTTCCACCCTTCTGTTCGTTCCGTTCCTATATTCCGTCCTGCGTCGCGGCGACGTTAAGCCGATTGAGGATTATCAATGACCCGGTCCGAGCCCGATAACGGCACCCCTGCGGAAGCGAAAGGCGCGGACGGCGCGCAGGCCCACGATCAGGCCCATGCCAAGCCGCACCAGGCGGCAGCCTCGCCCGGTGGATCAGGCGACGCGCCGCCGCCGCTGCCATCGAAATGGGTGTTCTTCTTCGTCCTGATCGGCGCCGCGCTTTTGCTCGGCTACGGCGGCTACAAGCATTGGGCGCTCGATGCCGATGCCACCGCGACGCAGAAGGAAACCGTCGACTTCGTGCCCACCGTGCGGACCATCACGACGCGGGCCGACAGCAAGCCGACGAAATTGATTCTGCCCGGCGAGACCGACGCGTTCGACAGCGCGACGCTCTATCCGCGGGCCACCGGCTATATCGCCGAGCGCCTCGTCGACATTGGCTCGCGCGTCAAGAAGGGGGACCTGCTGGTCCGCATCGCGGCGCCCGACACGGATCGGCAGCTCGACCAGGCCCGCGCTCAGCTGAAGCAGGTCCAGGCGACGATGGCTCAGGCCCAGGCCACGCTCGATCAGGCCAAGGGCACCGCCGCGCTCGCCGACCTGAACTTCAAGCGCTCCAAGGATCTGGTCCAGCGCGGCTACGACACGGTGCAGAACAACGACACGCAGCAGACCAACGTCACCACGCAGAAGGCGTCCGTCGGTACCGCCGAAGCCGGGATCAAGGTTGCCGAAGCCAACGAACAGGCGCAGCAGGCCAC
This sequence comes from Beijerinckia sp. L45, assembly GCF_009765775.1. Taxonomy (GTDB): domain Bacteria; phylum Pseudomonadota; class Alphaproteobacteria; order Rhizobiales; family Beijerinckiaceae; genus RH-AL1. Next base: position 39,394 of record NZ_LMUU01000001.1, read on the forward strand.
CGTCGATCGTCTCGTGACCCTGACGCAGTTCGAAGAGGTCCGCGCGCCCTTCGACGGGATCATCGTGACCCGTGGCGTCGACGTCGGCGATCTCGTCAACGCCGACAGCAAGACGGGGGCCTCGCTCTTCACGGTCGCCAAGGATGCCGTGATCCGCACGACGGTCCACATCCCGCAGACCAACGCCGTGGCGATCCATGACGGGCTGGAAGCCTCCGTGGCGGTGCCGCAGATTCCCAATCGCACCTTCAACGGCAAGATCGCCCGCAGCTCGGTGGCGCTCCTGAACTCCTCGCGCACGCTTACCACCGAGGTCGACATCCAGAACCCCGACGGCGCCCTGCGGCCGGGCCTGTTCGTCAACGTGACCTTCGAGATTCCCCGGTTGCGGCCCAACATCGTCGTGCCCGCAGAGGCGCTGATCTTCAACCAGGCGGGCTTGCAGGTCGCGGTCGTGCAGGACGATCAGGTCCACCTGCAGAAAATCACGATCTATCGCGACTTCGGCAAAACCGTCGAGCTCGAGAGTGGCCTCAATGGCGGCGAGGCGGTGGTGATGAGCCCGCCGGCCGATCTCCAGGACGGCGCCAAGGTGAAGGTCGAGCCGAAAAAGCCCGAGGAGCAGGCGCAGAAGTAGGCGCCGCTCGGCGTTCCGTCGGCGCTACACCGCGACGAGCATCGAGCCCTTTTTGACCACCCGGCCGTCCGTATCGACCGCGTAAGTGAGGATCTGGCTGGTGCCGATGTGCACGCTCTCGACGTCATCGTCGGAGAGTCCGTCGAGATCCTTGACGATCGAGCGCAGCGAGTTGCCATGCGCCACCACGAGGACATGTTCGCCCCGCCTCAGGCGCGGGTCGATGACCTTCCGGCAGAAGGGAAGGGCGCGGGCCGCGGTCATCGCCAGGCTCTCGCCGCCAGGGGGCACCGCCTCATAAGACTTGCGCCAGAGGTGAACCTGTTCCGATCCCCAGACTGCCCGCGCCCCCTCCTTGTTGAGGCCTGACAGTTCGCCGTAGTCGCGTTCGTTGAGAGCCGAATTTTCGATCACCGGCAGATCGGTTCGGCCCATTTCGCCGAGCATGAGAGCGAGCGAGCGCTGCGCCCGGCTCAGCGTGCTGGTGAAGGCGACATCGAAGACCAAACCCTGCGCCTTGAGCGCAAGGCCCGCGTTGCGCGCTTCCGTCACGCCCTTTTCGGTGAGCTCAGGATCGCGCCAGCCGGAAAACAAGTTCAACGCGTTGTCCGTGCTCTCGCCATGCCGCACCAGCACGAGCAGCCCTTCCGCTGGCGTCATTTTGCTCCCCTTTGCTGTCCGCTTCGCGGCGCGCGCGCCGCATGGCGTCGTCCGCGAGTCATCTGCCGGTAAAGCGGAGGTTAAGCAAGGCGATCGCGTGCGAGCGCGCGATCCGGCGTTTGGAGCCACAACCTAGGTTCTCCAGCGCAACCCGGCGGATCTTACTAAAAACCGACCGTTCCAAGATACGTTTTCGTGATCCTGCGTGACTCTTCCCAAGTATTTTGCTTAAATATTTGGGCTGGGGATGCAACAGACGAGTCACTTCGCACTGCCGCACGTACCGGAGCCCTTTGGACTGTTTCGACGAAGTTTTGAGCCCCGGTCTTGCTGAGTAAACTGATGAACGACAGGTCACGCCGTCTGCTTCGAGGCCCGTCGCCGTGTATCGCGCTGCGTGCAACGTCGCATGGCGCCCGCGACGGCCACGTCCGAACCCCCGATGCAGCGACCGCGCCGCGCGCGCTGACCATCAGCGTCTAGGGTCAGGCATGTCGGAGTTTTTCGTCCAGAACGCGGGCAGCAGCCAGACGCTGATCTTCGCGCTTGTCATCAGCGCCCTCTGGGGGGTCGAAAAGCTCGTTCTCGCGGAGCCGATGGCCGACAAGTCCCGCCACGCTGCGCTGAACAGCCTGTTCATTCTCTCCGCGCTGCCGATCGAGCTGGTCTGCAGCGTCGCCTGCGTCGCGCTCGCCGCCTGGGTGACGGCTCACCACTGGGGGCTGCTCTACCTCCTACCCTTCTACGACAGCCCGTGGGTCAAATACGGCGTGATGTTCGTCGTCCTGGACCTGCTGGATTACGTCTACCACCGCACGATGCACCACATTCCCGGGTTCTGGCGGTTCCACCTCGTCCACCACACCGATACGATCGTCGATGCCTCGACCACCGTGCGCGAACACCCCGGCGAGACGACGATCCGCAACGGTTTCCTGTTCGTCTGGATCCTGCTCACCGGCGCCTCGTTCGAGGTGCTCGTGCTGCGCCAGACGGTGCAGACCATCTGCACCATCTTCGCGCATTCGGCGTTCCGCCTCCCCGCGGGCCCGGCGCGCGTGCTCGGCTGGGTGCTGATCACGCCCAACCTGCATCACGTGCATCACCACTTCGAGCTGCCCTACACCAACTGCAATTACGGCGACGTCTTCAGCATCTGGGACCGCCTGTTCGGCACCTTCGCCAATCTGTCGGCGGAGGAGACGGTGTTCGGCCTCGACACCCATTTCGACGATCCCGCGACCCAGAATTGCATCGGCATGATCGCGATGCCGTTCGCCGCCCGCGCCGCCGGCGGTGCGGTCCCGGAGGGATGTGCCGCGGTCGAGCCGCGGCTGCCCGCCGCGGCCACGTCCTAGAGTCCATAGATTAGAGCATCGGGCTGGACGCAAAAGTCCGCAACTTTTGCGTCCGATGCTCTACGGCGCCGTAACAAGAGCCGCTTCGACGTCCATGGGGGCGGGATCGACCAGTTCGATAACGAAAAACGCGGCGCCGAGCGCGATCACGAACAGCAGCATGGGATCGAACCTTTTGTGCGCTCTGACCGGCAGGGTGGTGGGCATCGATTCGCTCCGGGGATCGGCGCTCCGACACATGCCGCGTGATCCGGGCGCCGTCATTCAAAAAGTGGTCCAGCGCCCGGGCAAGACAAGCGACGCCCGTTCGACCCGCGTGACTCGCCGAGGTGTGCCTCGCCGCGCTCCGTCGCGAGCTCGACCTGCCGCTGCCGCTCGGCGTAGCGGCAGCGCTGATCGTCCTGGCGCTCGTTGGCGCAGGCGGGGCACCGCACGCCCGGCTCGTATAGCGGTGAGGTCTGAGCCTCCGGGCTGACCGGGCGCCGGCAGGCGTGGCAGAGCGCGTGGGTGCCGGGCGCCAAGCCCTGGCCGACGGCGACGCGCTGGTCGAAGACGAAGCACTCGCCCTCCCAGACGCTTTCGGCCGCCGGCACCGTCTCGAGGTAGCGCAGAATGCCGCCCTTGAGGTGATGCACGTCGGCGATCCCCTCGGCCTTCAAAAACGCCGTCGCCTTTTCGCAGCGAATGCCGCCGGTGCAGAACATCGCAACCTTCGGCGCCGCAGCGCCATCGACGAGCGCCGCGCGTTGCGCGCGGAACCAGGCGGGAAAATCGCGGAAACTGGATGTCCGCGGATTGATCGCGCCGGGAAACGTGCCGATGTCCACCTCATAGTCGTTGCGGGTGTCGATGAGGATCGTGCCGGGTTCGGCGATCAGGGCGTTCCAGTCGGCAGGCTCGACATAGGTGCCGACATCCCGGGTCGGGTCGATGCCGTCGACGCCGAGCGTCACGATCTCCGCCTTCAACCGCACCTTCATCCGGTGAAACGGCATGGCCTCGACGAAGTCGTTCTTGACGTCGAGCCCGGCGCAGCCCGGCAGCGCGCGGATGACGCTCAGCACCGCCTCGATCCCGGCGTCTGGCCCGGCAATCGTCCCGTTGATCCCCTCGTGCGCCAGCAGAAGCGTCCCCTTGAGACCCGCGGCGGCGCAGGCGTCGGCCAGGGGCCCACGCAGCGCGGCCGGGTCGGGAAACGACGCGAACTGGTAGAGACTGGTGACGCGGATTTTTGCCGGGGCATTCATGGTGTGTCGCTGAGATTTTGGCGCGGGAGGATGAGATCTGAAGTCGCGATCCCCTTGTTAGGCGTGTTTGCGAGCGGAGCGAAGCAATACAGGTCCGCAGTGATCGAGGCTGCTGCTCTGGTTGCGTCGCTTCGCTCGCAAAGACGGCATAGATAGAACGCGCTCGCGATGATCAGATCCGATGCTCTACCCGCGGATCGCGGCAACATCCAGTCTCGCCCGCTGGCGTAAGCAAATCGTTCTCTTTCAAACCGGACCAGGAGACGCTTTGTATCGTGTGCAAACGCAGCTTTGGGAGAAAGTTCAGGCGGTTGACGGCGAGAGCATCCGCGCGTTTCATGCGCTCCCTTGCCGTTCCGGCACGGACAGCAAAGGCCGACGATCCCTGATGACGACCAAGCGAACCGCCCTCAAAATGCTCGGCGCCACGTTGGCGTTGCCCATATTGGGACTCCATGCGGTCAAAGCCGCATCGACGATCCGCTTCAGCTATCAGCGCTCCTCCACCCTGCTGACCCTGCTCAAGGCCGGCGGCACGCTCGAAGCGCTGCTGAAGCCGAAGGGCTTCGACGTGTCATGGCATCTGTTCGACAATGTCGTCGTACCGATGAACGCCGGCGCCGTAGACTTCCACGCCGATGTTGCCGACGCGGTGCCGATTTTTACCCAGAGCGCCAACGCGCCGTTGACCTTCTACGCCAAGGAGGATGCCTCGCCCTCCGCGGAGGCGATCATCGTCAAGGCCGGCTCTCCCGTCCGCACGGTCGCCGACCTCAAGGGCAAGACTGTTGCCGTCCATCGCGGTTCTGGCTGCCACTTCATCCTTGCCAGCGCATTGAAACGCGCCGGCTTGAGCTTTCGCGACATCACGCCGGCCTATCTCGCCCCGCCCGATGCCGCCGCCGCCTTCGAGCGTGACAGCGTCGACGCCTGTGTGATCTGGGACCCTTTCCTCGCCATCACCGAAAGCAAGCTTGCGACCCGCACCCTGGCCGACGCCACCGGTCTCTCCAGCTACGACCGCTACTACACCGTCAATACCGCCTTCGTTTCCACGCATCCGGAGATCGTCGGCCTCGTCTTCGACGCCCTGGTCGAGCAGGGCGCCTGGGTGAAAAAAAATCCGCAGGACGCCGTGGCCAAGCTGGCCCCGCTGTGGGGCGGCATCCCCGCAGCCACCATCGAGGTGGTGAACCGCCGGCGCAGCTATGTCGTTAAGCCTGTCGACAAGGCTGGGCTTGGCGAGCAGCAGGCCATCGCCGATACGTTTTTCGAGGCCGGCCTGATCCCGAAAGCGATCGACGCCACGGCCGTCCCGCTTTGGCACCCGGAGGCTCACACGTGACCGCAGCCGTCGCCCTCAAGACGCCGACCCTGCACGACGAGGCGCTGCGTCTCGGCGCGCTGTTCGCCGAGACCGCTGCCGTTCACGACACCGCCGCGTCGTTTCCGTTCGACAATTTTGCACGGTTGTCCGAGGCCGGGCTTCTGAGCCTGCGCACGCCACGCGCCTTCGGCGGCGCCGGCGCCGGCCTGCGCGAGGCGGCGGCTGTGATCGGCGCGATCGCCTATGGCGAGCCCGCCACCGCGCTGATTCTGGCGATGCAATATATCCAGCATGCCGGCATTGCGCGGAGCCAGCGCTGGCCGGCCCATCTCAAGGAGCGCGTCGCCCGCGACGCCGTCGCCGGCGTATCCCTGATCAACGCGCTGCGCGTCGAGCCGGAACTGGGATCGCCCGCCCGCGGCGGCCTGCCGGCGACGACCGCCGTGCGCGACGGTGACACCTGGCGGCTTTCCGGCCACAAGATCTATTCGACCGGGGTACCGATCCTCGCCTGGTATGTCGTCTGGGCCAAGACGGATGACGCCAACCCGCGCGTCGGCATGTTCTTGGTGCCCAAGGGCCTGCGGGGCACTCGCGTCGTCGAGACCTGGGATCACCTCGGCCTGCGCGCGAGCGGCAGTCACGACGTGATCTTTGACCAGGTCACGATCCCGATCGACCATGCCGTCGATATCCGTCTGCCGGCGGAATGGACGCCGGACGACATGCTGCAGCAGCACGCCGAAAACGGCGTGTTTCTCTCCGCGCTCTACAATGGCGTGGCGAAGGCGGGCCGGGACTGGCTGCTCGGCTTCCTCAACGACCGTGTGCCGGCCAACCTCGGCAAGCCGCTGTCCAGCCTGCCGCGCGTGCAAGAGGCCGTCGGCGCCATTGAGATTCTGCTGACCACCAACGATCGGCTGATCGACGGGTTTGCCGCAGACCTCGATGCCGGCATTGCCCGTCCGGCCACCGATGCCCACATCATCAAGTCGGTGGTCACCAACAACGCCGTGCAGGCGCTGGAAACAGCGATGAGCCTGACCGGCAATCACGGGTTGACGCGGAAAAACCCTTTGGAGCGGCACTATCGCGACGTTTTGTGCGGCCGCATCCACACCCCTCAGGACGACACGGTGAAGCTCAATCTCGGGCGCGCCGCTTTGGCCGTCAAACCATAAGGACCCCGCCATGGGCGCCCAAGACATCGAGTTCATCGGCTACATCAACACCCGCGAATTTTCCGAGATCCACCCGCCGGTCGGGCCGGCGATCGATCCGGCCTATGTCCGCACGGTCGCCAACGCGCATGAGGCCGCAGGCTTCGACCGGGCGCTGGTGGCATTCCACTCGACGACGCCGGACAGCATCATCGTCGCGACCTATGCCGCTGCGGCGACAAGCCGCCTCAACCTGATGATCGCGCATCGCCCGGGCTTTGCGGCGCCGACGGTCGCCGCGCGCCAGCTCGCGACGCTCGACCAGTTCTCCGGCGGCCGCGTCGCCGTGCACATCATTACCGGCGGCGACGACAAGGAACAGGCGCAGGACGGCGATTTCCTGACCAAGGACGAGCGCTACGCTCGCACAAGCGAATATCTCGATATCGTGCGGCAGGAATGGACGAGCGCAAAGCCGTTCGACTACGCCGGGCGGTTCTATACGGTGAAAGGCGCGAGCTCCGTCGTGCGCGCCGATATCCCGGTCTACTTCGGCGGGGCGTCGGAGGCGGCGATCGCGGTCGCCGGCAAGCATGCCGACGTCTACGCGCTGTGGGGTGAGAGCCGGGCGCAAGTCGCCGAGATCATCGGCCGGGTTCGCGCCGCCGCGCGCGAGCATGGCCGCCAGCCGCGCTTCAGCCTGTCCTTCCGCCCGATCCTCGCCGAGACCGAGGAGAAGGCCTGGGCCCGCGCCGAGGCGATCTATGAAAAGGGCCTGGCACTCGACGTCGGCAACGACGGCAAGGGCAACGCCGGCAAGGCGGAGGCGAGCAACGTCGGCTCGCAACGCCTCCGCGCGATGGCGGCGCAGGGCGATCGTCTCGACAAATGCCTGTGGACCAAGATGGCGACGCTGACCGGCGGCCGCTGGAACTCGACGGCACTGGTCGGTACCCCCGCCCAGGTCGCAGACACGCTAGCGGATTATTACGACCTCGGTGTCACCACCTTCCTCATCCGCGGCTACGACCCGTTAGAAGATGCGCTGGACTATGGGAGGGCGCTGATTCCGCTCACGCGCAAGCTGGTGGCGGAACGCGCGGCGGCGCTGGGGGTGGCGGCGGAGTAGCGCAAGACCGTCTTGCCATGCGAAATTTTCGTATGTACATAAATGGCGGTGAGGATCTCGTACCATCCTGCAAAGCGAGACTGGACGCTCAAGGAGCGACAGCTCGATTTCGAAGATGCAACCGAGGTTTTCGATGGCGTCACCATCGATATCCCGGACCTACGCGAACCGTATGGTGAAGAGCGTTTCATCACCTTCGGCTTCTTGAAGGGGCGGATGGTCGTGGTCGGGTGGACGCCGCGAAATGGCTGTCGCCACGTGTTCACGATGAGAAAAGCCAATGGGCGAGAGCAAAAAAGGTTTGGACCGCGCTTGGCCGATGACTGAGGTCGAATGGCAGTCTCCGGTCGATCCGGACGAGATTCCGGAACAAACCGAGGAAGACTTTGCTCGGGGGACCGTGCACATCGCGGGCGTGCCGGTTAAACGCGGGCGCCCGAAATCTACGCATCCTAAAGAGAGCATCACCATTCGGCTGGACACCGATCTCGTTGCTTATTATCGCAAGACCGGGTCGGGCTGGCAGAGCCGGATTAACAGTATCCTGCGCAAAGCGGCGCGGCTCGGATCGAAAGAAACCGCGGCGTGACCTAATGCGCTCCGGCCGGCGCGCCCATCGGTCGTGGCTTCTTCAGCAAAAAGATCGCTGATAGCGCCAGGATGAGTCCCACCCCGACGATCCAGAACGCGTCGGCGTAGGCCGAGACATAGGCCTCGCGGCGCACCTGCGCGGCGAGCGACATGAGAACCCGGCCCTTGGCCACGGCGGGATCGGCGATGGCACTTTGCATGCCGGCCATCAGCATTGCGATGCGCTCCTGCGTCCGCGCGGCGTTCTGCGTCATCGCTTCGGCAAGGATAGAGAAGTGGAAGTACTCGCGCCTCTCGATCACCGTCGAGAGCAAGGCGATGCCAACGGAGCCGCCGAGATTGCGCATCATGTTCGACAATGCCGAGGCATCCGCCGTGTCGCGCGGCGGCAGGCCGGCCGTGGACATCTGCGACAAAGGGATCGCAAACAAAGGCTGCCCCGCCGCCCGCAACAGCTGCGGCAGGATCAGCTGATCCATGCCGACGTCATGCGTGAGATTTACGTTGATGAAGCAGCTCGCCGCAAACAGTAGGGTACCGGCGATAATCAGCACGCGGGGATCGAAGCGTTTCATCAGAAACGGCATCGCCGGAAACAGGACAAGCTGCGGCAGCCCGCTCCACATCACGACATAGCCGATCTGCTCGGCGTTGTAGCCCTGGATCTGCGCGCAATAGAGCGGAATGACGTAAGTCGAGCCGAGAGACACCGCGCCCAGCACCGTCTGCAGGATACAGGCGCCGCCGATCGATCGGTTGCCGAGAACACGCAGATTGATGAACGGCTTTTCGGCCATCAATTCCCGCGCGATAAAAACGACGATGCCGAGGATCGCGACGATGGTGAGCCGGGCGATCAGATCGGATTCAAACCATTCCTTGCGCTGCCCCTCTTCGAGCACGACGGTCAGGCTGGAGAGCCCGATCGCCATCGCGCCGACGCCAAACCAGTCGCCCTTCGCCAATTCCGCCCATCGGGCCTGCTGCTTTGGCAAAGCCGTAAGCTGGCAGAGCACAGCGATCGGACCGGGAATGAGGTTAAGATAGAAAATATAGTGCCAAGAAAAATTGTCAGTGAGCCAACCACCGACGGTCGGCCCGATCGCCGGCGCGAAGGTCGCGGTGAGGCCGAAGAAGGTGATGCCGAGCCCCTGCTGCGAGCGCGGCAGGCGGGTGCGCAGAATGGTGATCGCGGTAGGGATCAGCACGCCGCCGGTAAAGCCCTGGCCGGCGCGGAAGATGATCAGCTGCGGCAGCGACGTCGACATCGCGCAGGCGATGGAAAACCCGATGAACAGCATCGTGTTGATGGAGAGATAACGGCGCAGACCAAATACCGAACCGAGCCATCCCGTCAGTGGGATGACGATGATCTCGGCCATCAGATAGGCCGTCGAGATCCAGCTGCCCTGCTCGGGCGAGGCGCCGATCGCGCCTTCGATGTTGGCGAGCGATGAGTTGGTGATCTGGATGTCGAGGATGGCGGTGAAGGCGCCGAGGATCGCCCCGGCGAACGCCAGCCAGTCGTAAAAACTCGCCTTCGCTTCCGGTGCTGCGGTCATCGCTTGGCCGGATCGCCGCGGGTGTCGACCACCGCCTCGGCCGAAAGGCCCGGCCGCAGCCGCGCGATCACCGGGTCGTGCGGGTCGAGCGCGATTTTGACCGGCACGCGCTGCACCACCTTGGTGAAGTTGCCGGTGGCGTTTTCCGGCGGCAGCAGGGCGAATTGCGAGCCGGTCCCCGGCGCGAAGCTCTCTATTGTGCCGTGGAAGACGTGATCGCCGAACGCGTCCACCGTGAAGCTGGCGGGGCGGCCCTCGACCATGGCGCCGATCTGCGTCTCCTTGAAGTTCGCGATGAGGTAGATCGCCTCGCCCATCGGCACGATGGTCAGCAGGTTGCTGCCGGGCTGGACGAGCTGTCCCAGTCGCAGGGCGCGGTCGCCGACCACGCCGTCGATCGGCGCGGTCACCGTCGTGTAGCCGAGATTGAGCTTGGCCTGTTCAAGATTGATCTGCGAGCGCTGCAGGCTCGCGCGCGCGGCGGCTTCGAGCGAACGCAAACCGTCGTTCTGCTTTTGCGCGGCGTCGTAACCGGCCTTGGCCTTGTCGGAGGCAGCCTGCTTCTGCAGCAGGTCCGAGATGGCCTGATGCGAGCGCTGCGTCGTGCCGGCGCCGCTTTGGACGAGATCGCGGTAGCGCTTCTCTTCCTCCGTCGCGAAGTCGAGCGCGGCCGTGGTGTTGGCGACGTCGGCCTTGGCCTCAGCGATGCGCGCCTCCTGCTGGATCACCGCCGAGGCGACGCCGTCGAGGCTGGCCTGCGCCTTGTCGAGATCGGCCTGGTCCTGCAGCAGAACCACGCGGAAATCGCGGTCGTCGATCCGTGCGATCACTTGCCCGGCCTTCACCGGCTGGTTGTCGTGAGCGAACACGGCGGCAATGAAGCCACCGACTTTCGGGGCCACCACGACCTTGTCGGCCTGAAGAAAGGCATCGTCGGTCGACTCCTCGAAGCGGCCGTCCGTCCACCAGTGCCAGCCGAACCGGCCAGCACCTCCGATGGCCGCCAGCAGCACGAGCGCGAGGATCATCCGCTTGCGGGTGATGCGACGCGGTGGTGGCGCGATCGGCGACACCGGCGCTGCGACGACCTGCGGCTGCAGCGCAACCGGTGCCGGCTTGGCCTCCGCCCGGCGCATCGGCTTTTCCTTGACCGTCTCGCCACTTTCGCGCTCGGGTAGATCGAGAGGCGGATCGAGCCTTGCGGAAGAATCCATTGCGTCACCACTATAGAACAGAACGGTATCGTTCTATATTAAGGGCCGCCAATACGCAAGCATGAGCCAGGACGTATGACCGAGATCGCGACAACAAAACCCGAGACTTCGCCGAAGGCGCGCGGCGGCCGGCCGACGAAGGCCGCGGCTATCGAGCGGGACGAGCGGTTGTTGGCAATCGCCGCGGACATGTTCATGGAGCTTGGGTTCGAGGGCACCTCGATGGAGCGTCTCGCCGAGACGGCCATGGTCGGCAAGGCCACGCTTTATGCGCGCTACCCGGACAAGGGCGCCCTGTTCGCCGACGTCCTGCGCCGCAAGATCCTCATGATCTATGCCACGCTGGAGGAGGAGTTCCAAAGGGGATTGGAGGGCGTGAGCCTGGAAGCGACGCTGTGCATCGTGGGGCGTCGGCTCCTCGACCAGTCGCTGACGCCCTCGGCACAGGCGATGGGCCGCATTCTCGTGGCGCAAGTCGCCCGCTTTCCCGAACTCGGTCGGCTTGCCTTCGAGGAAAGCACGAGCCGGCAGACCAAGCTTGTCGAAGGCATTTTCCTTCGCTTTGCCGAAACCCATCGCTACGCGATCGACGATCTGCCGCTGCTGGCGGAACTCTACCTCAGCATCGTGATGGGCCGCACATCTCGCCTCAAGCTGCTGGGCATGCCGGTCGACGCCGACACGCTCGATCACCGCCTCCACGAAGCGGTCAAGCTTTTCGTCCGTGGCGCGGTTTTATCTGGCCCATAGGCCAGCCGAGCCATCGCAAAACATTGTCGTATACAGCTTTTAACGAATCCCACTTCAGGATCATGCGCTTACCTTCAGCGCTCCTTAACCTGCGCGCGGGATACTGACGGTCTGGCGCTTCGCCATGATTGCGCGGACGATAGATGGACGATCTCCTCAACGACTTTCTTGCAGAAACGTCGGAGCACATCGAGGCTGCGAGTTCGCAGCTCGTGCAGTTCGAGAGCGAACCGACGAACATCTCGATCGTCGCCAGCATCTTCCGCCTCGTCCATACGATCAAGGGCACCTGCGGTTTTCTCGGCCTGAGCCGCCTGGAAAAGCTGGCGCACGCGGCCGAGGCGGTCGTCAGTCTGCTGCGTGAGGGGTCGCGCGCGACTCCCGAGCTGGTGACCGTCATCCTGCAGGCGGTCGACCGGATCCGTCTTATCCTGGCGGAGCTCGAGCGGCACGCGGTCGAGCCGAGCGGCGACGATGCCGACCTGATCGAAGCGCTCGAGAGCCATCTTTTCATCATGGAAGGCGCGCCGCTGGTCGCCGACGATATGCCCGTCCGCGCGTCGGCGATCCCGTCCGCCACGATCCCGGACCTGGCGCCGGCAGCGGAGCATCCCGATCGCGACAAGCGCGCCGAGACCATCCGGGTCGAGGTCGGCACGCTGGAACGCATGATGGTTCTGGTGTCGGAACTCGTCCTCACGCGTAACCAGCTGCTGGAAATTTCGCGCAAGGAGGAGGACGAGGCCGTTAAGGCGCCGATGCAGCGCCTGTCGGCGCTCACCAGCGATCTGCAAGATTCCGTCATGCGGGCGCGCATGCAGCCGCTCAGCCGGCTGTTCGCCCGGCTTCCCCGGTTGATCCGCGACCTCGCCGCCGAAACGCGCAAGAAACTCGTCCTCATCGTGGAAGGGGGCGAGACCGAGCTCGACCGCCAGCTGGTCGAGGTGATCCGCGATCCGTTGACCCACATGCTGCGCAACGCCGCCGATCACGGCATCGAGGCGCCGGAAGCGCGCCTTGCGGCCGGCAAGCCGGAAGTCGGCACGATCCACATCGCCGCGAGCCACGAGGCCGGCTACATCACCATCACGATTTCGGATGATGGCAACGGTCTCGATCTGGAGCGGATCAAGGGCAAGGCGCTATCGCGCGGACTTGTGACGCCGATCGACCTCGAACGCATGTCGGACGATGCGATCTTCCGCTTCATCTTCCTACCGGAATTTTCCACGGCGGCGCAGGTCACCAACATTTCCGGCCGGGGGATCGGGCTCGACGTCGTTCGCGACAATATCGAGACGATCGGCGGCTCCATCGCGGTCGCGGCGAAGCGGGGCAAGGGCACCAGCTTCAGCCTCAAGATCCCGCTGACTCTGGCAATCGCGCCGGCGCTGATCGTCACCGCCGGCAAGCATCGCTTTGCCTTGCCGCAGCAGTCGGTGATCGAGGCGATCGGCCTCGGCGAAGGCAGCAGTTACAAGGTCGAACGCGTTCAGGGCAGTCTTGTCCTGCGCCTGCGTGACAAGGTGATCCCGTTGATCAACGCCCACGAGATCCTGCATCTCGACGACGATCCGACCGCGCTTCCCAGTGAGGACCAGCTCGCCGTCGTGATGCGCGTCGGCACGCAAGGCTTCGGCCTCATCGTCGACAACGTCACGGACGTGCAGGAAATCGTCGTCAAGCCGCTCGGAGCGTCGCTGGCCCATCTCATCGTCTTCTCCGGGCACACGATTCTCGGCGACGGATCGGTGGTTCTCATCCTCGATCCTGCTGGGATCGCCAAGACGCTTGGCCTGGTGCAGGTGCTCGAGCTGGGCGCCCAGGAGAGCGCCGAGCCCTTCGTGCCGCCGAGCGAGAAGACCCGTCTCATCCTGTTCCGCACCGGGACGAGTGCCCTGAAAGTGGTGCCGCTGTCACTGATCTCGCGGATCGAGACGGTGGACTGGGACACCATCCAGTCGAGCGACGGCATGCTCGTTATGCAGCACCGCGGCTTCCTGATGCCGCTGATCTGCATGGGCGATACTGGATCGGTGGCGGGCGCCGAACGTCCCGTTCTCGTCCTCGGCATCGGCGGCGAGAGCGTCGGCCTGATCGTCGACGAGATCATCGACATCGTCGAGGATTTCCTCAAGATCGAGATCGCCAGCGCGACGCCCGGCACCATCGGCACCGCGACGGTCCAGGACACCGTGGTCGAGATCATCGACATCTCGCATTATGTCAAAATCGCGCGGCCGGATGCCCTGGCGCGCGGCGTGACGAGCCGCTTCACCGTGCTGTTGGTCGATGACAGGTTGTTCTTCCGCGACATGCTGTCGCCGATCCTCGCGGCCGCGGGCTACAAGGTCACGACGGCAAGTTCGGGTCGCGACGCGCTGGCGATGCTCGCGAAAGGTGCGACCTTCCACGTGATCGTCACCGACATCGATATGCCGGAGATGGACGGCTATACGCTGGCGCAGGAGATCAAGCGCGATCCCAAGCATGCCGGTCTGCCGATCATCGCGCTGGTCGCCGCCGCGGCGCCGATCATCTCGGAAGCGGCGGCGGCAAGCGGCATGTTCGGCGTCGTCGGCAAGTTCGATCGCGGCACGCTCCTCGACATGGTGCGGTCGAGCTTGGGCTCGCAGGTGCTCGGCACGCATAAGCTCGAAGAGCGCATCATTCGGGAATTCGCGGCATGACGAGAGAGCAGGCGACCGCCCCCTCGGCCCCGGGCAGCTTCCACAAGCCGGACGAAAATCGTTGTTTCACGGTGGTCTCGGAGGGCCGCACGTTCGGGCTTCCGGTCGAGTCCATCCAGACGGTGTTCGAGATGGTCGCGCTGACGCCGGTGCCGCTCGCGCCTTACGAGATCCTCGGCCTGGTGAACCTGCGCGGCAAGATCGTCACGGCCGTCAGCCTGCGGCGGCGGTTGAAGGCAGATGCCCATGCCGTCGAGACGTCGATGCTGGCTATCGGCATGGAGCATCGCGGTGAAAGCTTCGCGCTCGTCGTCGACGAAGTCGGGGATGTCATCATTCTCGATCCCGGCACCCGGATCGTCACGCCGCCGCATCTCGGTGCGGAGGGCATCAAGATCTCGGCCGTGCATCGCCTCGATGCGATGATCCTGCCGCTGCTCGACCTGGACTGGGTGTTCACCTTTTCGCGCGCGACGGAGGTCCGCCCGCTCGTTTCGACGCTCTGAAAGGACAAAGCCCGAGGCAAGCCTCGGGCTGTTTCGTATCGTGTGATGCTTTGGCGGGGACCCGGCAGGTTTCGCTGCCGGAGGCGCGGCGGAAAACCTTAGGCGGTGATGCGGTCTTCTTCTTCGTTCGGCTCGCGCAGCACATAGCCGCGACCCCAAACCGTCTCGATATAGTTGCGGCCCTGGCTAGCGTTCGCCAGCTTCTTGCGCAGCTTGCAGATGAACACGTCGATGATCTTCAGTTCCGGCTCGTCCATGCCGCCATAAAGGTGGTTGAGGAACATTTCCTTGGTGAGCGTCGTGCCCTTGCGCAGCGAGAGGAGCTCCAGCATCTGGTACTCCTTGCCGGTGAGGTGAACGCGCGAGCCCGAGACTTCGACGGTCTTCTGATCGAGGTTGACGATGAGGTCGCCGGTGGTGATGACCGACTGGGCATGGCCCTTGGAGCGGCGGACGATCGCGTGGATGCGGGCGACCATCTCGTCCTTGTGGAACGGCTTGGTGAGATAATCGTCGGCGCCGAAGCCGAGACCCTTCACCTTGTCCTCGATGCCGGCGAGACCCGATAGGATCAGGATCGGCGTCTTGACCTTGGCCACGCGAAGGGTGCGCAGCACCTCGTAGCCGGACATGTCGGGAAGGTTGAGATCGAGAAGGATGATGTCGTAATCGTAGAGCTTGCCGAGGTCGATACCTTCTTCCCCGAGGTCCGTCGTATAGACGTTGAAGTTCTCGGATTTCAGCATCAGCTCGATGCTCTGTGCAGTCGCGCTGTCGTCTTCGATCAGTAGAACGCGCATAATTGGCCCCCAGATTGCCCACATCGGTTGCCCGACGGCGCGACAGCATCCCTGAACATCGCCTACTCGCCAGCCCATCGGGCGGCGGCGCGACATCCCTCAATACGAATTGTCATAACGTTAACGGGGATTGGTTAACGAATTCCACCCAATCCCGGGAGCGCCATGACATGTTCATGATTTTTGCCGCTCCGCCTCGGAGCAGGACCGACAATCATGAACGAAGGTAGCGGAACGCAGTACGCGAGAGCCCTGATCGGAGGCTACGCCGGCTCAAAAGCGACGAAATCGAATCAATGCGCCGTCAACTATACACGCGAGCACGCCCGTGGCCGACGATTTGATCGCCCTGGTAACAAAGCGGCAACTTTGATGCGGCAGGATCACACTGTCTCGCGGAAGTCCTGTAAAAATGATCAGGTTCAATCAACCTGCATCGCGGAGTCACGGTATGAAGTCGCGGGATTCACTCTTGCGTTTAAAACGCTTTCAGGTCGATGAGCGCCGCCGCCGCGTGGCGCAGATCGAGACGATGATTGCCGAGTTCCTCCGGATGGCAGGCGATCTCGATCGCGAGATCGCCACCGAAGAGAGCAAGGCCGGCATCACGGACATGACGCACTTCGCTTATCCGACTTATGCGCGGGCGGCACGGGCACGGCGCGACAATCTCTCGCGCTCGGCCGACGAGCTTAAGGAACAGCTCGGCGAAGCCCGCCAGCAGCTCGATGAAGCGGTCGGCGAAATGACCAAGGCGCAAGGCCTCGAAGGCCGCGACAAGAGCGGCGAGCGCACCGAGTTTCCGGTGAAGCAGCTCGATGCCGGCATGATGGGGCTCCGCGCCCTCCAGGCCTGATCGATCCTTCCGGCCGGCTGCCCCTCGGGTGCCCGGCCGCGTTGGTTGCAGGCCTATCCGGAGAGCGGCCCTTCCCCAGCGGCGTCGCCGCCGTGCGGCTTGCGCTTGCGATCCGGTTTCGCCTCGTGCAGGGTTCTACCGCGTAGCGGTGATACGCTGAACCGCCTATGCCTATCGAACGACGGCTCCGCGTCGTTGGCCTGGAGCACGATGAAACGCTATCTCGACTTTGTATGGCCGATCGTCGGTTTGATCGCAGTCGTCGTTTCGATCTCCCTTCTCGTCGGCGAATTTCGGGGCGATGCCGTCGTAACGCAGGTGCTGGCGCAGCTCAAGGCGATCACGCCCGGCCATTATGCGCTGGCCGTTCTGTCGACCGTCATCGCCTATGCGGCGCTCGCTTGGTACGACCGTATCGCGCTGCTTCATCTTGGTATTCGCTCGATCTCGTTTACCTTCATCGCCCTGTGTTCCTTCACGACCTACGCGCTGAGCCACAATATCGGCGCCTCGGTGTTTTCCGGCGCGATGGTGCGCTACCGCGCCTATTCGACGAAAGGTTTGAGCGCGGCTCAGGTCGCGATCCTCGTTGCGCTTTGCTCCCTGACGTTCTTCCTGGGAACGCTGCTGCTCGGCGGCATCGTGCTGGTGTTCGAGCCCGCCCAGTTGAGCCGGCTCGCCGGCCTGTTGCCGCATTTCCTCACCAACACCGCGACGGCGCGTTTTCTCGGCTTCGTCTTTCTCGGCCTCATCGTGGCCTATGCCGTGGGCTCGGTCCTGCAGCTTAAGCCACTGACGATCGGCGGGTTCCGCATCGATTATCCGCGCCCCGGGATCGCCATGCGGCAATTTACGGCGGCGACCCTGGAATTGCTCGGCGCGGCGGGGATCATCTACTTTGCCCTTCCGGAGGCCGGAAACCCCGGCTATTTCGCGGTGCTCGCGGTCTTCCTTGCATCCTTTTCGGCGGCGCTTGTCTCCAACGCGCCGGGCGGCCTCGGAGTCTTCGAACTTTTGTTCATCAACGCCATGCCGAGCGTGCCGAAAGCCGACGTCTTGGCAGCGCTGCTGCTCTTCCGGCTGCTGTATCTTCTGATACCGCTGCTGTTTGCCACCGTCGTCGTCATCCAGTTCGAGCGCCGCAGGCTGGGACAGACGCTCGTGCAGAAGGCGGACGCATCGGGCGGAAGCCGGAAACCGCTGGGGCACGGCTAGAGCATTTTCCACAAAAGTTGCAGACTTTTGTGGTCGAGAAAATGCTCTAACTTTCTGAGAATGGAGCGATTTCTGATCGCTTCGGTCAGCCCACCAAAGCGGACGGCGCTCTAGAGGATCGCGACGCGCCGCATGCACGGACTTGCATCAACGAAAAGCCCCGCACCGGCGCCAAACGCGCAACGGAAACGGGGCTGTATAGCGTCCGACTTGTGACATGCCGGGCGAAGCGAAGCGTGTTCTTGCGAAACGCGCTGGCTCCCCAATCGCGCGGAGCCTCTTAAGCCCTATAATGCTGCAGGCGCGTTGTGCGCAGACCGGCCAGACCATGCTGATCGATCGACATCTGCCAGGATAGGAATTCGTCCACAGTCAGCTTGTAGCGCAGGCAGGCTTCTTCGAGGGAAAGCAGACCACCGCGGACGGCGGCGACGACCTCGGCCTTGCGGCGGATCACCCAGCGCTTGGTGCTGCTCGGCGGAAGGTCGGCGATCGTCAAAGGACTACCGTCGGGCCCGATTACGTATTTCACCCTCGGACGAAGAGACTCGGACATGACATGTACTCACTACAACTAAGCTTTACGCTAGTGTCGAACATAGCCCTGCCACTTTAAGATTTACCTAAACCAACACGCTGGTTTTTAAAGGAAAATCGGATTTACGACGTCGATAACTTGCCAAATCATCAACAAATACGGTCCTGTGTTTCCGTTTGGAACAGATTGGGCGTTTGAGGAAGTTAAAGCCGGTTAAACCGAGGTTAAAGACTCGCTTCCGCTAAGATGACGAGGCTCCGCGCGACGAGGCGATCGTCGAGCTTGGTCTGGCGTAAAGACCGGAAACTTGCGTGAGGCCGCCTCCTACCGATATTGAAGAAGCGCTCCCGTCAGCGTCGCCCGTCCGCAACCCGGTATTTTGTCGTGAACAGTCTCGATTTCGCCAAGTCCCCCGCCGATACGCGCGTCGTCGTCGCCATGTCCGGCGGTGTCGATTCCTCGGTAGTTGCGGCCTTGCTGCACGCCGAGGGCTATGACGTCATCGGCATCACGCTTCAGCTTTACGACGACAGCGGCAGCGCGACACGCAAGGGCTCCTGCTGCGCCGGACGCGACATCGGCGATGCCCGCGCCGTCGCGGCCAAGCTCGGCATTCCCCATTACGTGCTCGACTACGAGGCGCGCTTCCGCAAGGCGGTGATCGACCCGTTTGCCGCGAGCTATGCGGCGGGCGAGACGCCGGTCCCCTGCGCCTCCTGCAACAGCGCGGTCAAATTCGCCGATCTTCTCGATACCGCGCGCGATCTCGGTGCCGATGCCCTCGCCACCGGCCATTATTGCGCCACCCGCGCGCTGCCCGACGGCACCCGCGGCCTGTTTCGGGGCGCCGACGCCGCGCGGGACCAGAGCTACTTCCTCTATGGGACGACGCCGGCGCAGCTGGCGCCGCTGCGCTTTCCCCTGGGCAGCCTGCCGAAGGCGCGGGTCCGCGAACTCGCCCACAGCTTCGGCCTCGCCACAGCCGACAAGCCCGACAGTCAGGACATCTGTTTCGTCCCCAACGGTCGTTACAGCAGCACCATCGCGCGGCTGTTGCCGGAGGCGATGGCGCCCGGCGACATCGTCGACCAGGCCGGCCAGGTTCTCGGCCGCCATGAGGGTATCGTCCATTATACCGTCGGTCAGCGCAAAGGCCTGAACCTCGGTGGCCTTCCGGCGAACACGGGCTCGCCTCTGTTCGTGGTGGCGATCGAGCCGCAGACCGCCCGCGTCGTCGTCGGCCCGCGCGAGGCCCTGCTGACGCGGACGGTGGCCCTGCGCGCAATCAACTGGTTGGGCGACGGCACGCTCGCGGACCTGCCGGATGACGGGCGCGAGCTCTACGTCCGCACCCGCTCGACGCGGCCGCCCGTGGCCGCGACGCTTCTGCGTGACGCTGACGGACATATCGTCGTCCGCTTTCCCGAGGCCGAGAGCGCGGCGTCGCCCGGGCAGGCCTGCGTCTTCTACGATTCCGATGCAATCGACGCCCGCGTCCTCGGCGGCGGCACCATCACCCGGGCGCCGACCGCCTCTGCGGCCGGCGTCCTTCAGCATGCGATGGCCTCCTAGCGCATGACCTCTTCCACCGTGCCACACGCCTCAGCGATCGATAATGCCGATGTCGAGGCTGCCTACGCCCGCTGGGCGCCGGTCTATGACCTCACCTTCGCGCTGGTGATGCGCCCTGGCCGCGTTGCCGCCGCAGCGGCCGCGAGCCGCCCAGGCGGACGCGTCCTCGATGTCGGTGTCGGCACCGGCCTCGAACTGCCGATGTTCGACCCCGCGACGCGCCTCACCGGCGTCGATCTCTCCCGTCCGATGCTGGCGCGCGCGCGCGAGCGGGTGAAAACGCAGGCGCTCGTCAACGTTGAGGGCCTGGTGGTGATGGACGCGATGCGCCTTGCCTTCGCCGATGCGACCTTCGACGCCGTCGTGGCGCCTTACGTCTTGACGGTGGTGCCTGACCCGCAGGCCAGCCTCGACGAATGGGCGCGGGTGGTGAAGCCCGGCGGCGAGATCGTTCTGGTGAACCACGTCGGTGCCGAGCGGGGATCGCTGGCGGGGATCGAGGCCTGGCTCGGCCGACGCAGCGCCAAACTAGGCTGGCACCCGCAGTTCCCCTTCGCCGTGATCGCCGACTGGATCGCCGGCCAGCCCAACATGACGCTCATCGAACGCCGTCCGCTCGCGCCGTTCGGTCTCTTCACGCTGACGCGGATCGCCAAGGCGGCTGTCTAGAGCCCTTTCGCGAGCCGTGGCATATGCCGCCTCATTTGCCTTGAAATGCGCTAAGCGGCAGGCGAGTCTTCGCGTCGCCGTGTCAAGCGTGAAGCGGCTTCCGTCTGGGGGCAGACTCGATGACCACCTCGCTCGCCTTACATCGCGCGTGCTTCGAGCGCTCCGTTTCAAGGCAGGATGCTGGTGCATGACGGGGCGCCCGTCCGAATGGCCCGTCGAGCGGGTGATCGCCATCGTCGGCTGCCAGCGCAGCGGCACGACATTGACCGGCCAGATTTTCGGGGCGCATCCCAGCGCGGTGCTGATCGACGAGTTTGACGGCGTGTATCCGTGGTTTCACGCTTTGATGGAGGGCGCGTCCGACAACGATGCCAGCGAAAGGCTCCTCGAGAAGGCCGCAACCAAGTACGGAACGACCGACGATCGGTTTGTCGCCACACCGAACGGCAAGCGCCTCGCGCGGGACGTCAAGGTCCTGGTTCTGAAGACGCCGAACCTGACCTATGACGAGGAGCGCGTCGCGCGCATGCCGTGGCCGGTGACGGTGGTCTATCCCGTTCGCGATCCGCGGGCGGTCGTCGCGTCGATGGCCCGCCTCGAGTCCGTGGATTTCGTCGCCAATCAGATCCGGCTTATTGCGCAAAGACCCTCGACACAGGAGCGGTATCGGGCTGCTTTCGCCGTGATGGCGGATGCATCCGCATCCGTATGGACGCGGCGCGCCGCGCTGTGGCAGATCAAATCCGGGCGGCAAGCGGATTTCGAGCGTGCGGGCTGCTCGGTTCATGCGTTTCGCTACGAAGACCTGGTCGATGATAGCACGGCGGTGATCGCCGCAATGTTCGCGGCCTGCGGCCTCGGTGATCCACAGGCAGGCTTGGCGGCTCATCTGACCTATGCCGGTATCGGTCCCGGCGGCACGGATCGAACCCGCCCGATCGACTCGTCGTCCTTGAGCGGCCAGGAGGCGCTGACGTCGGCGCAGCTGGCTGATGTGATGCGGGCCGCCGAACCCCTGGCAGGGCGGCTTGGCTATGCGTGACGGCATCGGCAACGAATGGTCCATCGACGCGCCGGTGATCCTCCTCGGGCGCGGCGGCAGCGGAACCCGGATGCTGTCCGAAATCGCTCGCGGGCTCGGCATTTTCCTCGGCAACCACGTGAATGCCACGGGTGACTCCGTCGAATGGGTCGCGACGCTTTACGAGCTGGCGATCGAGAATCTTGCCGTCGATGTCCAAAGTGTCCCTGAACAGGAGGCCTGTTGGCGACAAAGGCTTCAACGCTTGGCTGCCGACGTGCTGGCTGTGGACGGTCGTCGCGCGTCGGATCCCTGGGGATGGAAACTGCCTGAGACGATGCTGGGCCTCGGGCCTATTCTCCGCGCGTTTCCAGCCGCTCGCGTCGTTCATCTCGTCCGGCATCCCGTGGCGAGCGCGTTGCGGCGCACGCACATGACGTCGCGGATGGACAATCCCATCGGACAAGCCGTGCTGCCGGTCGCCTATCGGTTCTGTGGCCTTGATCCGCAGCGCATCGGCGACGATGACGTTCATCTGCATAACGCAGCGACGTGGGCGGTCCAGATCGCCGGCGTGCTCGATGTCATTCGCGTCCAGGAACCGCGTGTCCTGCAGATCGCCTATGAAGACATGTGTCGCGATCCCCGAGGTACCCAGGTCGCGCTGGCGACTTTCTTGGGTCTCGACGTGCCCGCTCCATCGATCGTGCCCGACGTCGACCGCGCGCGGCTCAACGACGGCGCCGGTTGCGACGCCCGCGCGCAACAGGTCTGGTCGATCTGCGGCACCATTGCTGGTGCGCTTGGTTACGATAGAGACGGGTCTTATCGTCGTCAGGTCATGCTGGCGTAGATATCGTTCGCCAGCGTTTCGTGCCGTCGATACGGCTCCGAATCGCGAACCTCGTCGATCGTCGGCGGTTCTTGCGCCGGCTCTGAAAATCGCAGCGCACCATCGTCTGCGGGCCGGCCGAGCGCTTCGAGCAAGCGCGCATTCGACGATGCGAAATAGTCGGCCAGAAACGCACGCTCGCGCAAACGCAAGACTTTGGCTTCTGGGCCGCCGAGCCGATCTGCCGCTTGGGCGCTCGCCGCGCGACGACGGACGAACGCGGCCAGCGGCGTGTCGGACTCCAAGACGCTGAGATAAGTGAGCTGGTGGAGACTCATCGATTCCCTCTGGCGCGGAATCTCCGCAATGCCGCTTGGTGTCGGCAGTCCAGCCGCTTTGAAGAAGGATCCGAACAGGTCCGATCGCGCCTCGTCGTAAAGCTGAACGCTGCAATTGCCGAGCGCTTGCCGCCATCCATCGAAATGCGCCCACCAGTCCGGGTAGCACAAGCGCTCGGTGTTTCGGCTCAAGGTCACCGCGATGAAACTCGGCAGGTCCTGATGAACGTCGCCCGTCTTCATCAACTGGTTATGGTAGGACTCAAACCATTGATCCTGCGTGCGGGCGACCAGAACCACGGTGAAATCCGCCGCCGGGAGCAAGTGCTGAAGCCGCGCCGCATGGGTCGGACGAAAATCCTCGGCCGAAAGGATGAGCGCCTCCTGATCCGGCCGCCAGTCCGCCAGCAGTTCTTCCACGATACGCGCCGGATCGAGGGCGCGCGAATCGATGTGTGGGAACACACGCTGGAAACTGAGCGTTGGCGCGGCATCGAGAACGGTTGCGAGAAGCTTGGCGTTGCCCGCCATCTGCGCCACGGCCGGCAGAACGGGAACGAAGATACCCTGCGCGCGCATCGCCGGCGGATCGAGGCGGAGACGCAGCTGAAGATACGTCGAGCCCGTCTTCGGTGCGCCGACATGAAGAATGATGCGTCCGCGGGATGTCAGAGCGGGACCTTCATCACGCGTACGGCCGTCGTGCCTTCATAGCGGTGGAGGTAGCCTGGTTCCAGCTGTGCGGCCTCTGGCGGCACAGGCTGATAGGAATGCCAGATCCGAACGGAGCCACTGATCAACTCGCCGAAGGCTCTGTGATTGAAGCTGGGCGACAGGGTATATGGATTGAGATCCATCATTTCCATCGCGAGCGTGATGTAGGGCTGGTCACTCCATGTGCGTGTTTCGTCCTTGCTGGCGAGTGCGAGGGCCTGCTGGAAAACGGACCGCACCTTCGCAACGCGCCAATCGAAGAAGATGACGCCGGAATTGTAGATAACGTGACCCTGCGGCGCCAAACCTTCGCGTTCGAGAACGCGCCCGAAACTCCGAAAGTCGGCCAGCGAATAATGTGGCGCCGGCGCCATCGCGATCCCGTATTGCTCGGCCTTGTCGAACCCCAAAGATATGTCCGCGAGGACGCGCGTATCCACATCCAGAAAGAGCACGGTCCCGAAGGTCTCGGGCAGCGACGCGAAAGCTTCGGCCTTTCGCTCCTTGCTCGAGAAAGCGAAGTCGCGCCGCAGCACCGCGACACCGGGCGGCAGCATATCCGTCTGGGTGGTTGTATCGGTGATCAGAAACACGGGATAGGGCGGCAGGCGGCTCTCGGCGATACATTGCGCTACGAGCGCGACGTGAGAGTCGCCCCAGGCGATGAACAGAATGATACGGGGTTCAACCAACGCTCGATCCTCCCGCCAGCCCGGCACGCTGCCGCGCCATCTATGGCTCTCAAGTATGAATCCTAACATGCCTGCGTATGACTTGTAATGAAGTGATAAGCGTGGCATTCGAAATTTAGATGTGTATGCATAATTTGCTTATATACAATAATTAAAGACCAAAGCAGCCTTTCAAGTCGACAAAGGCGCTGTTATTCTCGCTAGGGGCGAGGAATCATCGATATGAAGCTGAGTGTCGTCGTAGCCGCTTTCAATATGACCCGCGAGCTGCCGCGCACCATCTTGTCGTTGTCGCAAAAAATGCAACGACACGTTGATGCTGAAGATTATGAAGTCATTATCGTCGACAATGGCTCGGATCGGCCCGCGGATCTTTCCGCCTGTATCGATCTCGGCATGAACCTCCGTGTGATCGAGATCCCGCGGCAAGCCCGCTCGCATTCTCCCGTTCAGGCCTTGAATTACGCAATCAGAGAAGCGCGGGGCGAACTTGTGGGCGTCATGATCGACGGGGCTCGCATGGCGTCACCTGGATTGCTGGCGGGCGCGCTTCGCGCGGACAAGCTTGATAATCGAGCGGTGATCGCGACGCTGGGGTTCCACCTTGGCCCAAAAGTGCAGATGGCGAGCATCCACGAGGGATACAATCAAATAGAGGAAGACCGGCTGCTTGATGGGATCGGCTGGACGGAGGATGGCTATCGGCTCTTCGATATCTCGGTCTTTGCCGGCTCGTCGCAGAGCGGATGGTTTCGACCGATTGCAGAAAGCAACGCTCTCTTCATGCGGCGATCGTTGTGGGACGAACTGGGCGGCTTCGACGAGCGATTCGTCACGCCTGGCGGTGGCCTAGCCAACCTCGATACGTTTGCGAGGGCTGTGCAGCTGCCGCGGTCTTTGGTTGTGACGCTGCTTGGCGAGGGAACGTTTCACCAGGTTCATGGTGGCGTGGCGACAAATGCCATCAAAAGCATCAATCATCTCTTCTTCCAAGAGTACGAGCAGTTACGGGGCACGCCCTATGCCGGGCCGTCTTATCAGTCCCTATACCTGGGCAATGTGCCGACCCCGGTTCTCGCTTCGGTTGCGACGTCGGCGCAGTCTGCCCGAGCCTACGCATAAAGCATCGGATGCTCGAGCTCTTTGTACGAGCGCGACGCTTATCGCTTGAGTGAGTCCGCTTAGGCGGCTGACGCTTTCCCGCCGGCGACGCCGGATCTCGATCGCTCGTTCGTCAACGCCGATCCCGGAACCACATCCTCGTGCTTCGTTGCCGCGCCTGTGGCCTGACGGCCGTGGGTCGTCTTCGATGGCCGTCGTGCAAATACTCAAATAGGGGAGCCACAAAATATTTCGGACGCGCGAATGCCGGCGGCCGGGCTCGACCGCAGGATGGTCGCGGGAAGCAAGCTGCAATACAAAAGGAAATACATAAGTGTACATCATTGCATATACAAATAATGCATCTCCATATATTGAAACACCACAAAGGTGACGACGTTTTCGAAGCAACTCAGGCTAATAAATTAACATAAATCCAACTTTTGCCGTCTTAGATCGCGCCAGGCACATCAGATATGCGTGAAAGACAAAACCCATGGCGAGCGCGGACAATCTCAATTTCAATAACGTAACACTCAACACGCTCGGTCTGCTTCCGCTCACAACCTACTCGGGCTCCCTGCTCGTCGACTATGCCACCGGTATCGTCACCGGCAGCCTGACGGTTCAGCCTGCCTTGGGCATCAGTCTGACGACCTACACGAGTTTCACGCTCGTGCATGGTGCTGGCAACTCTTACACGATCACCGGCACTGGAACGACGGCCGGACTGCTCGCCAGCACCATTACGATCCAATACAACGGTCAGGCCCCGACAACAGCAAGCACGCAGTATTTTGCGGCCGGTCTGGAACTTGCCGTCGGCACCGGGGGCGCCGTCACATCGACGCCTTCGCACGTTCCAAGCGTCGTTCCCGAAACGGGGACGGTTCTTGCGGGCGCGACGCTGACGGCGACCGCCGCCAGCGGCGCTCTGAACGGCGACACCGATCCGCAAAGCGCGGCGCTCAGCGTCACATCCGTAACCAAAGGCGGGACGACGAGCGCGATCGCGGCAGGTGGCAGCGCATCGATCGCCGGCACCTACGGCACGTTGATCTTGCATTCCGACGGGTCCTACAGCTACGCCGCGACGAACGGCCTCGCGATCGTGTCCGCTGCAGACGGCTCGCCGCTCCAGGATGTCTTCACCTTCAACGTCAGCGACGGCACCTTTTCCGCACCATCGAGCCTGACGCTTACCGCGACGCTCGGCGCGGGCGGCGTCGAGACCGTCGTGAACGCAACGGGCGCGGCGACGTACAGCATCGGCGCCACGACTCTGACGTTGAGCGAGACGGGAACCTCGACCTATTCGGGCGTCATTCAGGACGGAACCAGCGGCAACGTCGGCGGCAAAGTCGTCGTGGCGGGGACCGGCACGCTGACGCTCGCCAACAACAGCACGTATACCGGTGGGACGACGATCGCGAGCGGCACTGTCATCGAATCGAACGTCGGCGGCGCGCTTTCGGGAGGGCCGGTCGCGATCGCTGCGGGCGCCACGCTCAACCTGCTCAACAACACGATCTTCAACATCAACTTGCAAGGCACGACCTTCACAGGTGCCGGCACGATCCAGAAGACCGGTGCCGGCAACGAAAGCTTCGGCGGCAACAACGGCGTCGTGACGATTGCCTTGGCCCAGGGCGGTCTGCTCGACGTCGAGGGCGGCACGGTGTTCGGCGACAACAACAATCAGGGGTCGTTCGCCGGCAACATGGGCGGTCTGAAGATCGCCGCAGGC
>NZ_LMUU01000170.1 GCF_009765775.1 Beijerinckia sp. L45
CCCATGGCTTGTTTGCCCATGGCAGATTGGTATGTATTACGAGGAGACTGAAAATCGAAATCGTCAAATTCGATCAGAACAGAAGTATATGAAGATACGTACTTGATTGTGATCCGGGAACGGGATGATGCTGGCACAAATACCAAGAATCATACTAGGGTGAATCTCACAATGTGTCCATGTGTGAGCATGAGTACCAGCCTTCAAACGCGCTGCAGGATCAAATTCCCCTTCGTTTGTCTGGGTATCAATACCAGCTTGCTGGTTTCGCGACGTCTCCAGGTCCT
>NZ_LMUU01000130.1:0-1301 GCF_009765775.1 Beijerinckia sp. L45
CCGCCCAACAGGTGGAAGCGCTGACCGAAAGCTACAAGCAGATCGTCGAAGGTCTTGGCGGCAAGTTCGCGAAGGTCGAATATTGGGGCGTCAAGTCCCTTGCCTACCGGATCAAGAAGAACCGCAAGGCGCATTTCTCCCTCATCAACATCGACGCGCCTCCGGCCGCCATCACCGAGATGGAACGCCAGATGGGCATCAACGAAGACGTGCTGCGCTTCATCACCATCCGCATGGAAGAGCATGAAGACGGCCCGTCCGCGATGATGCGCAAGCGCGAAGACGATGACCGTGGTGATCGCGGCGACCGCGGCCCGCGTGGCCCGCGTGGCGATCGTCCGCCGCGCCGTCCGCGTGACGATGCCGGTCCCGCCCCGCATGAAGATGGAGCATTCTGATGGCTACCACCACAGGCGGCGCCCGCCGCCCCTTCTTCCGTCGTCGCAAGACCTGCCCGTTCTCCGGCCCCAGCGCGCCGAAGATCGATTACAAGGACACGCGTCTGCTCTCGCGTTACATCTCCGAGCGCGGCAAGATCGTCCCATCGCGCATCACCGCCGTCTCGGCGAAGAAGCAGCGTGAGCTCGCCCAGGCGATCAAGCGCGCCCGCTTCCTGGGGCTGCTGCCCTACGTGATCCGCTAAGCGATCGTACCGTCGGAGCGCGATCCCCGCGCTTCGATCCCCGCACCGGCCTCGGCCGGTGCGTCTTCTTCATGTTGGGGCCGGCGCGGCACTGTTCCGCGACTTGCCTCTAACCGCCAACGGCGCGGGACAGCGGACCACATGCGACCGATCTTTGCCAAAATATCCAGCGTCGTCATCCTGGCCGCCATCGGTGGCGGGCTAGCCTCGGCACTGCTGTCGATGCTGACGGTGCAGAAGACCTCGCTGGCCCTGGCGATGGGCTTCATTTCGCCGCTTCCGATCATGCTGGCCGCCCTGTCCTTCGGCTCGGTCGCCGGCTTCGCCGCCGCGATCATCGGCGCCCTGGCTGTCGGCCTGCTCGATGTGCGCGACGGCGGCCTTGCCCTTTTCCAGCTCAGCGACATCAACGCCGCCAGCATGGATGCGCTGGTCTTCGCCATCAGTCTCGGCCTGCCCTCCTGGCTGCTCGCGCGGATCGCTTCCTCGACCAAGATCGTCGCGCCGACGGTCCCGGCCGCCGACCAGCGCAAGCTCGGCCTCATCGTCGCGTCGGCGGCCGGCTTCGCGATCATCAGCGTCGCGCTGGATTTCGCCACCACCATCGCGAGTCACGGCGGCTTCCGCGCGACGATGGACATGATGACCCAGCGGATCG
>NZ_LMUU01000130.1:1399-13342 GCF_009765775.1 Beijerinckia sp. L45
CTCGCCGTGGCCATGACCTATGCCGAGATGCCGGTCCTCGCCGCCTCGTCGCTGGTGATGCTCGGCTTCAACATCTGGGCCGCGGCCCGCATCGCCAAGGCTTCCGGCCACTTTCGGGCGCCTTGGCCTGATCTGCCGCGCAGCCTGCGCGTGCCCCGCCAGCTTGCCCTGGTGCTGGCCGTCTCGCTCGGGCTGTGCTTCGCTGGTGGCCTCGTCGGCCTGTTCGCCCTGATCGTGACCGGTGCCCTGGTCATGGCCTTTGCCGCACAAGGGTTGGCGGTGATCCACGACATCACGCGCGGCAAAAGCTTTCGCTTGCCGCTGCTGATCATCGTCTACCTCACCCTCATTCTGCTCATGCCCTGGCTGTTTGCCGTCTACGCCCTCGTCGGGCTCGGCGACGCCGGCTTTTCCTTCCGCGACCGGCGTCAGCCGGCGGCTACCGGAAAACTCTGAACCCATCCCGCTCACCCAACCATCAAGGAATTATATTATGGAAGTCATTCTACTCGAGCGCATCGCCAAGCTCGGCCAGCTCGGTGAAAAGGTCCGCGTCAAGGACGGCTACGCCCGCAACTACCTGCTGCCGGGCGGCAAGGCGCTCCGCGCCACCGAAGCCAACAAGAAGCGTTTCGAGGGCCAGAAGGCCCAGCTCGAGGCCCGCAATCTCGAACAGCGTACGGAAGCCGAGACCGTCGCCGAAAAGCTCGACGGCCAGAGCTTCATCATCATCCGCCAGGCCGGCGAGACCGGGCATCTCTACGGCTCGGTGTCGACCCGCGACGTGGCGGACGCGATCACCGCTGGCGGCTTCACCGCGCATCGCAACCAGGTCGTGATGATGGCGCCGATCAAGACGCTCGGTCTCCACACCCTGCCGATTCAGCTTCACCCGGAAGTCGAAGCCAAGGTCATCGTCAACGTCGCGCGCTCCGAGCAGGAAGCCGACCGTCAGGCCAAGGGCGAAGAGATCAACGTCATCGAAGAAACCACGATGGACGATCTCGGCCTCGAAGTCGGCGCCGCTTTGGCCGCGGCCGACGGCAGCCTCGGCGACCGCTAGCCCTTCTATTGCGATCGTCATCTCGGGTTTCGCCTTCGGCGCCCCGGGCTGGCGGACGAGAGTTATCCCGGCCTTGGGACAATCTGAAGAAGAGCAGCAAACCCGTTGGTTTCGCTGCTCTTTTTTTGCTCTCCTTCGTAGAAAAAGCCGTGCCGCCCAAGTTTTGACTCGTCTGCGTCGCCGCCTCGTGCGACAAAACGGGGACGGTCGTACCGGCGTATCGGGGCCGCCCATTTCTCAATTGATAGACGTGACATGAGCGTGATCGATCACGCGGGCGGACGGCTGTCGCCCCTCGCGAAACAATCAAGCGGGAAGGACGCGAGTTTTCGCGTCGCCCCTCATAACATCGAGGCGGAACAGGCGCTGCTCGGCGCCATCCTGATCAACAACGACGCCTACGACCGCGTCTCGGATTTCTTGAAGCCGGAGCATTTCTCCGAAGAGCTGCATCGGCGCATCTTCGACATCGCCTCGCAGCTCATCCGCGCCGGCAAGGTGGCGACGCCGGTCACGCTGAAGACCTTTCTCGGCGATCACGATCTCGGCGGCATCACCATTCCGCAGTACCTCGCGCGGCTCGCGGCCGAGGCAACGGCCATCATCAATACCGAGGATTACGGGCGCACCGTCTACGATCTCGCGGTGCGCCGCGACCTGATCCTCATCGGCGAGGACGTGGTCAACGGCGCCTATGACGCACCGATCGATTTCACCCCGCGTGATCAGATCGAAGAGGCCGAGCGCAAGCTCTATGCAATCGCCGAGACCGGCCGCTACGGCGGCGGTTTTCAACGCTTTTCCGACGCCCTCACCTCCGCCGTCGACATGGCTGCGAAGGCCTTCGAGCGCGACGGCGGCCTTTCGGGCATCTCCACCGGCATGAGCGATCTCGACCGGATGATGGGCGGCCTGCAGGCCTCCGATCTCATCATCATCGCCGGCCGCCCCGGCATGGGCAAGACGGCGCTCGCCACCAACATCGCCTTCAACATCGCCAAGGCCTACGAATTCCGCACCAAGCCGGACGGCAACCTCGAGACGGTCAACGGCGGCATCGTCGGCTTCTTCTCACTGGAAATGTCGTCGGACCAGCTCGCCACCCGCATGATCGCCGAGCAGTCCGGCGTACCCTCCTACAAGATCCGTCGCGGCGACATCACCGAGAACGAATTTCACCGCATCGCCGAAGGCGCGCGGGAGATGCAGCAGATTCCCTTCTACATCGACCACACCGGCGGCATCTCGATCGCCCAGCTTGTCGCGCGCGCCCGACGGCTGAAGCGGCAGCGCGGGCTCGACATGCTTGTGGTGGATTACCTGCAGCTGCTGTCGGGCTCGAAGTCGAAGGGCGACAACCGCGTCCAGGAGCTTACCGAGATCACCACGGGGTTGAAGGCGCTGGCGAAAGAACTGGCGGTGCCGGTGGTGGCGCTGTCGCAGCTCTCGCGCCAGGTCGAGTCGCGCGACGACAAACGGCCGCAGCTCTCCGATCTCCGCGAATCCGGCTCGATCGAGCAGGATGCCGATGTCGTGGTCTTCGTGTATCGCGAAGAGTACTATCTGAAGAACAAGCAGCCGCGCGAAGGCAGCGAAGAGTTTCTGACGTGGCAGTCGGAGATGGAGCGCGTGCATGGCAAGGCGGAAGTCATCATCGGCAAGCAGCGTCACGGGCCGACCGGCACCGTCGAGCTGGCCTTCGAAGGCGAGTTCACGCGGTTCTCCAATCTCGCCAAAGACGACCACCTTCCGGAGCACCATTGAGGCCCATTTCGTGAGACCCATGCTGGCGCCTGTATCCGACCACCGCGACATCGCCGCCGAACAAGCAGGTACGACCGTGACGGTCGATCTCGACGCGCTTGCCGCCAATTGGCGGCTGCTAGCGGACCGGTCCGGGTCCGCCGAATGCAGCGCCGTCGTCAAAGCCGACGCCTACGGGCTCGGTCTCGAAGGGGTCATCGCGACGCTGCAGCGCGCCGGCTGTCGCACCTTCTTCGTCGCCCATGTCTTCGAGGGGCAAAGGCTGAGGATGCTGGCCCCCGACGCCGTCGTCTACGTGCTCAACGGGCTGATGCCGCGCACTGCGGCGCTCTATTTGAAGTTTCGGCTGCGGCCGGTTCTAAGCTCGCTTCTCGAAATGGAAGACTGGCGTGAAGCCGCGGGCCGCGGTCGCGCGCCCTGCGCCATCCAGGTCGACAGCGGGATGAATCGCCTCGGTCTGGTGCCCCAAGACCTCGCCAAGGCGCGGGAGGTGGCGACGCGTCTCGATCTGACGCTGGTGATGAGCCATTTCGTCTGGTCCGGGCGCGCGTCGGAATCAGACAAGGTCGCCGCGCAGATCGCCGCCTTCGATGCGATGCGCGCCAGCTGGCCGGACGTGCCGGCCTCGCTCGCCAATTCCAGCGGCATCTTTTCCGAACACCAGCCGCACTACGATCTGGTTCGTCCGGGCTATGCCATGTACGGCGGCAACCCGACGCCGGACCGGCCCAACCCGATGCGCCCGGTGGTCGGGATGGAGGCCAAGGTGCTGCAGGTGCGCGACATCGCTGCTGGCGAAAGCGTCGGCTACGATGGGCGCTGGACGGCGCCCGCACCGCGCCGACTCGCCACGATCAGCGCCGGCTATGCCGACGGCATCCCCTGCGGCGCGATGGGCGTGAGCGACGATGCGCCACGCGGACAAGCGCTCGTCGACGGCGCGCTCTGCCCCTTCGTCGGCCGCATTTCGATGGATACGATCGTCGTGGACGTCACCGACGCGCCTGCGATCGAGCGCGGCGACAGCGTGGAGTTGCTGGGAAGCGACATCACGATCGACGATCTCGCCGGCGGCGCCGGAACGATCGGCTACGAGGTCCTGACGCGCTTGGGTGCGCGCAGCCATCGCCGCTGGGTGAGCCGCCAGGGTGTCTCCGTCACGGTGTCGACGCCGGGGCGTTGAGGCGCCTTCGGCGGGTATCCCAAGAGATCTGCCTTCCAAATGATCTTGTTTTGTTCTAGGCAACACGTCGTGATCTCCTCATGGGGCGGGCGTTGCCGTGGCCAAGCTGAAAACCAACTTCGTCTGCCAGAGCTGCGGCAACGTCACGCCGAAATGGCAGGGGCGCTGCGAAGCCTGCGGCGCCTGGAATTCGATCATCGAAGACGGCGGCGCGGCCGGCATCGGGGCGCAGCAGGCGCGTGGCGCCAAGAAGGGCCGCATCTTCGCGCTGGGCGAATTGGCTCACGCGGACGCGCCGCAGACCCGGCTCGAGACCGGCATCGGCGAGCTCGATAGGGTCACCGGCGGTGGCTTCGTGCCTGGGTCGGTGCTGTTGCTCGGCGGGGAGCCCGGCATCGGCAAATCGACACTGCTGATCCAGGCCTGCGCGGCGCTGGCGTTGCGCGGCGAGCGCGTCGTCTACATTTCCGGCGAGGAGGCGATGGATCAGGTGCGCCTGCGCGCCACTCGCCTCGGCCTCGCCGCAGCGCCCGTCGAACTCGCGGCCGAGACCGGCGTCGAGGACATCGTCGCCACCCTGTCGCAGGGCAAACGCCCTGCCCTGGTCGTGATCGATTCGATCCAGACGATGTGGACGGATGCGGTCGAGTCCTCTCCCGGCACCGTCACCCAGGTACGCGGCTCGGCGCAGGCGCTGATCCGCTTCGCCAAGACCTCCGGCGCCATCGTGATTCTCGTCGGCCACGTCACCAAGGATGGCCAGATCGCCGGCCCCCGCGTCGTCGAGCACATGGTCGATGCGGTGATTTCCTTCGAAGGCGAAGGCGGCCGCGACTTCCGCATTCTACGCGCGGTAAAAAATCGGTTCGGGCCGACCGACGAGATCGGCGTGTTCGAGATGACCGGCGGCGGCCTTAGCGAGGTCGCCAATCCCTCTGCTCTCTTCCTCACCGCGCACGAGGACGCGACGCCCGGCGTCGCCGTCTTCGCCGGGATGGAAGGCACGCGGCCGCTGCTCGTGGAGATTCAGGCGCTGGTCGCCCCGACCTCGCTCGGCACGCCGCGCCGCGCCGTCGTCGGCTGGGACACCAGCCGCCTCGCCATGGTCGTCGCCGTGCTGGAGGCGCATGCCGGCCTGAAACTCGGCCAGCACGACATCTACCTTACCATCGCCGGTGGCCTCAGGGTCAGCGAGCCGGCCGCCGATCTCGCCGCCGCGGCGGCGCTGGTCTCGTCCTTGTCGGGACAGGCTCTATCGACCAATGCCGTGTATTTCGGCGAGGTCGGGCTCTCCGGCGCGGTTCGGCCCGTCGCCCATGCGGCGGCCCGGCTCAAGGAAGCGGCAAAGCTTGGGTTCACCGCCGCCGTCGCGCCGCGTGGCGCCCAGAGCGGCGAGTCCGGGGGAGAGGCGATCACGGCGACCTCTTGCGAGCATATCGGGGCGCTGGTGGCGGAAATCGCGCGGCCGAAGGATGGCGCGCCGGCGAAGGCCGCGAACGGCAAATCAAAGCAACATGTGGATGGCTGGTGAACGACGTGACGCCGCGCTTACGCTTCGCTATAAGCCACTATTAATATGTCGCAGAAGCAGCCATCGCTCCTGTGTCGTCCGTATCAGTATCCAAACGACGCTACAGGCTGAAGGCCAGGATCATGCCCTCCTATCTCGACCTCGGCCTCATCGTCATCATCCTCATCTCGGCGCTGCTCGCCATGTTGCGGGGGTTTACCCGCGAGGTTCTGGCGATCGCCTCGTGGGGCGCCGCCGCCGCGGCCGCGGTGTATTTCTACCCGCTCGTCCTGCCTTACGTGAAACCTTACATCCAGAAGGATGTGGTCGCGATGGCGGTGTCGGCGGCAGCGGTATTCTTCGTCACGCTGATCATCGTGTCGATCATCACCATCAAGCTGTCCGACATGATTTTGGACTCGAAGGTCGGGGCTCTGGATCGCTCGCTCGGCTTCGTCTTCGGCGCGGCCCGCGGCCTGCTGCTCTGCGTCATCGCCTTCGTCTTCTTCAACTGGCTGGTGCCGCCGGACAAGCAGCCGGAATGGGTGAAGTCCGCGCGGATGAAGCCGCTTCTGCAATCGACAGGCGACCAGCTGACAAGTTTGCTACCTGACGATCCGGAAGGGATCATCGGACGCTTCAAAAAGGCCAAAACGGCGGCACCTGCGGATGAACCGCCAGCCGAAGGTGACGCGACCTCCAAGGCCCTGCCGACGCCGCCGTCGCGCGACGATAGTGGAAAAGAACCCTGATATGCGCCAACCGAGGGCATAATATGCTGGCTTTCGCGGCAGTTCGGATTATCTAGGTTTTGTGACGCTGTGGATTTCGGCAGATGGCTTCTGCTCCGGGATCAAACGCTTTCGAGATAAGCGCCGAGACGTCGAGCCCGCGAGGTGTCCATGACCGATTTGTCCACGTCCTCCGATCAGCACGATGACGCGTTCGACCCGGAGGCCGATCGGTTGCGGGAAGAATGCGGCGTCTTCGGCATCTTCGGCCACCCCGATGCCGCCGCCGTCACGGCCCTTGGGCTCCATGCGCTTCAGCATCGTGGTCAGGAAGCCGCAGGGATCGTCGCCTTCGACGGTTCGCGCTTCAATTCCGAGCGCCGCCTTGGGTTGGTGAGCGACCATTTTTCCAAGGCTTCGACCATCGCCCGCCTGCCTGGCGACGCCGCTGTCGGTCACGTCCGCTATTCCACCACCGGCGAGACGATTCTCCGCAATGTGCAACCTCTGTTTGCAGAGCTCGACACCGGCGGCATCGCTGTCGCCCACAACGGCAATCTCACCAACGGTCTGACGCTCCGCCGCTCGCTGATCCGCGATGGCGCGATCTATCAGTCGACGTCGGATACAGAAGTCATTCTCCATCTCGTCGCCCGCAGCCGCAAACATCGGGTGATCGAACGCTTCATCGAGGCGCTGCGCGAGCTTGAAGGCGCGTATGCGCTCGTGGTGCTGTCGAACAAGATGCTGATCGGCGCCCGCGACCCGCTCGGCATCCGCCCGCTCGTGCTCGGCGAACTCGACGGCAAGTTCCTGCTGGCGTCCGAGACCTGCGCGCTCGACATCATCGGAGCGCGGTTCGTCCGCGACGTCGAGAATGGCGAGATCGTCGTCATCACCGAGACCGGCGTCGAGAGCCTGCGGCCATTCCCCAAGGTCCAGGCCCGGCCCTGCATCTTCGAATACATCTACTTCGCCCGGCCGGACTCGGTGGTCCATGGCCGCTCGGTCTACGAGACCCGCAAGGCGATGGGCGCCGAACTCGCCCGCGAGACGCCGGTCGAGGCCGACGTCGTCATCCCCGTACCGGACTCCGGCGTGCCGGCTGCGATCGGTTATGCCCGAGCCTCGGGCATCCCGTTCGAACTCGGCATCATTCGCAACCATTATGTCGGCCGCACCTTCATCCAGCCGACGCAGTCCACCCGCGAGCTGGGCGTGCGGCTGAAGCACAGCGCCAACCGCTCCGTCGTCGCCGGCAAGAGCATCGTGCTGATCGACGATTCCATCGTCCGCGGCACCACGTCGGTAAAGATCGTGCGGATGATGCGCGAAGCCGGGGCGCGGGAAGTGCATTTCCGCATCTCCTCGCCGCCGATCAAGCATCCGGACTACTACGGCATCGACACGCCGGAGCGCGAAAAGCTGCTCGCCGCCACCCACACGCTCGAAGAGATGCGGGACTACATCGGCTGCGATTCGCTGGCCTTCCTCTCGGTCGAAGGCACCTATCGCGCGATGGGCGAAGAGCGCCGCGATCCGATCCGGCCGCAGTTCACCGACCATTGCTTCACCGGCGATTACCCGACGTACCTCACCGACGTCAGCGGCGAGACCCGCAGCCAGCTGTCGCTGCTGGCGGAAACCGGCTAGCGGTCCCGCTCTCGAGGCCGTCATCGCGAGCGAAGCGACTCAGGGGCCGCTTGGCAATGTGGTGGTGTGCGACGTCTGGATTGCCTCGCTCCGTTCGCAAAGACGAACGTGCCTATTTTCAACCGCAGCATGAGGTGCCATAGCCCACCTCATGAGCGATCCTGAAGCCCTCTCAACCCTTCCCCTCGCCGGCCGCGTTGCCCTCGTCACCGGCGCCTCGCGCGGGATCGGGCACGCTATCGCGCTCGAGCTTGCCAAGGCCGGTGCCCATGTCGTCGCTCTGGCACGCACCCAAGGCGCGCTCGAAGCGCTCGACGATGCCATCAAAAACGTGGGCGGCGTGGCGACTCTGGTGCCGCTCGACATCACCGATTTCGAGGCTTTGGACCGGCTCGGTGCCGCGCTGCACGAACGCTGGGGCAAGCTCGACGTGTTCGTCGGCAATGCCGGCGTCTTGGGCCCGCTCACCCCGATCGCCCATTGCGACCCCAAGGCGTGGGACAATGTCATCGCGGTCAACGTCACCGCGAACTATCGGCTCATCCGTTCGCTCGACCTGCTGCTCCGCACCTCGGACGCGGGCCGCGTGGCGCTGCTGAGTTCGGGCGCCGGCCATCGCGCCGATTTCCGGCCCTATTGGGGGCCCTATGCCATCTCCAAAAGCGCGGTCGACAGCCTCGTGCGCACCTATGCGGCTGAGACGGTCAACTTGACTCCGATCAAGATCATGGCCGTCAATCCCGGCCCCCTGCGCACCCGCATGCGCGCCGCCGCAATGCCCGGCGAAGATCCGGACACGCTGAAGACGCCGGAAGATCTCGCCCCAAAAATCCTGGAGCTCTGTCTCCCGACATGGACCGAGACCGGCAAACTCTACGATTTCCCGACGGATCGTGTGATGAGCTTTCAGGCTCCCGTCCGAGACGATAGCGAGGACAAGACATGAGACAGGTTCTGCTGGCCGCCGCTCTCATCGCCCTCGGTTCGATCGGGGTCGCGACCGTGGGATCGGCGGCGGACTCCGGGCCCTGGATCGTCGTCAAGGATCCCTGGCTGCGCGCGACGCCCAACGGTGCCAAGGTGGCGGGCGGCTACGTCACCATCACCAACACCGGCAAGACGGCGGATATGCTTGTCGCCGCCAGTATCGCGGTGGCGCCGACCGGCGAGATCCATACGATGTCGATGGAAAACGGGGTCATGCACATGGGCCGCCTCGACCATGGCCTCGCCATACCGCCGGGCGCGACGGTGACGCTGAAACCCGGCGGCGATCATCTGATGTTTCTCGACCCGACCGCCCCGATCAAGGAAGGCGTGTCCGTGATCGGCTCGCTGACCTTTGCCAAGGCCGGTGTCATGCCGGTGGCGTTTGCCGTCGGCGGGATGGCTGCGAAGGCGGCGCCCGCGCACTGACCGCAGCGCTCCTTCTCCCGCTCTGCGGGAGAGCCCCTACCGCTGCGGCCGCTTGCGATCCTTGTACGGATTGTCGCTGACCTTCTTCGAAATCCGGATCGGCACGCCGGGTAGCTCGAAGGTGGTCCGCAGGCCGTTGACGAGAAAACGCTCGTAGCTCGTCGGCAGCGCATCGAGCTGGTTGCCGAAGATGATGAAGTACGGCGGCCGCGCGCGCAGCTGGGTCATATAGCGGATTTTTATCCGGCGTCCCGCGACGGCGGGCGGCGGCTGCTGATCGATCGCGGCGGTGAGCCAGCGGTTGAGCCGCGCGGTCGAGATGCGCTTGTTCCAGACCTCGTGGGCGCCGATCGCGGCCTCCATCAGCCGTTCGACGCCAAAGCCCGTGGTGCCGGACACCGGAACGACCGGGCAGCCCTTGACCTGCGGCAGCAGACGCAAAGCTTCTTCCCGCAAGGCTTTGAGCGTGCTGCCTTTGTCTTCGATCAGATCCCACTTGTTCAGCCCGATGACCAGCGCCCGCCCCTCGCGCTCGACGAGATCGGCGAGCGTCAGATCCTGCTTTTCGAGCGGCATCGTGGCGTCGACCAGCAGGATCACCACCTCGGCGAACTTCGCCGCGCGCAGGGCGTCGGCGCCGGCCAGCTTTTCCAGCTTGTCGTCGACCTTGGCGCGGCGCCGAAGGCCCGCCGTGTCGAACATCTTCATCTCGCGATCGCGCCAGACCAGATCGATACCGATCGCGTCGCGCGTCAGCCCGGCTTCCGGACCGGTCAGCAGCCGCTCCTCGCCGATGATATGGTTGAGCAACGTCGATTTTCCCGCGTTAGGGCGCCCGACGACGGCGATGCGCAGCGGCTTGGTGAGGTCAAGCTCGGTGCCGTCTTCCTCGTCGTCGAAGACCTTTCGGACCTCGGCCTCTTCCTCCTCAGGCAGCGCGGTCTGCTCCGGCAGCGCTTCCAGCATCGCGGAATAGAGCTCGGAAAAACCATCGCCATGCTCGGCGGAGAGGGGGATCGGATCGCCGAGACCGAGCTGGTAGGCTTCCACGGCGCCCGCGTCGCCCTGCTTGCCCTCCGCCTTATTTGCGATAAGAATCAAAGGTTTACCGGCCCGTCTTACCAAAGCGGCGAAAGCGCGGTCGTCCGGTGTCAGGCCGATGCGGGCGTCGATGACGAAGAAGATGCCGTCGGCGGACTCGATGGCGGCTTCCGTCTGCGCCCGGGTGCGCCCGGAAAGCGAGGCGGCATCGCCCTCCTCCAGGCCGGCCGTGTCGATGATGGTGAAGCGCAGATCACCGAGCTTGGCCTCGCCTTCGCGCCGGTCGCGGGTAACGCCCGGACGGTCGTCGACGAGCGCGAGTTTCTTGCCGACCAGCCGGTTGAACAGGGTCGACTTGCCGACATTGGGTCGGCCGATGATGGCGATGGCAAACATGGATGGTCCTAAGGAACGGTGCAGAGAGGATAGACCACCTCGCCGTCGAGAAATTGTTTTGTTTGCGGTGTCATCCCCGGGGCGCGTGAAGCGCGAACCTGGGACCATCGCGTAGGAGGCCTGGCCGCGACCGCACCATAGGATCAGACTGGATCGATATCATGTGCATGGATCAAGGGTTCGCGCTTCGCGCGTCCCAGGATGACGGGCTACTTGGCTGGGGACGCCTCAGGAGTCGTCGGGGCGGCGGGAGCCGAGACCGGCGCAGCGGGTGTTGCCGGGACGGCCACAGACGGAGTCGCAACCGTCGACGCGGCAGGCGGTGCGACCGGTGTCGCAGTCGGATGAAGTTCCAGCGCCGGCTTCGTCGCTTCCGGCATGGTGCCCACGGGCCCTGCGGCGACCAGGCCCAAAAAGGCCTCGGCGCGGCTGCGCAGCGCGCTCGGCGCGTTGGGATCAATGACGATCTGGTCGAGCCAGCGGCCGGCCGACTCCGTATCGTTGCGCTTGAACGCGGCGAGCGTCAGCAGCTCGCGCAGCGTCGAGCGATAGGCGAACCCCTCGGTCGCGTAAGGCGTGTAGCGGAGTTCGAAATCCTTGGGATCGTCGGAATCGACGCGCAGGATCGCGCCGCGGATCAGCGCGGTGTCGCGCAAGGTCGCTTCCATGCTGTCGTCACCGGCGATGGCGTCATAGCCGCGAACCGCCGCAGCCTTATCGCGCAGCGCCAAGGTCTCGACCGCCTTTAGCCGCGCGAGCATCGCGTAGCCGGCCGGCCCGTCGCCCTGCAGCTTGTCGAACGCCGCCTGCGCCTCGGCGCCCTTGCCGTCGCGCACCAACTGCGCCGCCGCGTCGTAGCGCGCGTTCGCCGTTTCCGCCGCCTGGTTCTGGTAGTGCAGATAGATGCGGTACACGGCGGTGCCGAGAATGATCGCGACCACGAGGCCGATCAGGGCAACCTGGTATTTGGTGAGAAAATTGACGACGCGGTCGCGGCGGTATTCCTCGTCGACCTCGCGGATAAAATCGGACATGGGCTGGTTTCTAAACAATCGCTGCTTGAATGAGCTTGCGACCTAGCACAGTCCGATGGGGCATGCGAGTTGGTCCCGCGCCAAATACGAAGCAACTGAACGCCGCAGGCGTCACATGAGTGGCCCGGCAGATCACTCCGGCCGAGCCGACC
>NZ_LMUU01000173.1 GCF_009765775.1 Beijerinckia sp. L45
ATGCGAAGACTCGCGAGGCAGCAGACCGCTCAAACGTAAATTTTGAGTCGGGCTCTTAGCCGATGAGTCTGCTGTTTATGACTTTGAGAACGAGGGTGTGCGGCGGCACAATCACCGCGTAGCACTTCAGTCCGATCCATTGATAAAGGCGCTTTTCGCAAACAAGGAAGAATACGACGACCTGCAAGACAGCATTCCCGGCGTCGGAGCGGTAAGTACAGATTACGATACCTTTCAACGGTTAAGAGCGATCGAGGCTAAAAACGTAGAGATAACCTTCGCTATAGCTCGCAAATTTATGGGTCGAAATGACATATGCTTTTGTGGCAGTGGCAAAAAATACAAGAAATGCCATGGATTGAGTTTGTAGGATGGCTCGTCTCGTCGCCTTTTCGCGCTCTGCTTCCCCTGGCCCGGCTTGAACAGGCAGGGGTCGTCTCGATCGCCGACGTCTATTCGCTCCACGTAGCCACCTACGTGCAGGATCTCGGCCGGCATCAAACGACGCCTTCAACTAAACTCAGCTTGGCGACCATTCGCATGATGTTCAACTGGCTGGCGACCGGCGGCGTGCTAACGTTCAATCCCGGCCTCGGCCGTACGTGGTTGCGCCCTTGCATCCGACACCAAAGGAGCTCTGTGTTCCGGACGATCGCGCGGGGCACAGGTCAGCTCAGCAAGAACGCTCTGAACCAGCGAGACGCTTATGCGATGGTGACGCGCCAGGCCGAAGCGGTAGGCATCAAGACCAAGATCGGCAACGATACGTTCAGAGCGACCGGAGTCACGGCTTATCTTAAGAATGGAGGGACGCTTGAGAAGGCGGCTCTCATGGCCAACCATTCGTCCACCAGGACGACGCAGCTTTATGATTGCCGGCGGGATGATGTAACGCTCGACAAGGTCTAACGAGTTTCAATTTAGGCACATAAAAGGATCGAGGGGCCAATCGGGCTAAACGATTGTTTCATGGCCCTGTCGGCTTAATTGCTATGCAGTTGCTCTCGACTCTGAAGTCACTTAGCTTGTTTTCCATAGTGAGTTTGCATTCCGGATAAGATTGCTATTACCCGCTGCGATTTAGGAGTTGAGCCATGATATGGGATCCAAGTGGCAATTTGCTAAACGTGACGGCGAACACCCCGGAAGGTGTTTTAAAGGTAGCTGAAGTAGCACAGGCATATATTCGTAGCAGAGTTGTTATGAAATTAGGGCTTTTTGCTCTTTCCGCGCTTTTCCTGATAGTTGCTGCTTTGCTAGTTGTTTTTGCTCCGCCGGGACGTGAAACTGCTGCTACTGTGATATCAACTTCTTTGCTTGTTGTAGCAATAGGGAGTGCCGGTTTTACGGCTTTTAGGTTCAAAATTCCTTTTGTCTCCGCAGAAGCCCAGACTTTCACAGACCAAAGTCAACACGGCGACAAGCGCGACTTTTCAGGTCGAAACACTAATGCTCATGGCGGCCCGCATGCTGCTGCTTAGATCGAAATTTGAGTAAAGAGCAGTGCTGCCAGCGGCTTGCCATGTTGCGCTCGCAAAGACGCGTCACAGTAGAGGGGTCACGATCTAAGTCCGACCCTCAGTCGATGTCGTAACCGCATTCGAGCGGCACTTCGCGATAGAGGCGCGGATCGGGCAGCGTGCGATCCCGCGGCCGCCGCTCGCACACCACCGCCGGCGCCGGCGTGGTGAAGGCCGAGGCGATGCCGTCGACGAAATAGGCCGGCATCGGCACCATCGGGCGGGGTGCCGCGACCCGCGGCGGGATCGGCTCGACGAGCACTACGCCTGCGAGCGCCGGGCGTTCGACGTCGATCGGAGCGCGATCATGGTAGCGCGCAAAATGCCGGCGAACCGGCCGCGCCGCATGATGTGACGGCATCCTGTGGACCTCGAGGGCCGGGTGGGACCCGGCGATCGTGTCGACGACGGGCGAGGCTTTGGGGGCGGCGATCGGCTGTGGGAGCGTCGGCTGGGTGCCGACCGGCGTTTGCGCCAGCGCTGCCGACGCGAAGACCACGGCTGCGGCAAGGCCGACGGCGAGGCTGGTGCGTGCCGATGGTCCGGAAGAGCGTGGCAAAAGCGACATGAAATACTCCGGCGGCGGGTCGATGCCTGCAGGTTTATGCGACTTCGCGGCAAAAGCGTAGCCCCCGCCAATCAGGTTCGGAGCGACACCGGCCCCGTCGACCCGTCCAAGGTGCCGCTGAAGCGCCGGCGATAGTCCTGCGGCGCGGTGGCGATCAGGCGCAAAAAACTGCGGCGCATGGTCTCCTCCGAGCCGAAGCCCGCGCGCGCGACGACCCGTTTCAGCGGCCAGCGCGTGTCCGCCAGCATTCTTCGCGCGGCTTCGACGCGGAAGCGTTCGACGGCCTGGGCCGGCGTCACGCCCGTCGCCTGCCGATAGTGTCGGGCGAAACTGCGTTCGCTCATGCCGGCCTCGGCCGCCAGCGCCGTGACCGACAGATCGGCGGCAAGATTATCGGCGATCCAGCCATGCAGCGCGTCGAAGCGCGCGTCCGTCTCCTGCAGCGACAGGGTGGTGCTGAACTGCGCCTGGCCGCCCGGCCGCTTCAGGAACACCACAAGATGCCGCGCCACCGCCAGTGCCGTGGCCCGCCCGAGATCCTGCTCGACCAGCGCCAGCGCGAGGTCGATCCCGGCAGTGATGCCGGCGGAGGTCCAGATCGGCCCGTCCTGGATGAAGATCGGATCGGCTTCGACCGTGATCGCAGGAAAACGCTCGGCAAGGTCGGCGCAGCGCGTCCAGTGGGTCACCGCCCGGCGCCCGTCGAGCAGCCCCGTCTCCGCCAGCAGATAGGCGCCGGTGCAGACCGAGGCGACGCGCCGGGCGTTTTTCGCGCGCGCAAAAATCCAGTCGCGCAGGACGGGATCGGCGGCGGCCGGCCGGGCCCCGGCACCGCCGGGAATGATCAGCGTGTCGAGCGGCGCGTCCGGCGCAGGTAGCGGCTCGGTCGCGAGACCCAGGCCTGCCGACGAGACCACGGCACCGCCGGCATTGCCGACCACCGCCAGCCAATAAGGTGGCACTTCGTCCTTCGCGCGAAACAAATCGTTCGTGGAGGCAAAAACCTGCAACGGCCCGGCGATGTCGAGCAATTGCACGGACGGAAAGGCCAGGATTTCGATGGTCCGGATCATCACAGGCGGAATCCGAGGTGTTTTTGGCATTTCGGCCAATAAATGCCCCTCTATGCTGTCGTTGTCCAGCGAAAGGATTGTATGATGACCTTGCAGATCGGCCTTCTCCTCTTCCCCGACATCCAGCAGCTCGATCTCACCGCGCCCTACGAGGTGTTCGCGTCGCTGCCGGGAACATCAGTCCATCTCGTCGCCAAAACACTCGAGCCGGTGCGCTCGGTGACGGGCCTGACGCTGCAGCCGACGATGACGCTGGCGGATTGCCCAAAACTCGACGTGATCTGCGTGCCGGGCGGCCTCGGCATCAATGCGCTGCTGCGCGACGACGTGATCCTCGCCTTCCTCCGCGAACAGGCCGAGACGGCGCGCTACATCACCTCCGTCTGTACCGGCGCGCTGGTGCTCGGCGCCGCGGGGCTGCTCGTCGGCAAGCGGGCGACGACGCACTGGGGCGTCCACGACCTGCTAGCGCGGTTCGGCGCCATCCCGACAGAGGGCCGCGTCGTGCGCGATGGCGCCATTTTGACGGGTGGAGGGGTCACCGCGGGGATCGATTTCGCGCTGACCCTCGCCACCGAACTCATGGGGGACGAAGCGGCCCAGATCGTCCAGCTCAGCCTGGAATACGCCCCGGCGCCGCCCTTCGACGCCGGCCGCCCGGAGACCGCACCCCCTGCGGTTCTGGCCGCGACACTGGCGAAGATCGCGCCGAGCCGCCGCGAGCGCGAAACGCTCATCGACTCGATCGTGGGAGCCCCGGCCTAAACCACGTGCGCCGGCGCCAGCGCGCAAACGGTGGTGTCGTCCGTCTCGACCTGCATGGTCGCGTGGCCGATGCCGTGAGTCTCGCGCAGCGTCTTGCACGTCTGCATCAAAAAAGCGTCGCCGGGATGCCCGGCGCGCATCACCAGATGTACGGTCAGCGCGGTTTCGCTGGTGCTCATCGCCCAGATGTGGAGGTCGTGGACGGCGTCGACACCGGGCAGCCCGGCAAGATAG
Source organism: Beijerinckia sp. L45 (assembly GCF_009765775.1). GTDB lineage: Bacteria > Pseudomonadota > Alphaproteobacteria > Rhizobiales > Beijerinckiaceae > RH-AL1. The sequence goes on from NZ_LMUU01000173.1 coordinate 4,161, forward strand.
GCGCGCACCGTGGTCTGGCTGACGGAGCGCGGCACGCCGGCCAGCGACATGCACAGCGACTCGTAGAGCAGGTGCCAGGTGCCGAGGATGATGGTCGCGTTGATCAGCAGGCTGATCGTCGGGTCGATCCACTGCCAGCCGGTCAGCTTGATGAGGAAGGCGCCGACCACGACGCCGGCCGCCACCGCCGC
>NZ_LMUU01000174.1 GCF_009765775.1 Beijerinckia sp. L45
GAGGCGACGTTGCCACGACGAATGTCCTTGACCGAGACGTTCCTGGACGGAGATAAGTGCTTGGACGAGTGGGTATTAGAATAAAAACATACTTGACGTTGAAACCAACGTTATCACCAGGGGCACCCTGCTCGAGCTGCTCGTGATGCATCTCGACAGACTTGACTTCAGTGGTGACGTTGCTGGGGGCAAAGTTGACGATCATTCCAG
>NZ_LMUU01000175.1 GCF_009765775.1 Beijerinckia sp. L45
AAACAAGACCCCAATGAGAGTTGTGAAGCTGTCGCGGCTTCGCCAGCTTGCCGTCGCGCCCAACAGGAGTGTTCGTTCGCCGAAGATGAGATAAGGTGGAGGCATACGTGTATCGATTCAACACTTGCGAGACTCCAGCCTTTGCAGAAGCTGCCTTCTTCTGATCACCCCAGTTGCCAGTCGCTAGCGAATACTTCAGGCCGTTTGTGATGATGCTAGCCTTGACGGCCATCTGAACATTGAAGTCCTGGTTGTTCTCGACACAGCGTTGGAGGTATTTGTAAATATCCTTGGTGAGCTTGAGGAAGAGGATGCGGAACAGATTTGCAATCAAGGGCCCGGCCAAATCCAGCCTCTTCTTCCCAAAATGATCGGTGTG
>NZ_LMUU01000176.1:0-3139 GCF_009765775.1 Beijerinckia sp. L45
TCTGGAGCTCGTTCTAAAGATCGCCCAGGGCGGCTGCGTCAGAAAGTTCGAGCTTTATACGAGCATCGACGCTCATGGCGCCCGCGCCGCCTATATCCGGAACGGTCTCGATTATACGATCTGGCATGCCAACGTGCGCCGCTTCCTCGAGACGGTGCCGGATCAGCGCCTGGCGATCATGTGCGCGTTCAACGCTTTGTCGGTCACGACCTTTTCGCAGATGTATGCCGATGTGATCGCGCTGCGAAAGGCCTACCCGGATAGCCGTCCGGGCGCTGCGCCGGACGGGCGCGTGGGTATCAACTTTCCTTACCTGCGCTACCCCGAGCACCAGAGCGTCATGCTGCTGCCGGAAAGCTATGGCGATCGCGTCGACGAGATCATTGCCGACATGAAACGGACGCCTGAAGCGACCGCGATGGAACTGATCGAGCTCAAGCGGATCCGATCGGTCATGCGCACGCCGTGGCCGGAAAAAAAGCTGAACGTCACGCGCGCCGACTTCTTTCGGTTTTTTTCCGAACACGATCGCCGCCGCGAAACCGATTTTCTCGAGACGTTTCCCGAAATGGCCGAGTTTTGGGAAACCTGCCGCGATTTGGCGGCGCCGAGCTTCTTGGAAGCGTCGGCGCGAAATATCTGGCGCAGAGCGTTTCCGCTGGTGCGAGCGTAAATCGTCAGATCGGCGTCGACGACTTGGCCGTGCCGGTGTGACAGGGTGCCATCCCGATCACACCGGCGACCGCATCCTCGATGATGCGGTCGAGGCTACCTTGGGGCTCGAGACCATAGATCCATCGTCTGATGGCGATGTAGACGATCTGGCCGTGCAGGCCCCAGGCGATCTCGAGGGCGCGGTCGTCCGCCGACGACCGTAACAGACGCTGGGCGCGGAGCGCGTCGGCGACAGGCTCGATGATCTGACGCCGGACGAGATCAAGGTAACGCGCACAAATATCGACCTGATGCAGCCCGGCGAAGACGAAGATGCGGATCCATTCGTAGCGGTCGATGGCTTTGCTGTACTGGATGTAGAAGGTCGTCAGCCGCTCGGACAGCGGTCGCGACGGATCGCGTAACGATGCCTCCCAATCCGCGTTCCACCGATCGAGATAGACCTCTTCGTAGACGCGTTCGATCAAGGCGGCCTTGGTCGGAAAGTAGCGATAGAGCAGGGGGTGGGTCACCCCGAGCCGCCTGGCGAGCTCGCGCATCTGCCCGGCCATGCCGTGTTCCGCAAAGAACCGGACAGCTTCGTCGACGATGAAGCGCTCGCGTTCGTGCGGCGGCATGCGGCGGCGCGGTCCGGCTTCGGCCGCGCCGAGCGTCGCGGACGTGAGCCGCGGTGTCGCTTCCGGCGGTGCATCCGGCTGGACGCTCAAGAAGGCCGCGACGGCATCGCCGATCGTACCGCCAAGGTTTTCCGGGATGGTCAGGCCATAAACGAATTTTCGGATTGCCAGGTAGAAGATGCGGCCGTGTAGGCCTAAGGCGCGTTCGATTTCCCGGTCGGACAACGGCCTGTCGAGCGATCCCCGATCGTTCGACGCCACACGATATTCGATGCAAATTGGCAGCAGCACGGTATCGCGCAGAAGGGCGAGATAGGGGGCGTTGATGTCCACGCCCTTCAGTCCGGCGAACATGAAGAGGCGGATCCAGTCGCGATGGAAGATCGCGTCGGTGTAGTCGCGATAAAAGGCGCCGAGCCGATCGTCGAGGGGCGTGGAGCGGTCGCACAGCGACGCCGCCCACTCCGGCCGCATGCGCCTGACGTAGACGTCCTGGTAGACCCGCGCGATCAGCGCGTCCTTGCTCGGGAAATGCCGGAACAGCACGGAGTGGGTGATGCCAAGCCGTGCGGCCAGCACCCGGAGCTGGCCATCGAACCCTTCCTCCGCAAAGAAGCGGATGGCTTCGCTGAGGATCATGCGCTCGCGGTCGGCAGCCGCGATCCGCGGCCGGCGTGGCGCCGCGGCCTCATCCCCCGTTCGGCTCTTCGACGCCTTTGCAACCATATGGTCATTTACTCTTGACGGCTTCTGCGTCCACAATCACATTCGTGACCAAACGGTCAATAAGACGAACGCCGGCTTAAGTCTGGCGCATTGGGATGGAGGCCGCGTGAAGGCACGGGATATCCAATACGAGCGCGCGCGGTCGTTGCAGGACGCAGTCGACCTGTTGCACCGTCATGGTCCCGACGCGCGCCTTATTGCCGGGGGCCAGAGCCTCGTGCCGGCGTTGAACCTCCGTCTGGCCGCCCCCGAGATGCTGGTCGACATCGGCGCGCTCGCCGAACTGCGCGGCATCCGGCTCGTCGAAGTCGATGGCGTCGAGCGCCTGCGCATCGGCGCGCTGACGCGCCACGTCGACATCGAACGATCGGCACTGATCGCCGCGCATGTGCCGCTGCTCGCGCTGGCGGTCAAGCACGTCGCTCACGCCGCGATCCGCAACCGCGGCACGTTCGGCGGCAGCATCGCCCACGCCGATCCGGCATCGGAATTTCCGGCCTGCGTTCTGGCGCTCGGCGCCATGCTCCATATCGCCGGACGCGACGGCACGCGCACCGTGGCGGCCGCGGACTTTTTCCTCGGCCTGCACGAGACGGCGATCAAGGCCGGCGAAATCCTCGTCGCCGTGGACATCGATCCCCTCGGCGAAGGCTTTCGTTCCGGTTTTGCAGAATTGGCGCGACGCAGTGGCGACTATGCCCTCGTCGGCGTCGCGCTTCAGGGGCGCCCGCTTCCAGGCCGAACACTGTTCGCCGTGGTGGCGCCGGCGTTTTTCTCCGTGGGCGACCGTCCGCTGCTGGCCGATGCGGCGGCGGCAATCCTGATGGACGCAGCCGTCGCCGACGGCGATCGTATCCGCCTGGCACAGGAGTCGCTCGCTGCCGACCTCGATCCGCCGACCGACCCGCAGATGTCCGGCGCGGCGCGGCTGCATCTCGCTCGCGTCCTCCTCGGCCGCGTCGTCGCCGAGGTTTTGGCCGCAAGCCAGGGTGTCGCCCGTGGCTGATCCCAAAACCGTCAACTTCAGCGTCAACGGCATGGACACGACGATCAGCGTGCAGCCGCGGACGCATCTCGCTGACGTGCTGCGCATCGACCTCGGCCTCACCGGCACGCATCTC
>NZ_LMUU01000176.1:3292-38276 GCF_009765775.1 Beijerinckia sp. L45
TCGAGCTGCTGCGCGAAGGCGGCGAACCGACGCGTGACGACATCCGCGAGCGGATCTCCGGCAATTACTGCCGGTGTACCGGCTATCAGGCGATCGTCGACGCCATCGCTTTGGCGGCCGCGCGCCTCTCCGCCCGCGAGGCGGCATGAGCGAGCTGCCTGGTATCTCCGCAATCGACCGGCCGAACAGTTATATCGGCCGCAGCGTGCCGCGTCCCAATGCCCGGCGGCTGACCGAAGGCAAGGGGCGGTTCACCGATGACCTGCCGGTGACGTCGCGCACGGTACATGTCGCGTTTCTGCGCAGCCCGCACGCCCATGCCAAAATCGTGTCGATCGACATCGAGGAGGCCCGCGCCGCCAAGGGCGTGGTGCTGGTGGCGACCGGCCGGGACATCGCCGCGGTGTGCCGGCCGTGGACCGGCGTGCTCACCCATTTCCCCGGCCTGAAATCGGCGCCGCAGCCGGCCCTGGCGATCGACCGCGTCGTCTGGCTGGGCGAGCCTGTCGTCGCCGTGGCCGCGACCACGCGGGCGCTGGCCGAAGACGCGATCGACCTGATCGCGGTGGCGTATGACGAATTGCCTTCCGTCACCGATATCGACGCCGCGTTGACGCCGGGCTCGACGCTGATCCATCCTGATCTCGGCGACAATATCGCCTTCCAGCTCAAGCTCGAGAGCGGCGAGGTCGACGCCGCCTTCCGCGACGCCCACAAAATCGTCGAGGACACGTTTTTCTTCAACCGCCACACCGCGGTGACGCTGGAGCCACGCTCGATCCTCGCCGACTACGACGCCAGCGAAAATCGGCTGACGATCCACCAGTCGACGCAGACGCCGTATCAGATGCAGGACATCTACGCCCGCCATCTCGGCCTTCCCGAGGCCAATGTCCGCGTCGTCGCGCGCGACGTCGGCGGCAGCTTTGGCATGAAGCTGCATGTCTACGGCGACGAGATGGCCGCGGCCGCGATGGCGGTCATGCTGCGCCGGCCGGTCAAATTCGTGGCCGATCGTTTGGAATCCTTCGTTTCCGACATCCACACCCGGTCGCATCGCGTGCGCGCCCGCATGGCGGTGAACGGCGAGGGTGTCATCACCGCGATGGAGGTCGACGACGTCACCGGCGTCGGCCCCTTCTCCGCCTATCCCCGCACCAGCGCGGTCGAAGGCAACCAGGCGGTTCGCCTGATGGGCGGCCCCTACGCCAACCGCAACTACCGCGGCAGCCTTAAGGTCGTCTTTCAGAACAAGGCGATGATGAGCCAGTATCGCGCCGTCGGCCACCCCATCGCCTGTGCGGTGACCGAAGCGCTCGTGGACCAAGCGGCAAACGCCATCGGCCTCGACGCCCTCGAAATCCGCCGCCGCAATTTGCTGACCGACGACGTCTACCCTTACAAATCGCCGACCGGCTACGTGTTCGAGCGCCTGTCGCATCACCAATGTCTCGCGGCCTTGGAAGAGGCCTGCGACTATGCCGACCTGCGGCGCGATCAGCAGGAGGCCCGCAGCCGCGGCGTCTATCGTGGCATCGGTATCGCCGCGTTTATCGAGATCACCAGTCCTGGCCCCGCTTTTTATGGCGTCGGCGGCGCGCGGATCACGGCGCAGGACGGCTGCGTGATGCAGGTCGACCCCTCCGGCGCGGTGCGCTGCCAGGTCAGCGTCACCGAGCAGGGTCAGGGCACCGAAGGCATCATGGCGCAGATCGCGGCCTCCGCGCTCGGCGTCAAGATCGACCAGGTCCGGGTCCTCACCGGCGACACCGAGGCGGCGCCCTACGGCGGCGCCACCTGGGCCTCGCGCGGCGCCAGCATCGGCGGCGAGACGGTGCTGATCACCGGCCGGGCGCTTCGCGAGCAGTTGCTCGCGCTGGCCGCCGCCATTCTGCAGGAACAGGCTGGGGCGCTCGACATCGTCGACGGCGCGGTCGTCGACGTCGATGGCGGGCGTGAACGCATCACCGTCGCCGAGTTGGCGCGCATCGCCTACTATCGGCCGGACACGCTGCCGCCCGGCGTCCAGGCGCAGATGACGGCCTCGCGCAACCACGTGCCGCGCGGCCAGGCTTTTTCCTTCACCAACGGCATCCAGGCGAGTCACGTCGAGGTCGATGTCGAGACCGGCTTCGTTCGTTTGCTCGGTCACTGGGTGGTCGAGGATTGCGGCCGCATCATCAACCCGATGCTGGTCGACGAGCAGATCCGCGGCGGCGTCGTCCAGGGCATCGGCGCCGCGCTGTTCGAGGAATGCATCTATTCGCCGGAAGGCCAGCTTCTCAACGGGACGATGGCCGACTACCTCGTGCCGATGGCGGCGGAAATGCCGGACATTCATGTCGGCCATGTCTCGACGCCGACGCTGCATACGGAATTGGGTGCCAAAGGCGCCGGCGAGGCGGGAACGGCTGGGTCGGCGTCGGCGATACTCAACGCCGTCAACGATGCGATCCGGCCGCTTGGCGCGAGACTGACGGAGATACCGCTGACGCCCGAGCGCATCTTGAAAGCGCTTGGGCGGATCTGACGAAAAATTAAAGAAAAACGACGGGGGAGATGACGATGCACGAGACGAAGACAACGATCGGACGCCGCACGCTGCTTGGCGGCACCATCGCCACGCTGGCGGCGCCGGCGTTGCTGCTGCGCGTTGCCCGCGCGGCCGACGAACCGATCCGCATCGGTTTCCCCACGCCGCTCACCGGCCCATTCGGCGCCGAAGCCAAAGACCAGGTCCGCTGCGCAGAGCTCGCGATCAAGCAGTTCAATGCTGCTGGCGGCCTAAAGGGTCGACAGGTTGAGTTGCTCGTTCGCGACGACAAGCTCAACCGGGGCGAAGCCGCCACGCGCACCCTCGAATTGATCGAGAAGGACAAGGTCGCCTGCATCGTCGGCGCGCTCTCCTCTTCCGTGCAGCTTGCAGTCAACGAGGTGACCAAGGCGCGCGGCATGCTCTACGTGTCGATCAGCCAGTCCGACACGATTACCGCGATGCCGGACTTCAGCCGCACCACCTTCCATGAGGCGTTGAACCCGCACATGACGGCTGGCGCAGTCGCGCGCCATGTTTTTAAGCCCGGCATGAAGGTCGCGATCCTGCTCGCCGACTACGCCTATGGGCAAGAGATGGCGGCCGGTTTCCGCAGCGCCGCGGCGGCGATCGGCGGCATCGATATCGTGCTGGAGCAAAAGCATCCGTTCGGCGCCGCGGATTATTCCACCTTCCTGCCGCGCTTGCGGGCCGCGAAAGCCGACGTCGTCTGCATCTGCAATTTCGGCCGCGATCAGGCCAACTCGATCAAGCAGGCCGTCGACTTCGGCCTCAAGCGCCAGTCTAAGATCGTCGTCCCCGTGCTGCTGTACAACCAACGTCTCGCCGGCAGCCCCGAGGCCTTCGAGGGGATCATCGGCGGCTCCAATTATTATTGGACGATCGAGGATCACGTGCCGACGGCCAAGGCCTTCAACGACGCCTATCGCGCCGACACATCAGGCGGTGTTCCCTCGGATTACGGCGCCTACGGCTATGCCGGCATCCGCCTCGTGCTCGACGCGATGCGCCGCGCCGGCAGCGTCGATGCCGATGCGCTCGTGCATCAGATCGAAAACGCCAAATACGACACGTACAAGGGGCCGGAGACGATGCGGGCCTGCGACCATCAGGCGGTGCAGTCGGTGCTGATCCTGCAGTCGAAGGCGAAGGCCGCGATGAAAAACGCGACGGATCTGTTTGACGTCCTCGCCATGGACGACGGGTCGGAGGCCAACCTTCGCAGCTGCGCGGATCTCGGCCACGTGGCGGGCAAATGACGCTCGACCTGATCGTCGCGCAGCTGTTCACCGGCGTGGCGTTGGGCGCGGTCTTCGTGCTGCTCTCCACCGGCCTGTCGGTGATCTTCGGCATGCTCGGCGTCGTCAATTTCGCGCACGGCGCCTTCTACATGACCGGCGCCTATGCCGGCGTCTTCGTTCTCGCGCTGACCGGCAACTTTTGGATCGCGCTCGTCGCGGTACCCGTGCTGATCGGCGTCATGGGGCTCGGCGTCGAGCGCTTTCTCATCCGGCCGCTCTATGGACGCGGGCAGGACTATCCGCTGCTCCTGACCTTCGGCCTCGGCTATGTGCTGATCGAGGTCGTGCGCATTCTGTTCGGCACCGACGGCATGCCGTTCGAAACACCACCACTCTTGTCCGGCGGCCTTGATATCGAGGGCCTCGGCTATTTTCCGGCCTATCGCCTGTTCGTCATTGCGATGACCGCGGCCTTGATGCTCGGCCTGTGGATCCTCTTGGAACGCACGCGTTACGGCCTCATCATTCGCGGCGCCGCGCGGGACCCGGAGATCCTCTCCGTCCTCGGCGTCGACACCCGAAAAGTCTTTCTGCTGGTGTTCGGGCTCGGCACCGGACTTGCCGCGCTGGCCGGCCTGCTTGCAGCGCCGATGCGCAGCGTCAATCCCGAGATGGGCGTCGCCGTGCTCATCGAAGCCTTCGTCGTCACCGTGATCGGCGGCATGGGTTCGCTGCTTGGCGGCGCCGTCGCCGGCATGCTCGTCGGCATCGTCGTCAGCATGACCGCTCTCTGGATGCCCGAAATGTCTGAGATTTCGATGTTCGCGCTGATGGCGCTGGTGCTTCTGGTGCGGCCGCACGGGCTGTTCGGCCGCGGAGCGCTGGCGCGATGACCCGCGATATCGCCGCCGCCCGCATCATGCCGTCCGGCGCCGACTGGTCGGCGACGGCCCAGCGCTGGCGGGTGCCGCTGCTGACGGTCGCGCTGGCCGCGCTGCCGTGGATCGTTCCGTCCCAGGCGCTGGCGGTCAACATCTTGATCTTCGGGCTCTACGCCACCGGCTTCAACCTGCTGTTCGGTTTTGCCGGCATGCTGTCCTTCGGCCACGCCGCGTTCTTTGGCGCGGGGGCCTATGGCGCCGGCATCGCTTTGGCGCGCTACGGCGTCGGCTGGTTCGGCGCGATTGCGATCGGTGTTGCCGTCGCGGGTGTTCTCGCGCTGCTGATCGGCGCGCTGTCGATCCGCTCGCGCGGGATCTACTTCAGCATGGTCACTTTGGCTCTGGCGCAACTCGTCTATTACGTCGCGTTCCAGGCGACCGATTGGACCGGTGGCGAAAACGGCCTGCGTGGTCTCACCGTCAGTGTGATCCACATCGGGCCGCTCGCACTCAACTTTCTCGACCCCGTGACAAAATACTATGTCATCCTCGTCTTCGTCGTGGCCGCGCTTTATGCGATCTCGCGGCTGTTGAACGCGCCCTTCGGGGCTGCGATGGAGGCCGTCCGCGAGAACGAGAGCCGGGCCGCGGCGATCGGCTACGACGTCAAGCGGATCAAGCTCATCGCCTTCACGCTGTCGGGCCTCGTCTGCGGTCTCGCCGGCACGCTCGATGCGCTGCATCTGTCGATCGTGCCGATCGACACACTGTTCTACCAGACGTCAGGGCTCGCGGTGATGATGGTGCTGCTCGGCGGTAGCGGAACGTTCCTCGGGCCTTTCGTCGGCGCTGCGATCTTCCTGCTGATCGAGGACGTGTTTTCGATCTGGACGCCGCATTGGCAGCTGTTCGTCGGTATCGTCTTCATTCTGGCCGTGCTGTTTTTGCCGCGCGGCGTCTGGGGCACGCTGGCTGCCTGGCACAAACGGCGGTCCGCATGACCGGGCCCGTCCTCGTCGCCGAGCATATCGGCAAGCGCTTCGGCGGCTTCACCGCGCTCGACGACGTCAGCGTCAGCTTCGAGGCGGGACAGCTCACCGCGATCATCGGCCCCAACGGCGCCGGCAAGAGCACGTTTTTCTCGCTGCTCTCGGGCGCCGTCGCGCCGACGAGCGGCCGCATCCGCTTCGAAGGCGCCGACGTTGCCGGCCAGCCGCACCACCGCTTCACCCGGATGGGGATCGCCCGCTCGTATCAGATCACCAGCCTGTTCCCGCAGCTGACCGCCCACGAAAACGTCCGCCTCGCCTGCCAGGCCATCCACGCCTCGGCCCGCGGCGGTTTGTGGCGCGATCGCGCGCACTATCCCGGCCTCGCCGAGGAGGCGGATTCGACGCTGGCGCTGGTCGGCTTATTGGCGCGCCGCGGCCGCCCGGCGGCGAGCCTGGCGCATGGCGAGCAGCGCGCGCTGGAGATCGCCGTGGCGCTGGCGAGCCGCCCGAAACTGCTGCTGCTCGACGAGCCGACCGCAGGCATGAGTCCGGAAGAGACCAAGGAAATGATGGATCTGATCGCGCGGCTCGCAAGCGAGCGCACCGTGCTCCTCGTCGAGCACAAGATGAAGATGGTGATGGGGCTGGCGGACCGGATCGTCGTGCTGCACCAGGGCAAGCTCCTGGCCGCGGGAACGCCGGACGCGATCCGCACCGATGCCGATGTGCGCCGCGTCTATCTCGGCGAAGGGCGGTCCGGCCGTGGCTGATCCGTTGCTCGAGGTGCGTGACCTCAACGCCTGGTATGGTCCCGCCCACGTCCTGCAGGGCGTCAGCCTTGCGGTCGGCCCCGGCGAGATCGTCGCGCTGGTCGGCCGCAACGGCGCCGGCAAGACCACGACGGTCCGTAGCATCATGGGTTTGATTCCCAAGCGCTCCGGCAGCGTGCGGTTCGACTGCGCGGATCTCTCGGCGCGGCCGACCCACGAGCGGTTCGGCCGCGGGCTCGGCTACGTGCCCGAGGATCGGCGCATCGTCCCCGGCCTTACGGTCCGCGAGAATCTGGTGCTGGGGCTGCTAGCGGCCCGTCTCGGCAAGGCAGCGGAGGCCCAAGCGATCGAGGCCGTCGCACAGCGGTTTCCACGCCTTGGGGAGCGGCTGGGGCAGGAGGCGATCACGATGTCGGGCGGCGAGCAGCAGATGCTCGCGATCGCTCGGGCTATGCTGTCCAACCCGAAGATGATCCTTCTCGACGAGCCCTCCGAGGGCATCATGCCGGCGCTCGTCGACGAAATGGCCGACCTGTTCCTCGACCTCAAGCGCGGCGGCACCAGCCTGCTGCTCATCGAGCAGAACGTCGAACTGGCTCTCGAAATCTCCGACCGGGCCTATGTGCTCGACCAGGGCCGCCTCGTGCACGACGGGTCCAGTGCGGATCTCCTCGCCGACCCGACGATCCGCGACCGCTATTGCGCGGTCTGACCTGACAAGAAAAGGACGACGTCATGGAGCTTGATGGCGAGCAGAAGATCCCGCTGCCGCGCGACCGCGTGTGGACGGCGTTGAACGATCCGGCGGCGCTGCGCGCCTGCATCCCGGGCTGCAAGGAGCTGACGAAAACGTCGGACACCGGCTTTTCCGCCCGCGTGGTGTCGAAGATCGGGCCGGTGTCGGCGTCGTTCGCGGGCACCGTCGACCTCACCGATATCGATCCCGGCCGTGCCTACACGATTTCCGGCAGCGGGCAGGGTGGGGTCGCCGGCTTCGCCAAAGGCAGCGCGCGGGTCGAACTGGCCGATGATGGCGAGGCGGCGACGATTTTGACCTACACGGCCAAGGCCGAGATCGGCGGCAAGCTGGCGAGCGTCGGAAGCCGTATGCTGAAGGGCGCCGCGCGCAAGACGGCAGATGAGTTCTTCACGAACTTCGTGACGCTTTTGGCCGATGCCGGCGCGAACGACACGGCAGTGGCATCCCCGCCGCCGGAAGTGGCGGCGCTCGGCCAACCGCCCTCGAACGTCGCGCTATCCTTCCCGAGCACGATCAAGATCGAATTCGGCGAGCTGCGGGTCGTGACCCAGACGCCGTGGATGACGTTCGCGGCCATCATCGGCTGGCTCGCTGCTGCGGGGCTGGCCTGGCGCGCCTACCACTGAGGCTCGAACGCGTCCGACCCGCCTAGGACAGACTCTGCCCATCGGGCGGCGTGGACGTTTCCAGCATCGCTGCCAGCTCTTCCGTTGTGATGCGTTTGCCGGAATCGTCGAAGGCGCGGACCTTGCCGATCGCGGCGTCCTCGAGTTCGACCATCTTGGCCTGGGCTTCCTGCGGGCTGGCGCAACCGATGCGCACGCTGCTGTTGGGCGTCGAGGCGCAGACGATGATGAACATGAAGCCCCCGGGCGCCGTGGCTATGCAGGCAAGCCGCTTGTGCGGCGAGTCGATCCTCGGGGAAAGGATCATCCTTAATGCCGCGCAAGGCAAGCGTGCAGACCGATACGGCCTTCACGATTCGGTCAATGGCATCCGGAACGAGAACCGAGTTTCCGCCTCGGTCGAGGTCACCGCAAGGGTGCCCCCATGCGCCTTGGCGATCTCGGACGCGATATAGAGCCCCAACCCGAGCCCTTGATTGGTCGCGCGGCGTGGCGCCCGAAAGAAGGGCGCGAACAGGTGCTCGATCGTGTCCGGCGGGATCGGAACGCCACCATTGATCACCGCCAGACGCAAAACGCCGTCGTCCGTCGAGGCCTCGACCTTGATCGGCCGGTTCGCGGCGCCGTGGGCGATCGCGTTACCGACCAGATTCGACAGCAGCTGGCCGATCCGCCCGCCATCGCAGTTGATCGAACCGGCAAGGGCGAAATCCGTTTCGATCGTTCGGCCCGGCGATGCCGCCCGCAGTTCGCTGACCACGTGCTGCAAGGTGGGGAGCAGCAAGGCGTGGTCTTCGCGCTGCAGGTTCAGGCCGCTGCCGAGCCGGCCGCGGGCGAAGTCCAGCACGTTGTCGATCAGTTCGGCCATGCGGTCGACGCTCTTGCGGATCTGCGTGACGACCGAAGTCGAGGCTTCGTCGAGCTTGGCGCGGCGCAGAAGCAGATGCGCACCACCGTCGATCGCGGCGAGCGGGTTGCGCAGGTCGTGCCCCAGCACGGCGATGAACTGTTCGCGCAACACCGACGCATGGCGCTCATCGAGCAGCACGGCCGCGCTGGCCGCCAGTTTCCGATGGGCATCGATATGGAAGGCGATGAGCTCGGCGAACAGCTTGAACATGCCGACGACATGGGGGGTGTTGATGCGCGCCGGACGCGGATCGATGGCGCAGAGGGTGCCGAAGAACTGGCCGTCCGGCATCAGGATCGGCATCGAGATGTAGCTTTGAAAGCGATAGAGCGCCGGCGTGTGGTGATCGCGATAGATCGCGTCTTCGGCGACATGGTCGATCACAACGGCTTCGCGGCGGTTGCGGATACTGTCGCAGATCGTCGTCTCGACCTTCAGTTCGCCGCCGGCTTTGAGACCGAATTCGATATCGTCGCGCACGCTGCAGGCGATCCAGCGATCTTCGGTGACGCGGGCGACGGCGGCAAACCCCATGCCCGTCGTCCGGCAGATGACCTCGAGGATCGTCGGCACCGCGTCGATATTGGCGATCGCCGCGACGTCGTCCTGCAGTGTATCCACCGTTACGCGTTCCATCCCTCTACCAGGGCTTTTCTTTAGCACAGCGTCGCAGATAGCAAGACGCCGTTGCGCGTTACATCAGGAGTTATGTCATTTAACACTATTGCTTATCGAAATCAGTGCAGGCCGGTCGAGGCCGGATGCGCGTTCATCACGGTTAGAATGGCTTGATCCGCGGCGTTGCGCACGAATTCGACGGCGTCGGCGACGCTTACGGTGCTGCAGAACTGCCGCCGAGCCTCGTGGTCCTCGATCATCACCATCACGCAGGGGTCGAGCCGGCAGATGGTGACGCGCATCAGGTCGGCGCGCCCCGCGCCCGGTTCGAGAACGACCCAGGTGATGCCGTCCTCGTTGGTCCGCAGCGTGAAGGCATGCGTCGGGAATTCCGAGACCGCGATCGCGCGCAGATAGCTCTGCTCGGTGAGGTCCAGGGTGTCGTTCAAGGATTCACCGATGCACATGTTGTCTCCAATGGTTTTGTCGGCGTCTCGGGGCGGCGTGATGTATGATGGTCGTCATTCCAGGCGATCTCAGCGCGCGTTGGCGAAAAAGATCGGGACGGTGAAGGTGAGCGCCGCGTCGGCGACGCCGGATGGCGGTGCCGGAAACGGCGCCGCCCGGCCCAGCAGCGTCAGGGCGATCTGATCGAGCCGCACGGAGCCGGATCCGTGGACGATGCGGCTGGAGAGAAGACGGCCGGCGCGGTCGATGGTGAAGGCGATATGGACCGTGCCGGACAGGCCGCCGGGCCGGGTGCCGCTCTTGGCGTGTTCGAGCCGCGTCAGCATCGCCCGCTGCCACAGGCTGATGGCATGGCCGGCGGGGCGTGCTGCCGCTTCGCTCTCGATCGGCTCCGCTGCGGCGACGGGGGCCTGAGAGCCGGCGGGGGCCATGGCCTCCTGGGCCGCCGCCGCGGCGACCGGCGGGGTTTCGGGGGCGGTTGGCTTCTGAGCCTCGATCGGGGCCGCGGGTTGCGGCTCCGGCGGCGGCGGCGGGTCAGGCGGGTTGTCCGGCGGGGACTCCACCGGCTTGGGCTCCGCCGCCGCGTCCATCGCCTGCTGCTCTGGCCCCTCGGCCGCCTCGGTCGGCGGGGCGGACGAGGGCAGCGCCGGCAGGTCGAGCAGGACGGCGTCCTCGGCGTCCAAGGCCGAGACCTGTCCACTCGGCCTTTCCGCGACGGCCAGCGCCGCGCCGCCGCCCAGCGTCAGCACGGCGGCAGCCGCCAACGCGTAACGCCGGATCTCCGCCTTCGCCGATGATGGCCGCCAGAGAAGATCCTGGGAGACGCAAACGTCCATCAGAACTGCTGGGTCAGGCCGGCGAAGAAGCCGCGGCGCTCGCCGTATTGCGCGGCGAAGACGCCGATGCCCGACCCGTCGCGGATCTCGTAGGCATGGTCGAACAGATTCACCACCGTGAAGCGCGCCGTCAGAGGCTTGCCGTTGGCACCGACGAAATCATGCGTCACGCCGAGATTGACGGTGGTGTAGGGCGAGACCGTGCCGGTATTGGCGAACCCGTCGCGAAGACCGCTGCCGTAGATCGCGTCGACGCTGAGCCGCGTGCCGTAATAAAGATAGGACAGGCCACCGGACGCCGTGATGATCTGGGCGTGGTCGGTGAAGATCGAGTGGTTCTGAATGAAGGCGAGTTCGTCCGGATCGAACAGGAACTGGTTCGACGAGACCTGCGAGGCCTTCTGCTGAGCCACGGCGACATTGCCGTAAGCGCGAAAATTGCCCTGCTCATAGTTGACCTTGAACTCGACACCTTCGTTGGTCGCGTGGTCGTAGTTGAAGGCGCTCAGGACCAGGGCCTGTCCGAACTGACCGTCGTCGAGCAGGTTTTTTGCGATCTTGTAGTAGACGTCCACGCCGGCATCGAGGCCGGGCAGCAGCCGCTGCGTCACGCCGGCATCGAAGTAGTGTGAGCGCTCCGGCTTGACCGGGCTCGACTGGGTGACCCCGGGCGCCGCCGTCGTGTTGGCGAAATTCTGCACCGGCGTCGGCGCCGACAAGGCGAGTTCGGGCGGCGTAAAATAGCGGGCATAACCGGCATGGAACGTTGTGCCCTCGACCGGCTTGTAGACCAGCCCGATGCGCGGGCTGAGCTGGCTCGCATCGGTGTACTGATGCATGTAATCGAACCGCAGGCCGCCGTTGATGGTGATCTCCGGCGTCAGGCGCATCTCGTCCTGCACATAGGCGCCGGCGATGACCCCGGTCTTGCGTTCCGCATCGTTGAGCGTGAAGGGCGCGTCGATCGCGTTGCCGTCGGCATCGGTCGGCAGCACGACCGACGAGTTCACAGCTTCCGCGCGCTCGACGTTGGTGGTCAAACCGAAGCGCAGCGTGTTGCGCTCGTTGAAGCGATAAGCGTTGTCGCTCTGCACACCGTTGACCAGGCTGGTGCGGGTCACGTCGGAGGCGACACCGTTGAAGACGAGGTCGTTCACCGTATCGGGCACGAAATGCAGGGTGCTGTAACGCTGGAAATACGAGACCTGGGTATCGAGCGCGCCAAAGTTCTTCTGCCAGGCCAGGACGTTGAAGATCGAACGCTCGACCTGGTTTTCATTGAGTTGCGAGGAATTGGCGTTGGTGACGCCGAAGGCGGTGAATTGCGGCATCTGGCCGGGCGTGTTGGGGATCTGGTATTGCGCGATCGAGGCGCCGGACATCAAAGTGATGCGGGAGCCGTCCTCGAGCTGCCCGGAAATCGAGGCGAAGTAGCGGCCCTGCCGCGTGCGGTCGTGTTCGGCGTCATGGCCGGGCGTGGTGTTCTCGATGCCGAGGTTGCTGGTCTGGAAACGGCCGGTGAAAAAATAGTCCCAGCGATCGATCGCGCCGGCGTAGGTCAGCGTCGGGATGATCGTGCCGTGGCTGCCGCCGTAGACGCCGATGCTGCCACCCGGCTCCGCACCGGTTTTCGTCTGGACGTCGATCAGGCCAGCGGTGTGCAGCCCGTATTGTGCCGGCAGCGCGCCGTCGACGACGTCAAGGCTGCGGATCAGGCTGGTGTCGAGCACCTGGCTGAAGCCCGAAACGCCGTCCGGCAGAAAGATGCCGTTGATGCGGTACTGCAGATTGGCGTGTTCGTTACGGATGTGGAGGTCGCCGCTCGCTGCGGAATCCTGGGATACGCCGGGCGCCTGCAGCAATACGCGGTCGATGCTGGTGGTGTTGCCCTGCGGCAGGGCATCGATCGCCGCCTTGTCGATGGCAAAGCTGTTGACGCCGACCCTTGGCAGCAGGCGCGCGCGCTGCGCTTCGGCCGCGCCCTCGGCCTGCTGGGCGGCACTTGGGGCGGCCACGCCGGCCGATCCCGCGCCGGCGGAAGGTTGAACGGCGCCTGCCGTCGCGATGCCCGGCTGGGACCGTCGCACCGCTATGCCGCGCTGAATCGCAGCGTGTGGCGCGCGGCTGGCGAGCTTCGGCCGCTTGGGGGCGTCCGTGGGATGCGGCTTCGCCGGCTCCGTCACCGTGACTTGGGGAAGGGCGGTCTGGGCGAGAGCCGCGCCGGCACTTAGCGCGACAAGCGACGCTGCGGTGACGGACAGATTTGGACGATAACGACGTAACGACATTCCGATTTCCATAACGACAAGCCCTCGATGCGTTATGTTATGTCATAACAAAACGAAGCTTGGCTAGAGCCAATTTTATGGTTGAAACGCAATCGGCCGCGGTCATCTGCGAAAACGCGGTGGCGTCGCGCGGCAATCCGTGAATCCATCCGGAGCGAAACGAATGCGGTTTGAGTCGGAGAACAATCGATGCGGTCGGTCTACGTTGCTATCGCGCTGGGTGTCGCGGTGAATGGTCTCGGCATCATGCCGTCGTCTGCAAAGAGCCATCGGACGGCGCCCTGCGCTTTCCCGGACGGCTGGAATCCAGTCGATCATCAGCGCCAGCTCGAGGGCATCCCGCCCGACGCGCATCATATGTGCGAGCTCGATGCCGGCGGTCATCCGATGGACAGCCACGGCCGCCAGACCAAATAAGCCGCACGATGGAGGGAGCCGCCACTTGAGCCGCAACACGATCACCGACGTTCCGGGGCTTCGCGTCGGCCAGGCGGAGGATCCGCGGATCGGTTCCGGCGTCACCGCGGTGGTCTTCGATGCGCCGTGCGTGGCGTCGGTCTCGGTTGTGGGCGGGGCGCCGGGCCTGCGCGACACGGCTTTGCTCGAGCCGGGGATGAGCGTCGAGCATGTCGACGCGCTCGTCCTGTCCGGCGGTTCGGCCTTCGGGCTCGATGCGATGGGCGGGGTGCAGGCCTGGCTGCGCGAGCAGGGCAGGGGCTTTCGCGTCCGCGACGCCGCGGTGCCGATCGTGCCGGGCGCGATCCTGTTCGATCTGCTCAACGGCGGCGACAAGGCGTGGGGGCCGGAACCGGTCTATTGGCACCTCGGCTACCGCGCCGCTGCAGCCGCAGCGCTCGACGTGGCGCTAGGCAGCGTCGGCGCGGGGCTTGGTGCGACGACGGCGACCCTGAAGGGCGGCCTCGGCTCGGCGAGCGCGGTGACGTCGGCCGGTTTCACCGTCGCGGCGCTCGTCGCGGTCAACGCGCTGGGCAGCGCCACCCTCGGCGGCGGCCCGCAGTTTTGGGCCGCGCCCTACGAGCGGGACGCCGAGTTCGGCGGGCTCGGCTGGCCGATGCCGTTCCCCGCCGACGCTTTGACCCTGGCGCTCAAGGGTGCGCAGCCGGAGAACACCACCATCGGCGTCGTCGCCACCGATGCCGCCCTGACGAAAGCCGAATGCAAGCGGCTGGCGGTGATGGCGCAGGATGGGTTGGCCCGCGCGTTGCGCCCGGTGCATGCGGCTCTCGACGGCGACACGGTTTTTGCCGCAGCGACCGCGCGTGCGCGCGAGCCCTCGCCGGTCGAGCAGGTCGAGATCGGCATGCTCGCCGCCGACTGCATGGCCCGCGCGATCGCCCGCGCGGTCTACGAGGCGACGGCTCTGCCGTTCAAGGCGGCCCAGCCGAGCTGGCGCGACCGCTTCGGCCTATAAAATCCGGGCGGACTCGCGGGCGATCTTGCGGCCGCCTTCGATGGGCACAAAATCGAAGGTGAGGCGCGCACGGCCGACGGAGACGGCGTTGCTGGTGCTGACGCGCCGCCACGTCATGTCGGCGCTGACCTTGCAGAGGCTGCGGTCGACGTTGCAATGCGCGGTGAACGATCCCGGCACCTCTTTGTAATCGCGGACCGGCCAGTGATGGATGTAGGTCGTCTTGTCCGCGAGCACCTGGGCGCGCGAAAACGACTTGCCGTAATAGATCACCCGCGGGGCGTAGAAACGCAAGACGGACGCATCGTTGATCGCCTGGTTGCTGGACCACATCGCGAGATAGTTCTGCACCGCGCGTTCGGCTTCGGCCTTCGAGCCGGGGTCGGCGATCTGCGCCTGGGCGACGGGCATCGCCGCGAGGGTCAGGGCGGCGGCGACAGTCAGGGAACGGAACGTCGGCATGATCGATCCTCGAGGGAGATGATCTGCCTTCAACGATGGGGGCGGCGAAAAGATCGCCGCCGTCCCGGCAAAACGTTCGATCGCACGCCGGCTTTTGGTATGATGGACGTCATATACCTCGCGATCAGGTCGGATCGCCGACCGGCGAGCGGTACGCCGAACGACGATCCGACCGGGCGCCGGCTAGGGCATCATGTCTTCGGCGGGCGTCGTCATCAGCGCCATGTAGCGGTCGGCCGGGACCAGCGCCATCAGATGACCGTTCTTCAGCTTGACGAGATTCATCTTGTGACCCGTCGCCTTTTCGGTCGCGGTCGTCATTTCAAGCGTCTGAGTCTGAAACGGGGCCAACGTGAAGTCGTGGCCCCAGGCCGAAAAGGTGCCTTGGGCAGCAGCGTGACCGATGAGGCCGGCGGTGCCGAGAAGGCCGAGGGTAAGCGGCGCAATGGCGCGAAATGTACGCATGATGATCTCCAGGGGTATCCGGTTGATTGCGCCGGGGGCTCCGGCGGAAAGCCATGTCCGCGGCTCTCCTTCTTGCTTCGTCGCGCATCGCGGCGTCGTTACCGGTGCGGCGACAACAACATCGTGACGTGCGGCTTCGTAACCATCCGGAAAGCCGCATCGAACGCGCGGGCGCGCCTCAGGCGATGGTACGCGCATCGCGCGATACGGGGCGTAGCGCCGGCGCCGACGCGGCCCGGGTTGCGACCCCTGACGCCGCGATCCCCAGGAGGATGTAGAACAGCGCACCGAGGTAATAGACCGTGCCGACCACGAAGCTCGCGACCAGGGAAAGCGCGAGGCCGATGCGGGCCGCCCAGATCACGGCGCGATCCGCGTGTGCCAGTTGCGGCGTGATGCGCGCCAGCAGCACGCGGGCGATCAGCGCGAAGAACAGGCCGAACCCGAGCGCGCCGAGGTTGGACAGAAGCAGCACGATATAGCTCGACGTGCGCGTTGCGCCGATCCCGGCGCCGACGCCGTAGGTATCGAGGAAGACCTGCAGGCCCTGGTGATTCCAGCTGCTGCGCTCGATGGCCGATTCCGACGTCGCCTTGTTGAAGAGGCTCTGGCTGAGGATGGTGTTGATGGTGTTGGCGACGCCGGGCAGGAACAGGAACACGCAGGCCGCCATCAGGACACCGACACCGAGCATCGTCGCGGCGATGGTGATCGGCCGCCGCCGCATCGTGCGAAGCGTCGCGACCGGAACATAGAGCATGTATCCCATCACGAAGATGCCAAGGCCGAGATAGCCCGCACTCGACGTGGAGAGGGCGATGAGCACCGCGAGCATGGCGCTGGCGATGCCGGTGAAGCGCGCGCGGACGCGCAGCACGTAAAGCGGAAAGTTGACGCCGAGGAGCGTCAGGGAAAACGAAGCGAAGCCGGAGGCCTCGCTGAACGATCCGGAAATCCGTTTGACGCCGCCCAGTTCATCATCCGTAAGGAAGGCGTAGTTCGCGGTATGCACGAGATCGAGGATGAAGCCGGTGTGGGTCGCGGCGGTGACGAGATCGAGGATGGCGAAGCCGAGGTCGAGCGACGTCACGACCACGATCGCGGACAGAAGGGCACTATAGCCGCCGGGCCGTCGCGCAAAGGCGCTGGTGACGCAGGCCACGACAAAGCCACCCATGGCGTAGACGACCTGCGAGATGTTGCCGCTCGTCGGATGCAGCAGCGTCATGCCGTCGACGTCGACGGTGCGGCTGAGCGAGAACACATAGGTGGCGCTGTCGAACAGGCGCGGCGTCACCAGGGCGGCGCCGCAGATCCACAGGTTGAGCAAGGCGAAGACGAAGAGCGGGCGGCTCGGGGCGATCTCGGCGATCAGCAACCCGCCGCCCTGGCGCATCGAGATCAGCCTGAGGCTGTAGAACAAAATGAACAGATCCGCCGGCGTGACCGACGCGCCGCCGAGCGCCGAAAGTTCAAGCGCGCCGGCCGACCCGAACACGGTGAGGGCCACCATGGTGACCACCGCGCGGCGATAGGAGCCGAGTTGGCACCAGATGCCGATCGCCACGACGATAACGCCGAAGAAGGTGACGGACACGCGAGATCATCCAAAGTTGGTGCCGGACTTCGAGCTGGCCGCGGCCCGCCTGCCGGATCGACTGGGATTATGGGCCAAACACTTTAACGGCGTGCAACGGACGGGCGCCGGGCCGCTTCACTTGTCGGCGTTTTCCGGGGTGAGCTTCTGTCGGACCGCGCCTGTCGTCATGGCCTGGCCGGGACCGATCGACCAGGATATGCCGACGGGCGTCATATCGAGTTCTGCATCGACGCCGGCGACGATGAAGAAGTCGCGCGTCCCGGTCGGCATGGCCTCGCCCTTGGTCACGCCGTCCCTGAACTGCGCCAGGCTGCCGTCCGTCATGCTTTTCGTCAACGCGCGGCAGGCCTCCGGCGTGGCATCGGCCAGCGTGCAGATGGAGGCGCTCGCCAGCTCCATGAAGCGCCTGAGGACGATGGGAAGGTCGTCCGAGGTGCGGACGGACTCGGGGATCGCGATGGAAAAGTCCTCGAACGCATCCGCCTTGCTGCAGTTCATCGTGCCGGTCAGGCCGACGATCCCATCCCAGTCGAAGCGCTTGCCGGCCTCGCCGCTGTCGTAGCCGGGCTTGAGCGCGCCGGGCGAAGCCACGGCGGATCCCATCGCGACGATCGTCTCGTCGAGGCGCGTCTTGAAGTCGGCGCAGGTGAGGATCGGGCCGGCGGAACATGGAGCCGCGGCGAAGAGAAGGGCTATGGCCGCGAGGGCCGACAGGAGGGGCAGACGGCGGGTCATGCCGGGCCGAGTCGCCGGCCTATCGGGCGCTTGCGCTGGTCGGCGGCGTGACGTTGGAGGCGCTGGAATTGTAGGCCTTGGCCTGATCCACGGTCGCCGCGAAGTATTTGGCATCGTCGCCGAGCTTTTCGGTGGCCTGGCATTTCGGCGCGCAGGCATAGGACTGGCGCTCCATTCCGCGCTGCACGATCATGGCATCCGTTCCCGCCACGACGCGGATGATGGATTCGGTGAGCGGCTTGCCGTTCGAGTCGAGGGCGATGAAATTGGTCTCCCCGAAGGCTTTGGGGGTAAGGATCATGAGCGATCCCTTGGCGCCGATCATCGTCACGTCCGCGATCGTCGGATTGCCGATGATCAAGGTCGAGGTGCCGGCGGGAAGATCCACGAGATGCGCCTGATCGATCACGACGCTGATCGTCTTCGCCATGGTCTGTGTATCGCTGGCACCGGCAACGCGTGGCACGCAAATCAAAACAAGCGCGCTGAGCACGGCGGCGACGCCGGCCCTTGACAAAGTTTTGATTGAAACCATCAGACGCGACTCCTCGGCGCGGGAGATGCCACACTAGGCACGGGATCGATAACAGAGCGTTAACCCATCGCGCCGGTGTCGAAGATGTGACCATTCAGAGGCAAATCCATAAAAATTAACGCAAAAGCAAGACGGGAGCTTCACTGTTGCAGTTGTTCTGGAGAAAGACATGCTGAACAGGTTGACGGATCGCAGGCCGCTCAGGCTCGCAGACTTCGAGACGCTTCGATGAACACGCACCTTGATTCCAAGGGTCGTACGGTTCTCGCGCTCGACCCGACTCTCGACGTGACGCATGCGGCGACTTTGGCCAGCCTGCTCCTCGGCCTGCGCGGCAAGGATATCATTGTTGATGCGTCCGAGGTTCAGCACCTCGGCGCACAGTGCGGCCAGCTTCTCGTCTCGGCCAAACGCACTTGGACCACCGACGGACGCGCGTTACGCCTCGAAAAGGCGTCCGTCGAATTCGTCGAAAATATTCGCCTGCTTGGGCTGACGTCTCTCCTCCCAATTGAAGAGCATATCTAATGAGCAAAATCGTTTTGACTGTCGACGACTCCCGCACCATGCGGGACATGCTTCGAATGGCTCTCGTCGCAGCCGGCTATACCGTCGTGCAGGCGGAAGACGGCGTGCATGGCCTGGAAGTCCTCGCCGGCTCCAACCCCGACGTGATCATCACCGACATCAACATGCCGCGCATGGATGGTTTCGGTTTCATCCAAAACGTCCGCGGCGGCGAAGAGAAGCATCGCGCTCTTCCGATCCTCGTGCTCTCCACCGAAAGCGACGATGCGAAGAAGCAGCGCGCCCGCGCCGCCGGCGCGACCGGTTGGATCGTCAAGCCGTTCGACCCGGTCAAGCTCGTCGACGCCGTCCGTCGTGTCGCCGCCTAAACCTTGAGGAGTGGCGATTTTGGACGCGATGGCAGAAATCAAGCAAGTCTTCTTCCAGGAATGTGAAGAGCAGCTCTTCGAACTCGAAGCCGGCTTGCTGACGATCGAGCGTGGTGACGATGATCCGGAAACCGTGAACGCGGTGTTCCGGGCCGTCCACTCGATCAAGGGGGGCGCGGGCGCCTTCAATCTGACCGATCTCGTCCATTTCGCGCATGTGTTCGAAAACACGATGGACCTGGTGCGCGTCGGCAAACTCGTGCCGACCCAGCCGCTCATCAAACTGATGCTGCGCGCGGCCGACATCCTCGCCGATCTCGTTCGCGCCGCTCGCGACGACGAAACTTCGGATCCGGGCCCGCGCGAGGCGATGGCCGTCGAGCTGAAGGCCTATACTCCGGGTGCCGCGCCTGCGGCGGTCGAGGCCGCGAAGCCGGTCAAGGCCAAGGTCGAGGAGGAGTTCGTCTTCGTGCCGACGAAGGTCGACTTCGCCGACCTCGACGACCTCAACCTGATGCCGACGCTGCACTTTCGCATCCTGTTTCAGCCGAGCGCCGAACTCTACGCGAAGGGCAACGAGACCACGATCCTGTTCCGGGAGCTCAGCCGCCTCGGCTCGATGAGCGTCACCTGCGATTCCTCGAAACTGCCGGCACTCGACGCCATCGAGGCCGAAGGCGCCTACTTCACCTGGTCGGTCGATCTCGAAACCTCCGAAGACGAAGAAGCGGTGAAAGCCGTGTTCGATTTCGTCGAATGGGATTCGGCGCTGACGATCGAGCTGATCGAATCCGCTCCCGCCGAAGAAGAGCCGTTCGTCTTCCAACCGACGATGGTCGACGCCGACCTGCTGAACAGCATTTCGGACGTGCCTCTCGAGGTGCCGGTCGAGGCCGCGAAGCCGCAGCTCGCGCTTGTCGCCTCCAAGGCGGATAAGGCCGCGCCCAGCGACGACCACGCCCCGGCCGACAAGAAGGAAGCCGCGACGGCGACGATCCGCGTCGATCTCGAGCGCGTCGACCGTCTCATCGATCTCGTCGGCGAACTCGTGATCAACCAGGCGATGCTGGCCGAACGCGTCGCCGAACTCGGCCTCGCGCGGATGTCCGCGGTGTCCATCGGCCTCGACGAGCTGGAGCAGTTGACGCGCGAGATCCAGGACAGCGTCATGGCGATCCGCGCGCAGCCGGTGAAGTCGGTGTTCCAGCGCATGCCGCGGCTTGTCCGCGAAGTCGCACTGCAGACCGGCAAGACCGTCCGCCTGGTGACCGAAGGCGAAGGCACGGAAGTCGACAAGACCGTGATCGAGCGGCTCAGCGATCCGCTGACCCACATGATCCGCAACGCCATCGACCACGGCCTGGAAAAGCCCGAAGTGCGCCGCGCCGCCGGCAAGCCGGAAGAGGGCCTGCTGAAGGTCGCCGCGCTGCATCGCTCGGGCCGCATCGTCATCGAAATCTCCGACGACGGCGCCGGCATCAATCGTCCCCGCGTGCGCGCCATCGCGGTGGAAAAGGGCCTGATCGCGCCGGAAGCCAAACTGTCCGACGAAGAGATCGACAACCTGATCTTCCTGCCGGGCTTCTCCACCGCTGCCGTCATCTCGGACATTTCCGGACGCGGTGTCGGCATGGACGTGGTCAAGCGTTCCATCCAGGCGCTCGGTGGCCGCATCTCGATCGTCTCGCGTCCGGGCCTCGGCTCGACCTTCACGATGAGCCTGCCGCTGACGCTGGCGGTGCTCGACGGCATGGTCGTCTCGGTGGCCGGTCAGACCCTCGTCATCCCGCTCACCGCGGTCGTCGAGATCCTGCTGCCGCAGGCGACCACCGTGCACAACTTCGGCGGTAATTCCCGGGTGATGGGCGTCCGCAACGAGTTCATTCCGCTGATCGACGTCGGCCAGGTGCTGCAGTATCGCAGCGAGGATATCGACCCCAAGATGGGCGTCGCGCTTCTCGTCGAGGCGGAGGGGGGCGTGCGCAACGCGCTGCTCGTCGATGCGATCCAGGGCCAGCGCCAAGTCGTCATTAAAAGTCTGGAAGCAAATTACGGGCATGTTCCCGGAATCGCGGCCGCAACCATCCTCGGCGACGGCCGCGTCGCTCTCATTCTCGATGTCGACGCCGTCGTCGTGGACTCCCGCGCCGAGTTCGCGTCCTCACTCCCACTTGCAGGCTGATCCCGATGGAAATGATCGCAAAAGAAACCACCAAGCCGCGCGAGCTGATCTCCTTCATCATCGGCAAGCAGGAATTCTGCGTCGACATCATGTCGGTGCGTGAGATCCGTGGCTGGTCGCCGGCAACCCCGCTTCCGCACTCGCCCGCTTTCGTGCGCGGCGTCATCAACCTGCGCGGCGCGGTGCTGTCGATCGTCGATCTCGCCTCGCGCCTCGGCCTTCCCTCGAGCGAGCCGTCGGCGCGCCACGTCATCATCGTCGCGCAGGTCGGCAGCCAGATCGCCGGACTTCTCGTCGATGCCGTCACCGGCATTCTGACCGTGACGCCCGAGACCATCCGGCCGACGCCCGATGTCGCGTCCGAGATGGCGCGCAGCTTCGTCAAGGGCGTGCTGGCGATCGACAACCGGATGATCACGCTGATCACCCTCGACCACGTGCTCCCGAGCCAAGAGCTGGAAGCCGCGTGACCACGCTGGCCCAAGCCCCCGCGCGATCGGCGCCTGCAGGCGATCGGGAGTTCGTCTTCCGCAGCGAGGATTTCCGCCAGATCGCGGCGATGCTGCACGCGGACTCCGGGATCTTTCTTTCCGAGCAGAAAGAAAGCCTCGTCTATTCCAGGCTGGTCAAGCGCCTGCGCGCCTTGGGGCTGTCGTCCTTCAAGGACTACTGCGCGCTGATCGCGGATGCGTCGGGGGCCGACGAACGCCAAAAAATGCTTGCGGCGCTGACGACCAACGTCACCCGCTTCTTTCGCGAGCCGCATCACTTCCAGCACCTCAAGGACGTCGTGCTACCGCCTTTGCTCCAGGCTGCCAAGCGCGGCGGGCGCGTGCGGATCTGGTCGGCAGGCTGCTCGAAAGGGCAGGAGCCCTATTCGATCGCGATGACCCTCCTCACGCTGATGCCGGACGCCTGTAATCACGACATCAAGATTCTCGCCACCGACATCGACCCCAACGTGCTGCAGGAGGGTCGCGACGGCGTCTACGAGAAAAGCGAACTCGACGACATGCCGAAGGCGGAGCGGTCGCGCTTCTTCTCCATGGCGGACGGCGATCCCTCGATGTGGGGCGTGTCCGACGAGATGCGCCGGCTGGTCTCGTTCAAGGAGCTGAACCTCATCGGCCAATGGCCGATCAAAGGGCCGTTCGACGTCATCTTCTGCCGCAACGTCGTGATCTATTTCAACGAAGAGACGCAGGCCAAGATTTGGACGCGCTACGCCGCGCTGCTGGCGCCCGGCGCGCTGCTCTGCATCGGTCATTCCGAACGCCTTTCAGGGCCCGCCATGGCGCGGTTCAAGCCGACGGGCACCACGATGTATACGCACCAGAAAACCGCGTCGTGAGAAAGCACCGCGTCCTGATCGTCGACGACTCGGCCAGCATGCGGCATCTCATCGCCTCCGTGCTGCTCGACACGCCGGACATCGAAGTCGTCGGCCAGGCGGCCGATGCGCTCGAAGCCCGCGAGGCGATCAAGAAGCTCAATCCCGACGTCGTGACGCTCGACGTCGAGATGCCGAAGATGAACGGCATCGAATTCCTGGAAAAGCTGATGCGGCTGCGCCCGACGCCGGTCATCATGGTGTCGAACTTCACCAGCTCCGGCGGCGATCTCACCGTCAAGGCGCTGGCCATGGGCGCCGTCGATTGCATCGGTAAGCCGCAGCCCGGCGACAAGACCTTGTTCGCGGGCCTGACCGACAAGATCCGCATCGCCGCCGATGTGCGCTTCCGCCCGCCGGCGGCGCACGACAAGGTGGATCACGGTCGCGAGACCGATCCGCATGCCAACTATCGACCCGACGGGCGCATCGTCGCGATGGGCTCGTCGGCCGGCGGCGTTGAAGCCTTGAGCGCCGTCCTCGAAGGTTTTCCGGCAAACTGTCCGCCGATGCTCATCACGCAGCACATGCCGGAGATGTTCACGAAAAGTTTAGCGGCGCGTCTCGATCGCCTTTGCAACGCCCATGTCAGCGAAGCCGTCGACGGCGCACCGCTGGACGTCGGCCACATCTATGTCGCGCCCGGCGGCGCTCAGCATCTGACCGTTTCCGGCGTCGGACCCTATCGCTGCCGTCTCGTGCCAAGCGGCCTGGTGAGCGGTCATCGCCCATCGGTCGATGTGCTCTTTCAGTCGGTGGCGAAGGTCGTCGGAAAGGGCGCCGTCGGCGTCATTCTTTCGGGAATGGGCCGAGACGGAGCCGATGGACTTCTCGCCATGCGCAAGGCGGGCGCCAAAACCATCGGGCAAGATGCTGCCAGTTCCTTCATATATGGCATGCCAAGAACCGCGCACGAGGCTGGTGGGGTCGAACGCCAGCTACCGCTCAAGAAGATCGGTGCGGAAATCCTGTCCATGACCAACCAAAAACCCGGATAAACCCATGCCCCTCGCATCAGCTCTCAAAGTCCTCATCGCCGATGATCAGCAGACGAGCCGTTTGCTGATCCGGTCTGCCCTCGCGGATATCGGCATCCCCAACGTCGTGATGGCGAAGGATGGGCAGGAAGCGCTCGACCTCGTCATGAAGGCGCCCGTCCATCTCATCGTCTCCGACTACCACATGCCCAAGCTCAATGGTGTCGAGCTGCTGCGCGCCGTCCGCGCGCATGGGCCGACCAAGAAATCGGCGTTCTTCCTGCTGACGGGCGCGGAAGACACCGCGTTCCTGAAAATGGCGCAGGAGCTTCAGGTCAACAATTACCTGAAGAAGCCGGTCTCGGTTCCGGAACTGCGCAAGAAGATCGAAGCCGTCTTCGGCGCATTGACCTAAGACCGGGGCGGGCGAAACAGTGTCGGCTCTAGCAACCTACAACGCCCGTTCGCCGAAGACGATTCACGTCATTCAGGGTGAGCACAAGATCAACAACGATCCGGAAGTGGTGCTCACAACCATTCTGGGGTCTTGTGTCGCCGCCTGTATCCGCGATCCCGTCGCGGGGATCGGCGGGATGAACCATTTCCTGCTGCCTGGCGGCGAGGGGTCGAACACGTCCGACGGCGAGCGCTTCGGCGTGCACGCGATGGAGCTCTTGCTGAACGCGCTGCTCGCGCAGGGCGCTTCGCGCCGGCGCCTGGAAGCGAAACTGTTCGGAGGCGCCAAGACGATCGCCGGCCGTGCCGATATCGGAAGCATGAACGCGGACTTTGCCGCGGGCTTCCTTCGGCGCGAGCAGATCACGATCGTCAGTGAGTGTCTGCGCGGGCCGATGGGGCGACGGGTGCAATACTGGCCGGTGTCCGGCCGGGCGCGCCGCAGTTTCCTCGACTATTCGCAAGAGGCCATCGCGGCGCCGGTCGCGCCGAGCTCCTCCGGATCGCTCGAACTCTTCTAGCCTGCCCAGGATGTCGAACGGCCAGATCGATGATGAGACCGCCGCCTTGATATGACGTTTCGCCTTGCCACCCTAAAACGGATACTTCCACGATGAACGGTCCAGCGATGGCAAGGCAAGCAGACGTATTCGCGGGCGCGTCGTCGGCGCCGATGGCGGTCTTGCTGGCGCGCGTGAAGACGGAACTCGACACCCTCACGCAGATCGTCGGCGACATGCAGACGGGGCTCAGCCCGCTTCTGATCGACGCCTCCGAAGAGGATGCCGAGAAGTGCCGTCATGCGCAAAACCTCGATCTGGTTTGGCAGACGTTGGAAAGCCTGGCACGCGTGCTCGACGGTGCGGCCTGCGAGGGCGCCAGCCAGCACCCGGTCGATATCGACGCGATTGCCGAAGACCTGCCGCTGGCGGACCTCTCGGCGCGCCTGCGCGGCCGGATCATCCCGCTGCAAATCTACGGCAACGACCTGGACCTGTTTTAGCGCGCCGGCTGCCGCGGCCCCGCAGCGTCGTCGTCGCGATACCGCCAGGACGATTGACGCCGCCGCTCGAGGTGGCGCCGCATCGAAGAGGCAAAACGCGCGCGCCGGGTCAGTAATGCGGGGGCGGTGCTTCGGGCGGCACGCCGCCTGCGCCATCCCGCAGCCGATCGTCCAGGTTCGCCATCTGGCGGGCGAGACCGTCGATGATCCGCCATTGCGTCGTGATGGTCGCGTTGAGATCCTCGATCACGCGATCCTGGTGCATCGTCCGCATTTCCAGCGTGGCAATCCGGGCTTCGAGGTCGGAATGGGTCATGGCTTGCCTCGGTGCTTGCCAGGTGGATGGAATCATCGCGCTGGTAAATCGGTCTCGCGACGTTCGAGCGTGTTCCTGCCGGGAAAGTCCACAACCGTTTGCTTGCGCCGCGTTGTCGTGTCCGAGGCCGACGCGTCCGTGCCTGGAACGCATGGTCCTCATTCTTGCTTCCTGATGATTATCGTTGCATCAAATGTTAGTATTGTGACAACAAAGCGCTTCGGCTCGGCGGCATTTAGCTCTACCTTTGCGATCACAAGCCCTATTTTCCATCAATAAGGCTAGTACACGGCGCAATCGGGGTGGTATATCCTATGTCTTCGTGACATCGCTGATTGGCCGCGTTTCGCCATCGGTGCTCCAACCATTGCGTGATTCTTGTCGCGCCTGATGCGATACAGGTATGAACATATTAGGCCCCAGTGTATCGCCGGTCGTTGCAGCTGTTGGAAGCCGGATGACATCTGCGTTCGTCAGGGGGGTCGGCCGCTATGCGACTCTCGACGCGGCAGACATTGCTGTCATCGAAAGCCAGCTGGAGCCGCAGGTCCGCCGCTATGATGCCGGGCATGACATCATCCGTCAGGGCGACAAGCCGCTGCATCCCTACCTGATCCTCGACGGCTGGGCCTACTGCTATAAAACCTTGCCGAACCGCCGGCGGCAGATCGTATCCTTCCTGCTTCCGGGCGACGTGTCGGATCTCAACATCGGCAGCCTGCGGCGGATGGACCATTCGATCGCCAGCCTGACCGCCGTGACGGTTCTGGAGTTGACCCACCCCTTGACGAGCGGGACCCATCCTGGAATCGCCAAGGCTCTGTCGGTGCGAACCTTGGCCTCTGCGGCGATCCAGCGCGAATGGATGGTCAATCTTGGTCAGCGCTCGGCGCCGGAGCGCATCGGACATATCCTTTGCGAGCTGTTCCACCGGCTGCGGGCCGTCGGCCTGACAAGCGGCAACCAGTGCTTCCTGCCGCTGACCCAGACCGATCTGGCAGAGACGACGGGGCTCTCGCTAGTGCATGTCAACAAGCGGCTGCGGGATCTTCGCAGCGCCGATCTGCTCATTTTGCGCGGCAAGATTCTGACGCTGCCGAACCTCAGGGCCCTCGAAGCGGCTTCGTTGTTCAACCCCGACTACCTGAATCTGGTCGACGTCGCGGACATCGTCGCGGCGTAGGGCGCGTCAACGAGACGCAACCGACCGGGGCGGGAAGGCGCTCATCGTGGGGTGATGCCACCCAGCTTAAGATCGCGCCGCGGGCGTCAGGATATCAGGCGCGCCTGTTTCAGCACGAGCTGGGTTTCCTGGATCGTCCGTTGCGCGATCGCGACCAACGAAGCGATCTCTGCGGCAAGGCTATGGCTTCGGGCCGTCGTTGCGGCCGTCAATTTGGCGGCAGCACGTCGCGCGGACGCTTGATGGACGCGTGGTGGCGGAAACACTTCAGAAAACGGCAGCTCGATGAGAAGTTGGCCCAAATTATCCGTGATCTCAAAGCTGTGCCGCGATCCATCTTCGCCGTGCCGCGACATTTCGAGCCACATTTCGCCCGCCGCTCGGAACGCATCGAGATAAGCGATATCGAGCGTGGCAAACTCGGTGCCCGTGTCGTCGGTGGAAACGGTTTTGCCACTACGAAGGTGGAACAGATAAAGCGGAATGGGTCACCTATGATTACACTGGCACTTTGCCGGCTCGAAGGGTGCAGCCACATCAAATATGATACTATAGAAGATGCGTTCTGGTTCCGCACTGATATAGTCTGTTAGTTGATAGTGAGGCATGATGACGGGCGACGAGCCGCTGTTTCCAATTGTCGGTATCGGTGCGTCGGCCGGTGGCGTGCAGGCGATCGAAGAGTTTTTCACGGCGCTCCGGAGCGATGCCGGTATCGCCTTCGTGATCATTACACATCTTAGCCCCGATCACGACAGTTTGCTGCACGAGATTGTCGCGCGCTCGACCACCATGCCGGTGTTCGTCGCAACGGACGGCATGACTGTGGTGCCAGACTGCGTCTACGTCATGCCGCCCAATGCCATCATGACCATCGAAGCCGGGCGTTTGCGCATCCGCAAACCCAACCACGTCCGGCGTGAACGCAACCCGATCGATCTGTTTCTGTCGTCTCTCGCGGTGGAGCGCGGCGATTATGCCGCCGGCATCATCCTGTCGGGCGGTGGCGCCGACGGCTCGCTCGGCCTCAAGGCGATCCGGGAATATGGCGGCATCACCCTCGCGCAGACGGCGGATGGAACAAAGCCGGCCCATCGCGACATGCCGGCGAGCGCCATCGCAACCGGCCTGATCGACCATGCGATCCCCGTGCAGGAGATGCCGGCGACACTCATGGCGTTTCGAGACAGCCTCGACGGCGATGTGCAGGTCGGCGCGCCGGTCGATGAAGACGAGACGACGAATGCCGACCAGAAGCGCGCCTATGACGCGCTGCGCAAGCAAACGGGGCACGACTTTTCCGGCTATAAAGTAAAGACCTTCATGCGCCGGGTGCAACGGCGGATGCACATCCTCCAGCATCAGACCTTCACCGCCTATGTCACGCGGCTGGAGGAGGATCACGACGAGGTCACGCAGCTCTTCCGCGATCTGCTGATCAACGTCACCAATTTCTTCCGCGATGCGGACGCCTTCGAAGCTTTGGAAACCACCATCATCCCGAGCCTGTTCGAAGGCCGCAGCGCGGATGACACGGTCCGCGTCTGGGTGCCCGGCTGCGCCACGGGCGAAGAGGTTTTTTCGATCGGCATCCTGATGCGGGAGCATATGGATACGCTGAAGGCGGTGCCGCGCGTCCAGATCTTCGCCACGGATATCGACGACACCGTCCTCCTCGTCGCGCGTGCCGCGCGCTATCCGGAGTCGCTTCTCGAAGGCGTTTCGCCGGACCGGCGGAAGCGGTTTTTCGCGGAAGACGGCGGGACCTATGTGGTCGCGAAGGAGGTTCGAGACCTCTGCATCTTTTCGCCGCACAGCGTCATTCGCGACCCGCCGTTTTCGCGCATCGATCTCGTCTCGTGTCGCAATCTGCTGATCTATTTCGGCGCGGAGATCCAGAATCAGGTCATTCCGATCTTCCACTATGCCTTGAAGTTGGGCGGATACCTGTTTCTTGGGACGTCGGAAAACATCGGCGAGTTCGGCGATCTCTTCGCGGCGGTCGACAAGAAGCAGCGCATCTATCAGATGCGCGACCATGGGTCGATCAAGCGACTGCCGGTCGCGATGTATGGCGCGCGGACGACGATGTCCGTTCCGGCCGTTGGTCCCTCCGCCAACAATATTCCGCTTCGGCATTCCGTCGAGGCCCGGATCATCGACCGGTTTGCGCCCGCCCATGTCGTCGTCAACGGCGACGGCGACGTGGTCTACTGCTCGCAACACACCGGCAAATATCTCGAGGTCGCGCATGGACCGCCGAGCCGCCAGCTTTTGGCCATGGCCCGCCGTGGCCTGCGCCTCGATTTGCGGAGCGCTTTGCACGAGGTCGCCGACACCAGGCAGACGATCGTTCGCAACAACGTCGTCATCGACGACGATCTCGACGACATCCTGATCGTCAGATTGACCATCGACCCGATCCGCGACCGCGACAACACGGAAAACCTGTTTCTGGTGCTGTTCGAGGATGCCGCGCTGTTGCCCGCGCAGCCCGGCGTCCGGGTCCACGACCGCGAGGCGGGCGACGCGGTCGTCGCGCTGGAACGCGATCTTCGCGATACGCGGGAACGCCTGCAATCGATGATCGAGGAATATGAGACCGCGATCGAGGAGCTGAAATCCTCGAACGAGGAACTCGTGTCGGTGAACGAAGAGCTGCAATCCACCAACGAGGAGATGGAAGCCTCCAAGGAAGAGCTGCAATCGCTCAACGAGGAACTGCAGACCGTCAATCTCGAGCTGACCGGCAAGCTCGACGACCTCGATCGCGCCAACGGCGATCTCAGGAACCTGTTCGAGGCGACGCAGATCGCCACGGTCTTCCTCGATCGCGATCTGGTCATCCGCAGCTTCACGCCGGCGATCTCGCGGATCTTCCGACTGATCCCAAACGATCGTGGCCGTCCCCTGACGGATTTCGCCATCCATCCCGCCTACCCGCAACTCCAGGATCATGTCAGGCAGGTTTTCAGGACGGGCGAGCCCGTCGAACATCGCATTGCCGAGCCGACCTATCGGGCGCGGTATCTCGTGCGGCTCATACCCTACCGGGGGAAGAACGACGCGATCGAGGGGGTTGTCGTCACCTTCGTCGATATCACCTCCCTGGCCGAACTCGAGGGGCAGCACGACATCCTGACGCGGGAGCTCAACCATCGCGTCGAGAACGTGTTCGCCGTCACCACGAGCCTCGTTCGGCACATGGCGGCGCCGGACCTCTCCCTCGTCGACGCGCGGACATCCTTGGCCGCACGCCTGCAGATGTTGGCGGCTGCCTACGAGTTGATCCGGCGAGATCACGCCGCCATGCCGATCGAGGCGATCGTCAGCCCGTGGCTGAGCCCGTTCGGCGACCAGCGCTTCACCCTGAACGGTCCCGTCGTCGTGCTGACGCCGATCATGGGGCGTTCGGTCGGCCGCATCGTTCAGGAACTGACGACCAATGCCGCCAAGCACGGGGCGTTGTCTAATGGCGTCGGAACGGTCGCGGTGACCTGGACCCTCGCGGATGGCGAGCTCGTATTTCATTGGGACGAAAGCGGCGGACCGCCGATCGCGGCCGGACAGCAGCCGGGGTTGGGGACCACGCTGATCGAGGGCGAAAGCGAAATCGGGCTCCACGGCGGGTGCAGCTTCGACTTCCGGCGGGATGGGCTTGCGTTCTCGCTCAGCTTTACGCCATGAGCTGAAACAACCACCCGACGAATCACGTTAGTGAGACAAGCCGCGTTGCGGCCTGGAGCAACTGCGATGCCGATCATGTCCCTTTTCCGACCCGCTTGCGCCCGATCTACGGCCCTCGCCGCCGGGCTGCTTGGTATGACGAGCATCCTATCGCTGCCGGCGGCGGCGAAGTCGGCCGACGACATCGTCGGGCAGTGGGACGTAATGCGCGAGCAGGGCAGCCGGCCATGCCGGATCACGCTAAATGGCGAGCGCTCGGACAAAGGCGATTTCTTCGTCGGCGTGCCTGTGGCCTGTCGGCGTGTCGTCCCGATCCTCGCGAAGGTCGGGCGCTGGACTCTGGGCGATGCCACGCATCTGACGCTCATGGACCCCGGCGGCCGTGCGCTTCTGGCGCTCGCGGCGGATGGCGACGCTTTCAGCGGCCAGGGCAGTGACGGCGCGACCTACAGGCTGGTCTATGTGCCGGCGATGGGACGCAGCGCCACCAGCGGCGATGCCTCGGACCTGCTGCAGGGCAAGCCGCCTGTAGGGCAGGCTCTCCCGCCGGCCGTCATCAGCCTGGCGACGGGCGTGGCTGCGGCAAGCGACGCGCCGGTCAAGCCGAGCCGGGTCGCGACCGAGCGGATGGGTGATCTCGCCGGGCGCTATGCCGTGCTGCGCGACAAAACGCATGACACCGGCTGCATGCTGACCCTTGACGACAAGACACGGGTCAAGGGGGGCGCGCGGGCGGCGCTGGCGCCGGCCTGCCGCGACCAGGGCATCGTGGTGTTCGACCCGACGGCCTGGCAGATCGTCAACGGGCGTCTCGTGCTGACCGCCAAGGCCGGACACATGACCCACCTCGACAAGCAGGCCGACGGCTCCTGGCTGAAGGATCCCGCCGAGGGCAAGAGCCTGTCGCTGAAGAAGCTGTAAGCGTCATTCCGGGACGGGCGGGAGCGCTGCCCGGAACCGGCGCGCTTCGGTGTCTGACGTGTGCATCGAGCCGGAGGACCACCGGTTCCGGGTGCGGCTCCGCCGCCCCGGAATGACGGTGGTTAGAGGTTCGCCTCGTCCGCCTTCAGGCTGTCGGGGTGCGGCATCGAGATGATGTTGTAGCCGGCATCCACATAGTGCAGTTCGCCGGTCACGCCGTTGGACAGGTCCGACAGAAGGTAGAGCGCCGAGCCGCCGACGTCCTCGATCGTCACCGTCCGGCGCAGCGGGGCGTGGCTCTTCTGAAAATTGAACATGAAGCGGGCGTCGGCAATGCCCGCGCCAGCGAGCGTGCGGATCGGTCCGGCCGAGATAGCGTTGACCCTGATCCCCGACGGGCCGTAGTCCGCGGCGAGATAGCGCACGCCGGCTTCGAGCGCCGCCTTGGCGACCCCCATCACGTTGTAGTTCGGCATCACCCGGGTGGCGCCGCCGAAGCTCAAGGTAACGAGACTGCCGCCTTGCGTCATCAGCGGTGCCGCACGCTTGGCGACCTCGGTGAAGGAGAAGGCCGAGATCAGCATCGTGCGGGCGAAGTTTTCCCGCGTCGTGTCGGCGTAGCGGCCCTTGAGCTCGTTTTTCGCGGAATAGGCGATGCAATGCGCGACGAAGTCGAGCGAGCCCCAGGTCTTGCCGATCGCGTCGAACACGGCGTCGACCGACCCGAGGTCCTCGACGTCGCAGGGCAGGACGAGGCTCGACCCGACCTTG
This sequence comes from Beijerinckia sp. L45, assembly GCF_009765775.1. Classification (GTDB taxonomy): domain Bacteria; phylum Pseudomonadota; class Alphaproteobacteria; order Rhizobiales; family Beijerinckiaceae; genus RH-AL1. The sequence continues at coordinate 35,248 of NZ_LMUU01000176.1, forward strand.
GCGGCCAGCGGCTTGACCCGCTTGCCCAGCGCTTCGCCCTGGTAGGTGAAGGCCAGTTCGGCGCCTTGGGCATGCAGCGCCTTGGCGATGCCCCAGGCGATCGAATGGTCGTTGGCGACGCCCATGATGAGACCGCGCTTGCCCTGCATCAGGGTGCCGGTCGGAACGGTAACAGTTTCAGACATCGACGTGCTTCAGCACGAGCGTGGCGTTGGTGCCGCCGAAGCCGAACGAGTTCGACAGTACAGTGCCGAGTTTCACATTGTCGCGGCGCTCGCGGACGATGTTCATGTCGGCGAAGGCCGGATCGATTTCGTCGATATGCGCGCTCTCGACGATGAAGCCGTTGTTCATCATCAAGAGGCAGTAGATCGCTTCCTGCACACCGGTGGCGCCGAGCGAATGGCCGGTCAGCGACTTGGTCGCGGCGATCGGCGGGGATGTGTCGCCGCTGCCGAAGACGCTGCGGATCGCCTCGATCTCCTTGGCGTCGCCGACCGGCGTCGCGGTCGCGTGCGGGTTAATATAGTCGATCGGCATTTTCAGGCCTTCGATCGCCATGCGCATGCAGCGCTCGGCGCCTTCGCCCGATGGCGAGACCATGTCGTAACCGTCGGAGGTCAGGCCGTAGCCGGCGATCTCCCCATAGATGCGGGCGCCGCGCGCCTTGGCGTGCTCGTATTCTTCGAGCACGATGACGCCGGCGCCGCCGGCGATGACGAAGCCGTCGCGGTTCTTGTCATAGGCGCGGGAGGCGACAGACGGGGTGTCGTTGTAGCCCGACGACATCGCGCCCATCGCGTCGAACAGGACGGACAGCGTCCAGTCGAGTTCCTCGCAGCCGCCCGCGAACATGATGTCCTGCTTGCCCCACTGGATCATTTCGGCGGCATTGCCGATGCAATGGTTGGAGGTCGCGCAGGCCGAGGAGATGGAATAGTTCGCGCCCTTGATCTTGAACCAGGTCGCGAGCGTCGCGGAAACGCCCGACGACATGGCCTTCGGCACGGCGAAGGGGCCGACGCGCTTGGGACCCTTGGTGCGGGTGGTCTCCGCCGCCTCGACGATGGCGCGCGTGGAGGGGCCGCCCGAGCCGACCAGAATACCGGTACGCGGATTGGAGACCTCCTCGGGCGTCAGCCCGGAATCCTGGATCGCCTGATCCATCGCGATGTGGGCCCAGGCGGTGCCGCCGCCGTGGAAGCGCATCGCGCGGCGGTCGACCGCGCTTTCGACGTCGATCGTCGGCGCGCCATAGACCTGCGAACGGAACCCGAGTTCCTTGAATTTTTCCGCATGGACGATGCCGGACTTCGCTTCCCGCAGCGAGGCCAGGACCTCCTGGGTCGAATTGCCGATCGAGGACACGATCCCCATGCCGGTGACGACGACACGTCTCATGGTATTCTCCGCTATACCGTCGCTGCGTCAGCTGACGGGAGCCGCACTGAAAGCGAGGTTCAAAGACCCTTTCAGGCCGAGGCTGGCGCTGCCGCCTGGAACAGACCCACGCGCAGATCCTTGGCTTCGTATATGCGCACGCCGTCGGCTTCCAGCCAGCCGTCCGCAATACCGAGGTTGAGCTTGGTCTTGAACACGCGCTTCAGATCGACGCCATAGACCACGCGCTTGACGCTCGGCAGCACCTGGTCGCTGAACTTGACTTCGCCGACGCCGAGCGCCCGGCCGCGACCGGAGAGGCCGAGCCAGCCGAGGTAGAAGCCGAGCATCTGCCACAGCGAATCGAGGCCGAGGCAGCCGGGCATGACAGGATCGTTCTTGAAGTGGCAGCCGAAGAACCAGAGGTCCGGCTTCACTTCGAGTTCGGCGCGGATCATGCCCTTGCCGGCGGGGCCGCCCGTCTCCGAAATCTCGAAGATCTTGTCGAACATCAGCATCGGCGGCAGCGGAAGCTGCGGATTGCCGGGACCGAAAAGCTCACCACGACCGCAGGCCAGGAGTTGTTCGTAGTCGAAGCTGGAGCGGCGCTCGCTCATCGTTTGGGGAACTTTCGCATAAGAACTCGGCCTGGGACGGACATGCCCGTGGCGCATTATCGCGGGCTCTTAGCACGGTGTCCCTGGGATCGAAAGCGGCCAAGGCACCCCTTCGTTCATGCTGTCCCAGGCTATAATATGGAATTGTTCTGACTTGGCCCTCTTCGCCGCCAGTATGCTTGCGAACCGGAGAGGCGAACTCTATAGATTTAAGACAGCATGGAGATGCGCCCTCGCGGCGTCTTGAAGATAGATATGACCGATCAGATCCAAACGCGACAAAAGCCTCTCGAGTTGACCGCCCAAGGGCGGCTCGACGCGATGATGGCCGGCTGCCCCGTTCACGCTCTTCGGGCCAAGTTGAAAGAATCCGGCCTGCGCCCCACGCGCCAGCGCATGGCCCTCGGCCTTCTCCTATTCGCCAAGGGCGACCGGCATCTGACGGCCGAAAAGCTTTACGAGGAAGCGCAGGAGCTGCGCGTGCCCGTCTCGCTCGCCACCGTCTACAACGGCCTGCACGTCTTCACCGAGGCCGGCCTCCTGCGCGAAGTCGCGGTCGACGGCAGCAAGGTCTATTACGACACCAACGTCACCGACCATCACCACTTCCTGGTCGAGGGCACCAATGCGCTGATCGACATTCCCGCGCTGTCGATCGACCGCACTGTCGTGCCGGATCTGCCGGAAGGGATGGAGATCGCCGCGATTGATGTCGTGGTGCGCCTGCGCCCGAAGAAGCAGCCGAAGAACTAGGGGTTTGCGCTTTCGCTGACGTCGTCATTGCGAGCGAAGCGAAGCAACCCAGGAGCCGCGGCTCCTAACTATGCGTCGGGCGCCTTAGGGGCGCCTTCGCTTTATGTAAATGGGCTTTGCTTGGCCGGCCGTGGCTCGGACAAAGCGAACCAAGCTCATTCTTGATTAGAGATCGTGGTTTGCGGCCCCTGGGTTGCTTCGCTTCGCTCGCAATGACGGCCGAGCTACTCGATCACCTCGTTGGGATAGACGCCCCACAGCTCGGCCTGGTGGATGAAG
>NZ_LMUU01000177.1 GCF_009765775.1 Beijerinckia sp. L45
GCTCGAGACCCGACTGTTCGGGTACGGTGAGCATCACGCGGCCATCGACGACGCGGACAGCGAAGCGGGGCAGGTCGTCGACCGCCGGAGGCTCGACGCACTTGCCCGTAGACAGAGAGAAGGCGGCCTTGTGCCACGGACACCTCACGTCGTGGATATCAGTGAGACGTCGGCGCACGTATTCATCCGCGACGATCACAAGTAGCTTGTTGTTTCGGTGAATGCTTCAGCGATTCACCATCGCCAGCCCGGCATCGTGGTAGCGCGCACCGACGATCGCATCATGTGGGACGGCGGATTCGATTGAGGCAAGATCCTGCGGCGATAGGACGATGTCGGCGGCCGCCACGTTCTCTTCGAGCCGGTGGATCTTACGAGTTCCTGGAATGGGGACAATGAAGTCACCCTGGTGCAGGACCCAGGCGAGCGCGAGTTGCGCGGCGGTGACTCCCTTTGACGCCGCAAGATCCTCGAGCACCTTCACGACGGCTAGGTTCGCGTCGAAAGCTCCGTCGGCAAAACGTGGAGACGTCCGCCGGTAGTCATCAGCGTCGAGGGACTTCATGTCGCGTATCGCTCCCGTGAGGAAGCCTCGCCCAAGTGGGCTGTACGGCACAAACCCGATGCCGAGCTCACGGCAGGTGGGCAGCACCTCTGCCTCCGGATCACGCGTCCACAGCGAGTACTCGCTTTGCACCGCGCTGATCGGGTGCACCGCGTGGGCCCGTCGGATGGTGTCGGCGCTAGCCTCGGAAAGGCCGAGAGCACGGACCTTTCCCTCACGTACGAGTTCGGCCATCGCGCCGACAGTTTCCTCGATCGGCACGTTCGGATCGACCCTGTGTTGATAGAGAAGATCGATGGTTTCGATGCCTAAGCGCTTCAGAGAGGCCTCGGCCACAGCCTTGACGTGATCAGGCCGGCTATCGGTGCCGGCCATGCGGGCCATGCCAACGCCTTCGTCTGATATCTTGAAGCCGAACTTGGTGGCGATCGCCACGCGATCCCGCACGTCCTTCAGCGCCTTTCCGATGAGTACCTCATTATCGTAGGGTCCGTATACTTCGGCGGTATCGAAGAAGGTGACGCCAATGTCGACCGCACGACGCAGCATCTTGATCGACGACGCTTCATCCTGGCGACCGTACACGCCGGTGAGACCCATACATCCCAGGCCGATCGAAGATACGGTGAGATGCTTTCCAAGATGGCGATGTTGCATGTAGCGATACTCCGTTGACGCTTCACAGATAGCGCCTCGCCAAGTCACACCGACAGTTTCAAGGATAAAGGCTAGCCGGTTGGTGTCATCCCCACGGGGTGCAAGGTGCACCCCGTGGAAGGGCGTCAGCCGATCCGCGTCGTAATGGCCTTCTGTTCGAGATAGTTGGCAAGCACCGCCTGACCCATCTCGCGTCCCCATCCCGACTGCTTGTAGCCGCCGAAGGGAAGCGCCGCATCGAACACGTGGTAGCAGTTGATCCAGATCGAGCCAGCCTTGAGGCGGTTGGCGATGCGCTGGGTTTCACCGCCGTCCTTGCCCCATATGCCCGCTGCGAGACCGTAGATCGTGTTGTTGGCCTCCGCGATCAGGGTGTCGTCCGCATCGTCGAAGGGCGCCGCGACCAGCACCGGTCCGAAGATCTCCTCGCGAACGACCTTCATGCCAGGATTGGTGTCCACGAGGATGGTCGGCGGAACAAAGTAGCCCTTTCCGCCCAGTCCCTTGCCGCCGCAGACGGCGCGTGCGCCTTCTTGTTCACCAGAGGCCAAGAACTCCGTGACACGATCGTATTGGACCTGCGACACGAGAGGTCCCATGTCCACGCCGTCGTCGAGGCCGTGGCCGATCTTGATCTTGGCGGCCTCCTTGGCGATACCCTCGACCACCTCTTCGAAGATCGACTTGTGCACGAACAGCCGAGAACCGGCGTTGCAGCACTGGCCGTGGTTGAAGAAGATCGCCGCCGTGGCTCCAGGAATGGCCTGGGAGAGATCGGCGTCCTTCAGGATGATGTTCGGCGACTTTCCGCCAAGCTCAAGCGATACCTTCTTCAGGTCGCGCGATGCAGCCTGAACGATGAGCCGGCCGACCTCCGTCGAACCCGTGAAGGCCACCTTGTCGACGTCGGGATGACCCGCGAGGGCAGCGCCTGCCGTCTCGCCGAAGCCCGCTATGATGTTCACCACGCCAGCCGGTACGCCCGCTTCGAGGATGAGCTCTCCCAGGCGCAACGCCGAAAGCGGCGTTTCCTCCGCGACCTTCAGCACGACCGTGCAACCCGTGGTCAATGCCGGGGCGAGCTTCCACGCCGCCATGAGCAACGGGAAGTTCCAGGGAATGATCTGGCCGACCACTCCGACGGGCTCCGGCCTCACCATAGAGGCGAACTGCATCCCGGGTGCCGCAAGGGCGGAAATGTTGATGTACTTGCCTTCGATCTTGGTGGCCCATCCCGACATGTAATGGAACATGTCCGCGGCCAGGGTCACGTCGGCGGCCTTCGCCACCGCCTTTGGCTTCCCGTTGTCCAACGCCTCGATGGAAGCGAGTTCGTCTGCGTGCTGGAGGATGAGGTCGCCGATCCTGTGGATGATGCGACCGCGCTCCGACGGCGTCATTCGCGCCCAGGGGCCGCTTTCGAACGCGCGGCGCGCCGCCTTCACGGCCAGGTCGATGTCGGCCTTATCACCTTCGGCAACATGGGCGATCACCTCGCCGGTGGCCGGGTCGTGCACTTCGAAGGTCTTGCCGGACTGTGCGGCGACCCACTTGCCGTCGATCAGCAGCGCCTTCGGCTTGGAGAGCCAATCGCGGATGGCCTGCGGTACGACTGCGGTCCGCATCAGGGGCTGGGAATGAACGTTCATGCAAAGTCTCCCTAGGCTTCGGCTTAGGTTGGTCCTCTCGGCGTCACGCAAGCCGTTAGCGCGCGCCGAAGCCACTGAGTCGCTACATTGGAACCGATATAGCGGCCCAGGCAAAGCACGGGTTCGAGAGGCGCTAGGTAATCAGGAAGCCGCAGACTCGGTGCTGTCGACGAACAAGATGGTGGGAGCGTCCGGCGAGTAGTTCGGGATGTCGGCGGCCACGGCTTGTCCCTCGGCGGTGCCGAACGCGTCGAGGATCGCCTGCCGGCTGTCGAACGTCCCTATGAAGCTCCAGAAGTAGGCTCCAGGGCTTTCATCGAGACCCGTCGCCGGGCCGTAACTGTATCCGCGCAAGCCGGGCATCTTCTCGACCAGCGGCATGTGGACCGCACGGAAATGCTTCTCGAATGCGGCGGTATCGGTGGGCTTGTCATAAAGAACGACGAGTTTGCTCATGGGATCTTTCACCGTTGCGTAATTGCGAGTGCGATCGAGGTATCGATAAACTGGGCCCATCTCGCATGGATCTTGAGGATATCACACGCGACAGAAGTCGCCTTGTCGGTCGCGCCCGGATCGCGTCTCGCGCCAAACGTCGTCCAATCGATTGCACCTGTCAACAGAAAATGACCATATGGTCACTTTGGGGGAGGGTTTGTGCTTGAGCGTCGCGAAGTCGGCAAAACGGTCCTACCTCTCGGCCGCCGTCCGGGAAAAGGCCATCGTCGAGGCGGCCACCGCATTCTTCGCCGAACACGGCTTCGAGGGGCAGACCCGAGAACTCGCGAAGACGATGGGAATCACGCATTCGGCGATCTTCCGGTATTTTCCAACCAAAGAGGCGCTGATCGACCGCGTCTACGAGCACGTCTACCTCAGCCGATGGAACCCGACCTGGAACGATCTCATCGTGGACAGATCCATGTCCTTGGAGGCTCGGCTCACGCGCTTCTACATCGAATACGCAGAGCGGATATTCCATTACGATTGGGTCCGGATCTTCGTCTTCGCGGGGATGCGGTCCGTTGGCATCACCGACCGGTATCTGAAGGTTCTGCGAGACAACCTGATCATGCCCGTCTGTAGGGAGCTACGAAGCACAGGGTCTCGCGAGCCAGAAGGATCTGACGCGCCGTCCGTAGCGGACGAGGAAGCCGTCTGGGGGCTGCATGGCCAAGTCTTCTATATGGCAATCCGCGAGTTTATCTATAACCAAACCATTCCGGAGGACCGGAATTCCGTGATCAGCAACCACGTCAGGATCTTCATGGCGGGCATCCGGGCCTAAAGCAGAAGACGAGCATGGCCGATGTGCGGCTTGTCAAAAACCCGGCCCTGAAGGACCGGGTTTCCAGTGCAAGATAGGGGATGAACGCGATCAAGGCGGTAGTGCAGAAGCTGACGGCACGTCCTTCTCGTCCGAGCCCTGCAGTACATGCTCATGGTGTTCGCACCGCCAGCCGTCAACTACCCAAGAGTGAGAGTTCAGGCGGCTGACCGCGGTCGTCAATCATCCGCATCGATCCTTCGATGACGACGAATATGAGATCGCGCCAATCTCTACTGCTCCAGCTGGGGCAATACGCTTCTTTGTATCTCGCGGCGGCGATGGGAGCGACCTTGAGTTGCGGCGACCGCTGGCCCGCTCAGATCGCCGCAGACAGCATGAACGCCACCGCCGGGACGCGCGACGGCGAACTGCGCGTCTCCTTGCGCCAAATGTAGATGCGTTCGACGAAAGGAAATCGAAGGGCTTCGCGAGGGTTCCATCGATCGTCTGCACGCTCGCGACGCCGACCGTCGCCTGATTCATGGTGGAGGTCTGCGGCCTCCCACTTCCGAGCGCTTTGCCTGATCGCAATTGACGAAACACAAAGCGCCGCGGTCAGTAAGCTGATCGAAGATCCTACATGCCCGCGTTCGGTCACGCTGTCGGTATAAAAGCGACATCGCTGCCTCACGATTTCAGCCACATCGAAGCTCTCGGCGGGCGCTTTCCATTGTCTCTGCCAATCGGGGTGTCGAACAGTTGTTGCGAGGGCATCGAGATCAGCGATGCTGAAAGGGCTCAACGCTGAAGGAGGCGGGCAATGTCGAGCCTCGTCGTATGCCCCAAACCGAAAGTCGAACTAGAGGCCGCCCAAGAAGAACTTCAATGAATGACGAGCATCGATAAGGCGAACGCGATCGCCGACACGAGCACCGTTCCAGCAAGACAGAGGAATTGGCCGCGACCGAATTCGAGGCGGAATTCGTCGGCGGACTGCCCGGCTGGCACTGTAATGGACGCGCCGCCGCAATGGCTGGACACAAACACCTGGTCGGCTCGGTGAAGCTTGATGGGCAAGGTGATGTCACTCTCGAGAGATGGGCGATCGGATCTTGGGTCAGAGCCCGGCCCAGTCATGAACTTTCGGTGAGACTCGAGCGGGTCGGCGCGACAGCTACCGCGGGGACCTATCTCAAAGAGGGCCGGGCGCGTTGTCGACGCCCGGGCCGAAGATCTAGGCTGCCTTGTCGGCGATGACCGCCCGCGCCTCGTTGCGCCTGGAGGTCAATGCTCGGCCGGCCACCCCGGCTTCGCCGATGTTCGAGGCGGGATGTTCGCGCAGGACGACGTTGATATGTCCATGCGCAGACCCGATGGCCTTATGAGTGATCTCCGTCATTCGCTGGATGAGCGCGACCTTTTCTTCATCTGTGAGGCCGACTTCCAGATCGCATTGTATGTACGGCATTTCGCTTCCTTCCTTTTGTGGTTGCGCTAGTTCTTCGCCACGCGGTTTCTAAGCTGCTCGTGGCCGGCGAGATCGATGCCTTGAGGTCCTGCCACGTAGTCCGGAACGTGTTCTCCCGCATCGACGAAGTTGTATCCGGGCATTTCGCGGACGACGAGGAACACGTTCTCGATCCCGCAGCCGGTCGCATCGACTACGGCTTGTGACAGTTCCACGGAAAGCTGATGTCGCTGCTCCTGGGTCCTACCCTCGCGGATGTCACAAGTTATGATAGGCATCGGTCTCTCCCATTTACGAGGTTGATCAGGGGTGATCGCTGACTTCGGCGCCGAAGCCCGTTAGCGCCCGGATTTGAAGTTCGCGGAAACGGCTTTCGCTGTGAGCTTCGCGAACACCGAGAAGCGTTCCGAGCCAGCCGGCGATGAAGCCAAGCGGGATGCTCACAATGCCCGGGTTCGTCAACGTCAACAGCGGATGCAGATCATGGAAGAAGAGGCCCCTCGGACCGATGAATGCGGGTCCTACCGCTACCAACCCCAACGCGCTGCACAAGCCGATCGACAGCGCGGCGACGGCGCCCGTCGTATTGAACCGCCTCCAGAAAAGGGAGAACAGGATTACGGGAAGGTTCCCGCTAGCGGCGACCGCAAAGGCCAACCCGACCAGGAACGCGACGTTCAGCGTCTGGGCCGCGAGGGCCAGCGCGACCGCTGCACCGCCGACGGCGAGGGTAGCGATCTTCGCCACCCTGACCTCCGATTTCTCGTCGTTGGTGCCGCGATGAATGACCTGCGAGTAAAGATCGTACGCAATGTTCGAGGTCGCGGCGATGATGAGGCCTGCAACCACGGCGAGGATCGTGGCGAACGTCACCGCGGAGACGAAAGCGACAAGCACTTCGCCTCCAACGGTTCCGTTTCCGCCTCCAAGCTCCAACGCCAGGAGCGGCGCCGCGCTGTTGCCGGCCTTGTTCGCGGCGAGGATCCTGTCGTGGCCTACGAGCGCCGCCGCACCGAAGCCGAGCACGGTTGTCATTACAAGGTAGACGCCGACGACACCGATCACCCAGTTCGCAGAGACGCGGGCCTGCTTGGCGTCGGGCACGGTATAGAAGCGCATCATGATGTGCGGCAGTCCCGCGGTTCCAAGCACCAATGCGAGTCCAAGCGATATCAGGTCGAGTTTGTTCGTGAAGTAGAGTCCGGGCTCCAGGAACGCCCGGCCCTTGCCGCTGGAGGACGCTGCGGCCTGCAGCAGCGCATCCAGGCTGAAACCGAACCGATAAAGCAGCAGGATTGCGAGCAGCGCCGTGGTCGCGAAGACGAGGACGGCCTTAACGATCTGCACGTAGGTCGTCGCCACCATGCCGCCAAAGAGAACGTAAACCACCATCAGCAGACCGACGACGACGATCGCGGCGCTTGGCGAGATGGGAAGGAGAAGGGATGCGATCGCGCCCGCGCCGACGAGTTGCGCGAGGAGGTACAGGAGCCCGATAGCTATCGAGGATGCCGCAGCTAGCGCGCGCACCGGACGTGCCTTTAGGCGGAACGCCATAACATCGGAGATCGTGTACTTGCCGGAGTTCCGAAGGGGTTCAGCGACGATGAGCACGATCGCAACCCATCCCACGATGAACCCGAACGAATAGAGGAGGCCGTCGAAGCCGTAGAGCGACACGAGTCCGGCAATCCCAAGAAAGGACGCGGCCGACATGTAGTCGCCGGATATCGCAAGGCCGTTCTGCCATCCGCTCAGGCGGCGTCCCGCGACGAAGAACCCGCTCGCGTTCTTGGCCCGACGGGTCGCCCAATACGTGATGCAGAGGCTGACGACGATGAACGCGATGAAGAAGGACGAGGTGAGGATTTGGCCCTTGGCGGACGCGATCATGACACCTCCTTCGCGTCGGCGAGGCGAAGGCGCGCGGCGAGCGCGAGCGGATCCATCACGATCTCCGCCCATCGCGAATAAGTAACTGCGACGAGGAACGTGACGGTGAATTGCGCGAGG
>NZ_LMUU01000017.1 GCF_009765775.1 Beijerinckia sp. L45
AGCCGGGCAAGGCCCGGCAACGCCAATTCACGCGGGTTCCGCCGTAGCGTCCGCGCTCACTTCAAGCGATACCTCGGATCGATAGATCCTCAACCTTTGGCATCGGGTCAGAAATGCTTTGCTCGCCGGGCCCGCGGCGAGCGCTGCATGTATTACATTTGTGCGCCCCAAAGCCAAATCCAATTGGAGGGAGGCAAAGAGTTTGATCGAAACGGGGCGAGTCGCATCGCCGTACTGGCGACGGATCGCACCATCGATCTTGCGGATGCCGTCGTCGCCGGCATCCGTCGCATGGAGGATGGCGCCGACCTTGCCGCCTGCGATGGCGGACTCGACCTTGGCGAACCCGGCCACGACGATCCCGGCTTTGTTGGCCATCGAAAGCGCCTGGAGGCAGTCGCGGGCCAGCAAGTCTTCGGTATCCGCGGCCAGCGTCGGCGACACCAAAACCTTGGTCTTGAAGCCGCGGGCGAAAGACGACTTCTTCACCGCCTGCGCCACAATGCCGGCATTGGCGGTGACCCAGACGCCGCGGCCCGGCAGCTTGCGCCGGATGTCCGGCACCACCGTCACGTCCGGGCCGACGACGAAGCGGATCATCGTCTCGGGATCGGCCTTTTGCCGGGTGACGATGCATGTGCGCTCCGGCCCGGTCTCGTCGTCCTTGGGTGTTGGCATCAAAGTCCACTCATCTCGCCGTTCCCTTCTCCCGCCTGCGGGAGAAGGTGGCCCTCGCGTGAGCGAGGGTCGGATGAGGGACGTCGGTGTGCCCGCCCTCGAACGTGTCTATCCGTCACCGCCCTCATCCGACCCCGACTGACGTAGGGGCCACCTTCTCCCACGATGTGGGAGAAGGGAGAATTCTACTCCTCGACAGCCTCTTCCAACTCTTCGGCCGGTTCCGGCAGCGCGTCGATCCAGCCTGCCGCGAGGCGGGCGCGCATGATCAGCGCTTCCGCGTCTTCGCGCGAGATTTCCAGCCCGTCGAGGAAGCCCGCATGTTTCGTCGACTCGCCCGCCTTGCGCTCCGTCCAGCCGGACAGGTCGTCGGTGGCGCAGCCGGCGAGGTCTTCGATGGTTTTCACGTCGTTCTCGCCGAACTTGACGAGCATCGGCAGCGTCACGCCTTCGATCGTCTTCAGCTCGTCCTGCACGCCGAGTTCGACGCGCTTGGCATCCTGCTCCGCGTCGATCTTGGCGAGATAGTCGCGCGCCCGGGTCTGGATCTCGGTGGCGGTGTCCTCATCGAAGCCTTCGATGGAGGCGAGCTCGTCGGACTCGACGAAGGCCAGTTCTTCCACCGAGCGAAAGCCTTCCGAGGCCAACAGTTGGCCCACAACCTCGTCGACGTCGAGCGAGCCCATGAAGGTTTGGGTGCGCTCGTTGAATTCCTTCTGCCGGCGCTCGGACTCTTCCGCCTCCGTCAGGATGTCGATGTCCCAGCCGGTGAGCTGCGAGGCCAGACGCACGTTCTGGCCGCGGCGTCCGATCGCCAGGGACAGCTGATCATCCGGCACAACGACTTCGATACGGTTGGAATCCTCGTCGAGCACCACTTTGACCACTTCGGCCGGCTGCAGCGCGTTGACGATGAAGGTCGCGCTGTCCGGCGACCAGGGAATGATGTCGATTTTTTCGCCCTGCAGCTCGTTCACCACGGCCTGGACGCGCGATCCGCGCATACCGACGCAGGCGCCGACCGGATCGATGGAGGAATCCCGCGAAGTGACGGCGATCTTGGCGCGCGAGCCGGGATCGCGGGCGACGGACTTGACCTCGATCACGCCGTCATAGATCTCCGGCACTTCCTGCTTGAACAGTTTCGCCATGAACTGCGGATGGGTGCGGGAGAGGAAGATCTGCGGGCCGCGCTGTTCACGGCGGACGTCGTAGACATAGGCCCGCGCCCGATCGCCCGGCCGGAACAGCTCGCGTGGAATTGCCTCGTCGCGGCGGATGGTGGCTTCGCCGCGGCCGAGATCGATGATCACGTTGCCATATTCGACGCGCTTGACGACACCGTTGACGATGTCGCCGATGCGGTCCTTGAACTCTTCATACTGCTTGTCGCGCTCGGCCTCGCGCACCTTCTGCACGATGACCTGCTTGGCCGATTGCGCGGCGATGCGGCCGAAGTCGAAGGGGGGCAGGGTTTCTGCGATCCAGTCGCCGACTTCGGCGGCAGGGTTCTTCTTGCGCGCGTCGGCGGGGAGAATCTGCGTGGCGTCGTTCTCGATCTCGTCGACCACCAGCAGCAGGCGGGAGAAGCGGACTTCGCCGGTCTTCGGGTTGATCTCGGCGCGGACCTCGGTCTCCTGGCCGTAGCGGGAGCGCGCCGCCTTCTGCATCGCGTCTTCCATCGATTCCAGGACGATCTGGCGGTCGATGTTCTTTTCGCGCGCGACGGCGTCGGCGATTTGCAGAAGCTCGAGCTTGTTGGCGGAAATCGCCATCGCAGTTCTCCTCGGTCTCAGTGTCTTGGCGGCGCGGGGGCGCCGGGCGTTTAAAATCAGTGCGGCTTGCGCGCGCTGGGCTGGGACGGACGGGCCGGCGGGCCTGTCCTGGGTTTCTTCTTGAAGGCGGCCTGGAGGCCGGGCGGCAGGACGGGCTTGCCCTTGGCGGCGTTGCGCGCGGCAAAACGGCCGGGGCCTTTGACCGGCGCGTCCGCGTCGGGGACTTCGTCCTCTTCTTCGGGCAGGCCGGCCGCCTCGCGGGCGGCCTTGGCGGCGCGGAAGGTCTCGCGGATCAGCTCGTCGGTGAGGATGATGCGGCCGTCCGAAATATCGGCGATGGGCAGGGTAACGGTCGCCGTCTCGCCCGGCTTGGTGTCGGTGCGGGTGAACGTGATGGCGGGCACGGTTTCGTCTGCGGATCCTTCATGGAAAGCGTCGATGGTGCCGCGGAAGCGCTTGCGCCCCTCGATCAGCTTGAGCATCTCGATCTTGGCCTCATAGCCGACGGCGCGCTGAAAATCGGAGACGCGGACCAGCGGCCGGTCGATGCCGGGCGACGAGATTTCCAGGCGGTAGGCGTCGGACTTGATGGGATCCTCGACGTCGAGGGCCGGCGACAGCGCCTCGCTGATCTTCTCGCAATCTTCCACGCTGAGCGTGCCATCCGGCCGCTCGGCCATGATCTGCAAAATGGTCATGCCGGAAATCGACAGTTTGACCCGCACCAGGCGGAAGCCGAGGTCGCGCAACACCGGCTCCGCGACGCGGGCGACATGCTGCGCGACGCCGGACTCGGTGGCGAGGCGGGGTTCGTCGAGCAGGGTTTTGTCGGCAAGGTTTTGGCCTTGCTCTGGGGGAGTCTGGTCGCTCAAGGGCGGTACGGGCTTCCGGATACAAAAAAGAGCGGGTCCGGCAGGGCCCACTCTCAAACGGTTCACGATGAGGTTGATGGAAGCGAATGTAGCGCGGTTGGGGGGCGGGGGCAAGGGCGGCGTGCGGCGGTTGTCCGGGCATGTCCCCGCGATGTCATCCTGGGTCGCGCGAAGCGCGAGCCCGGGATCTATGAAAACGCGGATGCAGGACAGGCTTCAACATGGTGTTCGGTTCTTCGAACGGTGTTCATGGATCCCGGCTCTCCGCTTCGCTCCGGCCAGGATGACATCAAAGGGGCGGCACTTGGCACTTCAAAACCCCTCCCCTTCCCCCAATCCCAAAAACCTGTATAAGGCCCTAGCGCTCCGCCTCTGGCAGACGCCCGCTTCCCCATGCACCCGGCTGGACGACATCCCGGCCCGGCGCGCGTCGCAAGCGTTTTTCCAGCCCGTCCCATCCGATCTCGATCGGCGGCGGGCCCTCCCAACCTCGAAAGGAACCACGATGTCGATCACCGCAGAGCGCAAGCAGGCGCTTATCACCGAATACGCCAACACGGTCGGCGACACGGGCTCGCCCGAGGTTCAGATCGCGATCCTCACCGAGCGCATCACCAACCTCACCGACCACTTCAAGACCCATGCGAAGGACAATCATTCGCGCCGCGGTCTTCTGAAGATGGTGTCGAACCGCCGTCAGCTCCTCGACTACGTCAAGGGCAAGGACGAGCCGCGCTACAAGAGCATCATCGAGCGCCTCGGCATCCGCCGCTAGGTCTCAATCCCTCGGCGCGGCCCCCGCCGCGCCGTTTTTATTAGATCCCGGCGGCATGGGCTGCCGGGTTTGTTGGGCCTTCTGCGCCCAGACGAAGAGCACCGACCACCGTGCCATGGCAGGATCGCCAGGCGCTGTCGTACCAGCCCTCATGGTGAGGAGCATTCCCCCGGGAATGCGTTCCGAACCACGAGGGCGGGCCGCAATCCCTCCTGGTTCGAGACGCTTGCTCCGCAGGCTCCTCACCATGAGGGGATCGTGACAGCCTCTCGCCGTCTTGTTGTGGCGCCCGCCACGGTCGGGGCCGCA
>NZ_LMUU01000178.1:0-49832 GCF_009765775.1 Beijerinckia sp. L45
TGGCACTGAGGTCGGCCGCGTAACCGCCCTTCGGCTTGTGGCCGATACCAGCGACGGTTTTGGGATCTTCCGGACTGAAGCCGGCGAGAACGTCGAGCGTCAGCGCGGCATCGCGCACGCAGCGGGCGATCGGACCGACGACGTCGCGGGTGCTGCCGGCGAGCGGCATCACACCGGCATTCGGCACCAACGCGAAGGTTGGTTTGATGCCGACCAGATCCTGTGCCGAGGCCGGGTTCTGAATCGAGCCGCCGGTCTCTTCGGCGAGGCCGAGCACGGCCATACTTCCGGCAACAGCCGTCGCGGTCCCGGCGCTGCTGCCGCCGGGAATGCGATCCGGCATCACCGCGTTGAGCCCGACACCGGCCCAGCTGTCGCTGGCGTGGCTGCCGGTGGCGCTCAGCACGGGGACGTTGGTTTTCCCGAGGATGATGCAGCCGGCGGCGCGCATACGCGCAACCACTGGCGAATCCGTCGCCGGGATGAGATCGGTGCCGCCGGCGCGGGCGCTCAGCAGGCGCCAGCCGCCGGTGCTGGGAAGCCCGGCCATGTCCATCGTATCCTTGACGACGACGGGCACGCCGGCGAGCGGCCCTAGAGCCTCGCCAGCGGCACGGCGCTTGTCGATCGCACGGGCGTCGGCCAGCGCATCTTCGTTCATCGTGATCACGGCGACGTAGCGCGAATTATAGAGCGCAATCCTGTCAAGATAGGCCTGCGTCAAGGCTTCGGATGTCAGCGCGCCGGCAGCAAACGCGGCCTGCACGTCTGCGACGGTCATTTCGACGGGATCGACGGCGGAAGATCTTGGGGCGGTGTCGGGGGTCACGGCAACTCCAATCCAGCGTGGGATAGCGCATAATAAAACGGTGCCGGCACGAGATCATCGCGCCGGCACCGATGGTTTACAACAGTTGGAAGACCGACCGCATCAAGAGAGAGAATTGCAACGCTCAGCCGTGAGCGGCAATACCGAGAAGGACGCCGACCGGAACAACGACAGTGCCGCCAAGGTAGAAGCCATCCTTCGGATGGATCGGCGTCACCGGATTGAAGAAGCTGTTCGGGTGGATGATGTACTGGGCGACCGGCTCGAAAGCGAGGCCATAGGGCAGCGCGACATGCGCGTTGAACTCGAAGATGTACTTGTCGCGAGCAATGCCTTGACCGGTCCCGCCTGCTGCCAGGTTGGCCGCACCGAGGTAGGCATCGTAGCTCTTATTCAGGCGTTCCCAGTTGAACTTGACGCCGAACTGCGTGCCCGGGTTGTTCTGGAACGGCGCCAAAAGCTTGGCGCCGATGTAGACATCGGACTCGATCGGGATCGTCGAGTCGATCGCCCCACCGCCGCTGCCGTAGATCGAGATTGCCGT
Organism: Beijerinckia sp. L45; assembly: GCF_009765775.1. GTDB lineage: Bacteria > Pseudomonadota > Alphaproteobacteria > Rhizobiales > Beijerinckiaceae > RH-AL1. The sequence continues at coordinate 1,374 of NZ_LMUU01000178.1, forward strand.
CGGCGTCGCGTTCTTCACCGTGCCGCCGTCAGCGCGCCACACGACCTGCTCGGCCTGGGCCACGACGCCCGACGTGCCCTGCGCATTGCGCGTCGGACCGAAGGCCGAGGCTGCGTTGAAGTCGACGTGCGACTGCGTGTTGAAGAAGCCGGTCAGGCTGTAGGTCGCGGGATAGGCCGTCGTGTCGTACTTGGTCTTATAGCCGATCTCGGCCATGCCGATGACGCCGCTCGCCTGCGTCTCGTTGAAGTCGTAGCCGGTCTCCTGGTTGCGGCCTTGATTTTCCGCGAACGCACCGGCTTCGACGTAAACCGGGGAGTTGGTTTGATAGCTGATATTACCACCGAGCACGCCATATTGCGGCGAACTCCAGCCCGCATTCAGGACGAGAATGTCCTGGAAGCAGCTGTTGATCGAGTCGCAGTTCGGGATCGCGTAGAAGCGGTCGGGATGGGTGATGCCGGCCTCGATATCGAGCTTGCCGTCCATCAGCTTCTGCTCGATCGTGGCGCGCGACAGACGCGTGAAGGTCGGGTTGAACGGCGGCTGGTAGCCGACCTGGCTGTCACCGATCTGGCCGGCGAGGTTCAGATTGTGGACGTTGGCGAAAAAGGTGTTCTCATAATGCAGGTACGTGCCCTGCAGGCCCGCCGCCTTGCCGAGATCGATGTCGGTGCCGACGATGATGTAGGTGGAGTTCGAGCCGCGACCACGCTGCAGACCGGCGCTCGGGTTGCCCTGGAAGAAGTCCAGCGCCAGCACATGGAAGGTGAATCCGCGATCGGCGAGCGGCGCGAAGATTGACGACAGCGGGCCGCTGAAGCCTGGCGTTGCGGCGGGAGCGATGAAGTCGGGCGCAGGCGCGCGGGTCGGAAGATCGGCAGCGAAAGCGCCGGATGTTGCGCTGGCGAGGGCCAGAAGCGAGCCGCCGGCAAGGGCGAGAGCACCGGCACGAAAGCCGGACGACGAGCGGGCGGGAGCGAGATCCCGGCACATGGTATCAGACATGAAATACCCCCTGACAAACTCGGTAGCGCCGCTTTTGCGGTCAATGCACCTTTTCTCGCGAGCCCACCCCCCGTTGCGCGACCCCCACCTCGCAACGGAACCGGTGTGGATCCAGACCATCGGTCCGCATCCCCATACGCTCGAATCATGCGCGACTCAGAAACCATTCCTCAGCGCGCACAGGCAAGCTCTTGTTCTTATTCAGCTTCTCATCTGGCATCTTCATGCAGCCGCGTGGTTTTTAGCCCACACTTAGCTGCATGAACATGCGTTTTGCCTAATGGCTGATCATCCACGGCCGTGCGTTCGGGAATGACTTCACGGCCGATGGCGCCTGCGCTGCCGGTTTGCGGGTGTTGCAACATCCGCAACTCGGTCCGTGCGATCCGCTGGAGCGCCGGGGCGCATAAGCGGAGCGCTCGTTAATTGCGATGCTTTTTCGTTTGGTCGCGTCCATGTTCGCCAAGGCGGGCGCCGTGTTGAAAGCGCGCGGCGACGAGTCGCCGCACAGGTCGCACGGATTGGGCTCCGCATACTCCGCCATCGGCCGGAAGGCCGTGAATGGACCGCAGGCTGCGCATTCGTACTCGTAGACCGGCATGGGCAGGCCTCAGAGGTCGGGCGCGAGCGGCATGTCGATGCTGCCATCGAGATGCTTGATCGGGCCATCCGCGCCGGGGTTGATGTCGAATGCGAAGATTTCGGTCGGCAGCCAAAGCGTCGCCGACGCATTGGGGATGTCGACGACGCCGGAGATATGCCCCTGCACCGGCGCGGTCCCGAGGATCGAATAGGCCTGAGCCCCGGAGTATCCGAACTTCTTCAAATATTCGATGGCGTTAAGACAGGCCTGGCGATAGGCGACGCCAACATCGAGATAATGCTGACCGCCGGATTCGTCGACCGAGATCCCCTGGAAGATCAGGTGATCCTTGTAGTTCGGCGTCATCGGGCTCGGCTTGAAGATCGGGTTCTTCACGCCGTATTTGTTCATGCCGTCCTTGATCAGGCCGACCTTGAGATGCAGCCAGCCGGCCATCTCGATGGCGCCGCAGAAGGTGATCTCGCCGTCGCCCTGACTGAAGTGCAGATCGCCCATCGAGAGACCGGCGCCGGGGACGTAGACCGGGAAATAGACCTTGGATCCGCGCGACAGATCCTTGATGTCGGCATTACCGCCATGTTCGCGCGGCGGCACGGTGCGGGCGCCTTCGCCGGCAGCCTTATCGCGGGCTTCGCCCTTGAGACGGCCCATGTGCGCCGTCGGCGCGAAGGGCGCATTGGCAAGCGGCGGCACGCGGTCTGGGTTGGTCGCGATGAAATCGACTTCGCGCTTGTTCCAGGTGTCGAGCAGCTTGGGGTCGGGCAAGCAGCCGATCAGGCCGGGATGGATCAGGCCAGCGAAGCGCACGTCGGGGATATGGCGCGACTTCGTGAACATGCCCTCAAAATCCCAGATGGAGTTTTGGGCCTGGGGAAAGTGGTCAGTGAGAAAACCGCCGCCATTCTGCTTGGAGAAGAAGCCGTTGAAGCCCCACTGGCTCTCGACCTTGGCGCCGATGTCGAGGATCTCGACAACGAGAAGATCGCCCGGCTCAGCGCCCTTGACGTGGATCGGGCCCGACAGAAAGTGGACGATGGAGAGGTCGATGTCGCGGACGTCGGAGGCGTCATCGTTGTTCTTGATGAAGCCGCCGGTCCAATCATAGGTTTCGATGATGAAATCATCGCCGGGGCTAACCGTCGCCACCATCGGAATGTCCGGGTGCCAACGGTTGTGCACCATATCGTTGTCGAAAGCGGACTGCTTCAAGTCGACCTTGATCAGGGTCTCGGCCATGCTTCTCGTTCCCCTTGTGTGGTGGCCTGGCGTGATCCGCCCGGTCCGATGATTAGAGCGCGTTCCGGCGGATTTGGTAGCGTTTTCCGCATGGCAATCGCTCCGCCTTTTGTAAGAGAGCGGCGGTGACGGTCGGATGATGTCCGGCCGCGCGGTCCTCTAGACGGAGAGAAAGCGGGAGATCTTGGCGCCGTCGATTTCAGCACCGCTCTCTTCGTGTACGATCTCGCCGTTCTCGATGACGAGAACACGATCGGCGATATCGAGCGCGAAGCTCAGCACCTGCTCGGACACCAAAATCGACAGGCCTCGCTCGTCGCGAATGCGCTTCAGCGTGCGGGCCATCTCACGGATGATCGAAGGCTGGATGCCCTCGGTCGGCTCGTCGAGCAGAAGCACTTTGGGTTCACTGGCGAGCGCGCGCGCAATCGCCAGCTGCTGCTGCTGGCCGCCGGAGAGATTCCCGCCGCGGCGCTTGCGCATTTCCAGCAGCACCGGAAACAATTCGTAGATGCCGGTCAGGATGCTCGACTTGCTGCTTTTCGCCATGCCGGTTTCGATGTTCTCCTCCACCGTCATCGACGAGAAGATCATTCGACCCTGCGGCACGTAGGCGACGCCGCCAGCGACGCGCTGGTAGCTCTTCAGCTTGGTGATGTCGAGATCGTCAACCTTCATCGTACCGCGCAACGACGGCAACAGGCCGATCAGCGCCTTCATCAGTGTCGTCTTGCCCATGCCGTTGCGGCCCATGAGCGCAATGATCTCGTTTTTGGCGAGCGAGAGATTGAGGCCGTGAAGCACTTCGCTCTTGCCGTAGGCGACATGCAGGTCGTCGATGGTCAACATGGCGTTCGACATAGCAATCAGCCTCAGTGCCCGAGATAGACTTCAATGACCTTGGGGTCATTCTTGACGTGGTCCATGGTGCCTTCAGACAGGATCTTGCCCTGGTGCAGAACGGTGACCGTGCGCGCGATGTCCTCGACAAATTTCATGTCGTGCTCGATCACGATCACCGAACGGTCGCTGGTGATGCGATTCAGCAGTTCCGCCGTCTTCAGGCGTTCGCTGACGCTCATGCCGGCAACCGGCTCGTCGAGCATCAGGAGATCCGGATCCTGGATGAGCAGCATGCCGATCTCAAGCCACTGTTTTTGGCCGTGGCTGAGATATTCGCCGCGCTTGTTGAGCATGTCCTTGAGAAAAATGATCTCAGAGATTTCTTCGACGCGATCGATAACCGCCCGATCGCGAAGGAAGGTCAGCGCGCCGAACACGGTGCGCCCCTTGGGATAGGAGATCTCGAGGTTCTCGAACACGGTGAGATCGTCGTAGATCGACGGCGTCTGGAACTTGCGGCCGACGCCGGCCAGAACGATCTGGCTCTCGCTCATCTTGGTGAGTTCGCGATTGCGGAACTTGATCGAACCTTCGCTCGCTTTGGTCTTGCCGCAGATCAGGTCGAGCAGCGTCGTCTTGCCGGCCCCGTTGGGGCCGATGATGACGCGGATGTCCTTTTCGTCGACGTAAAGATTGAGGTCGCTGACCGCCTTGAACCCGTCGAAGGAGACGGTGAGGTTTTCGACCGCGAGGAGATAATCGGTGTTGCTGCCTTGCATGATATTCTACTCGGCCGGTTGCGACACGGAGGGATCGGCGCTCTTCGGACGCGGGGTCGACCCGAGCAGCCGCTTCACATAGGGGTCGAGCGTGCTGCGGTAGATGCCCGCCAAACCATTGGGGAAGAGCATCACGACGCCGATGAACAAGGCACCGAGACCGAACAGCCAGAGTTCCGGGAAGGATTCCGAGAACGACGTCTTGGCGAAGTTGACCAGAAGCGTGCCGTAGATCGCGCCGAACAGAGAGAAGCGACCCCCGACGGCAGCGTAGATCACCATTTCGATCGACGGCACGATGCCGACGAAGGTGGGCGACATGAAGCCGACCTGCAGGGTGAACATCGCGCCGCCGATCGCGGCGAACACCGCTGCCAGGCAGAAAATGAAGATCTTGAAATTGGCGACGGAGTAGCCGGAGAACCGCACGCGATCCTCTTTCTCGCGCATCGCCACCAGGATGCGGCCGAGCTTGGAGCAGGTGACGTATTGCGCCAACAGCAGGCAGGCGATGAGCAGGATCACACAGACGAAGTAGAGGATCGTATGGGCGTGATCGCTGCGGATGTCCCAGCCGTTCAGCGTGCGTAGATCGGTGATGCCGTTGACGCCGCCGGTATACCCCTGCTGACCGACGATGAGGATCGTCAGGATCGACGAGATCGCCTGGGTGATGATGGCGAAGTACACGCCGCCGACGCGACGCTTGAACATCGCGGCGCCGATGACGAAGGCGAGGATGGTCGGCAGGATGAGGATTGCGATGATCGTCAGCGGGAAGCTCTTGAACGGCACCCAGAAAGCGGGAAGCGCCGTGATCTGGTTCCAGTCCATGAAGTCCGGGATGCCGGGCGTCGACTGGATCTTGGTGTTCTCGATGCTTGAGGCTTCGAGCTTGAGATACATCGCCATGCAGTAGCCGCCGAGGCCGAAGAAGCAGCCCTGCCCCAGGCTCAGAATGCCGCCGTAGCCCCAGCACATGACGAGGCCGAGCGCCACGAAGGCGTAGGTCAGGTATTTGCCGACGAGGTTGAGCCGGAACGGATCAACCACAAGGGGAAGCACCACCAGAAGAAAGATGGCGAGGATCGCGAGGTTGAGCCAGCCGCTGCGCGTGAGGAAAGTGGTTCCGTTGGGCATGATGGAAGCTCCTCAGCGCCGTACTTTGAGAGTGAAGAGACCTTGCGGACGCAGCATCAGCAACCCGACGACCGCGAGGAGCGTGATGACCGCAGCCATCGAACCGGAGAGGAAGAATTCCAGCGTCGACTGCGTCTGCGAGATGGTGAAGGCCGAGGCGATGGTGCCGAGCAGGCTCTGCGCGCCGCCAAATACGACGATGAGGAAGGCATTGACGATGTAGAGCTGGCCGGAGGTTGGGCCGGTCGAGCCGATCATCGTGAACGCAGCGCCGGCAATGCCAGCAATGCCGCAGCCGATGCCGAACGTGTAGCGGTCGACCTTTTCCGTGTCGATGCCGACGGCGCCGGCAATGGCGCGGTTCTGCACGACGGCGCGGACGTTCTTGCCCCAGCGCGACTTGTACATCAGGAAACCGACGCCGATGGTGATGAGGATCGTCAAGGCCATGATGATCATGCCGTTGATCGGGATTTCGATGCTCTCCGTCGCATGCCAGGAGCCGAGCATCCACTGCGGCAGCTCGACGCCGACTTCACGGGCCCCGAAGATCGTGCGGTAGGCCTGCTGCAGGATGAGGCTGAGGCCCCAGGTCGCGAGAAGCGTGTCGAGCGGACGGTTGTAGAGGTGGCGGATCAAAACATATTCGACGATCAGGCCCATGATGCCGGAGGCTATGAAGGCCAATACGATCGCGACGAAGAAGTAGATGCTGAACAGCCCCGGCAAATGCGCCTGAAAGAACGTCGAGGTGAGATAGGTGACGTAGGCCCCCAGAATCATGAACTCGCCGTGGGCCATGTTGATAACGCCCATCTGTCCGAAGATGATCGCAAGACCAAGCGCCATGAGGACGAAGACGGAAAACAGGATCAGGCCCGCGAAGCCTTGCATCACAAAGATGGATCCGAGGTCGGTGAACGTATAGCCGCCTAACATCGCTGAACTCTTCGGTGTGATGTTGCGAAGGGATCGTGGTGGACCGGAAGACCCGATCCACCACGGAGACTTAAGGTTTACTGGTAGCCCTTGGGAAAGGGGTTCGGTTCGATCAGCTCGGAGGTGTAGACGATCTCGAACTGGCCATCGAGCTTGGCGCGGGCGACCCGCGACTTCGACCAAAGGTGATGGTTCGGATGGATCTTCACCTCGCCTTCCGGCGCGGCCATCGTGATGCCCGGCGAGGCCGCGGCGATCTTGTCGATGTCGAAGCTGCCGGCCTTTTCGCAAGCGGCCTTCCACAGGAACGGCGACTCGTAAGCGGCCTGCTGCGGATCACCGATGACGGCATCGGCGCCCCACATTTTCTTGTAAGCGGCGACGAAGGTCTTGTTCTCCGGCGTATCGATCGACTGGAAATACTTCATGCAGGTATAGGCGCCGGCGATGTTTTCCGCGCCGATGCCTTTGGTCTCGTCTTCGGTCACGGCAAGTGCGATGAGCAGCTGCTTCGAGAGGTCGATGCCCGCGGCCTTCATCTGCTTGTAGAGCGAAACGTTGGAACCGCCGACCACCGTCGAGAAGATCACGTCCGGCTTCTTCAGCTTGATCTTGTTGATGACCGACGCGAACTGCGTCGAGCCGAGCGGGAAGTAGTCTTCGCCGACGACACTGCCGCCGAGCGCGGTCTCGATATGCTTGCGGGCGATCTTGTTCGACGTGCGCGGCCAAATGTAGTCCGAGCCGATGAAGTAAAAGGTCTTGGCGTGCTTTTCCTTGCCGAGCCAGTTGAGCACGGCGAGCGTCTGCTGCGTGGCTTCCTGGCCGGTATAGATGACGTTCTTCGACTGTTCGAGGCCCTCGTAGAAGGTCGGGTAGTACAGCATGCCATTGTACTGCTCGAACACAGGCAACACGGCCTTGCGCGACGCGGAGGTGAAGCAGCCATAGACGCTGGCGCACTTGTCGACGACGAGAAGCTTCTTCGCCTTCTCGGCGAAGGTCGGCCAATCGCTGGCGCCGTCTTCCTGGATGATCTTGATCTGACGGCCGAGCACGCCGCCAGCGGCGTTGATCTGCTCGATCGCGAGCTTCTCGCCTTCGACGGCGCCGATCTCGGAGATCGCCATCGTACCGGTGATGGAATGCAGGATGCCGACGGTGACCGTCGTATCCGTCACGGCGAGACCCGTCGTGTTGACGGCACTGGTAGCCGCTGCCGCATACGCCCGGGGCGCCATCAAGCCGACGGCGGGAAGCGCGGCCATGCCCTTCAGGATCTGGCGGCGGCTTGAATTCAAATCGTTTTTGGAATCAGACACGTCTTTTTCTTCCGACAAGAGAGACATCTGGAATGGCGCGCATCGGCTATAAGGAACCGACGCAACAAGCTCGCCGCAGCGACAACTCGGCATCGCATTTTCCGTGCCTAGAAGAGTGGCGCGGCGACAACGCCGCCGCGCCTTTCGCGGACGGGCTTAACGCCCGTTCCTGCGACTACTGGTAGCCCTTGGGGAAGGGGTTCGGTTCGATCAGGTCCGGCGTTTCGTAGACGACATCATACTGGCCATCGAGACGGGCGCGACCGACGCGGGTCTTCGACCAGAGATGATGGTTCGGATGGATACGAACGTAGCCTTCCGGAGCGCCGGTGAACTCGACACCGGCGGACGCCGCCGCGATCTTGTCGACATCGAAGCTGCCGGCCTTTTCGGCGGTCAGCTTCCACAGCCACGGGCCGAGGTAGGCAGCCTGGGTGACGTCACCGATGACCGTCTTCTCGCCCCACATCTTCTTGAAGGCCGGCACGAACTTCTCGTTGTTCGGGTTCTTCAAGGACTGGAAGTACTTCATGCAGGCATAAGCGCCGGCGATGTTCTCGCCACCGATGCCTTCGATCTCGTCCTCGGTGACCGAGATGGTCATCAGGATCTGCTTGTTGAGATCGATACCCGCCGCCTTGAGCTGCTTGTAGAACGCGACGTTCGAGCCGCCGACGATCTCGATGTAGATCACGTCAGGCTTCTTCAGCTTGATCTTGTTGATGACCGAGTTGAACTGCGTGTGGCCGAGCGGGAAATAATCTTCGCCGACGACCGTCTGCTTCAGATGCTCTTCGATGTGCTTGCGCGCGATCTTGTTCGAGGTGCGCGGCCAGATGTAGTCGGAGCCGATGAGATAGTAGGTCTTGGCCTTCTTCTCCTTGTCGACCCAGTTCAGGCCGGCAATGATCTGCTGGGTCGCTTCCTGACCGGTGTAGATCACGTTCTTCGACTGCTCGAGACCTTCGTAGAAGGTTGGGTAGTAAAGCATGCCGTTGTACTGCTCGAACACCGGCAGCACGGCCTTGCGCGACGCCGAGGTCCAGCAGCCGAAGACGGCGGCGCACTTGTCGTTGACGAGAAGCTTCTTGGCCTTCTCGGCAAACGTCGGCCAATCGCTGGCGCCATCTTCCTGGATGATCTTGATCTGCCGGCCAAGAACACCGCCAGCGGCGTTGATCTGCGAGATGGCGAGCTTTTCGGCTTCGACCGAACCGGTTTCCGAGATGGCCATCGTGCCGGTCACGGAGTGCAGAATGCCGACGGTGACGGTGTCATCCGTCACGGCGAGGCCGGTCGTGTCGACGGCGCTGGTCGCTGCGGCTGCGAAGGCGCTCGGCGCCATCATGCCGGCGGCGGGAAGAGCGGCCATGCTCTTGAGAATCTGGCGGCGGAGAAGGTTCTTCGGACCGTCGTGTTCGTCGTTACTGGACATTAAAATCCCCCAGCTGAAGCACCCGTATGGCGTGCTTGGCGTCGCTGCCGGGGCACCATCGCAAGGAATGCGGCAGCGCAATATACGTAGGATTGCGTATAGAAAACGAGGGGTTAGAGCGCGCGCCTGTTATTTAGCGCCAGTGCTCAACATAGCAGCTTTGCCTGCCTTTGACGGGGCACGACCTCCGTTTGATACCCATCAAAACGAGAGATCGCCAAACGGTGCAACACCCCGTTCGCGCGACCCCAGGTTGCAAGCGCCGGCTGTGCAGAGGCTGCAATGCGTTACGGCGGCGTCAAACCTTCAAGGGGCGCTGCGGCCATCGAATGGCGGCTTATGCGTCCTTGGTGCCCTCTTCCGCAACGACTTTGCCGGCGTCGATCAGCCCCTTGAGCCGCGCGTGATAGCTCTCGGCGGGGCCTTCCATCGCGACGAGCAGGGTCGGCCCGTCGAAGCGCACCCGCCAATGCAGATTGCCGGCGCTGTAGCCGAGCTCCACTGCGGCTGCGGCATCGCGTGGCACGAAGCGCAGCCACTTAGGAGTCGTGACGCGCACGACCAGCGCATCGTCGGGTTCGAGCACGAGGACGGCGCCATCAAAGAGGGACTGATCGCGCGGCAGCGCAAGGGCGACATCGGCGCCACGCGTGGTCGTTGCGCGGAAGCGCCGGCGTTCGATCGCCGCGCTCTCGATCACCAGCGTATCAACGGCATCGCGGTGTTCGAGCCGATGCAGGGGCTCTGCGATTCCATCATCGTGACGGCCTCCAAGGACCCGGTCGATGAGGCGCATGTATGGAGGCCTTTCTCAATGCCGATGCCGGCCGGAGGACCCGGCCGGCAATCATACTCAACTATCGGACTTACACCGAGTTCGCCGCGCGGGATCAGCGCGCGGCGGTTTTGGCGGAGCGGGGCGCGGCTTTGGCGGCCTTTTTGGCGCGGGCGTCGTCGAGCTTCACTGGAGCCGCACCGGCGCCGACCAGCGGAATGCCGTCGATCGGGCACTCTTCCGTGCCGACGGTCTGGCGGGTGATGGCCTCGACCTTCAGGCGCATCGCCTCCGGATCGGCGATCCAGTCGCGGTAGAACTCGTAGGGGCAGTCGGCCATGCCGTGCTTTTCCTCCTTCGAGTTGATCATGCCGGTGTAGCCGCGATGCAGCAGCTTGAAGAGGTGGTTCTCCGACTGCTGGTGCTTGCGCGCGTCACGGATCAGGAACTTCGAGAGACCGGCATACTGAATGCCCATCTCCTCGGTGCCGCATTCGCCGAGCGTGCGCCCGTCGAAGCCGATCAGCGCGGAATGGCCGAAGTACGTGTAGACCCCGTCGAAGCCGGCGGCATTGGCCACGGCGACATAGGTGTTGTTGGCGAAGGCCATCGCTTTCGACATCAGGATCTGCTGCTCTTTGGCCGGATACATGTAGCCCTGGCAGCGGATGATCAGCTCGGCGCCGCGCATCGCGCAATCGCGCCAGATTTCGGGATAGTTGCCGTCGTCGCAGATGATCAGGCTGACCTTGAGACCCTTGGGCCCGTCGCTCACATAAGTCTTGTCACCGGGATACCAGCCCTCGATCGGGGTCCACGGCATGATCTTGCGGTATTTTTGGACGATCTCGCCCTGGTCGTTCATCAGGATCAGCGTGTTGTAGGGCGCCTTCTTGGGGTGTTCCTCATGGCGCTCGCCAGTCAGCGAGAACACGCCCCAGACTTTGGCCTGGCGGCAGGCGGCGGCGAAAATCTCGGTCTCGTCGCCAGGCACGATAGAGGCCGTCTCGTACATTTCCGTGGCGTCGTACATGATGCCGTGGGTCGAATATTCCGGGAAGATCACGAGGTCCATGCCCGGCAGGCCGGCCTTCATGCCGACGATCATGTCGCCGATCTTCTTGGCGTTGGCGAGAACCTCGGCTTTGGTGCAGCCGCGGCATCTTGTAATTGACGACGGCGACGCCAACGCTGTCGTTGCTGCTGGAAATGTCACCGTGCATCATTTGTGGGCGCTCCCATGCCTGGTTCGATTGAGCGGCTTACTGCTCGACCGCCTCTAGCAAGGAGGACACCAGGATCAAAAACAACACGCAAGCGTGACTCGTGGCTTCTTGTCATGCAACGCCGCCGGCCTACAGCTTGAGTGCCTCGCGCAGCACCCGCATCATATCGGCGTTGGCAGCCTCACGCGTCCCGGTCTTGCTGGCATACAGGCTAGCGGCTGCGACATGCTGCTCGACGATCAAGACCGCGACCTGTCGCAGGGCCGCGACGGCGGCTTTGATCTGTTGCAGTTCGTCTGCACAATAGCGATCCGCCTCGATCATCGCCTTCAACCCGCGCACCTGACCCTCGACGCGGTTGAGTCGGTGGATCAGCGGCTTCTTCTCCTCGTCGCTGCGATGCAGATAGATCTTGCCGTCTTCAATTTTGGACGTCTTCATTCGCCAGCCTTTTGCCTTGCGGTCCCATCTTCGTACAGAGTGATAAATCGCTTGGCGAGCGGTGAACCGCGGCACGACGGCTTCTCAGAGAGTCGGGCGCGCGGGAATTCGCTGGCCCAGGCCCCGTCTCGGCGAGCCGGCTACGATAGACCGGGGCCGAATTCGTGTTAGGTGGGATCGTGGAATCAGCCACTTAGAAGATGGGCGATGACCTTTTCCAAAACGTTTACCCAATTTGCCAGCTTCGTTGCCAAGACCACGGGCCGTCCCGTCACCTTCGTTCTAAGCGTGACCACGATCGCCGTGTGGGCGCTTTCGGGTCCGATCTTTCACTTTTCCGACACCTGGCAGTTGGTGATCAACACCGGGACGACGATCATCACCTTCCTCCAGGTCTTCCTGATCCAGAATACGCAAAACCGCGACGGCGCTGCGATACAGGCTAAACTCGACGAGCTCATCCGAGTCAGCGCCGCGCAGAACCAATACATCGGGATCGAACAATTGACGGAGGAAGAGATGGTCGCGCTCCGTTCTTGCGAAGGCGACGAAACCCGGGCCGGGCGTCTGGCCGCGGCGCTGGCCGCCGCCGACGAAGCCGAAACCCTCGCAAACAAGCGCGCCACGGAAGCGGCCGCCACAGCGAAAGGCCAGTATTCCTAACCGCGGTCCGACGCCGTCAGACCCGAGCGACGCCTGAACGCAAAAGGCCGGCAGAACGTCTGCCGGCCTTCTTGTGATTCTATTCAGTAGCGCTTAGCGATCCTGGTCGACGGCGGCTTCCCCGCGATCGTGCGCGACCGACCGGCCCTGACGCGGGGCGACACCGAAGGCGTTCAGCTGGTTCGCGGTCACATCGACCGGCGCCTCGAGCGCGCGGATGTCCGTGTTCGGCGGCGTGAAACCCTGCGCGTTGGCTACGCCGGCGCCGAGAGCAAGCAACGCAACGGCGGCAACGGCGACGATTTTCGAATTGGTTTGAAAGGTCTTCATGGCGGCATCCAATGTCTGTGTTTCTTCGATGGACGGAAGATGACCTTTTGCGCGCCCAGGCAACAGACAGAAAAATCGGTTTGTACCTTTCCGATATACGGAATGATCAACAGATTATGAACAAGCTACCTTCCGCCAAAAGGACGATTGCATATGCCAACGGCACCATTCTTGCTTGCCGGAGCGTGATGGAAGACACACGGCACGTGCCCGGTTCACTTTCCGCGTGGCCCGCATGACTGGCGAGGCCGATCCGCTCATCGTTACAGCAGCCTTCGACCACGCTACGGCGACAGAGTTTCAGACACTCCGCGACCGACATTTTCCGCCGCGGATCAATATTGTCCCTGCGCACCTCACCCTGTTCCATTCCTTGCCCGGCGCGGAGCTCGCGGCGGTGACCGCGCGGCTCGCCGCGATGGGCCATACGGAGGGGGAGATCGCCTACAGAGCCGACGGCCTGCGCTTCTCGGGACGTGGCGTCGCCCTATCGATCGCGGCACCGCGACTCGTCCTGCTCCGGAATACGCTGGCCTTCGACTGGCGGGCGTGGCTTACGAATCAGGACCAGCAGCCATTCCGGCCGCACGTCACCATTCAGAACAAGGTCGATCCCGTTGCCGCCCGCGCCCTCCATGCGCGGCTCGATGCGGCGCCACCGGAGATCCGCGGCAGGATCGTAGGCTTGGACCTCTGGCATTACCGCGGCGGACCGTGGGAACGGGTCGCTCGCCACGCCTTCGCAGAAGATGCTTGACGCTGCCACAGAACCTAACGGGACGGTAACACACGCGCCTCAGTCTGGTCTTTCATGCGACGACCAGAGGCATCATGCAGATGACCGCACGAGAACAGAAGGTACTTGACCAAACCATCGAGATTGTTCTCGATCGCGGATCGGCAATCATCGCGGAACGCCATGATATCCTCACGCGCATGATCGAAGATGATATTGCGGAGTCGGAGCGCGAGGCGCTGGCGCAACGCTTCCTTCATCTCGGCATCCAGTGGCATCTGCTGACGGCCACGGGCCAAACCAAGCATTAGGCGGACGCTATGATCCCCTTCACCGATGCGCTGCCGCCGCCTCCCCCGATGGACATCGTGATTCCCTACCACGTATTCCAAGGCTTTCTGGCGCTACAGATGCTGGCGATCCTCATGCTCCTCAGCGTCGCGCTCTATCACAACCACACCGGATTTAGGGGCGACCCGAAACGGAAACCGTAGCCCGCTTCGTCGCAGAACACGGACGAAGGATTTGGCAACGACGTGAGCCTTACGTCCCGCAAAAGGTCTGGAACACGCGCTGGTCGGCAGGCGGCGGCTCGGCAAAGGCCCTCAGTTTCGGTTGATCGTCGAAGGGTCGGGACAAGACCTGCATCAGGGCCTCGAACGGCGCGAAGTCCTGTCGCGTGACGGCGGCCTCGATGGCCGCCTCGACGCGGTGGTTGCGCGGGATGAAAAGCGGATTGACCCGGCGCATCGCCCCGGCGCGCCCAGCATCGTGCTGCGGCTCCTCGGTCAGACGCACGCGCCACGCCTCGGCCCAGCGGTCGAAAGCCTGCGGGTCGATGAACTGGTCGCGCGCCGGAGTGGCGTCGCCGTCAAGCGCATCGCTCAGATGGCGAAACGTCAGCGTGAAGTCCGCCGAATTGGCCGCCATGCAATCGAGAAGATTTTGCACCAGGGCAAGGTCGTTCGGCAACGCCGTCATCAGGCCGAGCTTCGACCGCATTCCCGCGAGAAAGGCCGTCTCGTAGTAATCGGGAAAAGCGCCCAGTGCGGCATTGGCTTGCGCGATGGACGTCTGTTGATCAGCGTCGAGGAGCGGCAGCAGGCTTTCGGCCAGCCTCACCAGGTTCCAATGCGTGATGCCCGGCTGATTCTGGTAGGCGTAGCGTCCCTGGCGGTCGATCGAACTGAACACGGTCGCGGGATCATAAGCGTCCATGAAGGCGCAGGGGCCGTAGTCGATGGTTTCGCCTGACACCGCCGAGTTGTCGGTGTTCATGACGCCGTGGATGAAGCCAACCAGCATCCAACGCGCCACGAGATCCGCCTGCCGCGCGATGACGCCGTCGATCAAAGCGCGATACGGGTTTGAAGCCCCCGCGGCGTCGGGATAATGCCGGGCGATCACGTGGTCCGCCAGCTGCCGCAACGCTTCGACATCGCCGCGCGCGGCCAGAAACTGGAACGTGCCGACGCGGATGTGGCTCGCCGCGACGCGGGTGAGGATGGCGCCAGGCAAGGCCGTCTCGCGCTGGACGCGATCGCCTGTGGTCACCGCCGCCAAGGCCCGCGTCGTCGGGATGCCGAGCGCGGCCATGGCTTCGCTGATGATATATTCCCGCAGCACCGGGCCGAGCGCGGCCCGTCCGTCGCCGCGGCGCGAGAAGACGGTGGGGCCGGAACCCTTCAGCTGGATGTCGCGGCGCGCACCGCTACGATCGACGACTTCGCCGAGCAGGATCGCGCGGCCGTCGCCAAGCTGGGGCGTGAAATTGCCGAACTGGTGCCCGGCATAGGCCGTCGCGATCGGTTCGGCGCCAACCGGCACGCTGTTCCCCGCCAGGACAGCAAGACCATCCGCCGTCGTCAAACTATCGGCATCGATCGCCAGCTCGTAAGCCAAGGCCCGGTTGACGGCGATAAGGTGTGGCGCCGACACCGGAGTCGGCAGCACGCGGTCATGGAAGGGGCCGCGGAGCCTGGCGTAGCTGTTGTCGAACGGAATGTGGATGGCCATGCGGGTTCTGCAACCTTGCCGAATTCGAGGCGCGCCGTAACCTCTCAGGTTCAAAAGGCGCTTGCATCTTTGACAGTCAACGTCGAAGGGATCGCCGAAGCAGGGAACCGCCCTGCCCGATCGAGACACCGGGACCCGGAAAGCATGACGTCAGAGTTAGATAAGGTCGACATTCTGGTTTTAAAGGCAATCGCGCCCGACGCCATGAAAGCTTTGGCTGACCGTTTCACGTTGCACCGCCTCGATCTGGCAGCGGATCGCGACGCCTTTCTGAACGAGGTCGGCCCGCGCATTCGCGGCATGGCGGCGGGCGGCCAGGTGCCGACGGACGGCGCCATGTTCGAAAAGCTGCCCAACCTGGAAGTCATCGCGAATTTTGGCGTCGGCTATGATGCCATCGACGCCGTCGAGGCCCGGCGTCGCGGCATCATCGTCACCAACACGCCCGACGTGCTGACCGACGAAGTCGCTGATCTGGCCGTGGGCCTGCTGCTCGCCACCATCCGGCAGATCCCGCAGACCGACCGTTATCTGCGGGCCGGGCATTGGCCGAACAAGGGGTCCTATCCACTCACCGCCACCTTGCGCGGCCGCACCATCGGCATTCTGGGGCTCGGCCGGATCGGCCGCGCCATCGCGACCCGCCTTGAAGGATTCGGGGTGGCGATCGCCTATCACGGGCGTCGGCCACAGCCCGACGTCGCCTACGCCTATCACCCGACCTTGCTCGCGATGGCGCAGGCCGTCGACGTGCTGATGGTGGTCGCGCCCGGCACTGCCGAGACGCGCAACGTCGTCGACGCGAAGGTGCTGGCCGCGCTTGGACCGGATGGTGTCGTCATCAACGTCGCCCGCGGCAGCCTGATCGACGAGGTCGCGCTCATCGAGGCGCTGGCGTCAGGCACAATCCACAGCGCCGGCCTCGATGTCTTCGCCGAGGAGCCGCATGTGCCCGAAGCCCTCGCCGCGCTCGACCATGTCGTGCTGCTGCCCCACGTCGGCTCCGCCTCGGTCCACACCCGGCGGGTGATGGGGGCACTGGTGGTGGAGAACCTGGAGTCGTGGTTTGCGGGAAACGGCCCGCTCACGCCGGTACCTGAAACGCCGTGGGTCGCAGGTCGGTAAACCTTTTTGGGGGGCGGCTGACCGAGCCTTCCGTGGCTTGGGTCATACTGAATCCACGCCCGCGAACCTCCCGCCGCCGCCTTACGACTGCTCAAGTCGCGAGGGCTGCCGTCACTGATCTCGATCGAGTCTCTACCGGTTTCCAATCAAACAGCGGCGCGCGCCGCGATCGGCCGACGGCGCAGGGCCGCCTGTGTCGTCGCCAGCGGGTCGTAGGCCGCCGCGACCGGTCCGACATCGACGCCTGGCGGCACGATCGTATCGATCCGGTCGAGAACGTCATCTTCCAATACGACCGACGCTCCGGCAAGCAGATCGTCGAGCTGTTCCATGGTTCGCGGTCCAAGGATCGCCGACGTCACCCCGGGGTGTGCGATCACGAAAGCCATTGCCATGTGGGTCAACGACAGGCCGGCCTCTGCGGCGACGGGAATGAGGCGCTCGATGGCGTCCAGATTGCGCGCGTCGGACATTTGATTGCGAAAGAATTTGACGCGCAGACTGTCCGGCAACGGTTGATCCTTGCGGTAGCGACCGATGAGCATCCCTTTCGCCAGCGGACTCCAGACCAGCGCTCCCATTCCATACGTCTGGCAGAGCGGCAGCACCTCGCGTTCGATGCTGCGGTTGAGGATCGAATAGGGCGGCTGCTCGGTGCGGAAGCGGGCGAGGCCGCGGCGCTCCGCCACCCATTGCGCTTCCACGATCTCGGAGGCTGGGAAGGTCGACGAGCCGATAGCGCGCACTTTTCCAGCGCGCATCAGATCGGTGAGCACCGACAGGGTCTCCTCGATATCGGTGTCCGGCGCGGGCCGGTGAATTTGGTAGAGGTCGATGTGATCGGTCTGGAGGCGGCGCAGCGATCCCTCGACCGCTTGCGTGATCCAGCGCCGCGAATTGCCCTGGCAATTCGGATCCTCCCCCATCGGACCGTGGACTTTGGTGGCCAGCACGATGGTATCGCGCCGCCCTTTGAGCGCCTTGCCGACGATCACCTCGGACTCGCCGTTGCTGTAGCGATCGGCGGTGTCGACGAAGTTGATGCCGGCATCCAACGCCTGGTGGATGATGCGGATACAATCGTCGTGGTCAGCGTTGGCGATGCTGCCGAACATCATCGCGCCGAGGCAATAGGGGCTGACCTTGATGCCGGTTTTCCCTAGCGGGCGATACTGCATGGTCATGTCCTTCCAGGCGTAAGTGTTGGATTGCGGCCCGACGATCCCGGTGCCCTCGCTTGATCGGGAGTCACCACGGAATTGGGCCGCTCGCGCTCGAGAAGGTCCCGGTCGGGCCGTTGCGACCAAGCATCGCAAGGCGCACCGGCTCGCGTGCGCCCTCCTCGACGGACTGCGTCCCGGCATAATTGTTGAGGTTCGTTTTGGTGAAGCCGGGACAGGCGGCGTTGACGGCAATGCCGGCCGATTCCAGCTCGATCGCCATGGCGAGCGTCATCGCATTGAGCGCCGTTTTGGATGCGGGATAGACCGGGCCAAAGATGGGGCGATAGGGGAAGGCCGGATCCGCGTTCCGCGTCAGCGAGCCGGCGCCACTCGACACGTTAACGATGCGGGCGTCCGGCGCTTCGAGCAGGAGCGGCAACATCGCTTGCGTCACCGCGAGGACGCCGAACACGTTGGTCTCCCAGACCGTGCGCACCTCGTCGAGCGATACGTTGCTCGGGCGCGTCGACTTCGAATAATTCTCAACCGACATGCCGGGCTTCATCCGCGTATTCGAAATGGCGGCATTGTTGACGAGGACGTCGAGGCGACCGAACTCGTTTCGGATATGCGCAGCCGCAGCGGCGATAGACGCCGCATCCGTCACGTCGAGTTGAAGCGCGTGCGCGTCCGGTCCGACGGCCTTGGCCGCAACTTCGCCGCGGTGAAAATCCCATGATCCCACCAGCACCGTGAAACCGAGCGCCGCGAGATCTTTTGCGATCTGCAGACCGATTCCCTGATTGGCACCTGTGATCAGGACGACTTGTTTGTCCGACATGGCAGATTTTCCCTCGCAGTGACGTGTAGCCAATGCCGATGCGCCGTATTAGGATGACGAAACGGAACAGCATTCCGGTTATATACGGAACATTGTTCCGTTTTGGCAAGCGGAGATTTTGAAATGAGCACCGAGGCGTCCAGCCAGGACGACGATGCCGGACGCACGGTGACAAAACCTCGGCCCGTGCGCGCTGACGCAAAGCGAAGCTTGGACGCGTTGCTTGAAGCGGCGCTGTCGGTGTTCACGACGTCTGGCGTCGATGCGCCGGTGCGGGAGATCGCGGCGAAGGCGGGTGTCGGCGTGGGTACCGTTTATCGCCATTTTCCGCAGCGTGCGGACCTCGTCGCCGCCGTCTTTCGCCGCGAAATCGACGCCTGTGCCGATGCCGCACCGGCGCTGGCAGTCGAGCACAAGCCGGGCGATGCGCTGGCATTGTGGATGCACCGCTACACAGCGTTTCTGGCGACCAAACGCGGTCTCGCGACGGCCCTACATTCCGGGGACCCCGCCTTCGACAGTTTGCCGACTTACTTCATGCAGCGGCTCGAACCGGCGCTCCGAACCCTGCTCGACGCTGCGGCCACCGCCGGCGAAGTCCGCACTGACATCGCGGCAGACGATCTCTTGGGGGCGGTCGCGAACTTGTGCCGACAAGCCTACGAAAAGGGGCCCGACCACGCGCGACGCATGGTGGATTTGCTTGTCGACGGACTGCGCTATGGCGCGAGTACACCGGCAAGCTAACCCGCGACCGTCGCCGCAACGCGCGGTTCGCCGCCTGCCCGGCTAGGCTCATGTGGTGAAACATCGCCATACTCTCGGCGATGGGATCGTTGCCGAGCGGCGCCATGGAACACCGGCGCACGAGGCGGATTGTCGTCCTGCTCAAGCGGGGACATGCCAGATGCCACAGAACTCGAAGATGCTGATCGGCGCCGTCATTGCGGCAGCCTTGGCGTTCGCCGTCTATTATGGCCTCATCAGCCCACAGACCGCCAATACCATACAGACCCAGACCAATCAGACCTTTGGGACAGCACCTGCATCTCAGGCACCGACACCGCAGACGCCAACGACCCAAACCCAAGGTCCGGTGGGACCGAGCCCGCAGAACTCTGCGCCCCCACCACGCAAGTAAGGAACGGGGCACCAAGTTTTAAGATAGTGTGCAGCCGTTGGCCGACGCCCAAGGCAAGCCGCTAAAGCACCGCCTCGATCAGCCCGAGCGCCTTGGCCTCCTCGGCCTCGATGTACCAGTTGCTCGGCGCGCGTTCGAGCACCTCGGCCATCGCCACCTTCGACCCGACGATGAGGCTCTCGAAGCCTTCGTTCTGGATGGCGATGGACGCTTCGATCTCGTGGAGCGTCGCCTTCACGGTGGCGATCAGCGTCGTCAGCGGGCCTTCGAGCGTGAGCTTCTTCGACAGCTTGCGCTCGTGGATCATCAGCCGCGTCCCGCGTGTGAGATAGCGGTTTTGCTTGATGAAGAAGCTCATGAAAGTCGTGCCGGCGGAATAGATCGCCGCCTTGCCCAAAAAGACGAAGCGCCGATCGCTCGAGTGCTCGCTGGCATAGCGGATATCCTCGCCCATCATCCGCGCGACCTCAGGGTCGCCCCCGAGTGTCGACAGCTCGATGACGACGAGAGGCCCTTCCGCGGCATCGAGTTGCCGGCGAAAGTCCTTGTACATCTCGTAGTCGACCGAGCCCGACAGGAGGATGGCGGGATTGTGAAAGTCGGCCGAGGTGAGCTTCTTGGTCATCGATCCTCTTTCGCTTGCGATGCTGGGCAGCGACAGACCTACAGCACGACCGATGCCACGGCGATGACAGGCTCACGCGGAAGCCAGTGCATCCAAGGCCTCGACCAGCAAGGGCCGCGCGGCAGGCAAGGGCTGGACGCAGGCGCGCTGCACTTGCCGTGCCGCCGAATCAGCAGGCTCGCCGTTGGCACAGCGATCGAGCAACTCGCCAAGCAGCAGGCCCCAGGCCAGCACGTCGCAACGAGCCAACGCGCCAGACTGGTGGGTCGGCATGAAGGAGGCCGCGCCGAAATCGCTGAGCACCGCATCGCCGTCGATCCCATTCCACAACGTGTTGTGGGCATAGAGATCGCCGTGCGACAGCCCACGAGCGTGCAGATGCGCCGCCGCCATGCCGACGCCGGCTGCAATGCGGAGGGCAACTTCGCGAGACAATCGCAACGTCGGGTCATAGACATCGCGGCTGCAGCTTTGCAGGCTGGGCGGTCCGGCCAGAATCCGCCAATGCGGCGGCAACAGCGGCATGAGCAGCGCTTCGGCCTGCCCGGGGTGACCGACGACCTGACCAAGACCGCCGATGAGGTTCGGGTGTTCGCCGGCGGCAAGGCACGCCGCCATCTCGCAGGCCGGCAGCCCGTCGCTGGTCATCGTGCCCTTGAACAGTTTTAACGCGACCAACGTCGCGGCTTCGCCACGCCGCCAAGTCGCTTCGTAGATGCGGCCGGACGCCCCTTCCCCGAGCAGCGCGCCGGGCTGCAGATCCGCCCAATCGACGGTGACGGCAGGATGCAAGTCCGTTTCGGCGTCAAGCGGATTGCCGGCCCAGGCCAGCCACGCCAGACGCGGCAGGTCGAAAAGCCAGGACGGCAGAGCCTCGAAGTGATTGGCGGAAAGCCGCAGCAACTCGAGGTTCGGCGCCCCTGCCAGGCTTGCGGGCAGCTGCCGGAGGCGATTGCCGGACAGCATCAGCTTCTGCAGGAGCGGCCGCGCGCCGATGTCCTGCGGCAGCGTCTCCAGCTGATTGTCGGTCAGGGTCAACCAGCGCAGCGACGGCGGCAACGACTCGGCCGGCACCGTCCGCAGGCCGCTACCGCGAAACCCGACCTGTGTCAGGGCTGCGCAGTCGCCTAACGCCGGCGGCAGACAGGTGAACCGATTGCCCGAGCAGAACAGCGCACGAAGATTTTTGAGCCGGCCGAAATCATGGGGCAGCACGGTCAGCGCATTGCCGCTCAGATCCAGAACCTCGAGCGTGTCGGCGAGACCGAAGATCTCTGACGGGACTTCCGCCAGGCCGCAGCCAGCGAGCCGCAGCTCTCGCGCGCCGCTCGCGTCCCCGCGTCGGAGTGCATCGATAGAGGCCAAGACAATCCTCGAATGGTTGGGATGGCGGATCGCGATGGACTCGAAGCCGCCGGTTCACCGGTATCTTGCGCGAGGCGCCCTGGAAAGAGGGCCCGCTTCATTGCGCGGCCCGCGATCGGATCATTCTTGCTGTTTGACGCGTTGTGCGGCGAAGGAACCGTGGGGACCCCTATGCTCATCAGGTTGATCGTCGCTGGCGTGCTGGCAGGCACGACCACGGCCTGGGCCGACGACGGCCCGGATGTAAAATTCTCGGCCAAGGAGCTGGAAAACGTCTACGCGATTTGCGCTGTCCATGGTGCCGGCAGCTACATGATGCCGTGCGTCACCGTGCAAATCGACAAGCTCAAGGCCGGGAAGGAAGCGCAGCTCAACAACAAGAGGATGGAGGCGGTGACCCGCCAGCAGATGACCGGCCATTCCGGGGCTGCGGACGACGCGGACGTGAAGTAAGACTCCGGTATCGACACGGGTCGGAGCGCCCGAAGTCGGTCACCGTTGGGCCTTAAATGACAATTCGACCGCCGCGCGCTGCTTAAAACCCGGAACTCGCGGCATCGAGCGTCTCGTTGGCTATCGTCCGCGCTCTCTCGAAGCTGTCCAGGAGCATCTCCTGGTCTCGTCGCCCTTCATATCGATCATCGTGCACGTCCAGCGCCCGGCTGAAACAGGCCAGGAAAGACTCAATATCGACCCACGACTTGTTCGCTGGCCGCACCACCCAGATGTAAAGATGCCTGTTGCCGACAAGAAAGGTCAGAAGAAACTCTGCGGCAGGGATTTTATAAACGTAGGGCGCATAGGGAATGACCGATTGCATGCCGGCATCGCTGCCGGCCCACTGATCGAATTCCAAGATTGGCACGTTCGCTCCCGCCTTCGCCGTGGCGTAGAGGCATCTATCGGTTTAACGCTAGGCTCAGCTTTGGACGATGTCACCGCAATTCGCGAAGAAGGAGCGGATTTCTTCGAGAAGTCGAAAGCGTCGGATCTATCGGGCAGGTGCCCTCGGCGGCCTTTCATGCTGTGACACATCGATGGCACCCTTGATGGCTTCGCCAATCCGGCGATGCGACGCTTGTCAGACGCTCCCGCTCGTGTCCTGTCTGACACCGGCCAGAGATTTCAGAAAAGGTGATCCCCTATGGACTGGCATGTCATCACCGTCGAAGCCTTCGGCGAGGGCGTTTCAGCCGCCCTGGAGACGAAAGCCGCCGCCCTCGAATTGGCGCGCACTCTGCAGGCGGATGGCATGACCGTCGTACGGCTGGAGGCGACCGACGGCGACGTCGTGTCGATGCAGGCGATCGAGCCCGACCCGCTGGAATCCGCACCGGCCGGACGGCGACGGAAGCGTCAGCCGCCCCAGCAGACGACGCCCGCTGGGCGATGGAATCGGTAAAAGACCGGTCGCTCTGAGGCGTCGGCTCGCGCCATGCCAGCTTTCTTTGGTGGACCAATCTCATTCGCATCCACGCAGTCTTGAGTCACCCGTCAGCCAAGGTGGAAGCGGTTCGCCCTTGACATCGACCCTTGTTCGAGTCGTTTGTGTACTAATGAATTAGCGCAGCTGTCGTCGAGGGATTATCGGCCTTGAGCATGCCGCATGAAACCAGCCAAGCCGCCTCGGACAAGATCCGCTGCGATGCCTGTCCGGTGAACTGCTACATCCGGCCGGGTGCGCGCGGCGCGTGCGATCGCTATGCCAATGCCGACGGCGTGCTGGTGCGGGTCGATCCCCATGTCGTGCTGGATCAGGCGATCGCCGATCGTGCCACGCTGGTCCCGTTCGATGCCGGCACGCTCGATTGGGACGGCACGATCCTGCGCGAGCCGCAGAGCTTCGTCACCGCCATCGGCGCCGGCACCACCTATCCCGACTACAAGCCCGCCCCCTTCATCGTGTCGTCCGAGATCGACGGGATCGACATGGTCACCGTGGTAACCGAGGGCATCTTTTCCTACTGCGGCGTCAAGGTGAAGATCGACACCGATCGGAACCTTGGCGCGGAGCGGGCGCTGGCGCGGGTCGACGGCGAGGCCGTCGGCCACGTCACGACCGGTGAATACGGCTCGCAGATGCTGTCACTCGGCGGCGTCCACCATCTGACCGGCGGATCGAAGAGGGAGGGCCGCGTCACCTGCGACGCTCTGCTGGCGCTGTGCAATGGCGCCGCGGTCGAGCTGACGATCGATGACGGCGCGACGGTTCTGGTTCAGGCCGGCCAGCCGCCACGGGTGAACGGCGCCATCGAGGAGCGCATGCGCGTCGGCTGCGGCTCGGCGACGATCGGCATGTTCGCGAAGCAGTGGGACGGCGTCGTCGACGAGGTGGTCGTCGTCGACGATCACATCACCGGGGTGCTGTCCGAACACCAGGCCGGCAAGCTGCTCGGCATCGCGGACACCGGCATCAAGCTGAAGGGTCGGCGCTCGACACCCGGTCGCTATTTCCAGGTGGCAACACCCGGGACCGGCTGGGGGGGCACGGATATCGTCGATCCCCTCGACGTTTTGGGAGCCTTCGACCCGCGCAAGGCGCGACCCGGCCTGACGATGCTGATGGTGTCGACGACGGGCGAACACGCCGGCTACTACGTTCTCGACGAGGCTTTGCGGCCGATCGAGCGGCAGATGCCCGATCGCATCGCCCGGTCGGTCGCCCTGATCAAAGAAAATTGCGAACCGGCTCTCTGCACCGTCCTCTTCATGGGCGGGGCCGGTGGATCGCTGCGCGCCGGCGTCACTGAAAACCCGGTGCGCCTGACGCGCTCCGTAAAGGACGCTTTGACGCGCGTGACCTGCGGCGGCGCGCCGACCTACATCTGGCCGGGTGGCGGCATCACTTTCATGGTCGATGTGTTGCGCGTCCCTGCCAACGGGTTCGGCTCCGTGCCGACGCCGGCTCTGGTGGCGCCGATCGAATTTACCCTGCGGCTGAGCGACTACGAAAAGCTCGGTGGCCATATGGATCAGGTGCGGCCTCTGTCGGCATTTCGCGGGCCGGCGGAGAACCGCCTGCGGCTTCCTCAGCACGCCGACAACCCCTGGCCCGTCGACCCACGACAGGGCTCGCCGTCATGAACCGCGCGCCGCATATCGAGATGTTGCCCGATGGAAAGCGCCTGCATCTGCAGGACGGCCCCATCGACCTCATCGTCCAGGCGTTTGGATCGCCGAACACTGTTGCCGAGGCGTACCGGATTGCTGCAAGACGTCTGTCCGGCCTGCTCGACGTCCTGTGCGAGGAACTTGTGGCGTTGCGGCAGCAGATCGATCCGCGCGCGGTGCCGAATGGCATCGTCGCGCGACGGATGCACGCGGCAACGTTGCCGTTCGCGGCGGAGATGTTCATCACGCCCATGGCGGCTGTTGCCGGGAGCGTCGCCGACGATATCCTCGCGGCAATCCAGGCCAAGGTCGATCTCGACCGGCTGTATGTCAACAACGGCGGCGACATCGCACTGTATTGCGGATTGGGGCAGCACTTTACCATCGGCATGATCGACCGGCCGGATCAGCCAAGTCTTTTTGGCCGCCTGACGCTGAAAGGCGAAGACGAGATCGGCGGCGTCGCCACCAGCGGCTGGCGCGGGCGCTCTTTTTCACGTGGCATCGCCGACAGCGTCACCGTTCTGGCGCAAGATGCCGCAAGCGCCGACGCCGCGGCGACCGTCATCGCCAACGCGGTTGATCTTCCCGGCCATCCTGCCGTGCATCGCGCGCCAGCGACATCGATCCAGAGCGACAGCGACCTCGGTAGCCGTCTCGTGACGCGCAGGGTCGATCGCCTCGATGATGGCGACCGGGCAACGGCTTTGCGATGTGGAATCGCCCAGGCCGAAAACCTCGTCGGCCGCGGCCTCATCATGGCCGCGGCGTTGCACCTGCAGGGCGAGACCCGCGTCGTCGCGCCCCGGACGCAGGACCGTTTTGCCTTGATACCGCCGCCAGCCCCTATCACGGAAGCTCGAGCCCATGCCTGAGGTCATTATCCGCAAGCGTCTCGTCACCATCGAGGAGATCTTCCACGAAGGGGGGCCGGTCGCCGCCACACCGTCGCGGCGCGGGGCGATCATCGTCGTCATCACGAACCCGTTTGCCGGCCGCTTCGTCGAAGACATCGCGCACTTCATGACGGACCTGGAGCCGCTTGGTCTTGCCATGGCAAAGGCGCTAGTGGCAGCGCTCGGCGGCGACCCGGCTGCCATCCAGGGCTACGGGAAAGGCGCCATCATCGGGCAGGCCGGCGAACTCGAACATGGCGCGCTGTGGCATGCGCCGGGCGGCTACGCGATGCGCGCGGTTTTGGGGGACGCCAAGGCGATCGTGCCCTCCACGAAAAAGGTCGGCGGCCCCGGCACGCGCCTCGACATTCCCGTCGCGCACGTCAACGCCTCCTATGTCCGCAGCCATTTCGACGCGATGGAAATCGGCGTTCCCGATGGCCCGCGCGCAGACGAAATCGCGTTTGTCCTGGTGATGACAACCGGACCGCGCATCCACGAACGCGCCGGCGGCCTCAAGGCGGCCGATATTAAGGGCGAGGACGGGCTGCGATGAGCGCGAAGATCCGCAAGATCGTCACCGTCGTCGAAGAGGTTCTGACCGAAATGGGGCGGCCGGTCGTGCCGCCGACACGCCGCGCAACAGCGATCGCAGTGATCGAAAACCCCTTCGCCGGCACTTATGTCGAGGACCTGACGCCGTTGATCGCCATTGGCGAAGAGCTTGGCGGCCTGCTGACCGACCGCGCCGTCGCAGCCCTTGGTCTGTCCGGCGCTGCGGCGCAAAGCTACGGCAAGGGCGCCATCGTCGGCGAGAACGGCGAGCTGGAACATGCCGCCGCGATCCTGCACCCGAAGATGGGCGCACCCGTCCGCAAGGCGCTCGGCAAAGGCGCTGCGCTGATCCCGTCGTCGAAAAAGCGCGGCGGCCCTGGCACGGTTCTTGATGTTCCGCTTGGGCATAAGGATGCCGCTTTCGTCCGCAGTCACTTCGACGGCATGGAAGTCCGCATCCACGATGCGCCGCGCGCCAACGAAATCCTCGTCGCCATTGTCGTCACCGACAGCGGGCGCCCTCTGCCACGGATCGGCGGACTGACCGTCGGCGAGATCAAGGGCGAAGACGGTTTGCGATAACACCTTTCTTGCACTCTCGGCACCTATTCTACAGCAACCCACGCAATGGAAACGAGCCTCCAATGAAACGGCAGATCGGCGAGATTTTTATTGGTGCGATTTTTCTTGGATGTGTCGCCGCGTCGCCCGCACGGGCCCTGGAGGGTGAGGTCAAGATTGGCGAGGTCAACTCCTACTCCGCGCTTCCCGCGTTTACCGAGCCGTATCGAAAAGGCTGGCAGCTCGCTGTCGAGGACGTGAACGCCCACGGCGGCATCAACGGCAAGACGCTCGTCGTGATCTCCAAGGACGACGCGGGCAAGCCAGCGGGCGCTGTCACGGCCGCCAACGAGCTCGTGTCGCGCGACGGCGTGGTGATGCTGGCCGGTGGTTTCTTCTCCAACATCGGGTTGGCGCTCGCTGACTTCGCCAAGCAGAAGCACGTTCTCTATCTCGCCGGCGAGCCGCTGACCGATGCGATGGTTTGGTCCTCGGGCAACAGGGACACGTTCCGCCTGCGCCCGTCGAATTATATGCAGGCCGCGATGCTCGCCGACGACGCCGCAAAGCTGCCAGCGAAACGTTGGGCGACCGTCGCGCCGAACTACGAGTATGGCCAGTCGGCGGTTGCCGTATTCAAGAAGCTGCTCTCCGCCAAACGCCCCGACATCGAATGGGTAACGTCGCAGTGGCCGCCGCAAGGCAAGATCGACGCGGGACCCGTCGTGCAGGCCATCGCCGCGGCCAAACCCGATGCGATCCTCAACGTCGAGTTCGGTCCCGACCTCGTCAAGCTCGTGCGCGAAGGCAACACGCGTGGGCTGTTCACCGACCGCGCGGTCGTGAGCTTTCTGACCGGCGAGCCGGAATACCTGGACGCGCTAAAGGACGAAGCGCCGGAAGGCTGGATCGTCACCGGCTATCCCTGGTACGGGATCCACACGCCTGAGCACGACGCCTTCCTCAAGGCCTATCAGGACAAATACCACGATCACCCGCGCCTCGGCTCGGTGGTCGGTTACACGCTGATCCATGCGGCGGCGGACATCCTGCGCAAGGCGCCGTCGACCGACACCGACGCGCTCATCGCTGCTGCAGAAGGCATCAGCTTCGATACGCCGTTCGGACCGGCGAGCTTTCGCGCGATCGATCATCAGTCGACGCTCGGCGCCTTCGTCGGAACGACGACGGTGAAGGATGGCGCAGGACAGATGACGAAGTTCGATTATCGCGACGGCGCCAAATACATGCCGTCGGACGACGAGGTGAAGACGCTGCGGATCCAGAAATGATCGCTCCCTTCGTGTCGGAGATCGACGGCGAAAGGCGGATCGTTTGAGCTTCTACGTCGCCCAATTCCTGACCGGCCTGGCGGAAGCGTCGTCGCTGTTCCTTGTGGCCTGCGGTCTATCGATCATTTTCGGCGTCACACGCATCGTCAATTTCGCGCATGGCGCCTTCTACATGCTGGGCGCCTACATCGCCTACACGCTGGCCGAACGCTTCTCCGGCGCCATCGGGTTCTGGGGCAGCCTGCTAACCGCAGCGATCATCGTCGCCATGCTCGGCGCCCTGGTCGAGACGGTGCTCCTACGCCGGATCTATCATGCGCCCGAACTTTTCCAGCTCCTGGCGACTTTCGGCCTGACGCTGATGGTCGAGGATCTGGCCGTCATCATCTGGGGGCCCGAAGACCTCGTCGGGCCGCGCGCGCCCGGCTTCAAGGGCGCGGTCATGATCCTCGGTCAGGCGGTGCCGAGTTACGATCTCCTGCTTATCGTCCTCGGTCCGCTGGTCTTCGGCCTGCTATGGATGCTGTTTCACAAGACGCGCTTCGGCGTGCTCGTGCGCGCCGCGACGCAGGATCGCGAGATGGTGGCGGCACTCGGCGTCAATCAGCGTTGGCTGTTCACCGGTGTGTTCGCCCTCGGCATTTTTCTCGCGGCGCTCGGCGGGGCGCTGCAGATTTCGCGCGACGCGGTCAACCACACGATGGACCTGCGCATCATCGTCGAGACCTTCGTCGTGGTGGTGATCGGCGGTCTCGGCAGCGTCGGCGGCGCGTTTCTCGCGGCGTTGATCGTGGCGGAGTTCAACGCCTTCGGCATCCTGATCTTTCCCGGCATCTCGATGATCCTGATGTTCATCATCATGGCGCTGGTGCTGATCGTTCGCCCCTACGGCCTGCTCGGCCGCCTCGAAGCACCGACGCGCGCGGTGATCGCCGCCGCAATAGTATGGGCGCCGCTTTCGTCGGCCGGCAGGATTGCAGTTGCGGCCATCGTGGTGGCCGTGGCGCTGATGCCTTTTGGCGTCGGCGATTATTGGCTCACGGTCGGCTCGGAGATCCTGATCTTCGTCCTGTTTGCCGCCAGTCTGCAGTTTCTGATGTCGACGGGCGGCCTTGTCAGCTTTGGCCATGCCGCGTTTTTCGGACTTGGCGCCTACGGTGCGGCACTTGCGGTCAAAGATTTGGGGCTCCCGCTGCTGCCGGCCCTGGCTTGCGGGACAACGCTCGGCTGTGCCGGCGCCGTCGTCATCGGCTGGTTCTGCGTGCGGCTCTCCGGCGTCTATTTCGCGATGCTGACCTTGGCCTTCGCCCAGATCGTCTATTCCGTGGCGTTCCAGTGGACCGACGTGACGGGTGGCGACAACGGCATGCTCGGCGTCTGGCCGGATGCCTGGGCGGCCAGCCCGCACACCTTCTTCTGGCTTGCGCTTGCCGTCGCCCTAGGCGGCGTGGTGCTGCTTCGCATGATCGTCTTCTCACCCTTCGGCTATCGGCTGCGTGCGGTTCGCGATTCCGCCTTGCGCGCCGAAGCCACAGGCATCAATCGCATGACGACGCAATGGGCGGCGCTCATCATCGCCGGGACTTTCGCGGGGCTCGCCGGCGCCTTGTTCGCGTTCCTCAAAGGCAGCGTGTTTCCCGATAGCCTCGGCGTCTCGACCTCCGTCGACGGCCTCGTCATGGTGCTGCTCGGCGGCATCGGCACGATCTCCGGAAGCGTTCTGGGCGCGGTGGTCTACAAAGCCTTGTCGATCTTCCTGGTGAGCCAGACGGATTATTCGAAACTCGTGCTCGGGGCGGTGATCGTCGGCCTCGTCGTCGTCTTTCCCGGTGGTCTCGGTGGCATTACCGCGCGGTTCAGCCGGCTGCGACCGGTGCTCGGCCCGGCGCCGCCGGCCCGACCGGAGAGCCTGGGATGAGCGCATCCCCAAATCTTCTTGCGGTCGAAGGCCTGCGCAAGTCCTACGGCGGCGTTCACGCCGTCCAAGGCGTGAGCTTCAGCCTCGAGGCGGGCGAGATCCTCGCCCTCATCGGCCCGAACGGCGCGGGCAAGTCGACCTGCTTCAACATGCTGAACGGTCAGATCAAGCCCGACGGCGGGACCATTCATCTCAAAGGCGAGGCTATCGCCGGCCTGCCGCCGCGGTTGATATGCCGCCGCGGCGTCGGGCGCACGTTCCAGATCACCGCGACCTTCGCATCAATGAGCGTACGGGAAAACGTCCAGACTGCGTTGTCGACCTTTGCCGGACAGGATCGTCGCCTGTTCGGGCTGGCGACGCGGCAGCATCGGCATGAAGCCGACGGTCTGCTGGATCACGTCGGACTTTTAGCCCAGGCCGATCGGCCGTGCGCTGAACTCGCCTACGGCGATCTGAAGCGCCTCGAACTGGCGGTCGCCCTGTCCGGCAAGCCGGCGCTTCTGTTGATGGACGAGCCGACCGCCGGTATGGCGCCGCGAGAGCGCATCGCCCTCATGCGCTTCACCGCCAGTATGGCGCGCGCGCAAGGCATCGGCGTGCTGTTCACCGAGCACGACATGGACATCGTGTTCGAACATGCCGACAGGGTGATGGTGTTGAACCGCGGCGAGGTCATCGCCGTCGGAACGCCGGAAACGGTCAGGCGTGATCCGCGCGTTCGCACGACCTATCTCGGCGAAGGCCTCGTTTACGCCAGACCCGTGGAGGGCGGCGCGCCATGACGCTGACCGTCTCCAATCTGCGCGGCTGGTATGGCGCGGCGCAGATCCTGTTCGGCATCGACCTCGGGGTCGCCGACGGCGAAGTCGTCGCGCTGCTCGGGCGCAACGGCGCCGGCAAGTCGACGACCTTCCGCGCCATCGCCGGCCTATTGGCACGCCGCGATGGGCAGGTGACGTTCGGCGGCACCGACGTTTCGCGCGAACCGGTCTATGCGATCGCACGGCGCGGGCTCGCCTACGTACCCGAAGATCGGCGCATCTTCGCGGACCTTACGGTCGAGGAAAATCTCGAGGTTGGCCGCCAGCCGCAACGCGCCGGTGTGCCGCATTGGACGCCCGAGCGGCTCTACGCGCTGTTCCCGAACCTTGGCACGATGCGCAAACGGCTTGGTGGCGCGATGAGCGGCGGCGAACAGCAGATGCTGACGATCGCGCGTTCGCTGATGGGCAATCCCAGCCTCGTCCTGTTGGACGAGCCGTCCGAAGGGCTGGCGCCAAAGATCGTCGAGGACATGGCGCATGCGATCCGCGCCCTCAAGGCGGAGGGCCTGAGCATCCTCGTCTCGGAGCAGAACCTGCATTTCGCCCGACTGATCTCGGATCGGGCGGTGATCATCGAGCGCGGCCAGGTCCGGTTTGCCGGGACGATTGCCGAGATCGACGCCAACGCGGAAATCTGCGAAGCCTTCCTCACGGTTTGATGAGATGCGGCACGACACGCATAGTGGATTGAGATGGACACGAACGGGCTGCGAAAGCCGGACGCGGCAAGAGCCTATCGGCTCGACGAGCAAGTCGGATTCGTCCTCCGCCAGGTTGCGCAACGGCATGCCTCGATCTTCGCGGCGGGTGTCGACGGCGAAATCACCGCGACGCAGTGGGCGGCCTTGGCAAAACTCGCCGAAATGGGTCCGCTCAGCCAGAACCTGCTGGGCCGCTTGACCGTCATGGATGCGGCGACGATCAAAGGCGTGATCGATCGGATGGTGCTGCGCGGACTGACCGAAACCCGGCCCGATCCGAGCGATGCGCGTCGCCATCTGGTGTCGCTGACCGCGGCGGGCGAGGACCTCGTCGCCCGGCTGATTCCGGCGGCACAGCGCATTACGGACGAGACGCTGGCGCCGTTGACGGGAGCCGAGCGAAAGCTTCTCGCCGCGTTGCTGCTCAAGCTGCGGTGAAGCGGCCTAAGCCGCGACGACTTCGGGAATGTTGACCGCGGGTGGCGTGTTGCGGCTGCGGCCGGTGCGAACGATCCCGTCGATCATCACCATGCCGACGCCGGGCAGATCGCCGAACTGCACGGCTTCGAGCAAGGTGGCCCCTGCGCCGTGCTGCGGCCGGTCGACGAAGACGAAATCCGCCGCGCGGCCTTGTTCGATGAGGCCGCAATCCAGCGTGCGCATGCGCGCGGTGTTACCGGTCCCGAAGCAGAAGGCGATCTCGGCCGGGACGTCGCCGAGCGACGACAGCATTGCGATCATCCGCAGAATGCCCAGCGGCTGCACCCCGGAGCCGGCCGGGCCATCCGTGCCGAGGATCACCCGCTCGAGTTGGCCCATCTCGCGGGCCGTGCGCAGCGTGTACAGCGCGGCGCGTTCGTTGCCGTTGTGGACGATTTCGAGACCGCGGCTGCAGCCTTCGCAGATGCAGCGGATTTCCCGATCGGGCAGCGCCGTATGGCCGCCGTTGATGTGGCCGACCACGTCGGTGTCGGCCTCAAGCACGACGGCAGCATCGATCAGACCCGAGCCCGGAATCGAAGGGCCGCCGGTATGGATCGTCGACTGGATGCCGTATTTTCGCGCCCAGGCCACCATCTGCCGCGCCGTCGTCCCGTCCTTGACGCCGCCAAGCCCGACCTCGCCGAGCAGCGTGATCCCCGCGGCGGCGAGGTCGCGAAAATCGTCCTCGACCATGCCCGGCTCGATCACCGGGGCGCCGGCGTGGATCTTCATGCCGCCCGGCCTGTAGGCCGTGAAACAGCGTTGCGCGGTGATCGCCATCGCCTTGAGCCCGATGATGTCGCGCGGGCGCCCCGGCGTATGCACTTCTCCGGCGGAAATCATCGTGGTGACGCCGCCATGCAGCGTCGAATCGATCCAGTTCAACTGGCTTTGCCGCGGCGTCCAGTCACCGGCGACGGGATGAACATGGCTGTCGATCAGGCCCGGCGCCAAGCCCGATCCATGGGCGTTGATCACGGTGCTTGCCTGGTCGATGTCCAGGTCTTTGAGGCGCCCAACCGCATCGATGCGGCCGCCCCGAACGACAATCGTATCGGCATCGAGGATCGGGTTGCCGATATCGCCACTGAGCAGCAGTCCGATATTTTTTATGACCAATTTGCCCGAGGACACCGTCGTGAGCGCGCCGTGGGCCATCGAGCTTGTCCTTTATCCGACATGAGTGAGCCGTTGTATGTGTACAAACATTCACGGCGAACGTCACCTGTCTTGAACGGCCATCAGGCTCGAGGCGCACCGGCGAGAGGCAGCACGCTCTGCCATCGGCTTCGCCGGTGCCGTTACGCTTCGGACGCTCAGGCGGCCGAGGCTTCCAAACCGATCCGGTCGAGCCCAGCCAAGGCTTCCTTCGAGAGATGGAGATCGCCAGCCGCGAGGTTTTCCCGAAGGTGCTCCACCGAGGACGTGCCGGGGATCAGCAGAATGTTTGGCGCACGCTGCAACAGCCACGCGAGCGCAACCTGCATCGGCGTCACGCCCAGGCTCGAGGCAACGCCGCTCAATGCCGTCGACTGGAGCGGGGTGAATCCGCCGAGCGGAAAAAACGGCACATAGGCAATCCCCGCCTCGGCCAGATCGTCGATCATCGCATCATCGTTGCGGTGAGCGAGGTTGTAGAGGTTCTGCACGCAGACGATCTCTGCAAGGGCCCGTCCCTCGGCGACCTGCTTCGGCGTCACGTTGCTCAGGCCGATGTGCCGGACGAGCCCCTGCCTCTGCAACTCCGCCAACACGGTGAGCGGGGCCGCGATCGATCCTTCAGCCGGACCCATGTCGAACATGATCCGCAGGTTGACGACGTCAAGCGCCTCGAGACCGAGGTTGCGAAGATTGTCGTGCACCGCGTCGGTCAGGTCCTTGGCCGAGAAGGCCGGGTTCCACGAACCGTCAGCGCCTCGCTTCGCACCGATCTTGGTGACGATGACGAGGTCATCGCTGTAGGGATGCAGCGCCTCGCGGATGACCTGGTTGGTGATGTGCGGACCGTAGAAATCGCTGGTGTCGATGTGGTTGACGCCGCTGGCCACGGCCTCGCGCAACACGGCTAGCGCACCATCGCGATCCTTCGGCGGGCCGAATACGTGGGGACCTACGAGTTGCATCGCGCCGTAGCCCAGACGCTTCACGGTATGACTGCCGAGTTTGTAAGTCGCGGCTTTGCTGAGGTCGATCATTGGCTGTGCTCCGGTGTGTCGACCTTCATGTAGCCAGGGCAGGCTGAGGCGATAAGCAAGCTTGATCAACATGGGCTGTTCAGCGCGCTGAACAGTGAGCTGCCAAGGACCCTCCAGTCATGGGCCGTAATCGCCTCCGGTGCCAGGTTCGACGCCCTGGACGATCGGCGTGCGTGCCGTGGCGCGTCCGTTTCAAGCATCAGCGTGATCGTGTTTTGCAAGGCACCGGCGAGCGACCGATCCGCATGCGACCCCGATGCCGCGCACACTTATCTTGACGACAATCGGTCTGGCCTCCGATTTGCTCATGTCATGGTCTGAGGGCCTTTCGGAGCGAGGTTGAACCGCGGCGGAAAGACAAAGACCCGCTAATCGACTGCCGAAGGGTCAATGTTGCCGCCGTCTTGGGCAACCTGCGCTGCTTGGGTGCAATCCTAGGATCTTGTGGTCCCTCGGGATCCGCCACCGTTACGGACTCGAATGGATCAACAGACGCAAAATTGGCACCGAAGCTGTCGCGGTGACCCGCATGGCTAAGAGCAGCGTCAAAAGCGTGTGCCCCTACTGCGGCGTCGGGTGCGGCATAGTGCTTCATGTCGACGATGGGCGCGTCGTCAAGGTCGCCGGGGATAAAAGTCATCCTTCGAACTTTGGACGCCTTTGCACGAAAGGCAGCACCTGCAATCAAGCGATCGCCCAGCCCGGACGCCTCGACAAGGCGCAAATGCGTCACCCTGCCAGCAAGGATCACGTATCGGTCCCGCTCGACCGCGCCATCGCGGAAACCGCCAGACGCCTGAACGCCATCAAAGAGGCCCACGGGCCGGACGCCATCGCCTTCTACGTCTCCGGCCAGATGTCGCTGGAGGCTCAGTATCTGTCCAACAAGCTCGCCAAGGGTTTCATCCAGACGCGGCACATGGAGTCGAATTCGCGGCTGTGCATGGCGAGCGCCGGCTTCGGCTACAAGATGTCGCTTGGCGCCGACGCGCCGCCGGGCTCCTACCAGGACCTCGACCACGCCGACCTGTTCTTCGTCATCGGCGCGAACATGGCGGATTGTCATCCGATCCTGTTCTTGCGGATGATGGATCGCGTCAAAGCCGGCGCCAAACTGATCGTCGTCGACCCGCGCCGGACCGCGACGGCGGACAAGGCCGATCTGTTTCTTCAGATCAGACCCGGGACCGACCTCGCTTTGATGAACGGGCTCCTGCACCTTCTCATCGAGAACGGCCGAACGGATTCGGCCTTCATCGCCGAGTTCACCGAGGGATGGGAGACCATTCCGCCCCTCGTGGCGGATTATCCGCCGGCCGTCGTCGCCGAAATAACGGGTCTTCCCGAGGCGGATCTGCGCAAGGCGGCAGAGCTGATCGGTAACGCTCCGGAATGGATGAGCCTGTGGACCATGGGCCTCAATCAGAGCACCCACGGCACCTGGAACACCAACACGCTCTGCAATCTGCATCTGGCGACGGGCAAGATCTGCCGTCTCGGGAGTGGTCCGTTCTCGCTGACCGGCCAGCCGAACGCGATGGGCGGTCGCGACGTCGGCTATATGGGCGCGGGTCTGCCCGG
The DNA here is from genome assembly GCF_009765775.1 of Beijerinckia sp. L45. Classification (GTDB taxonomy): domain Bacteria; phylum Pseudomonadota; class Alphaproteobacteria; order Rhizobiales; family Beijerinckiaceae; genus RH-AL1. The sequence continues at coordinate 37,247 of NZ_LMUU01000178.1, forward strand.
CCAGCGGTCGCTCTTCGACGCCGCCGATCGGACTTTCGTCGAGGGCCTCTGGGGACTGCCGCAAGGCAACCTGCGCGCTACCGTCGGCGACGGCGCCGTGTCCATGTTCAAGGCGCTGAAAGCCGGCACGGTGAAGGCCGTGTGGATCATCTGCACCAATCCCGTCGCCACGCTTCCCAACCGCCAGAACGTGATCGATGGTTTGAAGGCCGCCGATCTCGTGATCACGCAGGACGCGTTTCTCGATACCGAGACGAACATGTACGCCGACATCATGCTGCCCGGCGCGCTATGGGCGGAGGCCGAAGGCGTCATGGTGAACTCGGAACGCAACATGACGCTGATGCCAAAGGCGGTCGAACCGCCGGGCGATGCCGTCGCCGACTGGGAGATCATCGCGCGCGTCGCGCAAGCGATGGGGTACGGCGACGCATTTGCTTATTCGTCCGCAAGCGAGATCTTCGACGAGTTCAAGCGCGCGTGGAATCCGAAGACCGGCTGGGACATCCGTGGCGCCAGTCACCGGCGCCTCGCGGAGACGCCGCTGCAGTGGCCTATAGCCGCCGCGGATTCAGCCGATCGCAATCCCATCCGCTACACCAACGACGGCATCAGTCAGCCCGTACGAATCCGCGAGGACGGTAGCCGGCCCGCGCTGACCTTCCCGACCCCGTCTGGAAAGGCGGCTTTTCTCGCGCGGCCGCACATGGCGGCCGCCGAATTGCCCGACCCCACATTCCCGTTGGTCTTGAGCTCGGGCCGCCTGCAGCACCAATGGCATACGCTGACCAAGACCGGCAAAATCCCGACGTTGAACAAACTTAATCCCGCGCCCTTTCTGGAAATCCATCCGGCCGATGCACAGGACCGCGGGATTACGGCGAAGGATCGGATTGAGGTTCGCTCCCGGCGCGGACGTATCTTCCTGCCAGCCGTCGTGACGGATCGCGTGCGGCAAGGCACCTGCTTCGCGCCGTTCCACTGGAACGATGTCTACGGCGAGGATATCGCCGTCAACGCGCTCACCAACGACGCCGTCGACCCGCTGTCGTTTCAACCCGAATTCAAGCACTGCGCGATCGAGCTCGAGCGCACCGTAAACCACGAGGTTCGAGCTTCGGATCACCAATTGGAGGTCGCGACCACCGTGGCAGAGTTTTCATCATCACCGGCTGGCGCCGCGCAGCCCTCGCCGGCCGTGCTCGCCTTCTCCCGCCTCGTGGGTATCGAAACCGCCGTGCCTCCGACATTCGACAGTGACGAGCGCCTTTATCTCCAAGGCTTCCTTGCCGGACTCGCTGCCGAGCCGAAGCGCTCCGGCGCCGTTCCGACGGTGCCGACGACCTCGCCGTTCAACATCGAGAAAAGGCTCTATCTGGATGGGATGCTCGCCGGGCTCTTTTCGCGCGGCGCGACGGACGATCGTCACGACGATGCGTCACCAGGACCGCAAAAGAATGCCCCGATCGACGACCGAAAATCCGTCAAACGTGGCGTGACCGTCTTGTGGGCGTCCCAGACCGGCAATGCCGAAGCGTTCGCACAATCCGTCGCGACGCAGCTCGAACGCGAGACGGACAAAGTCCGGCTCTGCGCGATGGACCAGTACGATATCTCGCGCCTCCCCTCCGAGCATTTTTTGTTGGTCGTCACGAGCACCTTTGGCGACGGCGATCCACCGGACAATGGCGTCGAATTCTGGAAGACCTTGAACGGCGCCGTCGTCCCCGCCCTGACGAACCTGAATTACGCCGTCCTGGCGTTCGGCGACAGCAGCTACGACCAGTTCTGCGGATTTGGGCGCAAGCTCGATGCGCGCCTGGACACGCTCGGCGCGCGTCGCCTGATCGACCGCTTGGATTGCGAACCGGATCACGAGGATGAGAGGGCGGAGTGGCGGACGCGCGTCGGCGAAGCGCTCGCGACGGCCTTCGCCGAAGCGGGCCTCGACCGTAACACCGCACAATCCCTTGCCGCACCTGACGTCGCTCAAAGCCCGGGCACGGTCTTCAGCCGCAAAAATCCCTTTGCATCACGCCTGGTCGGCAACCGCATCCTCAACGCGCCCGGAAGCGCCAAGGAAATCCGGCATTTCGCGTTCGATCTCGGCAGCGGTGGTCCGGCCTACGAGCCCGGTGACGCTCTCGGCATCTGGCCGACGAATTGCCCGGATCACGTGGCGGAGATGATCGAGGCGATGAATTTCTCCGCTTCCGATGGTGTGACACTGGACGGTGTCGCCATGACGCTAACCGACGCCCTGACGACAAAGCTCGACATCGCGCGCGTGACGCCCGACCTTCTCAAATGGTGGGCCGCGCGGTCAAATGACGAAGCGCTTCGGGCTTTGCTGGCAGCGGATCGAAACACGCAAAACGAATGGCTTGCCGATCACCACGTCATCGATTTGATCAAGGCGTCGCCGATTTCCGTGTCCCCAAGCGAGCTGATCGGGACCCTGAAAAAGCTGCAGCCGCGCCTTTACTCGATTTCTTCAAGCCCGAGACGTCACGAAAACCAGGTGCATCTGACCGTCTCTGTCGTCCGCTACGATCTTGCCGGCCGGGCCCGAAAAGGTGTGTCATCCACCTACTTAGCCGATCGTGCGCAGGACGGCGCCGTACCCATCTTCATCCAGAAGTCCGCCAACTTTCGTCTTCCCAAGGATCCGAGCGTGCCGATCATCATGGTCGGCCCAGGCACCGGCGTCGCGCCGTTCATCGCCTTTCTTCAGGAGAGGGAAGCCATCGGCGCCAAGGGCCGGAACTGGCTGTTTTTCGGCGAGCAGACATCGGCTTCCGATTTCTACTATCGCGAGGAGCTCGAGGGATGGCAAAGCAGCGGTCATCTCGCCCGGCTGGACACTGCGTTCTCCCGGGACCAGCCGGAGAAGATCTACGTCCAGCACCGCATGCTGTCTGAAGGTGCTGCGTTGTGGAATTGGCTGCAGGATGGCGCCTACTTCTATGTCTGTGGCGACGCGAGCCGCATGGCTAGGGATGTCGATGCCACTTTGAAGCAGGTGATTGCGACGTTTGGTGATTTGGACGAGTCGGAGGCCGATCGCTACGTCGCCAGAATGGCCGCAGAAAAGCGCTATGTCCGCGACGTCTACTGAGGCCAACGGGTCCTGATGCGGATCAGGTGAAAGCCGCCAAGCGTGGTCTTAAAAATAACGTTCTGTCGGCTTGCCTTCGCGGGCTGGCTACTGAGGCCGTCGCCGCTTTGCCCCGACCAGCCTGCTGCGCCGACCAGGCTTCTTCGCGCGGATGTGCAATTGCGAAAATCGACGCAAGCGCTGGATCTTGATGCTCGCGCCCGCAGCGCCCATCCTCACTTTGTCCAAGCGAACGGAATGGTGACGCGTGACGCGTCGTGACGCAAAAATGGTGAGGCCAGCTCCGCGATTCAGATGTGGCGCCCGTGCAACAATGATGCGCATGGCCCTCCTTAGTCCAAGGGGCGGATCGCGTCGCGTTCCTTGTCGCAGACGCTGCACGACGCCATCATGGGGCGCGCGTCAGCGGGCTCAGGATCTCGACGAGCCAATCGACAAAGACGCGCACCCGCGGCGAAAGCTGGCGGCTGGTGGGATAAAGGATCGACAGCGGCGTCGACGTAGGCGGAAAGGCGGAAAGCACCTCGATCAGCGTGCCTGCCGCAAGGTCGCGGGCAACGCGATAGCGTGGCGACTGAAACAGCCCGAGACCAAGCCGTGCGGCGGTCGTATAGGCGTCGGCGCCGTTGACGAGAATGCGCGCCGGCAACACGATCTCGATCGTGGTTCCTCCCCGGGTAAATTCCAGCGGCAAGACTTGGCCGGTGCGCGACGAGACGAAGCCGACCATAGAATGCCCGGCGAGATCGTCGGGGGTGGCGGGCACGCCGTTTTCGGCAAGATACGACGGACTCGCGCAGGTGATCTCGTCCATTGCGCCGAGTTGGCGAACGATCATGTCACTGTCGACGAGCGCGCCACCACGCACCACGCAGTCGAATCCCTCGCGCACCAGATCCACGAAGCGTTCGCCCTCGCTGAGATGCACCGTAAGCCCGGGATGCCGGGCGAGAAATTTGGGAAGAGCAGGCAGCACAGTCGTGCGTGCGAGATTACCCGCCACGTCGACCCTGAGCCGGCCGGCCACCGCCCCTCCGGCGCCGCGATCCGCATCCTCGACATCGGCGAGAATGGCAAGACAGCGCGCGTAGTAAATTTCGCCCTCGACCGTCGGCGTGACGTTTCGGGTCGACCGCTGGAGCAGCCGTGTGCCGAGTCGCCGTTCCAGCGCCTGGATCGCGGCGGTCGCGACGGGACGGGAGACCTTCATGTCCGACGCGCCGGCCGTAAAACTGCGGCGATCGACGATGCGGGTGAAAAGCTCGAGCGTTGTCAGACGGTCCATCCGATTATTTTTTCACGCAAAACAATGATGATCGCAATGCTCGTCTAATCAAACTCTCGTCGTCGAGCTATTTTGCTCTGGTCATCAACGGAGTATTTCCATGACTGAACAATCTCGCATCGCTTTGATCACCGGCGGCAGCCGGGGCCTGGGGCGCGCCACCGTCCTGGCGCTTGCCGCCCGTGGCGTGGATTCGATCTTCACCTACAATTCAAACCACGGCGAGGCAGCGAAAGTCATTGCCGCGGCCGAGGGGCTCGGCGCTCGTGCTACCGCGTTAAAGCTCGATACAGGCGACACCGCTGTTTTCCCCGCCTTCGCGGGCGAAGTGGCAAACGCGCTTGGCCGATGGGGCGTCGAGCGCTTCGACTTTCTCGTCAACAACGCGGGCACCTCGCATCACGCCCCCATCACCCAGGTGACGGAAGAGGATTTCGACGCGCTCTACCGCGTGCACGTCAAGGGCGTGTTCTTCCTCACCCAGACGCTGCTGCCGCTGATGGCGGACGGCGGCCGGATCGTGAACATGTCTTCGGGATTGACCCGCTTCAGCTATCCCGGCAGCGCCGCCTATGCCGCGATGAAGGGCGCGGTCGAGGTGCTCACCCGATACATGGCCAGGGAACTCGGCGACCGCCGGATCACCGCCAACACCGTCGCCCCCGGCGCCATCGCAACCGATTTCAGTGGCGGCATGGTTCGCGACAATCCGGAGGTGAACAAGCTGATCGCGTCGATGACCCCGCTCGGCCGCGTGGGGCAGCCCGATGACGTCGGTCCGATGATCGCGTCCCTGCTGTCCGACGACCACCGCTGGGTCAACGCGCAGCGGGTCGAGATCTCGGGCGGCGTCGCGGGGTAGGTTCGCTTCAGCAGCAGCTGGCTGCCCCGGCAGCAGGGCGCCAGCCCGCTCCCGCCAGAGCTGGGAGCGGGCGGCGCGGGTTGGCCTCTGTGCGGCTGCGACAACGTTTCTTTTGGTTCGACGACTGCGAGACCATCCGTAGCGGCAGACGCCATCGGTCATTGGCGTCTTGATACGGGCAGAAGATACGGCGCCAGATGACTGGAACACTCTTCCGGATCCGACTTCTATGAATGGCGGTGACCCATCGAGATGAAGTGTCTTCAAAACCAGGATCGAGCGATACATAAGATCTTTTGCGTGGCAGCTCTTTGGAATGGACGGAAGGGCAAGAATACAAAAGGATAGGATGCTCGAAGTGACGTCGTGTCACAAAAATTTCGAGGATTAGTCGTGGCATCTTCCCCAGTTTCGAAATCGCGTCGGGGCATGTTGCTTCTTTTAGCGACCGCGGCGGCTTTGGGATTTACGACGGGCGGTGCGGTGCAGGCGGATCCTCTAAAGGAAATCCGTATCGATTACGCGACCTACAATCCGGTGAGCCTCGTTCTCAAAGAGCAAGGTTTGCTGGAAAAAGAGTTTGCCAAGAGTAGCGTCACCATCCGTTGGGTTCAGAGTCTCGGATCCAACAAGGCGCTCGAGTTTCTCAATGCGTCGTCGATCGATTTCGGATCGACGGCCGGCTCGGCCTCTCTCGTAGCGCGGATCAACGGCAACCCGATCAAAGCGGTTTACGTCTATTCCAGTCCGGAATGGACCGCGCTCGTCACGCGGCCTGACAGCGGCATCAAGACCGTCGCCGATCTCAAAGGCAAACGCGTCGCCGTCACCCGCGGCACCGATCCCCACGTATTCCTCGTCCGCGCCTTGGCCAAGGCGGGCCTGAGCGAAAAGGATGTTAAGCTCGTACTGCTCCAGCACGGCGATGGCCGCGCGGCGCTCGATCGCGGCGACGTCGACGCCTGGGCCGGCCTCGATCCGATCATGGCGACAGCCGAGATCGAGCACGGCGACGTGCTGTTCTACCGCGACCGGGCCGCCAACACGCCGGGCATTCTCAATGTCCGCGAAGCCTTCGCGAAAGAGCAGCCCGATGCCGTCCGAAAGGTTCTCACGGCCTATGAGACGGCGCGGGTGTGGTCGCTGGCCCATCCCGACGATTTGAAAGCCATCCTCGCCACCGTGACGAAGCTGCCGCCGCCGGTCATCGCGCGACAGATCGATCAGCGCACCGATTTGACCCAAAGCAAGATCGGCGAAGCGCAGCGGCAATCCATCCTCGCCGCCGGTCTGGCTTTGAAAGACGCCGGTGTTCTACCACCCACGACCGACGTCAAGGCCGCCCTCGACGGGCTCATCGATGCGTCGTTCCAGGCGGCTTCGGCGAAGTAGCCGATGGTCTTGATCGACAGTGTTGCGGGCGACCCATCGCAAGCGAAAGTCCGGCCACCAAGGCGGTTAAGCCGCCGCGGCTTTGGTCTCGGCCTATTATTGCCCCTAGGCATCCTCATCCTCTGGGAGGTCGCGGTTCGCGCCAGTTTGATCGAGGGGCGGCTCATGCCGCCGCCGAGCCGGATCGCCACGGTCTTCGTCGCGCTCGCCCGAAGTGGGGATCTCCTGGCGCATGTCGCGGCAACGCTAGGGCGGGTCGGCATCGGCTTTGCGATTGGCGCGATGACCGGTACGGCGTTCGGCGCGCTGAGCGGCGGAAGCGCTGCGATCAAACGTCTGATCGATCCCACGATCCAGGCGTTGCGCGCGATCCCGTCGATCGCCTGGGTGCCCCTGTTCATCCTGTGGTTCGGCATTTTCGAGGGGTCCAAGATCACGCTGATCGCGGTCGGGGTGTTCTTTCCCGTCTATCTCGGCGTCATGGCCGCGATCGGCTCCGTCGATCGCAAGCTCGTCGAGGTCGGGCGCATCTTTCGCCTGTCGAAGCTGCAGATGGTTCGCCGCATTCTGCTGCCCGCCGTGCTTCCGGCCTGGGTCGTCGCGCTGCGGACCGGGCTCGGGCTCGGCTTCATGTTCGTCGTCGCCGCGGAATTGATGGGCGCGTCGGAGGGCCTCGGCTACCTGCTCGTGGATGGCCAGCAGCTCGGCAAACCGGATCAGATCCTCGTCGCGTTGATTACCTTCGCAATCATCGGCCAGGCCTGCGACTCTCTCCTCCTGGCCGTGACGCGCCCTCTGCTGGTTTGGCAGGACACGGATCGCAGGGGCTCGTGACATGCTGACCGTCGACGCCCTGTCAAAGACATACCCGGACGGGACCCTCGCGCTGTCCCGCGTGTCCATTGCGCTGCGGACCGGCGAGATCGGGATCGTGCTTGGCGCCTCCGGCTGCGGCAAGACGAGCTTGCTGCGTATCGTCGCCGGTCTCGAAACGCCATCGACCGGACAAGTGACCCTCGATGGTCAAGCCATCGTCGCGCCCCACGAGGCGGTCGGGCTGGTGTTCCAGGAACCGCGGTTGCTGCCGTGGCGGAAGATCGAGGACAACATCGGTTTCGGCCTATCCGGCGTCTCAGGCCGCGAGCGTTGGCGGCGCGTCGGCGAGGCGCTGGAGCATGTCGGCCTGTTGGATCAGGCGCGGCGCTGGCCGCGCGACCTCAGCGGCGGCCAGCAGCAGCGCATCGCGCTCGCACGGGCGCTCGTGATGCGCCCAAAGGTGCTGCTGCTCGACGAGCCGTTTTCGGCGCTGGATGCGATGACACGGGAAGGTCTGCAGGATCACCTGCTGGCGTTGTGGGCGCTGTACCGGCCGACGATCCTCATGGTGACCCACGATGTCGAGGAAGCCGTTGTGCTGGCCGACCGCGTCATCGTCATGCAGCCCAAACCCGGCCGCGTCTTCGACGACGTCGTGCCACCGGACGCCAGACCGCGCCTACGGTCGAGCGCGGCGTTCGACGCCACGAAGCGACGGCTGCGCGCGAGCCTCGATCGATCCCTCGGACGTTCGGACGAAGCCAATGCGCGAGACCGCGCGGATCGTGCGGCAGCAATCCAACACCAAGGACAGATGTGGTCATGAACGCTTTGCCGATGATTCGACCGAGCCGACGCGAGCGCGCGGCATGACGATCCTTCTCGCCGATGCGACGCCCGGCCCCGCGGCGCCAGGGGCTGCGGCCCATTTCGATCGGGAACGCCGGCAGGCGCGCCGCGCGGTTCTCGCAGCGACCATCGGCACGACGATCGAATGGTATGATTTCTACCTTTACGGACTGGTGGCTGCCCTCGTTTTCGGCAAGCTGTACTTTCCGGCCTTCGATCCCTTTGCGGCGACGCTGTTATCCTTCTCGACGTTCTTTCTTGGTTTCATCGCCCGGCCGCTCGGCGCCGTCGTTTTTGGGCATTTCGGCGACCGCATCGGGCGCAAGCGCACGCTGGTCGCGACGCTGTTGCTGATGGGCGTCAGTACCGTCCTGATCGGCCTCGTGCCAACCTACGACTCGATCGGGATCCGGGGCGCGGTCGCCCTGACGGCGCTGCGATTGCTCCAAGGCTTTGGCGTCGGCGGCGAATGGGGCGGCGCCGTCGCGACCTCGACGGAATGGTCACGCTTCGCGGGGCGCCGCGGACTCGCCGGCAGCTGGCCGCAGTTCGGCTCGCCGCTCGGCATGCTGCTGGCCGTCGGCGTGCTGACCATCGTCTCGCGCTTTGGATCGCCGGAGTGGTTCGAGCGCGTGGGATGGCGCATTCCGTTTCTTCTCAGCGCCGTGCTCATCGGTGTCGGCATCGCGATCCGCATCGGCTTGACGGAAACGCCGGTCTTCTCCGATCTGCAGGCACGGCACAAACTTTCTGTAGCCCCCGCCCTCGAGGCCATCCGTCACCATGGCCGCGCCATCGTGCTGACCTGCCTGATCCGCTCGGGTCAGACGGCACCCTTCTTCCTGTTCAGCACTTTTCTGCTGTCCTACGGCACGAGCCAACTTCACCTGAGCCGGCCGTTCCTGTTCAACGCCGTATTGGCGGCCTCGGCGGTGTCGCTGGTGACCACGCCGCTCTTCGGCTATCTGTCCGATCGCCTCGGCCGCCGGCGCTTCTACATCGCTGGGGCTGCAGCCATGCTGGCCTTTGCATTTCCATACTACTGGCTGCTGAACACGGCCAGCAGCGGCCTCGTCGTGGTTGCCGTCATCCTCTCCTTCGTGGTGCATGACATGCAGTACGGGCCCCAGGCCGCGTTCATCGCGGAGGCCTTTCCGCCGAACGTTCGCTACACCGGCTCGTCGCTCGGCTACCAGCTGGCCTCCGTCACCTCGGCCGGCCCGGCGCCGCTGGTCGCGACATGGCTGCTGCACCAGTTCGGCACGTCGTTCGCGATCAGCTGCTACATCGCCATCGCGGCAGCGATCAGTTTGGTCGCGGCGTTGTTGATGCGCGATCGCGCCGGCGAGGCGTATGGCGTCGAGGCTGAGAGCAACCGTGACACCGACCCTGTCGCGCCGGTGGATCACGTGACGGTACTGGCATCGTGACAGCGTCATCAACCCAGACGAAAGCATAGCCAGCAATGTCATCCTGGGTCGCGCGCAGCGCGAGCCCGGGATCCATGAAACCGTAGATGCAGATAGGCTGCAAGATGGTGTTTGTTTCTTCGAACCGGTGTGCATGAATCCCGGGTTTGCACCTCCGGTGCGCCCCGGGATGACACTGTAGGAACGACGACGACGCCGAATGCCGGCTTCTTTAAGGTTTCATCCCTAGGCCGTCACCGTCTCCGCATCTTGCTCTTGTTTGATGCCAATCTTATCGCGCCGCACCGCAGGATGCGGCACCTTGAGGCGCGGACCATCTTGGAAAAGCTTGTGGCGCAATGACCCTTCGCGATAGGCACGCTTGTAACGCCCACGCCTCTGCAGTTCCGGCACGAGATAATCGACGATATCCGCGAAGCTTCCGGGCATGATCGTGAACGCCAGATTGAACCCGTCGACATCGGTCTCGTCGACCCAGGCTTCCAACGCATCCGCCACCTGCGACGGCGTTCCGACGATCAGCGGCCCGATGCCGCCCAAGGCGACATGCTGAGCGACCTCGCGGACGGTCCAGGTGCGTCCGGGATCGGCGCGGGTGATGTTGTCCATCGCGGTGCGCCCCGCATCGTTCTCGACGTGCCGCACCTCGTCGTCGAGATCGAACTGCGAAAAATCAACGCCGGTCCAGCCCGACATCAGCACCAGGCCGCCTTCGGGGCTGGCCAGCGCCCGCTGCGCGACGAGTTTCGTCTGCGCCTCGGCCTCCGTCACGCCGATGATCACCGTCATCATCGAGAAGATCTTGATGGCTTCGCGCCCGCGCCCGTAGGGCAACGCGGCCGCCCGGATCGCGGCGACGCGCGGTGCGATGACCTTCGCCGACGGCCCGGACACAAAGACGCATTCCGCATGGCGCGCGGCGAAATCGCGACCTTTGGACGAAGACCCGGCTTGAAACAGGACCGGCGTGCGCTGCGGTGACGGCTCCGCAAGGTGGATGGCATCGACGTCATAATGCGCGCCTCGATGGGTGACGCGATGCACGAGGGCCGGATCGGCATAGACGCCGCGCGCCTTGTCGGCGGCGACGGCATCGTCATCCCAACTCTCCTGCCAGAGTTTGTAGACGACTGCCAGAAATTCGTCCGCGACATCGTAACGGTCGTCGTGACCGCGCTGCCGACTCTCACCCATGCCGCGCGCCGCGCTGTCGAGATAGCCCGTCACGATGTTCCAGCCGATCCGGCCCTTGGTGAGGTGATCGAGGGTGGAAAGCCTGCGGGCGAAGACGTAGGGCGGCTCGTAGGAGAGGTTGGCCGTCACACCGAAGCCGAGGTGGTCGGTCACCAGCGCCATGGCCGAGACGAGCATCATCGGATCGTTGACCGGCACCTGCACGCCGCCGCGCAACGCGGCATCCGGAGTCCCACCATACACATCATAGGCGCCGAGCACGTCGGCGAGAAACAGCGCGTCGAACTTGCCGCGTTCCAGCAGGCGGGCGAGATCGGCCCAATAGGCCAACGACGTGTAGTCGGTCGTGCGATCGTCGGGGTGGCGCCACAGGCCTGGCGACTGATGCCCGACGCAGTTCATCGCGAAGGCGTTGAAGAGGATTTCCCGCGCCATGAGCTAGAGCGTTCCCGTCGATGGCGGCGGCCTGTCGTTGAGCCAGTAGTCACCGACGAAATGATATTTCCAGCGCACCGGATCGTGCAGCGTGTGGGTGCGGGCATTGCGCCAGAAAATGTCGAGGTTCAAGTGCTCGAGGACCGCGCGCGTGCCGGTCAGCTCGAACAGTTTCGAACCCAGCAGCAGCGCCACGTCGTTCGCCACGATCTTGGCTTCGGCGACGGCGATCGAAGCGGCGATGACGGTGTCGTCGCTCGGCTCGCGCCCGGCCCGCTCCACCGCTTCGCCGGCGCGCTCCAGCATCGCATCGGCCGCGGTCATCCGCACCTTGAGGTCGCCCACGCTGGCGATCATATGCGGATCGTCGGTGACCTTGTCGATGCCGCTGGCGCCATATGGCCGCGCATGCTTGCGCAGATGGTCGAGCCCGATGGTGAAGGCGCCCCGCGCGATGCCGACGTCGATGGCGGCATGGATGAGCTGAGCGAAGGAGCCCATCCGCGTGCGGTTCTCGAACGCCGTCTCGTGGTCGAACACGCGATCGGCGGGGACCAGAATGCCGTCAAAAATGGTGGTGCCGCTACCGGTCGTCTTCTGCCCGAAGCCGGACCAGTCGTCGACAAGCGTCAGGCCGGGCGTCGCGTCGCGCGGGAGAAAGCAGATGTGGCGGCGGCGCGGGTCTTGGGTCACCGCAACGCAGGCGACCCAATGCGCGAACAACGCGCCCGTGCAGTAGAACTTGCGGCCGTCGAGGCGCCACTGGTCGCCGTCGCGTCGGACATAGGTCTTGTAGTCCGCGGCATGCTTGCCGCCGATTTCGCTCAGCGCGTTGCCGAGGCGGTCACCCTCCAAAACCCGCTGGAAGAAGAAGCGCTTCATCGCCTCGGGCGCGCCGAGGCGCAGCGCCTCCACCATGTAGAAATGGCTCTGCGGGATCTGGCCGAGGCTGCCATCCGCCGCGGATATGATGGCGATGACTTCGGCCAGCGTCACGGCCGAGACACCGGCACCACCATAGTCCCTGGGCACGGTCATCGCGAGGAGGCCGCTGCCGGAATAGAGCTCGATCTCCGCCCACGGCAGGCGCCGTTCGCGGTCTCGTTCGGACGCGCCTTTCGCGAAGGTGGCTGCGAGCTCGTGGGCCGCGGCAAGCGCCTCGGCGTCGTCGCGCAGACGTCGCGCCGCCTGCTGGCGGACCGGTA
>NZ_LMUU01000178.1:49954-53521 GCF_009765775.1 Beijerinckia sp. L45
CTTCCAGCGCACGGGATCATGCAGCGTATGCACCCGCGCGTCGCGCCAGTGGCGGTCGAGATTGAGCTCGCCGAGGACAGCGCGCGTGCCGGACAATTCGAACAGCTTGTTGGTGGCGAGCAGCGCGATCTCGGTGGTCAAGACCTTGGCTTCGGCGACGGCGATCGAGGCCGCGGCGGCGGTCTCCGCGTTTTCGTCGCGGAGGCCCGCGTCGATGGTTTTTCCCGCGCGGCTTAGAACCGCCTCAGCAGCATGCAACCGCACCTTGAGGTCGGCGACGTCGCGGATGGTAAAGGGATCGTCGAACGCCTTGTCCCGTCCGCTGTCGGCCCAGGGCCGCGCATGGTCGCGGACGAAGGCGATCGTCTCGTCGATCGCGCGGCGGGCGATGCCGGCGTCGATCGCGGCATGGATGATCTGCGCCACTGCGCCGTGCACAGTCGGCATCTCGCCCGCTTTAAAGGCCGGGACCACGTGATCGGGCTCGACCCGAACTTGGTCGAGCGTCACGCGGCCGCTGCCGGTCGTGCGTTGGCCAAAGCCCGACCAATCATCAGTGACCGTCACACCAGGCGCGTCAGACGCGACGAAAGCGAGGACCTTCTTGCCGTCGTCATCGACAGCGCTGACCGGAATGAGATGAGCGAAGAGCGCGCCAGTCGCGTAGATCTTTTCGCCCGTGACTTCGAAGTGGTCGGCAACGCGGACGATCCGCGTGCCGACATCGAGCGCCGTCTTGCCGCTGCGCTCCGCTTGCGCGTTGCCGAACCGGACGCCGCGTAACGCCGCACCCAGGAGCAGGTGCTTGCGAGCCTCATCATCATCCAGCCGAATGACGTCGATGAGGCTGATGTGGTTTTGCGCAATATGTGCGATCGACGCATCGCCTGCCGCGATGATCGCAAACACGCGGGCGACGGTTGCGTAGGACACGGCAGGGCCGCCGTAGGCCCGGGGCACGTTCATCGACCAGAGGCCGCTTTGCGAGAAGGTTTCGATTTCCGAAAACGGCAGCCGACGCTCACGATCGCGCTCCGATGCCGTGACCGCGAAAGCAGCGGCAAGACGCTCTGCGATCGCAAGCGCTTCGGCATCGTCTAGGGCGATATGCGCGATGTGTTCGGGCACAGCGATCGATCTCAGCATAGGATCACAGTTCGTGTTTTTCTTATCCGGACAGGACAAGGCATCGGCAAAGGCTTGCCGGCACTTAAGTGTGGAGCATTTGCAGTTGAGCGTCGATAGAAGCGGAATCTTAAGTCGATGAACTTTGAAAGAGAACCTTCCACAATCCGTGGCTCGCGGCACAAGAATATTCTAACGTACTTTAGCCGACTCGAAAGATAAGGCGATCACCGCTTGGATACTTGGCATCCGCAGACCTCGAAGCTCGTCGCCACAGTGCGCCGACGGTGTGGCGCCACACGATCTCAGGGAACGTGTCGAGACTTATCTGTCTCGACGCCTGTATTGCCTGGATTCACGAAGACGACGACACCGGCGGCGGGAACGGAGCGCTCGGCCGCTGGGTCGGCGGAACGTCTCATGGACCTCGGAAGCCTCGCATTGAGCGGCTCTCAGCGTAAAGCGGGCCCATCCGCAGTCATCGCCACCCGAGAGCGGGGGCGACATGCGTCAGAATGGCCTCGATGACGTGGACATTATACGCGACGCCGAGCTGGTTCGGGATCGTGAGCAGCAACGTGTCCGCCTCGGCGATGGCATCGTCGGCCCGTAGTTGCTCGATCAACCGGTCAGGCTCGGCCGCATAGGAGCGTCCGAAGACGGCGCGCATGTTGTCGATCATGCCGATCTGGTCGCTGCCCTCGCCGCGTCCGAAATAGGCACGATCGCGGTCGTCGAGGAGCGCAAAGATCGAGCGCGACACGGAGACACGCGGTTCCCATTCGTGGCCGGCCTCCTTCCAAGCCTGCCGATAAAGACGGATCTGCGCGGCCTGCTGGACGTGGAAGGGCTCGCCCGTCTCGTCTGCCTTGAGGGTCGAACTCTGCAGGTTCATGCCCTTCTGCGCCGCCCAGAGGGTCGTGGCATTCGACGCCGCCCCCCACCAGATGCGCTTGCGCAGGCCTGGCGAATGTGGCTCGAGGCGAAGCAGGCCCGGTGGATTGGCGAACATCGGCCGCGGGTTGGGCTGCGCGAAGCCCTCGCCCTTCAGCAGATCGATGAAGACCTCGGCATGATGGCGCCCCATGTCGGAATCGCTCTGCCCCTCCGCCGGCGCATAGCCGAAGTAGCGCCACCCCTCGATCACCTGCTCGGGCGAGCCGCGGCTGATGCCGAGCTGCAGCCGGCCATGGCTGATGATGTCGGCCGCCCCTGCGTCCTCGGCCATGTAGAACGGATTTTCATAACGCATGTCGATGACGCCGGTGCCGATCTCGATGCGGTTCGTCTTTGCCCCGACCGCGGCCAGCAACGGGAAGGGCGACGCGAGCTGCTGCGCGAAATGATGGACCCGGAAATAGGCCCCATCCGCGCCGAGGTCTTCGGCCGCCACGGCGAGGTCGATCGACTGCAGCAGTGTATCGGCCGCAGAGCGCGTCGCCGATTGGGCCGACGCGGACCAGTGCCCAAAGGAGAGAAATCCGATCTTCTTCATGGTACGTCCTTGGCGCCGATCGTCGCGAAAGCATCACGTCCGAGGAGAGGGCGCAGCTAGCATCCGCCGCCCTCATAGACCGGCTGGGCGTTGGCTTCACTGCATAAATGTCATCCCAGGGCCAGAGCGACCTAAGCATGGCCATTGCACACCGGTGGGCGGAACTTCCAGACGGCAGGGTCCGATGCGCCAAGACTATCAACGTGCGCATGAAAGCCACGGTCGGCGCGCCACTTGGACCCGCTAAAAATGCTGGTGCGCCCCGAGGGATTCGAACCCCCGACCCTCGGGTTCGAAGCCCGATACTCTATCCAGCTGAGCTAGGAGCGCATGGCGATCATCGTAAGCGATGATCGCGGTTTTGCAAAGTTGGCCGAGGTCCAGCCCGGCCGAGCCGGCCTAATCGTGGCCGTGGGCGGTTTCGTTGATGGTGAGCGTCCGCATCTCGGAGAAATCGACGGCGACGGGAGCGTTGGTGCGGCCGGCGGCAAGCTGGAACGTCTTCACGACGTGCTCGAGGCGGCGGAACGTCTCCTTGTACGCTTCGGTACTCTCGTCGAGCGCGAGCGGCTTCAGGCAGTACTCGATGATCTGACGGGGACGTTCGAACTTGCTCACGTTTGGCTCCTCCACGAATGCTTCTCGGACCTGGCGGCCCGGAGCGGTTGCAGGTCTTTTGCCCTGCCGCCATCCAGAAATCAACGCGCGTGGCGTCGAGGGCGGCTCAGAGCTCGCCGGTCAAAAACTGCGCGCGGCCGAGACCGAAGGACCAGTCGGCATCGGTGTTGTCGACGCAGGAGACCATGACGTCGCTCGACGCGATGCCGCAGTCGCGCGCCAGCGCCTCGCACAAGAGCTTATAGAACAGTTGCTTCGCCTCCGGGCCCCGAGGCCGCGTGGTGACCTGAAGCATGACGATCTTGTTGGTGCGCGGGATGCCAAGGCCT
>NZ_LMUU01000179.1:0-3903 GCF_009765775.1 Beijerinckia sp. L45
GTCGAGAGCGCCTGCAGCGTCGTGGACGTCAGTCCGTTCATCTGCGTTGCGGTCAGGCTTTCGAGTTGTGTCGACGACAACGTCTTAATCACCTGGCCGCTCTCAGTATTTACTGCAAGAGCGAAATTGGTAAGAGCAGAGGACGTCAAACCGCTTATGGCGTTAGTAGAAAACGCGACAATCTGAGCTGTATGAAGTGCTTTGATCTCGCTTGTCGTGAATGCAGCGATCTGGGTTGCTGAAAAAGCCGCCATCTGCGCGCTGGTGAGCGACGCTACGTCGTCAGTGCTCAAGCCTTGGATCTGAGATGTAGAAAGGCTGGCGATCAAGGACGGCGAAATAGTTGTAATTGAACTCATCGGTCAGCTCCGGACGCACAAGGAATTTTCGACGAACCAACCAACGACAAGCCTCGTCATCGATCTGATCGACTTCCACGAACACCGGTGCGTCTTGCTCATGACAGCGCGGATATACCGTTGCGCATAAGCAGGGCGATTTCATTTCGCCCCATAGGACCCATACAAGCCTCGTTCGGCTTCGACACGAATGTGCCGCAATTTCATTAAGAAACCCCTAGCAAGCGAACGCGATATGAGGGCACTTGTCATCAAGACTGATTTTTTTAAAGACCGGTAATGCGCAGCCCAATCACCGATTACAAGGCTGTTGAAGAAGGCTTGAATTAGGCGTGTACGTACGACGTCGCATTGGAATGCCGACGTTGTGGACTTATGAACAGGTAGCTCGCGATGCTTGCGCTGCCTTGTTACGGCATTGGCTGGCATGCTTGCACCGCGATCAGAGCGTCTCCATCAGCAATTTCGGCAGGCAGATGAGGTTGTAGGCGGCGGCTGCAAAGGTGAAAGCCCAGCCGACGCGGTCGGTCCCGCGTAGCATCGGCCGCTGCATGCCGCCGATTGTCTTCATCCAGCCGAAGGCTTCCTTGATCCGCTTGGGGAAACGCTGCTCGCTGCGTAGCCGGGATGGCGCGTGGTGCGCCTGTCTACCGCCGAACGCCGCGTCGTGTTCTGCGCCACGTGCGGCCACGCGTTCATCGTCTTTGTTCACGAAGTCGGCCGCATCGTAGCCCTTGTCGGCAGCGAGCGTCACGGCGACGGGACGATCGGCGTGGGGCTCGATCATCGCCAGGGCCGCGACGCGCCCGGCATGGCTGCCCGCTTGCGTCAGACAGGCATCGACGATCAACCCGCAGCAATTCTCCCTCAGCGCATGGCCGAGAAAGGCCAGCCTCGCCTCCATCCCCGCGCCGTTGCGGTAAAGCTTGGCGTCAGGCTCGGTCGTACTGGCATAGGTCGCGTTGGAGCGTGTCTGGCCGCGAATGCCCGTCTCGACTTTGCGCCCACCAGACGGTGGCGGCGAAGGATCATCCGGTCCTTCGAGCGGCTTGAAACTCTTCATCGACGCGGCAGCGAAGAAGTGCAAAGGCTCGGAACAAGCAATCATCTCACCTCTTGCAAACGCGCTGCGGCCTATACGCGCGAGACGCCATAGGAAAGTTGGTCCAATCGCGTTCGCTCGTCCATGTCAGCGTAACAACATTATCTGAATATCGTCATCGGAGGCGGCGGCCACGGCTTTTGGGATAAAAGCCGGCCTTACGCCAGCGTTTGAAGCAATCGAAGCGGGCCGGGCGAGGGCCATAGCGACCCGCCAGATCATCCTATGGCACGCCCGTGCGGCTACACCGGAAAATACCGTTCAGCACACGGCGGTTCATTAACGCGAGGCTCGCAGATCAACTTCTGTGGCCACATCGGCGCGATCACCGACCAGTAGAAGTTTGCTAAAACAAAAGCTGCCCTTGATCCGATCCTCCGCTACAAAGTCGGGATTGAATCAACATCAAGGCAATCCGCAAATCCAATTTATGGGTCAATAACCTATGGATTACAGAAGCCTAGACGGCAGTGCCGGCGTGCGCCTGCCGTCAGGCGCACGCCCCCGGCCGCCAGGAGGTATCATCCTCCTCGCTCAAGTTATAGAGCCTTTCCAAGTCCGCCTTCGAGCAGTGCAGAACGTCCATTGCATCAATACCTGCTGCAAGAATGAGCGAAGCCATTGTTACCGGTCGTTCCGAAATCGAAGCCACAGATTCTTGTGTCTTACCGTTTGGGAGGCTTCTTGAACTCAATATCTTTTTTGCGAATGCCGCCGTAATAAGCCCCTCCTCAATGAGGTATTGCATGATCGTTTCAGTAGGCACCATCCATCTCTTTGAGAGAAGCGAAATATTGACATCGTTTACAGGCATTTTTTTCATCTCTCCACATAAGGAGCCTTTCGAATACAATACTCTCTCCGCAAATACCTGGGCATTTTCATATGATTTGTCTCCGCCAGCTAATATTGTCAGAAGATGAAAGAATTCTCTCGCTAAAGCGAGTCTCATGTCACCTATCGGCGCTTTTTGGTTGAGAAATATGCAGGCCGGAAAGTCATTGGCTCGCAACGTTACACCGTCTATCGGCCCTTCAAAATTGCAACCCACAACAAAAACACCAATACTTTCAATGTATTTCACCAGACCTAATGTAGGTCCATCAGTACGGAAAAGCTTTTCTTTGATATAATCAGCAGTCTTAGCTGGGTTATGAGAGAAATCGATTAGGCTTTCGATTATTTGGGGATCGCCCTCTCTCCGGACAAGATCCAATTGCTTGAGATGAAATAGTCTAAGATTGGCATCAAGGTAGGTTTCTTCTTTTGCTTTGTTCCTGAGCCGCTCCATCGAACACCCTCTAACTTGTATGGTAGACGGCGATTCCGTAATATAGTATTTCTGCAGGAAGAAGGAGCAAGGAAGATTGAGCTGCATTGCCAGTGCGTCAGTCTTGATCGAACTTCTTATCACCTGCCCACGTTCTAACCTTGAGTATTCTGAGCGATCAATACCCAAGGGCGTCATAAGTTCTTGTTGGCTAAGCCGGCGCAGATTTCTAGCCAACGCCAACATGCTATGGTTGAGCTTCCTCTGATTCGAGCTCAACTGATTTTGAACCGTCGGCGCCCTTGTGAACGCGTCAACCAGTTTGGTGGCATATTTGATCATTTACCCTCTGCTCTGTACGCCAATCCAGGTTAACCTGTTGTTAATTCAAGATAGTTAATTGTACGTTACGACGTGGGTCACAGAGTACAACCAAAAGGCAGATTGATGAAAAATGTCCTCTCCACATTGAGAAGAATGGGGTTCAGCGATATTTCTGCGATCTGCCAGAACGAAGCGCAGCTGTTCTACCTCGCTATATTTATGAAGGCGCAATTAAATGATTGTCTAGTCAGCGAAGTTTACCCAAATGAAACTTGGTTGGCGGAGCAGGCTTTCGCCACTTTATCCAAAGCGGGAGAAATGGGAGATAGCCGCAAAGAATGCCCTGAGACACAGAAACAATTAGAGACCCTTATTGATGGATATCGAGTATTCTTAAGTAGCTCTATGAATTTATCGACCGCTAAAATGGCAAAAGCGATCGAAATATTAATGGCGCCCTTTCAAGCAAAAAACCTTCGAACGGACTTTGATTTTTCCCCAAAAGCGTATGCACCTATTGATGCTACTCCCTCGTCCGCACAAATGGATGAATAGTGTCCCCGGAGACTTTATTTAACCCGCTTTTTTAGAATACTACGATACAGCTTATCGAGATAGGAAGTTTTTGGTATGTTAGAGAGATATGCATTGACGGCTAAAGCCCGAGGAGGTTAATCTACCCAACGCTGCAGAGATTTGGCATGTCGTCATCCGCCAATACAATCGGCAAATTACTTGCTAGCTAGTCACATGAATCTAAAGTTCGTGGCATAGTGTCTGCTCGGTTTTGTGACAAAAGCGTTTCACCGAGGCGAGGATCTCGTCGGCGGATTTTGTCCATCGATACG
>NZ_LMUU01000179.1:4072-6789 GCF_009765775.1 Beijerinckia sp. L45
GCTTCGTGATCGGCAAATGTTACAAGAGGCACCGGGCGGCCGAGTTCTTAGGCGTGCACGAACACACGGTCGGCAAGTGGCGCCGGCGCTTTCTAAAGGACCGGATCGAGGGCCTGCTCGACGAAGCGCGGCCAGGTCGACCGCGGTCCATCGATGATGATCACGTACAATGTACCTTACTTCAGTTCCAGGTGACCAGTCCGCGAATTAGCTAGCGAGATTCAGATTCATTCATATGAACCAGCTAAAAGTCTCTCGGCGCTCCAAGGGAATGCACAAAGCGAGCTCAGGCGAATTTGGGAACATTGGTTCAAATGTATAGTTTAATGTTTCAAGAATATTTTTTATCTCGGCGCGACGAACCTCCTCTGTCCAGACCTCAATTAGAATTACAGGCCGACCAGCATTGATCGTTTTAACTGCTCCTCTCAGAACCGAAAGCTCATGCCCCTCCACGTCTATCTTAATCAGGTCTGCATCTATGACACCTAAATCGTCAAGTACCTCTACTGGGACCGTATACTGATCCAAGATATGATATTTTTGTGCGTGTACAGCAGCCACATCAGGAACGATCGTATTCAAGCCACCTTCATGACTTAATACGTTCAACGTCGCAAAACCAGCTTGCTCGCCGAGAGCAACTTTTTTGCAAACCATGTGCTCATAATCATTCAACAATTTGTTTTTGTTTAGCCATTTGTTTTGAAAGTTCGAAGGTTCAAATGATAGGACACGATCAAATCCGGCTGCGAGTCCAATACTATAAAAGCCGATATGGGCGCCGATATCAACGAACGTTCGCCCCTGGCCGGCAATAACCTTTAGGAACTGCACCATCGAAAGCTCAGGAATACCCGGAATTGGGTCGGGCACGAAGAGTACACCTTTAAGAGCAGAACGCACTCCACCTCGATCGCGATAATCATGGAAAGCGCCAATGGTTTCGGGGACCGGCTTAGTCAATCTGGTTGTTATTTCATCTTTAGGTACATCAAAGCTTGCAATTTCTCCATCATCCAGGCCACAAATCAGACGGTAGCCTGAAGCTATCTCGTCCGCTCCAAGCGGAAATATAACGCTAGCCGCGTGATGCCACCCAAATCGATGCACCCCAGTTTTATAAGGTGCTACCATCAAAGGACTGCTGGTGATAAATGCGGGAGAATACGGAGCTTGATCGTCAAAGACGCATGCTCCTACGCTATAAACACGGCGCCCGGCTATTGTGGACGACGAATGATAAAAGGTTATCATATGTCCGTCATCGTATCTTAAGGGCGGAGTTCCTCCTCTTATCGTCCCGTAATCCCATGTGATTGAAGGACTTGAGTAAACACCGTCTAGTTTTGGCGCGGTGCCTTCTTCTACGTTTAGGATTATAACATGCCATGGCTCATGAGAGTAGATTAACCCGATGAGGTGGCCTTTGATTTTAAAAGGGACCCAGTTTTTTTCCCAGGCAGCAACTGAGTCAATACTAGCATTATTTACAACTGGATTCTTGGGCAACGCATAACTGCTTCGGTTACGCCAGGACTTTGATTCAACCGAAAACTCAGTATATGCCACAGTAGATCCTTCGATCTTGCCATCCTCCGACTTATCGATTTTCGCGAAGAAAACGAAGACCCGAGTCCCAATGGCGATAACTCTTGGGTCGATCCCGCTGTCGATAAGCAAGATCGGAGCCCCGCACGGCTCCATGCTCTCATTGACCCGCACCGCCCAAATGGAACCCTCTCCCGGCATAGGGGGAGCTTTATACCTGCAAAAAAGGGACCAGCCCTCTCCAGAAGATAAGCGGACAAAGCTTGGGTTCATATCGATGAAGATACCTGGATCAAAGTGGCTCCATATCGCAAATGAGTTTATGGAGTTTAGCGGAGGCATGTTCATTTCGAATCCAGCTTGTTGCCATGACACAAGATTGCCCTTAGCTGACGAGGCTTTCCCGAGGCTGGCCAGGAATACGTCTGATAATTTGTAACCCGTTAGGAACGTAGCAACGGCGGTCCCAGCCCCTCCATAAAGGTGTTGAGACATTTTTGTCACACCCTTTGAGCAGAGCCGTTGTCCGGAAGGGCGGCGGTTTTGTCGTATCAGGCAGTACAGGATCGTTCTACGACCAAACGTTACCGTTTCTGCCAGCGGTCATCTATGACCAAAACAAAAGATGAACAAGACTCCTGCTTCACCGCCAAGCTCGGAGAATCTCCGATTTCGAAACCGAGGCCGGTACCTCCTGCTTATGAGCACATCCAAGTCTGCAACACACCCGGCTGCGAAAACATTGGCGTGCCTCCGTGGCCTGCCCCCTTTTGAAGTGGTCCTCCCAGAAATATGGCATTTTGCCACGAGGAGGATCGATAGATGCCGAAGAAGAGACACAAGCTGGAAGAGTTCGTCGCGAAGTTACGCCAGGTCGATGTGTTGGTTTCACAAGGTAAGCCCTTTGCCGAGGCCGTCCGCTCGATCGCGGTGACGTAGGTCACCTACTATCGGTGGCGTCAGGAGTATGGCGGCCTGAGGGGCGACCAGGTGAAGCGGCTGAAGGATCTTGAGGCTGAGAACAACCGGCTCCGACATGCGGTGTCGGATCTGACGCTGGAAAAGCTGATCCTGAAAGAGGCCGTCTCGGGAAACTTCTGAGCCCCGCCCGTCGTCGCGCTTGTATCGACACGGTCGTCGCCAGGCACGGCGTGTCGGAGCGGTTT
>NZ_LMUU01000181.1 GCF_009765775.1 Beijerinckia sp. L45
TTGCCCATGGCGGATTGGTACGTGTTACGAGGAGACTAAAAAAGGATTAGAGTGTTTGGAATCATCTACTCGTGAAGGCACTTACTTGGTTGTGGTCGGGGAAAGGAATAATACTGGCACAAATACCAAGAATCATGCTCGGATGAATCTCACAATGTGTCCAGGTGTGAGCATGTGTGCCAGCTTTGAGACGCGCCGCAGGGTCAAACTCGCCGTCATTTG
>NZ_LMUU01000182.1:0-3376 GCF_009765775.1 Beijerinckia sp. L45
ACGACCGCCCGCACGACCGACGACCCTCCGCACGTTTGCAAAGCAGTCCATTTGCTCGGCGTCTACAGCTGGATTGACGGGCACACGGCGCGACACAGCTCCAGCTTTGATCCCTTCGGCAAAATCCATGATGTGACGATCAGTAGGTGCAGGAACCCTCATCAAACAATTCCTATATGTGATAGAGGACATTTTTCACATATAGAATGCTGTATTCATAGTCCGGCAGCCCCACTGTTCTAAGACTTAAACGGAGAGACTGGCAGCGGGTGTCGCGCGATTTCTGACGACCCCGCCTCATCGCTCATGCCGCCGTCGCCTTCCGCGCTTCCATGTCATCCACCATCTGCTTCAAGCCGGTGAAATCCACTTTCCCCGTGCCGAGCAGCGGCACGGCCTCGACCACCGCGACCTCCGACGGCACCATCAGGTCCGCGGCGCCCTGCGCTTTCGCGTAAGTCGCGAAATCGCCGCGGGTCGCGCCGGCGTGTTGGGTGACCAGCACGATGCGCTCGCCGCGCCGCGCATCGGGCAGAGCCACGGCGGCCGACGTCGCATCCGGCCATAGCGCTCCGGCCAAGGCCTCGACGGCGGCGAGCGACACCATCTCGCCGGCGATCTTGGCGAAGCGCTTGGCGCGGCCCTTGATGGTGATGAAGCCCTTGTCGTCGATCGCCACGATGTCGCCGGTGTCGTGCCAGCCGTCCGGCACCGGCTGGATCACGCCGGGCTGATCGTCCTTGAGATAGCCGAGCATCACATTCGGCCCATGCACGATCAGCCGACCGGCGTCCTCAATCCCCGCGACCGGCTCGAGGCGCGCTTCCATGCCCGGCATCATCCGGCCGACGGTGCCGTTCCTGTTGAACATCGGCGTGTTCAGCGCGAGAACCGGCGCCGTTTCGGTGACGCCGTAGCCCTCGAGAATCCGCAGGCCGAACTTTTCCAGCCAGATCGCCCGCGTCACCGCGCGCACCGGCTCGGCCCCGGCCATGACGTAGCGCAGCGAGCGGAAGTCGTAGGCGTTCGCCGCCCGCGCGTAGCCGGTTAGGAACGTGTCGGTGCTGAACAGGATCGTGGCGTTGGAGATGTAGATCAGCTCCGGCACGATCCGGTAGTGCAGCGGCGAAGGGTAAAGATAGACCGGCACGCCGTGGACCAGCGGCACAACCAACCCGATGGTCAGGCCGAAGGAGTGGAAGATCGGCAGCACGTTGAACACCTTGTCCTCGCGGCCGAAGTCGACCACCGCCTTGGCCTGTGCCGCGTTGGCGAGCATGTTGCGGTGGGACAGCGCGACGCCTTTCGGCTTGCCCTCCGAGCCCGAGGTGAACAGGATCGCCGCCGCATCGTCGGCACCGCGCTTGGCGAGCGGTTTGCGGTAGCGCAGCAAGGCGCCGAGCTTGTCCAACACGCCGACACGCGCGCGAATATCCTCGAGGTAGACGATCTTGAAGGTCTTCTCGAGATCGGCGACGAGGGCGTCGTAGCGCCCCTTGCTGACGAAGGCGCGCGACGTCACGATCGTGTCGAAGGCCGCGACATGGCCCGCCGCCTTGATCGCGGTGGCACCGGCGGTGAAATTGACCATCGCCGGGACGCGGCCCGCCGACATCAGGCCGAGAATAGTGACGATCGCGCCATTGGCGGAGGGCAGCATCACGCCGAGCGACGTGCCGACGGGCGCCAGCGGGCTGAGCTTGCGGCCCAGGATGCGCGCGCCGATCAGCAGGCGCTTGTAAGTCATCGTGCCGGCGATCGGATCCTCCAGCGCGACACGGTCGCTGCCATGCTCGTGCGCCGCGGCGACGACGGATTCGAAGATCGTGCGGTCGATCGGCGTGGTGCGGAACACCATGTCGGACATCAATTGCTGCAGCGCCGCCCCCGCCGCCTGCCGCCGCGCTTTTCCGCGCAAGGCTTCGGGCACCACCAGTCGCTCCGGCTCGAGTATGGTCACGGTGATGCGGTCGAACAAGCGACGGCGCACCTGGGTGTTGGTGAGATAGGAGAAGCTGGTCGCTTCGACGCCCTGGATGCGCATCGGCACCACCGGCACGCCGGACTTTTCCGCGATCAGGCCAGCGCCGTCATAGACCTTCATCAGGCTACCGGTGCGGGTCAGCCGCCCTTCCGGGAAGATCACCAGCGTCTCGCCCGCCTTGACCGCCTGGAGCAGCGACCGCGTCGCCAAGGGCTTCGTCGGGTCGAGCGGCAGTGCGTGCAGGCTTTTCAGGAACGGCTTCATCCACCAGCGCTGCGCGATCATCGAGTCGATGGCGAAGACCGGCTCGGTGTCCAAAATGCTGAAAGCGACGGCCGCGTCGAGAAAGCTGACGTGGTTCATCACGATGACGGCGTTCGGCCCCGCCTTGGCGACGTTGTCCAGACCGCGAACGTCCAGCTTGTAGACGACGCGGAACACCAGCGCCGCAAAGTCGCGCAGCGGATTGGTGGGCATGACCAGGAAGAACCAGACGCCAGCACCCAGGCTGAGCGCCGCCATCAGAATGAACAGCATCCCCATGGAGAGGCCTGCCGCCTGCAGCAGGCCGACGCCGACCGCGCCCACCACCATGAACAGCGCCGACATGACGTTGATCGCGGCGACGATGCGGGCGCGGTGATCGGGCTTGGCCCAGGTCTGCACCGCAGCGAAGGCCGGCACGATGAACAGGCCGCCGGACATGGCGAGACCGAGCAGATCGAAGCCGATGTGCCAGGCCGCGAACGATTGGAAGAAATTCTGCGCCGACAGCGCCGGCACGTGCGGCGTCACGCTGAGCAGGCCGATGCCGAGGTCGAGCGCGAAGCCAGCCATGAACACCGCCGCGATCGGCGTCGGCAGCAGCAGAGTGCGGCCATTGAGCAGCCAGGACGCCAGCGCCGACCCGAGCGCGATACCGACCGCGAACAGCGCGAGATAGATGTTGAACACCATGGTGTCGGCGCCGAGCGTCACCGTCACCATGCCCGGCAGCAGCGCCAAGGTGACGGCGCCGATCAGCCAGAAGAAGCTGACGACGATGCCGCCGCGCCAGAGGCGGGTGTCCTCCCACAGATCCTTCAGCAGATGCCCGGTCGAGCGCAGCACGTTGGCCTCGACCTTGAGGTCGGGCGCGGATTCGCCGGTCCGCGGGATGAACAGCGCGGAAATCCAGCTTGCCGCGGAGAGCACGATCAGCAGGCCGCAGAACCAGATCGCATCGCCGCCGTCGCGCGACGCCGCGCCGCCGACGAAAGTGCCGGCGATGACAGCCAGGAACGTCGCGCCTTCGACCAGTGCGTTACCGGCGGGAAGGTCCCGCTTGACGAGGTGGTCGGGCAGGATGCCGTATTTCACCGGGCCGAACAGGGCGGAGATGACGCCGAAACA
>NZ_LMUU01000182.1:3525-31927 GCF_009765775.1 Beijerinckia sp. L45
CCTTGTCGTAACGGTCCGCCCACTGGCCGCCCAGCGCGGAGAGGATGAAGCTCGGCGCCATGAACAGCGCGCCGGCGGCCTGCACCAGCGGCCCGGAGTGCGCATCCGGCAGCGTCGCGAGGATGAGAAAGACCAGCGCGGTCTTCAGATAGGAATCGTTGAAAGCGGCGAAGGCCTGGCACCAGAACAGCGGCGCGAACTTTCGGCTTCTCAGCAAATGGCTGCTCATCGCGTGGTCTCCCGGCCTGCGCCGCTTTTAAAGCGAAGCATTGCGCTTGCGAAGTGCCGCAAGCGTGGTATGAACGATGTTCACGCTACTCTTGTAGCATGTTTTGAACGCCGTTCAAGGAAATTCGTGGCGGAGTCATCGGAAAAATCGACGAAAGGTCGGCGTGAGGCGCAGCGCGAGCGGTTGATCGGCTTCGCGGAACATCTCATCGCGACGCAGGGCCTCGACGCCGTCCGCGCGCGGGAGCTCGCCAAGCAGATGGGCTGCGCCGTCGGCGCCATCTACAATCTCGTCACCGACCTCGACGAGCTCGTGCTGCTGGTGGCGCAGCGGACGCAGCGCGATCTCAGCGCCTATCTCGATGCCGCGGCGGCAGGCGACCACGCCGATGCCGAGGGCCTCCTCGTCGCCTGGGCGGAGACCTACCTGCGTTTCGCGAAAGAGAACCGGCTGCGCTGGCGCGCCCTGTTCGAGTTCCGGCTGCCGCCCGACACGCCGCTGCCCGCCTGGTTCGTCAAGGACCAGGAGGCAATCTTCAGCCGCCTGGAGGATCGTCTGCTGCCGCTCACGGCCCGCGATACGGTGGGCGCGCGCAAGCTGAAGGCCCGCATTCTCTTCGCCGCCGTGCATGGCATCGTCGCGCTCAGTCTGGAGGAAAAGGTTGTGGCCATGCCGATCGAAGCCGTCGAGGGCGAGTTGGCGGCATTCGTCCGGGCCTATTTGCGTGGTTTGACGACAAAGTAGTGGGGCGCTTCTGTCTGCCCCTCTCCCCCTTGTGGGGAGAGGCTGGAAGTGGGGGTTCGCGGTGTTCTTCGACCATGAACCGGATTGAGAGAACCCCTATCCCTAACCCTTCCCCACGAGGGGGAAGGGGACCATCCCGTCACCGCCCCTTGCCCAGCGCCTTGATCGCCGCCGTCATCGATCCCGCCGCATCATCGTATCCCGCCCAGGCCTTCGTCCGCCCCAGCAGCGCCGGCACGCTGCGCACGGTGAATTTCAGCGGATCGAGATCGTTTTTCACCTGCGCCCAGGTCACCGGCATCGACACCGGGGCATGGGCGCGAGCCCGCGGCGACAGCGGCGCGACGGCGGTGGAGAGAAGGTCGTTGCGCAGATAATCGAGAAAGATGCGCCCGTTGCGGTCCTTCTTCGCCATGGTGGTGAGATAGCGGCCGGGTTCGTCCTTGGCCATCGCCACGCACACCGCCTGCGCGAAGGCCTTGGCCTCGCCCCACGGTACCGGCTTCTTCTCGATCGCCAGCGGCGTCACCACGTGCAGCCCCTTGCCGCCGGTGGTCTTGCAAAACGCGGTCAGGCCGATCGCCTCGAGCCGCGCCTTGACCTCCTTCGCCGCGGTGATCACCGCGGAAAAAGCGACGTCCGGTCCGGGATCGAGATCGAACACGAGACGGCCCGGCACGTCCGGCTTGTCCGGCACGCAGTTCAGCGGATGCAATTCCAGACCGCCGCTCTGCGCGATGGCGGCCAGCCCCTCCACGCGATGCAGCACGATATACGGTTTGCGATCCCCCGAAATGGTCACGAGGTCGAGCAGGCTCGACGTCCCCTGCATCGCGTGGCGCTGGAAGAAGGTCTGGCCGGCGATCCCGTCGGGACAGCGGATGATCGAACACGGGCGGCCAATGATGTGCGGCATCATCCAGGGCCCGACCGCCTCGAAATAGGCGGCGAGATCGGCCTTGGTGACGGGTGTTCCGTCACTGGCGTCCGGCCAGTATGCCTTGTCGGGATGCGACAGGAGCACGCCCATCACGCGCTGCTTGCCACCGACCGGTTTGGTCGCGGCCCTTTTCGGCGAAGCCTGGCCGGGTGCAGGCGCCGCCGGTACGGCGATCTCGACATCCGCCGGCACCGCCGGTTCTTCGGCTTCGACCTCCTGCGCCGGCTTGTCCTCGCGCAATCCTTTGAAGGAGGCCTGGCGGATCGAGCCGTCACCGGTGAACCCGGCGAATTCGATCTCGGCCACAAGGTCGGGCTTCAGCCAATGGATGGTACGGTCGCCACGCGGCGCGTTCTTGCCGACGAACGGACTTTTCGCCGCCGCATGCGCCTCGAGTTTCGGCGTCAGGCTCTTGACCTTGGCCGCGCCATAGCCGGTGCCGATGCGCCCGACATAGGTCAGGTGCCCGTCGCGGAACACGCCGGCCAGCAACGACCGGAACTGCCCGTTGGTGTCGGTCCAGGCGCCCACCACCACCTCGTGACCGGCCCGGCACTTCGCCTTGGTCCAACTCTCCGAGCGACCGGATTTGTACTGCGCGTCGGCGCGCTTCGACACGATGCCTTCCAGCGACAGCTGGCACGCGGACTTCAGCACCGCGTCGCCGCCATGGTCGAAATGCTCGACATAGCGCAGCAGCGGCGACGGCTTTTTGCGCGCGGCGAGCAGCGCTTCGAGCTGCGCTTTGCGGTCTCGC
Source organism: Beijerinckia sp. L45 (assembly GCF_009765775.1). Taxonomy (GTDB): domain Bacteria; phylum Pseudomonadota; class Alphaproteobacteria; order Rhizobiales; family Beijerinckiaceae; genus RH-AL1. The sequence goes on from NZ_LMUU01000182.1 coordinate 6,196, forward strand.
AGCGGCAGCTTCGTCAAATCCTGGCCATCGAGAAACAGCAGGTCGAAGGCGAAGAAGATCAGCTTGTCCGACGTGCCGTCGGAGAGCGCGGCCTGCAGCGCCGCGAAATCCGGCGCGCCCTCGCTGTCGAGCGCGACGATCTCGCCGTCGACGATTGCATCGGGCAAACCCACGAACGCTTTCGCCACCGCGGCAAACCGGTCGGTCCAATCGAGGCCGGTGCGGGTGCGCATGGTCGCCTTGGCGCCCTCCACCCGGGCCTGGATGCGGTAGCCGTCGAATTTGATCTCGTGCAGCCAGCCGGCGCCGTCCGGCGGCCGCGGCGAAATCCGGCAGAGCTGCGGCGGAACGAAATCGGGCATCACGGCGGCGCCTTTGGCCTTCTTCGGCGCCGCAGGCGTCTTTGCCGGTACCATGGCCTTTGCGGCGGACGTCGTCACAGCCTTCGTGGCAGGTTTTGCCGCCTTGGCCGGCGTGCCTCGCCCTTCCGCGACCCGCTGCTCTTTCGCCAACCCGTGGTTGGAATCCCAGATCGCGTCGGCCGCCGGCGCTTTCTCCTTGGCGAGCATGAAGGGTTTGGGTGCCTTACCTGTGCCCGCCGCGATCATCGCCATCGGCCGGCCCGACGCCACCGATTTGTCCTCCGCCAGCATCGCGTCGGCATCGCCCTCGCGTGCGTCCTCGTCGCGATGTTTGATCAACAACCAGTTCGTGCGCTTGCCGCCGGTGCGGTCGTGCTTCATCCGCACCAGCACGTAGCTGCCTTTGACGCGGGCGCCATGAAGATTGAACTTGAAGTCGCCGGATTGCAGCGCCTCCTGCGGGGTCTTGCCGCCCTCCGGCGTCCAGGTGCCGCGATCCCAGAGCTGCACGGTGCCGCCGCCGTACTGCCCCTTCGGGATCGTGCCCTCGAAGTCGCCGTAGCCCAGCGGATGATCCTCGACCTCCACCGCGAGGCGCTTGTCCGCTGGATCGAGCGAGGGGCCCTTGGTCACAGCCCAGGATTTGAACACGCCGTCGAGTTCGAGCCGCAGATCGTAATGCAACCGCGTCGCATCGTGCTTCTGGATGACGAAGCGCAGTTCATCCGACGGCACCACGCCGACATCGCCGCTCGGCTCCGCGGTCTTCTGGAAATCGCGCTTGGCCTTATATCTTTCGAGCGGCATGGCTGGGACCTCGATACGGCCTAGCTCGCGCAACGCGCGATGGAATTGCGGGGTTCCGGGCCAAGGCGGCGACCCGATGAGGACTTGCGAACCAATCCGGTTGGGGACAAGCGAGGTCGGCATAAGTGCGACATGTCAAACCGTGTAGGGTCGGCCCGACCTCACCCCTGGGTGACGTGCCCCCGCGCCCAGGCGATATGATGAGCATCATCTTCTTCCGCATCCTCGCGCTCGTCCTGCTCGGCCTGGTGCTGCAGGACGCCTTCGAGGTGATGCTGCTGCCGCGCCGCACCTCGCGGCGCACCCGCCTCGTGCGCTTCTTCTTCTGGAGCACCTGGAAGCTGTGGAGCGGCATCGCGCAGCGCTTCAGAAATGGCCCCCGCCGCGAGCGCTTCCTCAGCATCTACGGCCCACTTTCGATGCTGATGCTGTTCGTCACCTGGGCGGGCAGCCTGATCTTCGGCTTCGGCCTGCTCGAATGGTCGCTGCAATCGCGCGAGGCCGGCGTCTTCGTCTCGGCGCTCACAGAGCAGGTCTACATGAGCGGCATCACCTTCTTCACGCTCGGCTATGGCGATGTGGTGCCGCATACCGGGGCCGGCCGCTTCGTCGCCGTCGTCGAAGCGGGTTCCGGCATCGGCTTCATCGCCGTGGTCATCGGCTATCTCCCGGTCCTCTACCAGCTGTTCGCCCGCCGCGAGGCGCATGTCATCCAGCTCGACGCCCGCGCCGGCTCGCCGCCGACCGCGGCGACGATGCTGCGGCGTCACGCCGAGAGCGACGGCCTCGACAACCTCGACGACCTGCTGCGCGAGTGGGAAGTCTGGGCGTCCGAGCTGATGGAAAGCCATCTCTCCTATCCCATGCTCGCCTATTACCGCTCGCAGCACGACAACCAGTCCTGGCTCGCGGCCATCGCGGCGGTGATGGACACCTGCGCGCTGATCCTCGTCAACGTCGTCGACCGGCCGCCGCTGCAGGCGCGGATGACCTTCACCATCGCCCGCCAGGTCATCGTCGAGATGAGCCGCGCCTTCGGCACCGGCCCGACCGCCACGGCGCTCTACGAGCGTCTCCCGCATGAGTCGTTCCTCGAGATGGAAGCCATCTTCATCGACGCCGAGATCGAGTGGCACGGCGGCACGGCCGCCGAAGACATTCTGGCGGCGCTTCGGGCGACCTACGAACCGCTGCTGGAGAATTTATCCGCCGCGCTGCTCCTGCCCCTGCCCGGCTGGGTGCCGACGGACGAGACGGCCGACCACTGGTCGCGCGGGCACCAGGGCGATCTGGCCGGCCTGCTGATCGACGAGCTCTCCTACCGCAAGCGCGCGAGCGGCGATGCGGATGTCGACCGCGAGGCCCGCTGGGACGCGCTGAGCCGCCGTTTGAAATAGCCGAACTGGATTGACGGAAACGACGTGTTCTTGGTATGTTCCGAGGATCAACCGAGACCGATCCCATGGCGCTGACGATCACCTACACCATCGTTCCGTTTCTCCGCGGCGTCGGCGGCCGCCTGTATCCCGGGACCCCGCGGCGCTCGCCTGCGCGCGATGCGGCGATCGCCGCCGCCGATCATATCGCGCCGTTCTACGCCGGGGTCATCGTGCTGAAAGAGCGCTCGGATGCGGCCTGCGGCACGTTCCTTGAGCCGCTGCTGATCTGCGTCATCGGCGACGTGCCTGACGATTTGATCACGCAACTGGCGGCGTGATTCATCCTCCCCCGCGCGTTGCGCAGGGGAGGACGTCGCCGGCGTCCTAAAACAGGCCGACGATCTGGCCGTCGGCGTCCAGGCCGATCTTGTGGGCCGACGGCTCGGCGGGCAGGCCCGGCAGGGTCATGATGTCGCCGCAGGTCAGCACCACGAAACCGGCGCCGGCCGACAGGCGGGCGTCGACGATCGGCACGGTATGGCCGGTCGGCGCGCCCAGCGCGGTCGGATCGGCGGAGAAGGAGTACTGCGTCTTGGCCACGCAGATTGGCAGGTTGCCGTAGCCCATCTCCTCGATATTTTTGATCGCCGTCTTGGCCTTGGCCTCGATGGCGATATCGGCGGCGCGATAGATTTCTTTTGCGACGAGGCGCATCTTGTCGGCGATCGGCAAGTCCGTCGCGTAGAGCGGCTTGTAATGCGAGGTGCCGCCCTCGCTGAGCGAGACGACTTTTTCGGCCAGCTCGATCGCGCCCTTGCCGCCCTCCGCCCAATGCTTGCACAGCACGGCCTCGGCGCCGAACTCGGCCTTGCAGACCTGCTGGATCAGCGCGAACTCGGCGTCGGTGTCGGACGTGAAGGCGTTGATCGCCACGATCGGCGGCACGCCGAATTTCTTCACGTTCTCGATGTGCCGGCCGAGGTTGGCCATGCCCTTCTTGAGCGCCTCGAGGTTTTCCGCGCCGAGGTCTTTTTTCGCGACGCCGCCGTGCATTTTCAGCGCGCGCACCGTGGCGACGATCACCGCGGCGGACGGCTCGAGACCGGCCTGGCGGCATTTGATGTCGAAGAATTTTTCCGCCCCGAGATCGGCGCCGAACCCGGCTTCGGTGACGACGTAGTCGGCGAGGTCGAGCGCAAGATTGGTGGCGATCACGGAATTACAGCCGTGCGCGATGTTGGCGAACGGGCCGCCGTGAATGAACGCCGGCGTGCCTTCCAGCGTCTGCACCAGGTTCGGCATCAGCGCATCCTGCAGCAGCACCGTCATCGCGCCGACCGCCTGCAACTGCTCGGCCGTGACCGGCTTGCGATCGCGGTCGAGGCCGATGATCATTTTCTTCAACCGCACCTGCAGGTCGGCCAGATCGGTCGCCAGGCAGAACACCGCCATGATTTCGGACGCCACGGTAATGTCGAACTTGGTCTGGCGGACGTAGCCGTTGGCGACGCCGCCGAGGCCGATGACGACGTCGCGCAGCGAGCGGTCGTTCATGTCGACGGCGCGCGCCCAGGTGACGCGGCGCGGATCGATGTTCAGCTTGTTGCCGTGGTAGATGTGGTTGTCGATCAGCGCGGCGAGCAGGTTGTTGGCCGAGGTAATGGCATGGAAGTCGCCGGTGAAGTGCAGGTTGATCTGCTCCATCGGGATGACCTGGGAGTATCCGCCGCCGGCGGCGCCGCCCTTGACGCCGAAGCACGGCCCGAGCGAGGGCTCGCGCATCGCCACCGCAGACTTCTTGCCGATATGGCGAAGCGCATCGGCAAGGCCGACCGTCGTCGTCGTCTTGCCTTCGCCGGCCGGCGTCGGGTTGATCGCGGTGACGAGGATCAACTTGCCCTTCTTGGCATCGGGGCGCTTGGCGAGGCTCTCGATGAACTTGGTCTCGATCTTGGCGATCGTCCGGCCATACGGCAGCAACGCTTCGGCCGGGATGCCGATGCGGTCCGCGACGGTGGCGATCGGCTGCGGTTTGGTGGCGCGGGCGATTTCGATGTCGGTCAGCATGGGGCCATCCCTGATGGTTGAACGGGGCTTTTCCAGGCGAAACCGCCCGTGCGCCCCTTAGGAAGACTGAATGTCGTCGCCCTTGCCATGCTTCCGCCGGGGAGAGCAAGCCGACAAAGCCTTAAAACGCCTTTCGGACGCGTCAGGGCCTGCTAAATTATTTACGAATTGATTCGAAGAAATTGAGTACGCCGTGACATCGAGCCCCCCGCCAGAAGGAATGACCGATGTCGACTACGAAGCCATCGAGGCGGCGGTCACCGAAACCGTGCGCGGTCGCTGGTTCCTGAAGGAGTTCGCCCGACGCAATCGCGGCAGCGAGGTCAAGCTGATGCTCGACGCGATGAGCCGGCTGGAAACGCTGGTCACGGCGAGCCAGACGCAACCCGCCTTGCCCGCGCCGCCCTCCGCCGATCCGTCCATCAGGCTGATGGTCCAGCGTATCAAGGAGATCGGCGGCCAGCTCGAGGGTCTCGCCAGCATCATGCGCGAAGATGGCGTCGAGGCGCATTATTGCGAAGTCGTCGAGTTGCAGGCCCGCGCCGTGGCCGGCTTGATGCGCACCGGAACGATGGCGGCCAAGCCGGACGCGCCCGCGCGCCTGGAGCAGCCTGTGCCCATTGCCGCGCCGCGCGCGCCGGAGCCGCGCCGTCTGCCCCATGTCAACGAACGGCCCTTGCCGATGCCGCAGGCCGATCCGCGGCTCGACGCGCTGTCAGGGCTCGATGGGCTGCCGCTGGCGAAGAAACTCGCTCTTTTTACCTGACGCGTCGGCGGCAGGCTTGGCGGCCGTGCCGGAGCCGTGGCGCGCGGCATGAGCGGTCTTGGCCGTCGCGATATTGCCGAGAAACTGCCGCGTCGCGTTGGCCCACGTATAGGTCTCGGCATGAGCCCTCGCCCTGTCGCGCGGAATGTCCAGCGCCTGCAGGCAGGCGGCGCGCAGATCTTCGTCGAGCACACCCGCACCGCTGTCGCCGATCACGTCGAGCGGCCCCAGCACCGGAAACGCTGCGACCGGTAGGCCGCTGGCCAGCGCTTCGAGCAGCACCATGCCGAACGTGTCGGTCCGGCTCGGAAACACGAACACATCCGCCGAGGCGTAAAGCGAGCAGAGATCGTCGCCTTTGCGCACGCCGAGGAAATGCGCTTGTGGGTAGGCCTTGCTCAGGCTGCGGCGCGACGGTCCGTCGCCCACAACCACCTTGGATCCCGGCAGGTCCAGCTTGAGAAACGCGTCCAGGTTCTTTTCCGGCGCGAGGCGCCCGGCATAGAGAAAGATCGGTTTCGGCAGGTCCCAAGCGACCCGCTTCGACGGGTTGAAGGCGACGTGATCGACTCCGCGCGACCATTGCATCAACCGCTCGAACCCGCGACCCGCGAGTTCGCGGGCCAGGCTCGGCGTCGAGACCATCGTGCCGGCGCTGGCGTTATGAAAACGCCGCAGCAGCGCATAGGTCAGCCGCTCCGGGATCGGCGTGCGCGCGGCGATATATTCGGGAAACCGGGTGTGATAGCTCGTCGTGAACGGCAGCCCCTGGTTCAGGCAGAAACGGCGCGCCGCAAGGCCGACCGGTCCTTCGGTGGCGATATGGATGTGGTCGACGGGGCGTTCGGCGAGCCGCCGGCCCACGGCCTTCTGGCCGGCGAGCGCCAGCCGGATCTCGCCGTAGGTCGGCAGCGGAATCGTAGGAAATCCCTGCGGCGAGAGGAAGTCGATCTCGCTGCCGAACGCCGGCGCCGACTTGGCCAGAGATTCCAGCGAACGGACCACCCCGTTGACCTGCGGTCGAAAGGCATCCGTGGCGACGAGAATTCGCATCACGCGGCAGCACGGGCCGAGGCAGGCGCCGCGTTCGTATCGCGGACCAGAACGGGGGCCCGTTCGTCGCCCTTCGACTGCCAGTACAGGATCTCGAGACGGCCATCGAAGTGCTCGGCGACCGCGGTGCAGGATTCGACGAAGTCGCCGGTGTTCACGTAGGTGATCCCGTCGATGTCGCGAATCGTGGAATGGTGGATGTGACCGCAGACGACGCCGTTGGCGCCCTGGCGTCGCGCTTCGTCGGCGAGCTCCTTCTCGAAGGAGCCGATGAAGTTGACCGCATCCTTGACCTTCAGTTTCGCCCAGGCCGAGAACGACCAATAGGGAAAGCCGAGCGACCGGCGAGCCTTGTTGAACCAATAGTTCGAGAACAGCGCCGCCTCGTAGGCCCAATCGCCGAGAAGGGCGAGCCAGCGGGCATGCGTCACGACGATATCGAACTGGTCGCCGTGGATGACGAGAAGCTTCTTGCCGTCTGCCGTCTCGTGGATCGCGCTGTCCATCACCTCGACGCCGCCGAAGGTCATGCCGAGATAGGCGCGGGCGAACTCGTCGTGATTGCCGGGCAGGAAGATCATCCGCGAGCCCTTGCGGACCTTGCGCAGCAGTTTCTGGATCACGTCGTTGTGCGACTGGGGCCAGTACCAGCCGCCTTTCAGCGCCCAGCCATCGATGATGTCGCCGACGAGATAGAACGTATCGGCGTCATGATACTTCAGGAAGTCGATCAGCAGATCGGCCTGGCAGCCCCGCTTTCCCAGATGGACATCGGAGATGAACAGCGTGCGGAATTTGGTGGGTTCTGGTTCTTCGCTCACGCAGGACCTGCACTTGTTCGGGTAGACCATCTGCGGTTAATCAGAGTCGTGTGGCGCTGCCATGACAAAGCTAGCGCAACTTGTTGACGCCTGTTGAGAAACCGTCATTCGGCAACGATGAAGCAAGATTGTTACAGGGTTGCTTCCGCGAGGCTAGCGCCGGAATCGCGCGACGGTGGGACTCCCGCTAACCCCACAGCGTCGGAGCCGGCGGATGGACCACCGACCCCGCATACACCAGACCGTCCGGGCGATCGTGAGCGAGCAGCAATGGCCCGTCGAGATCGACGAAGCGGGCGCGGGGCGCCAGAAGCATCGCCGGCGCCATTGCGAGCGACGTCGCCACCATGCAGCCGACCATGATCTCGAAGCCGAGATCCTCGGCCGCCGATGCCAGCGCCAGCGCCTCGGTGAGGCCGCCGGTCTTGTCGAGTTTGATGTTGATGACGTCGTAGCGCTCGCGGAGCGCCGCCAGACCCTCGCGATCGTGAACGCTTTCGTCGCCGCAGATCGGGACGTGATGCGTGACGGTCGCGAGTTGGGCATCGGCGCCGGCCGGCAGCGGCTGCTCGATCAGGGCGACGCCCGCTTCCGCGCAGGCGGCGATCATATGTTCGAGATCGCCGGGCGCCCAGGCCTCGTTGGCGTCGACGATCAGCTTCGCCGCCGGGGCGCCCGCACGCACAGCCCGCAGCCGCTCGATGTCGCCCTCTCCCGCAAGCTTGATCTTGAGCAAAGGACGCGCGTTCGCCGCCCGCGCCGCTGCCTCCATCGCGTCCGGCGAACCCACCGATAAAGTAAAGGCCGTCACGGCAGGGCTCAGATCCCGCAAGCCCGCGCGCAAAAAAGCCGGCATCCCGCTGCGCTTGGCCTCGAGATCCCAAAGGGCACAGTCGACGGCATTGCGGGCCGCGCCCGCCGGCAGAAGCGTCTGCAGCGTCACGCGATCGCACCCGGCTTCCACGTGATGCGCGATGCCGGCGATCTCGGCCAGGACACCCGCGACGCTTTCGCCGTAGCGGGCGTAGGGCACGCATTCGCCGCGCCCGCGAACGCCGTCCGCGTCAAGCGTCACCACGACCACATGAGCGTCCGTCTTGGCCCCGCGCGCGATGACGAAACGCCCGGCGATCGGGAACGTCTCGGCTGTAGAGCGCAGCGTGATCATCGGCTAGCCTTCGCAACGGGAAAGGAATAAGGTCTCCTACTCCCCTCCTCAGCTGCTCGCCAAGCCGCCAAGCGGCGAAACGATGACGCGTGCCTCAAACCTGACGCGACAAAAGCTTTTAACCAATCCCGGTTAAGGTAAAACCTTAATCATCTTGCCCTCTGTTCAGCGTACCATGCCGCAGCCTCCTCAATTTTCAAGCGAGACCCTCGGCACGTCGATCCGCCTCAATCTCGCGGGGTCGTGGACAGTGGATGCCTCCGCCGCGCTGGAACACAGCGGACTGGCGCTCGTCGCGGCGGCCAAAGCGGCCCAGGCCGCGATCTTCGACCTCGGCGGCATCGAGCGCCTCGACACGGCCGGTGCCTGGCTAATCGATCGCTCGCGACGCGACCTGCAGACCCAGGGCATCGCGACCCAGATCGAGCACCTGCGGCCGGAGTTCACCATTCTTCTGAACGAGGTCGAAAAGCGCGAGGTGTCGGTCCCGGCATCGTCTCACGGCTTCAGCATCATCGACCTGCTCGCCGACGTCGGACACGGCGTGGTGCAGTTTGGCCGGGACATGATCGCCGGCGTCGCGTTCTTCGGCGAACTCGTGTCGTCCCTGACGAATACCGTTCTGCATCCCCGGCGGTTTCGCGGAACGGCGCTGTTCTTCCACGTCGAGACCTTCGCCTTCCGCAGCGTGCCGATCATCGCCTTGATCAACTTTCTGGTCGGCGCGATCGTCGCGCAGCAGGGCATCCAGCAGTTGAAGCGCTTCGGCGCCGTGACCTTTGCCGCCGATCTCATCGGCGTGCTGATTCTACGCGAACTCGGCGTGCTTCTCACCTCGATCATGATCGCCGGTCGCTCCGGCTCGTCGATCACCGCCGAAATCGGCTCGATGAAGATGCGCGAGGAAATCGACGCGCTGCAGGTCATGGGTCTGCGGGCGATGGACGTCCTGGTGGTCCCGCGCCTGCTCGCCCTCATCATCAGCCTGCCGATGCTCACCTTCATCGCCGACATTTCCGGCATGTTCGGCGGCATGCTGACCGGCTGGATCTACGGCGGCATCAACCCGATCGCCTTCGCCAGCCGGCTCCGCGAGGCGATCGACGTCGACACCTTTCTCGTCGGCCTCATCAAGGCCCCTTTCATGGCCCTGATCATCGGGCTCATTGCCGCGATCGAGGGCCTCGGGGTCGAGGGTTCTGCGGAATCGCTGGGGCGTCAGGTCACGTCCTCGGTGGTGAAATCGATCTTCATGGTCATCGTCGTCGACGGCCTTTTCGCCATGTTCTTCGCGAGCATCCATTTTTAGGAGTTCGATCCTGGATACCGCGGTTCTCGATTACGCCCCTTCGCGATCCGACGCGCCGGACCCTGCGGACGCGACACTTGCGATCAAGGTCCGCGACCTGGTGGTCGGCTTCGGCGACAAGATCATCATGGACGGGCTCAACCTCGACGTCGTCAAAGGCGAGGTTTTAGGCTTCGTCGGCGGCTCCGGCATGGGCAAATCGGTATTGACCCGCACCATTCTCGGCCTTGTGCCGAAGCGTGCCGGAACGATCTCGGTCTTCGGCGAGGATCTCGATACGCTGACCCCGACGCAGTTCAGCGCGCTGCAACGCCGCTTCGGTGTGATGTTCCAGCAAGGCGCGCTGCTGTCCGGACTGACCGTGAAGCAGAACGTCCAGATCCCGATGCGCGAACACCTTCGCTTGTCGAAGGGGCTCGCCGACGAGTTGGCGATGCTGAAGATCGGCCTCGTCGGCCTGCCCGCCGATGCCGCCAACAAGAAACCCTCGGAACTGTCCGGCGGCATGATCAAGCGCGCGGCGCTTGCTCGTGCCCTGGCGCTCGATCCCGAGCTTTTGTTTCTCGACGAACCGACCTCGGGCCTCGACCCGATCGGCGCCGCCGACTTCGACGAGCTCATCGGCACGTTGCAGAAGACGCTCGGCCTCACCGTCTTCATGGTGACCCACGATCTCGACAGTTTGTACGCCATCTGTGACCGGGTCGCCGCGCTGGCCGATCAGAAGGTCATCGCCGCCGGCACGATGGAGACCATGCTCGCGTCGGATCATCCCTGGCTGCAGGCCTATTTCCACGGCACCCGCGCGCGCCGCTTTCTACAACCCGTCCGTCCGCCCCAGCCCCACCCGTTCTAGGAATCGCAAGGTCAATGGAAACCCGTGCCAATTACGCCCTGATCGGCGCCTTTACCTTGACGGTTCTCGTCTGTGCGTTCGGCTTCGTTTTCTGGTTCTCCGGCGCCGAGAAGACCTCGGACTTGCGGGTCTATAAGGTCATCTTCGAGGGCTCGATTTCCGGACTTGCCACCGGAAACGCCGTGCTGTTCAACGGCGTGAAGGTCGGCGACGTCACGAAGATCGATCTGCTGCCCGACGACCCCTCGCACGCCTACGCGATGATCACGATCGACTCCCGGGTGATGGTTCGTAGCGATACCAAGGCGCGGCTCGAATATACCGGTTTGACCGGCAGCGCGTCGGTCGGCCTCGAGGGCGGCAGCAACACCGCGGCGCCGCTTGTTGCCGTCGGCAACGAACCGCCTGTCCTTCGCGCCGACCGGTCCGACTTCCAGGATCTCATCAAGACTGCGCAGCGCATCGCCGGCCGCGCATCCGACATTCTCGACAAGGGCGGCAAGATCCTCGACGACAACACCGGCCGCATCAACGACTCCGTCAAGAACGTGCAAAAATTCACCGATGCGCTCGCCTCCAATTCGGACGGGCTCAAGGACTTCATGAGCGCGATGGCGGACGTCGGGCGCAGCATCAAACCGTTGACCGCCAAACTGGAGAGCCTGACGACGGACACCGACAACGTGGTCAAGGCGATCGACCCGAAGGAGGTCAAGCAGATGCTGTCCGATCTGGCGTCGACCTCCGCCAAACTCAACGTCGCGGCGAGCAAGGTGGATACCGTTCTGACCAACCTCAACGGGTTCCTCGCCACCTCGGACAACAAGGGCGTCTTCTCCGAAGTCTCCGACGCCGCCAAGGCGATCCGACGCCTCGCCGACAACACCGATATCCGGACCAAGGAAATGTTCATCAACCTGACCAAGTTCTCCAACACCGGTCTCAAGCAGTACGAAGGCCTCGCCTCGGACGGTCGTCAGGCCGTCGGCGAGATCACCAAGCTGGTGCATTCGGTCGAGGCCAACCCGCAGCAGTTCCTGTTCGGGAAGAAATAAGGGCGACGCCGTCTGTCGAGCACGGTCGCGACGTGCCCGGTCGTTGTCGCCCTTTCCGATAGGGCCTGGCCCGATCCGGCCGTCTGCCTATTACCCGATTTGGGGATTGCAGACGTTGGCGACGATCGCATAAGTTGAATAGGCAGACGAATTCGCAGCAACCCGGTCGAGAAGGCGGGGGCGGGATGGCCATTCAAATCGACGTCAACGGGACCGATGCTCAGGGCCGGGTCTTTTTGACCTGGGCACCGGTCCAGGCCACCATACGATGGACCGGCGCTTCGGGTGCGGCAATGCAGGATGTCATCCTCAGCAGTACCGGAGCCGCTGCCGGTCTCGTGTTTGATACGCTCCGATCCGATCGCGGCCAGGGCACGCTGGCGCTGACGCTCCCCACCGATGGAACACCCGTTTCGTTCTGGATCGCCGGCGAGTTTCAACGACCGAGCGTCGCCTATGGGGACGCGATGATCGAGGTCGCGGACGCCGCGACGGGTGCCGTCCTATCGACGACGCCGGCGATGGTGCGGATCCGCAAGAACGGCCAGACGCTGTCGCCGGCGGAACGCGATCGATATCTTCTGGCGCTCGGCAGTTTGAACGCCAAGGGCCAGGGCGCGTATCGGGACTTCCGCGATATTCATACCGCCGTGGCGGACAGAGAAATGCACGGGAACGTCGGGTTCCTGCCGTGGCATCGCGCCTACGTTCTCGATCTCGAGCGGGCGTTGCAGGCCATCGACCCGACGGTCACGGTTCCTTACTGGCGTTTCGACCAGGCCGCGCCGGCCATTCTCGATCGCGACTTCATGGGGGAGTCCGGGCCTGCCGGCCGCGTCCTGTTCAGGCCCGGGCATCCGCTCGACAGCTGGATGACGGACGGCCAATCCGGGATCACGCGCGGCCTACGGTTCCCGATCAACAACCCGGCCAATGTCATAAGCGAGTCGCAAACCATGGCCCTAGGAGGCCCGAGTTCAGATTACGGCGGCTTCGACCGCATGGAGGGCAATCCGCACGGATCCGCTCACGTCAGTTTCGACGGACCCATCAACTTTCCTCCGACAGCCGTGCGTGACCCGCTGTTCTTCATGCTTCATTGCAACATCGATCGCCTCTGGGCGAAATGGCAATGGGTGAATCGCCGCGACGATCCGGCCGATCCCCGCGCCTATGCGCCGCCGTCGCCCAATCGGATCGGCCACCATCTGGGCGATACGATGTGGCCGTGGAACGGTGTGACGGGTGGCGTGCGCCCGCCGACCGCGCCGGGCGGCCCATTTCCCGGAACGCCAATGACCGCGGCGCCGGGCCCAACGCCCAAGGTCGAGTCGGTGTTCGATCATCTGGCGACCGTGGCAGGGGATCCACTTGGCTTCGCATACGACGATGTTCCCTTCGAACTGCCGGTCGCCGTCGTGGCCGGAGGCCCATAATCCCAAGGACCGAAAACGATGGATGTCAGGGAGTACCGAAAGCAATATGAGGCGGAATTGGCGGCCAGCGCTCCGGCCCAGTCCTCGTTTCGCAGCGCTTTTTCCACGGCCGAGCATGCGATCGCATCCTTCGTGGGCCTTGAGACACCGGCACCTGTGAAAGCACCAAGCACGGAGCCAGGCCTCATCGACGACGTTCCCAAGCTGATTGAATCCCTCCGCAACGTTCAGGCGCCTGCGACGGACCGGCGGGCATCCCTGCACGCGCTGCAGGCCGCTCGCTTTCAGGGCGAACGTTTTGCGCCGTACCGCGCCGATTTCCTTGCTGCGCTCCGCGCGATCGTTCATCCCGACAGCGATCCCCAATTGCGCCTTGATGCGATCGAAGAGCTCGCCAGCGAGAAGGACTTTGGAATCCAGGATCTCCTGCGGCGGGGTCTTCAAGACCCGCAATCCGCCCTGGTCCCGCCCGCGAAAGCGCTCCAATTCCTCAGTCTCGACGACCACGCTGACGCGGCTGACTTGGCGCTCGAAACGTTTCACAACTCGGACGATCTCACGACGAAGGAGGCGGCTCTGCGGGTGCTGGCCATCGCGCCGAAATCGCAGGACCTTTTCGAGGAGCTCATCAAGGACAAATCGCAACCCCGCACACTGCGCGCGCTGAGCGCGACCGGATTGAATCTTCTCAATCCGCAGCGGTTTTCGGCCATGGCGCGGGACCTGATCTTCGATGGCAGCGATTTCGACGACATCCGCGCAACCAGCATTGGTGCGCTCACAAACGCGCCCGACCAGACGACGTTGAGGGCAGATGCGCCGCTCGTGGATCAGATCAAAAGGCTCGAAGATCGGTCCGGCGCGGGAGTCTTGCAATCCGCCGCGTCGCTGTTCCTGGCAAAGCCCTAGCCATGCCGGGCGTTTCGACATTCGACGGCGCGACGCCTGTCGAAACCATCACCAGCTTCATCGATGACATCGGATCGGGACCCGACGCCAGGGAGGCGATGGTCGAACTTCTTTTCGAGCAGTCCGCGATTTATGCGGGTCGCACAACAGCTGCGGCGGAACGCATTCGCGGCTCGATCCTCGCACGATTCGAATCCGTCGGCCTGGCTGCAATGGCCATCCCGTTCGTACTGGAAGACCTGGAAACAAGCCAGAACCCGTACATCGTTGCCGCCGCGGCGAAGGCGTTGCGGGGTGCAGAGGACGACTTACCGGCTTCCGTGGTTCCGGCCCTGCTGGCGGCAGTGGAGCGCATACGAACCAAGGATGATCGGTTCCTTTTTGACTGTTCCGGACCGACAGCAAACCGTCCCAAGTCGGCACTTCAGGAAGTATTTCAAACGTTCACGTGGCTGGGCGCGAAAGCCCAAGGCGCCGCGGCGCCGTTGACGGCGTTGAGGGATGGCACATCCGTGTTTGCGCCAGACGTCACCGCGGAACTTCGAAAAGCGGTGACGGCCGTTGCGGCGTCAGCGACCCATGCATGCTGCGCTTCGCGAAAGGTCCAGCACGAAACGCGATCATCACCGGATGTCGATCTCGCAACCATCGAAGTTCAGGATCAGGATGGCACGACGTTCCCTTTAGGCGCCTACATCGACGGCCGCGTCAGTGTCATCGCGTTCTTTTATACGCGATGCATGAATCCCGAAAAATGCTCGCTGACAATTACCAAGCTCGCGCGGCTGCAGAAACGTGTTGCGGACGTGGGTCTCGACGAGGCGATCAACATCGCAGCGCTGACTTACGATCCGGACTTCGATCTGCCCAACCGGCTTCGCGCCTACGGGACCGATCGCGGCCTTCGGTTCGATCATCGCACACGGCTCCTGCGCACGATCGGGCACTTCGAACCGCTGCAACGCGCGTTCGCGCTCGGGGTGGGATACGGACCAAGTACGATCAATCAGCACAGTCTTGACCTCGTCGTCCTCGACCGCGGCGGCAAGGTCCAGGCTTCGTTCTCCCGCGTCCAGTGGCGCGACGACGAGGTCCTGGCGGCCTTGACTGCATTGTCCAAGCGTATCGAGACAGAACCCACGACGGGCGGCCCCATGTCATGACGCCTCACCATCTATCCAGCTGTTTTATTTATGTTTTCGCCTCTCTGCAAGATGATACAACGAGCTCAGATGGCATTCTAACCGAAGCCGATGAAACCTGCGGTCTACGCACCTTAACGAAATGCAAAAATTTTTAATCGTTACGAAACCTATCCTGCCGATTATTGAAGCATAGCTTCTGTAAGCTACGTTCTCTCGAGGTCTTCGACCGCCGATACCACGCGAGAATGAATTAAGTCAGCTAATCATTGAGAAGCCATGTCGCTCGCCAATCTCAAGATCGTCCACAAGCTCGCGTTGGGCTTCGCCTGCATCCTCGCCGTGTTCGTGGTGTCGGGCATCATTCTCTTCAGCGCTTTGGCGGCGGTCGAGACATCGCACGAGGCCAACGCCGCCTCGCAGGCGGTCCTGGTCGATCTCGAGCAGGCCACCGCCGCGCTCTATGACGAATCGCAGACCGCGCGCGGCTATGTCATCACGCGGATCGAGCGCCATGCGGGCCTTTACGACGCCGCGTCGAGGGCGTTCGACGTGCGAATCGCCAAGGCGAGCGCGGACGCATTGCTGACGCCCGGCACCGCCGACAAGGCCGCCGTCGAAAAGATGATGGGTGCCGCCGATCGGTGGCGCCGTGATGTCGGCGACCCGGAAGTTCGCCTTGCCCACGATGCGGCGACCGCCGAACAGGCGATCGCCATCGCCAAGGCCCCGGAAAGCAGCGCGCGGATGCAGGCCTTTCGTGACGCGTTGGCCGAGGCCCGCGCCGTCGTGACGGCCGAACTGGCCGCCAGCAAGGACGCCCAAAACCATGCCCTGATGGTCGCGCGCATCACGCAGGGCGTCGGTGGCGCCGTCGCGACGCTCGCGTCGATCGTCGTCGGCTGGATGCTGTACAGGACCATTGGCCTGCCGATTCTCAATATGACGAGCGTCATGGGATCGCTCGCCGCGGGCGAGACCGCGGTGACCGTTCCCGCCCAGGGCCGGCGCGACGAGATCGGCCAGATGGCCGGCGCCGTCGAGAACTTTCGCAAGGCGGCCATCGATAAGATCGCTCTGGAAGCGGTGGCTGCCCGGGCGCGTGAAACCCTTGAAGTCGAGCGCTTGGCCCGCGAGCGTCACGGCGAGGAGCAGCGGCTCTATTCCGAACAGGCGGTGGACGCGCTCAGCGACGCGCTCGACCATCTGTCCGCCGGCGATCTCACCTTCCGCGTCGCCACGGCGCTCCATGGCGCATCGGACCAACTGCGGCTGAACTTCAACGCGTCCGCGGAAAAGCTGCAGCAAACGATGACCATGGTGAGCGCCAACACCCAGGCCATCCACCTCGGCACCCGCGAAATCTCGACGGCGTCGGACAGCCTGTCGCAGCGCACCGAGCAGCAGGCCGCGAACCTCGAAGAAACCGCGGCGGCGCTCGATCAGATTACGCTCACCATACGAAAAACGGCGGAGGGTTCGGCCCACGCGCATCAGGTCGTCGCCAAAGCCTCGTCGGAGGCGAAAGAAGGCGAAGCGATCGTGCGTCAGGCCATCGAAGCGATGACCGGCATCGAGACGTCATCGAAGCAGATCACCCAGATCATCGGCACCATCGACGAGATCGCCTTCCAGACCAACCTGCTGGCGCTGAACGCCGGCGTCGAGGCCGCACGCGCCGGCGATGCCGGCCGTGGCTTCGCGGTGGTGGCCTCGGAGGTGCGCAGCCTGGCGCAGCGGTCGGCCGAGGCGGCGAAGGAAATCAAGGCGTTGATCTCGGCCTCGACGACCAATGTCGGCCGCGGCGTCCAGCTGGTGGCCGCAACCGGCACGGCGCTGGAGCGCATCCTCGACCAGATCTCGAAAATCAGCATCGTCGTGTCCGAGATCGCCGCCAGCGCCAAGGAGCAATCGATCGGCCTGCAGGAGGTCAACACCGCGGTGACCCAGATGGACCGGGCAACGCAGCAGAACGCCGCCATGGTGGAGGAATCCACCGCCGCGAGCAAAGCGATGGCGCAGGAGACCGACGGACTCGCCGAACTCGTCAACAGCTTCAAGCTCGGCGCTCGCGGCAACGGGCAGGACGCCCATCGCGAGCCGTCGCTCCGTGTCGTTCGACGCTGAGCCGACCTAGGGCATTTTCCACAAAAGTTGCAGACTTTTGTGATCGAGAAAATGCTCTCGCTTTTTTAGAAGAGAGCGATTTCTTGTCGCTTTGGTGATTCCACCAAAGTGGACAGCGCTCTAGCTGCTGCCGATCAAGATTCCGGTCGCCAGCACCAGGCCGCCGCCGAGCATGACCTTGGCGGCCGCCGACACCGGCGGCGTGTCCATGTATCGCCACTGAATCCAGGCGATGATCAAAAGCTCGAAGACCACCACGATCGCCGCGACGATGGTGGCGGTATAGAAATTGGCGATGAGATAGGGCAGCGTGTGGCCGATCCCGCCGGCGATCGTCATCAACCCGCAGACGAGGCCGCGCAGGTACGGCGTACCACGGCCGGATAGTTTGCCATCGTCCGCAAGCGCCTCTGCGAAGCCCATGGAAATGCCGGCGCCGAGCGACGCCGCCAGGCCGACCTGAAAGGCGTTGAAGGAGTTGTGCGTGGCGAAAGCCGCGGCGAAGACCGGCGCCAGGGTCGAAACCGACCCATCCATCAGACCGACCAGGCCAGGCTGAATCACCTGCAGGACGAAGCGGCGCTGCGCGTTGATATCCTCCTGGTCGCGCTTGCCGGCCGGCAGGTTCGCCGCCTCCGACTCGCCTGCGGTCCGCTCGTGCTGCAACTCGGCATCGGCCAGATCGCCGAGCAGCTTGCGGATGGCGGCATCACCCGTTCGCGCAGCGGCGTGCTGGTAGAAGCGGACGGCATCCTGTTCCATCTGCTGGGCCTGGCGCCGGACGTGGTCCGCTCCGCGCGGCAGCACCTGCCACAGTTTTTTGCGCTGGACGGCGCCGCGGACGTCCTGGCGCCGGACGAGCGGAATGTGATCGCCGAACTTGACGACGAACAGATCGATCAAAGCGCGCCGGTGCTCGTTTTCCTCGCTCGCCATGTCCGAGAACACACGCGCCGTGTCGGGATAGGTGTCGCGAAGACCGTGCGCGAAGTCGGCGTAGATGCGTCCATCCTCCTCCTCGCTGCTGATTGCCAGCGCCAGGATTTCGCGTTCGGAGAGTTGATCGAGCGAGCGCATGAACACCTTCAGATTGGAATAATTCCAATGTAAGGGGCGGAAGCGGTAAGTCAAGGCTGTCGTCACAGGCGATCGTCGCTTAAGGGACCGCAAGCGAAAAGATGTCGCCTTTCATTTCAATGTTTGGAGCACCGGCTTCACGCAAAGCCTGCACCCTTTTGCGCCGCGTTTGACGACGAAAAAAGCCGCCCAGGCGGGTCCTGGGCGGCTTCCAATGCACTCCAGCCCGATGGGGGTTGGCCGAAACGCGAATTCAGATAACCGCAAGCCAGGTTTCACGACAAGAACGCGACGCAAGGTCAGTGGCGTATGCAAAAAACTTTCAAGGGCGCTGTGTGCGTTTGATCAATGCAGGGTGTGGGCGGCATTCGCCTTGATGACCCGAAGCGCGGAATGCAGCCGCTCGACATAAGCGAGCCGGACCCGGTCCGAGGTCCGAAAGCGCGTCACGACCACCAGGATCAATTCAAGAAGGACAGCACGGTTGGCCCGGTCGATGGTCGCCGTGGAGAGACGGGCCTCGCCCGCGAGCCGGACCAGTTCGCCTTGCCTCGCGTCGAAGGCGCCCGTATCGCCGTCGATCAGCGACAGCCACATCTTGGTATGGACCGCAACAACACGGGACATCTCACCTTTGTCTTCTTCCAGTTGACCGTAGGTTTGAAGCACTTGCTCGCAGATCAGGGGCTCGGCCCAGGCAAACGGCTTCGCGGGCGAGGTGGGTTGCGTGTTGATGAAATGGGCCATGTCTTTGTCCGTTAGGAGAACATTAACGAACAGACACTGATTTGGTTAACAGGATGTAAAGAAGTTGAAACCTGTGCGTTGAAACGAAACAACTTTTCGAAATTCGATCGCGGACGCAGCAACCGGCCCTGCTGCAAATCGACGCACGTCCTGTAAAACCAACATCTTAGCGGAATGTTTGCTTTTCGGCTTCATCCTTACGGCGGAAACCCAAAAGGTGAATATTTGATCGATCTCAGCCTGCCGGCATTTGCAGATATTGATCTTGCCAACCTTACCACTCTCTCTCGCGACGACATGGATCGACTGCCGTTCGGCGTCGTCGGCATGGCCGCGACAGGCATCGTCGAAGTTTATAACGCGACCGAATCGCGCTTGGCCGGGCTTCCGGCCGACACGGTTCTAGGGGCCCATTATTTCTCGACCACGGCCCAGTGCATGAACAATTTCATGGTTGCCCAGCGTTTCGAAGACGAGCCGCTGCTTGATGCCACCATCGACTATGTCCTGACGCTTCGCATGCGCCCGACGCCGGTAAAGCTCCGCCTGCTCAAAGGCGCGGAGTCGGCACGGCATTACGTCTTGATTCAGCGCTGATCGAAACGCCGATGCTGTCCGATCTGGAAAGCGAGCACACCGATCTCCTGCAGTTTCTCTATGCGTGCCCGGTCGGCCTCCTGCAGATCGCAGGCGACGGGACCATCGGACTTATCAATCCGCTGGCCATGCAACTGTTGCTGCCGATCGCGTCCGTACCGTGGGTCACGAATTTCTTCGATGTCATCGGAGCCTATGCACCAGAACTGCGCAACCTGGCCGATGCTTTCGTGGGCCCGAACGGCCCCATCTGCAGGGCCCATCGCATTTTCGTCAGCGCCCCCTCGGCGCGCGAAGGCGGTGACGACGCCAAGGTTTTGGCCTGCACCCTCGTGAAACTTGGGGCCGGACGGCTCATGGCCACGATCGAGGACATCTCGAAACAAGTGGCGCAGGAACGCCGCCTTAAGCAGGCCGAGACGTGGTTCGCCTCGCTCATCGACGGCATCAACGATTTTGCCGTCCTCTCCCTGGATGCCGCCGGGCGGATCGATGGCGTCAACCCATCCGTCACACGGCAGACCGGGTTCGCAGAAGCCGACGTGCTGGGCAAGTTGCTCGATATCTTCGATCTTCCCGATCCGGAATCCTCCACGTTGAGCACGCCCGAGCAGATGGCGTCGGCCCGACGCGAAGGCTGGCATCTGGACGAGGGCTGGCGGGAACGCCGCGGCGGCGCACGATATTGGTGCCAGCGCCTCATCGCCGTACAGAGCGAGTCCGACGGCGACAACGGCCCCGTCATATCCGGCTACACGGTGATCCTGCGCGACGTGACGCGCCAGGAGTTCGACAGCGCCAAGCTCCGGCACATGCTCACCACCGACTATCTCACCGGCGCCTACAACCGCGCGCACTTTTTCGACGTCGCCGAACGCGAGCGGATGCGCTGCAGCCGCAACCGGAATCCGCTTGCGCTGATCGCGCTCGATGTCGATCATTTCAAACAAGTCAACGACAGCTATGGCCACGGCGTCGGCGACATCGTTTTGAAGAGCCTCTCGGCCATCTGCAAAATCGTGCTTCGCCCAAGCGACACATTCGCCCGGATCGGCGGCGAAGAATTCGTCGTCCTGCTGCCCTCGACCGATCTCGTTGGCGCGGCGCAACTCGCGGAACGTCTTCGCGCTGCAATCGCCACAATGCCAATCAAGGCCGGTAAGGGATTTGTGCGCGTTACCGCCAGCCTGGGCTGCGCGGTCATGGCCACCGACGCGACCGCGGTAACCGAACTCCTCGCCGAAGCAGACAAAGCATTGTACGAGGCCAAACGCTTGGGACGCGACCGCGTCGTCGTTTCGAGCTGCCCTCGGGCCGTTGCCTGACATGGTGACGGGAACCGAGCCCATCTCGCGACCGGCCCTCGCCCGCATCCTCCAGAGCCTGCTGACGGCAGAACTGACGGCGGTGCGGCGGCGGGCCGCGCCGGCCGGCGTCATCAAGACCGCACCCGGCGGCCTTTGGCGCGACGGCCTCGCGCTTCTCGGCAACGAGTGCGACTCCCTTGGCTGTGACTCGCTGGAGATCATGTGGCTCGCCGGCGCCGTCAACGAGATGTTCCACCTGCACGAAGCTGGTGACGAAATGGCTCTGCTTTCGGCCGCTTCGTTCGGGGACTGGCTTGATCGGATTCTCGCGGCGTGGGGCGCAGGCGTTGCCAAGATCACCTTCACAACGTCCGGCAGCACCGGGGCGCCGAAGCGCTGCACGCATAGCTTTGCCCATCTGCAAACCGAGATCGGATTTCTCGGCCAAGCTTTCGCGACGCGGCAGCGCATCGTCGCAATGGCACCCGCGCATCACATTTACGGCTTTCTCTTGACCGCCATGCTGCCCGACCGCCTCGGCGTCGCCGTCCTCAACGCGGACCATGCGGCAGCCGTCGCGCTGCAAAGCGGCGACCTCATCGTCTCCTATCCCGAGCGGTGGGCCTGGTTGAACCGTTTCATCGCCGTCTGGCCCGCGGATGTCGCGGGCATCGTTTCGACGGCGCCCTGCCCGCCCGGCCTCATCGCCGGTCTTGCGGCGCAGGGCCTGTCCAGCATGATGGAAGTCTATGGCTCATCGGACACCGCCGGCGTCGCGGTGCGGGTCTGGCCCGGCGACGCGTATCGTTTGATGCCGCACTGGCGCTTCGATGCGCCGGTCGATCCGGCCCACCCCATGCTGATGCACAGCTCGGGCCTGCGGATGCCGCTTATGGATCGCATTGCCCTGCAGACCGACGATGCGTTCACCCTGGCGGGACGGCGGGACGGTGCGTTGCTGGTCGGCGGCACGAACGTCTACCCGGATCGAATTGCAGCATTGTTGCTTCAGCGACCGGGCATTGCCGAGGCCAGCGTGCGGCTCATGCGTTTCGAGGAAGGCGACCGGCTGAAGGCTTTTATCGTGCCCGGCCCCGGCGTGCCTGAAGACGATATCCGAAGTGACTTCGACCGGTGGAGCGCAGCGCATCTGTCATCCGTCGAACGACCAAGAGCGTTCACGTTTGGCACCGCTTTGCCGCGGGGCCCGACGGGGAAGCTCACCGACTGGTAGTCCTCTGAACGGTCTTAGATTAAGTTGAACGCTTGGACCGCATCGAAGCAAAAGCGTACGGAACAAGCGGATAGCTCGAAGCAAACGACTGTCGTTGATCGCTTTGTTAACGCGAGACGATTTAAGGTACAGGGTATATCTGCCGTTTAGAGAAAGCTTTGGGACAGAACGATGCAGACGCGTTCGACTTGCCAAGGGTGCCGCGACGGCGACGCCCTGCCGTTCGCCTTCACGATGGCCTTCCAGCCGATCGTCGATCTGGCACGGGGGCAGGTCTGGGGCTACGAGGCGCTGGTGCGCGGTCCTGCTGGCGAATCCGCCGCATCCGTTCTGGCGCAGGTCACCGACAAGACGCTCTACAAGTTCGACCAGGCCTGCCGCGTCCGCGCGATCGAACTGGCTGGGCGCCTGCTGCCGCTCGACGACGACACGATGCTGTCGATCAACTTCATGCCGAACGCCGTCTACGAACCGGCCGCCTGCATTCGCGCCTCCCTCGAGGCGGCGCGGCGCGTCGGCTTGCGTCAGGAACGGCTCATGTTCGAATTTACCGAAGACGAACGCTTCACCGACACCGCGCACATGGCCCGGATCGTCACCGAGTATAAGCGGCAAGGGTTTTTGACGGCGCTCGATGATTTCGGCGCCGGCTATTCCGGACTGAACCTTCTCGCCAACTTCCAGACCGATCTGATCAAGATCGACATGGCGCTCATCCGCGGGATCGACGCCGACCCCGTGCGCCAGGCGATCGTCGCCGGAATTATCGGGATCGCCCGCGCGCTCGATCTACGCGTCATCGCCGAAGGCGTCGAAACCGACGCCGAGATCGGTGTTCTTCGCGCCGCGGGTATCGCCCTGTTCCAGGGATACCGCCTCGCAAAGCCGCAGGTCGAGCAATTCCCCACGGTGATCGGTATGGAAAGCTTCGGGTTTGCGACCGCGGTCGCTTAGCGCTTGCCCGCAAAGGGCGCGTGTTGCTGAAAAGCGCCGTCTAGCCTCGGCTCCCGGCCGGAAGCCGGAATTCGGGTGAGGCCAGCAGATCGAGGGTCCGTCGCAGCGCCGCCGCTTCCTCGATCCCGAACGTCGCCTCGAATTGCGTCTGCGCGCTCTGCCAGAGCGCCCGGCAGATCTCGAGCCGCCGCCGCCCTTCGACCGTGAGTTCGACACGCTTGACGCGGCGGTCGTTCAGGCCGGGCAGGAATGCGACAAAGGCGTCGCGTTCGAGGGGGCGGAGCGTGTGGGACAGCGCCGAACGGTCGAGAACCAAGGCGCTCGCCAGATCCGTCATCGATGGCGTCCCGAGACGCTCGACCTGGTCCATCAGGGCATATTGCGTGGCGCGCAGCTTACCCGGCGCCAGGACGTCATCATAAAACTGGCCGAGGCGCCGCGCCGCTCGTTTGGTCGCCGCGTTGTTGCATATGCTAAGACTGAAAACACTCGACACCGGCGTCACGCGCTTCTAACAGAACTAACATTTGTTTATTATGCAAATGCAAAAGCGGGCCTCTGTCAAGGACGATCGCATAGCGTGGATGTTGATGATCACGCAACGCCGCGAGGCGGCTCCGGCTTGGACCATCACGATAGCCGAACGGGGATTGCGGGCCCATGCTCTATCAGACAGCCAGGATAGGCGGACGGCGTCCCATCCACGGCCTTACCTTCTCGAAACAGGCCGACGCGCGCAGAACAAGTTCGTCGTCGAGATGGCGGCCGACGATCTGCAGGCCGACCGGGAGGCCGTCCTTGGTGAAGCCTGCGGGGATCGACGCCGCCGGCTGCCCCGTCATATTCATCGGGAAGGTGAACGCCAGCCACGCGGTGTTCGCCACCATCCGCCCGTCGATCCGCTCCGGGCCCTGGATATTTAGCGCGAAGGGCGGCACGGCGAGCGTCGGCGTCAGCAGCAGATCGTAGGTTTGCATGAACCGCCACATCTTGTTGTTGACCGCCTTGCGCACCATCAGGGCGTCGGTGAACTCTTCCGCCGTCCACGGCCGTTCGATCATGGCAACGAGGTGCGGCGACATCTGCGAGCCATATTGCTCGACCATCTTGCGCATGCCGCGCAGATCCGTTTCCGACGCGACGAGCGCCCAGAAAGCGGCGAACGGATCGTCCCAACCAGGATGCGCTTCTTCGACGGTGCAGCCGAGATCGGTCTCGAACGCTCTGGCGGCATCCGCGACGATGGCGCGGACCTCGGGGTCGACGGCGGCATACCCCCAATCGAGGCTGAGCGCCACGCGCAGGCCCTTGATCTCGCCGTCGATGGTTTTGCGCCAATCGTAAGGCGCGGCCGGCAAGGTGAACCGATCGCGCGGATCGGGCCCGGCGATGACGGACATCATCAGGGCCGCATCCGCGACCGTGCGAGTCATCGGGCCGATGTGCTCGAGGCTTTCCCAGCTCGACACGCCGGGATAGCGCTCATCCTTCGTGCCGGGGTACAACGGCACCCGCCCCATTGATGCCTTGAGGCCATAGATACCGCTATGAGCCGCCGGAATGCGGATGGATCCACCGCCGTCGCTGCCGAGCGCAAGGGGGCACATCCCCGCTGCCACCGCCGCGCCGGAGCCCGCGCTCGATCCGCCGGGCGTGCGCTCGAGGTTCCACGGATTTCGTGTGGTCTCGAACACCGGGTTGTGGCCGACGCCGCTGTAACCGAACTCCGGAACGTTGGTTTTGCCCAGGATCACGCAGCCGGCCGCCTTCAAACGTTCGACGCAGACGTCGTCCTCGTCGGGCACGAAATCCTTGTAGGCGACGGAGCCGGAGACCGTCCTGATTCCGGCGGTGCAGATGAGATCCTTGACGCCGAGCGGAACGCCGGCGAGTTGCCCCACCTCGCGGCCGGCCATGATGTCCGCATCGATGTTCCGGGCGATCTCGCGTGCCAGATCCGGCGTCGGCGTGCAGAAGGCGTGAAGCTGCCCATCCAGCGCGTCTATTCGCTGGAGATGGGCTTCGGTGACTTCTACGGCCGACAGCTCTTTGCGCCGGATCTTCGTGGCAATATCCGTGGCACTCAGGTCGCAAATATCATGGGTGGACGACATCGGTGATCCCTGGCTCAGGTGACGAATGGAGAAGGCGCGCCGCATGCCCGATGCCCGCGAGACGACCGGCGCGATCGTCTTCGGGTTCGATCGATCGAACAGAATCGCGATCCGACACCGCTGATTGTTCGTCTCGGTCCCACGAAGCAAGATCGGGACCCAGGCCCGAATCAATCGAAAACCGTGACCTGCCGATGCACACGCAGTGGTAGCGCCGGCGTCACGTCACAGCCAGTAAAATTGTCACATGTTTGTATTGGATCAATCGATCCGAGATGCGGCGGACAAACGCAAGGGCGATTTGTTAACCATATCGGGGCGGTATGCGGGGGCAGGGCGAGGGATAATTGCTCACAAAGTCTGCTGCGCGGCACCAAGATGCTCTCGATACAGCAAAGATAAGAAAATCGCCGCGCCTGACGCACCATTTTTGGGCAACAGCATA
>NZ_LMUU01000120.1 GCF_009765775.1 Beijerinckia sp. L45
CCTTGATGACGAGCGGGAATTCCTTGCGGCCCGCCGTCTTCAGCTGGCTCATCATGTCGACGAGCGAGGAGCGCATGCCGCCGACACGGGCGGCGGCAACTTCCCGCTTCACGCGATCGCGATATTCCGTGATCTCGCGGGCGCGGCTTTCGCTCTCGACGACGCCGACGCGATCACCGGCTTCCGGCGAGCCGGAGAAGCCGAGCACTTCCACGGGCACCGAGGGGCCGGCCGAAGCCAGCGTCATGCCGGTGGCGTCGAGCAGGGCGCGGACGCGGCCCCACTGCGTGCCGGCGACGATGAGATCGCCGACCTTGAGCGTACCGCGCTGGACGAGCACGGTCGCGACCGGGCCACGGCCACGGTCGAGGCGGGCCTCGATCACGGTGCCTTCGGCCGGACGATCCGGGTTGGCCTTGAGGTCGAGCAACTCGGCCTGCAGCGCGATCATCTCGAGCAGCTTGTCGAGGTTGGTGCCCTGCGTGGCGGAGACTTCGACTTCGATGGTGTCGCCACCGAGGGTTTCGACCTGAACCTCGTACTGCAGCAATTCGCTGCGCACGCGCTCGGGCTTGGCCCCCTGCTTGTCGATCTTGTTGATCGCCACGATCATCGGAACGCCCGCCGCCTTGGCGTGGGCGATGGCTTCCGCCGTCTGCGGCATGACGCCGTCATCGGCAGCCACGACCAGCACGACGATATCCGTCACCTGGGCGCCACGGGCGCGCATCGCGGTGAACGCGGCGTGGCCGGGGGTGTCGATGAAGGTGATCGGCAGGCCTGCTGGCGTGACGATCTGGTAGGCGCCGATGTGCTGCGTGATGCCGCCGGCTTCGCCGGTGACCACGTGCGTCTTGCGGATCGCGTCGAGCAGCGAGGTCTTGCCGTGATCGACGTGGCCCATGATGGTCACGACGGGCGGACGCGGCAGAGCGTGGTCGTCCTGGATGTCCGGGGTATCGAACAGGCCTTCTTCGACGTCGGCCTCGGCGACACGCTTGACGGTATGGCCCAGCTCCTCGGCGATCAGCTGCGCGGTATCGGCATCGATCACGTCGTTGATGGTGGCCATCTGGCCCTGCTTCATCAACATCTTGATGACGTCGACCGAGCGCTCCGACATGCGGTTGGCGAGATCCTGAATGGTGATCGTCTCGGGCAGAATCACCTCGCGGAGCAGCTTTTCCTTCTGGTCATGGACATGACCCTTCAGGCGCTGCGTCCGACGGCGGAAGGCGGCGACGGAGCGGGTGCGCTCGTCCTCGCCACCGGTCGCGCTCGACACGGTGAGACGGCCACGGTCCTTCTGCGCGGCGCCGCGGGTCGGACGCGGCGGCAGCACCACTTTCGTCGGCATGCCGGGGCGGCGGATGATCCGCTTGGCCTCTTCCTCGTCGTTCGGACGCGCGCCGGCTGTGGTGCCGGCTGGGGCGCCGACCATCGGGCTGGCGGGGCTGAGCGTGCCGG
>NZ_LMUU01000184.1:0-38380 GCF_009765775.1 Beijerinckia sp. L45
GCCGCGAACTTCCGGCAAAGCGTCGCGAACCGGAGTGGGACGATCGAGGCCCTACCTGACGGCGCCTTTAAGGAGTCCGGCACATCGGTGCGGACCTGCCTCGTCACGATCGACAATCGGGGGCCGGCATGAGCGAAGACCCGCACATCAAGACCATTGTCGAGACGATCGAGCGTGAGGCGGCACGGCGTGCGAAAGAAGCGCGCGCCACCTACGCGGCCGAGATGAAGGTTCTGAACGCGTCGCATCGCACGGAACAGCGACGCATCGAGGCCAAAGAAAAGGAAAGTCTCAAGGCGGCGGAGCGCTGGCGTCTCACGGCGATCGCAGCAGTCCGCCCTAACGCCCCTGTGGCGCTTTCCGACATACGGTCGGTCAAGCGTGAGGTCGGCGACGGTGCTGACAAGCGTGTCGTGTCCCTTCCGCATGTCGCGTTCCTTGAGCGGGGCGAGGCTCAGAGATGAGTGCGCTCGCCCAGCCCGATTTGTTCGCCGGCGGCGCCCGCATGGTTGCGGAGGAGGCCGTCGACCTCACTCTCGCGTCACTAGAGGCCTACGGTCCCCGGCACGAGCATTGGGCCATCGCCTGGTCCGGCGGCAAGGACTCGACCGCTACCTTGACGCTGATCGTTCGCTTGATTGAGGAGGGCCGCATCGCGGCGCCGAAGCGCTTGTCGGTTTTCTATGCCGACACACGCCTCGAGCTTCCGCCGCTGCAGGCCGCCGCCGACGCGATCATCGTAAAGTTGAAGGAGCGCGACTGGATCGATGTCGAGATCGTCCGAGCGCAAATCGACAAGCGCTTCCTCGTCTACATGCTCGGTCGCGGCGTCCCGCCACCCAATAATTCAACCCTGCGCTGGTGCACGCGGCAGATCAAACTCGATCCCATGGCGGCTGCACTCGAGCATCGCCTCCGGGACCTACCCGGCACCGTGCTGATGATCACCGGTGTCCGCGAGGGCGAAAGCGCAGTTCGTGACAAACGGATAGCCACCAGATGCTCCAAGGACGGCGGCGAGTGCGGGCAGGGCTGGTACCAACAGATGCTGCCCGAGGCAAAAGGCATGCGCGGCCGCATCGCGACGCTGGCGCCGTTGCTGCACTGGCGCGTCTGCCACGTCTGGGACTGGCTGCGGATCTATGCGCCATCGACCGCAATGGGTGGGTGGCCGACGGCGATGATCGCCGACGCTTATGGTGGCGACGAGGCGGAAGAGATCAACGCCCGCACGGGCTGCATGGGCTGTCCTCTAGCCAGCAAGGACATGGCGCTGGCCGCCGTCGTCGCGATGCCGGCGTGGGACCATCTCGCGCCGCTGCTCGGTCTCAGGACGATCTATCGTCGACTACGCGAGGATGACTCGTTGCGGCTGAAGAAGACCGGGCTCGATGCCGACGGGTCGCTGTCTAAGGGCAAGAACAAGCAGCGCAAGGGGCCGCTGACCCTTGAGGCCCGACTTTGGGCGCTCGAGGAGATCGTGAAGATCCAAGGCGCCGTCAACATCGCAGCGCGAGAACTCGGCCGGCCCGGCGTCGACATGCTCAATGAAGAAGAGATCTCGCGCATAGGCGAGTTGATCTGCCGAAACACTTGGCCGAACGGCTGGGATGGCGACGAGCCGACAGCCGACACGTGGATCGAGTCCGTGTTTCCGGATGGGTCCGTGCAGGGGCTGCTGATCGGGGTGTCGCCATGAGCCCGCAAGACGCCACCATCGCCTACTGCCAGGCCATCGGCAAGGACCCGCACGAGAACGTGGCCGGCTATGAGCGGCCACTCTGTGGCAACGATCGGATTTGGGCGAAGCGCTGGCAATGGTTCCTCGGCGCGTCGCCAGCGGTGGCCACCGGCGCCACGCAGCTTTCACCAACACAGATCGCGAGACGGGAAGGGCGAGAATGATCTTGGTCGCGCCAGCATTGCATGAATCGCCAGCCGCAAAGATCGCATCGCTCGAAGCCGAGAACGCGGCTTTGCGCGATCGCCTCGCCCAGATCGAGCAGGACCTGCTTGGGTCCGCGATCGTGACGCCGTCGTTTTGGGGCCTGACGAGGATGGAGGAACGGGTCTTCGCGCTCCTGTTGATGCGGGTGCGCGTGAAACAAGATCAGGTTCTGACCGCGATCTACAGCGATCTCAACAAGGAGCCCGGCTACCGGATCGTCGACGTCTACGTCTGCAAGCTGCGCAGAAAGCTGGGCCGGTTCGGCATCACGATCCGGACGCTTCCGACGCTCGGCTACGCCATCGATGAGCCGCTGCGCGGCATGTTGCGGCAGGCGCTATCGCCCGACACCAGCGCGGTTGAGGAACGCCGCCTGCTGACACTGATCGCGGAAGGGGCGCTGGCAGCATGAACGCGAAAACACTCCCGCCACCAACCCCGCATGAGCGCGCCGCCGCTGCAGGTGCCGCCCGCGCCTTGCGCGCCGCGATCGCGGATCCGACCACGATGGGCGCTCGCGCCGTCATGCATCTCGACCTTGCGCGCCCGCGGCGCGGCGAGTGGCATGAGACCTGGGCCAATCTGCCGGGCTTTGTCCGCTTGTTCGGCGCAGGCCTACGGTACTGCCATGCCTGCCTGCCGGGTTGGGAATACAGCCGGGCCGAGATCGTGTCCGAGATGATCCCGGATCTTGAGGCGCTGGCAGAGCGCGGCGTCCGGCCCGCCGAACAGACGAGGGCGGCATGACCGACACCACCAGCGAAGCCCCGGCAGCACCGCGCGTCAGCGACGACGAGATCAACCGCCTTTGCGACCTCCTCGAGAAGCTTCACGGCGTCGGGTACCAATTCATCGAAGGCCGGACCAGCCTCCCCAACATGATGACATTCGACCTGCGCGATGCGCGGGCGGCGCTGAAGAAGACGCGGTTGGAAGCCGCATTCTGGAAGATTGCTGCAGAAGGCGAGCACAAGTTGCGGTGCGCAGAGCGAGAGACCAACGAGGCGACGATCGCGGAACTACGGAAGGCGTTGGAGCCTTTCGCCGCCTACATCGCGGCGGTCGACCCGAACGGTGACTTTGAAGGCGAGATCGGTGGCGAGATTGTCGGCGCGCTTCGCCGATCGATCAGCTACGCCGCCTGCCGCGAAGCTGCGCGTGTCCTTGCCAAGCCGGGTGCTGCATGAACGCGCCGTTTCCCATCCCCGACATGATGCCGGACGAGCTCGTTGTCGACTCCTTCGCTGGCGGCGGCGGCACGTCGGAAGGTATTCGCCAGGCCATCGGCCGCGATCCCGACATTGCGATAAACCATGATGCTCTCGCGCTCGCGATGCACCGGATCAACCATCCCGGCACGCACCACATGGTCGAGGACGTCTGGCACGTCGACGCGCTCGGCATGTGCGACGGCCGGCCGATCGGGCTGCTTTGGCTCAGTCCCGATTGTAAACATTTTTCAAAAGCGAAAGGCGGCAAGCCGCGCGAGAAGGCGATCCGCGGCCTTGCCTGGGTCGGGCTGCGCTGGGTCAAGTCGCTGCCGAAGCGACAACGACCACGCATTCTAATCTTAGAAAATGTTGAAGAATTCCAGTTTTGGGGGCCGCTTCTCGACGACGGAAAGCCGTGCCCGATCCAGAAGGGCGCCACGTTCAAGGCCTTCATCGGCGGCTTCCAATCGCTCGGCTATGTCGCGGAATGGCGCGAGCTGCGCGCCTGCGACTACGGTGATCCCACGATCCGGAAACGGTTGTTCGTCATCCTGCGCCGCGACAAGCTTCCGATCGTCTGGCCGAAGCGGACGCACGGCAATCCGAAGGATGCCGCCGATGCGGTTCTGATCAAGGCCGGTGTCTTGAAGCCGTGGCGGACCGCAGCGGAGATCATCGACTTCAGCCTACCGTGTCCCTCGATCTTCGAGACCAGCGCGCAGATCAAGGAATCTCTCGGACTGCGCGCAAACCGGCCTCTCGCCGACAACACGATGAGCCGGGTCGCCAAAGGGACCATGCGCTACGTCGTAAATGCGGTGAGGCCGTTCATCGTGAAGGTGAACCACACGGAACGCGGCGAGGAACGCGCCCGCGAGATCGACCAGCCGCTCTCGACCCTGACCGGCAAGCGCGACGATGCTCTTGTCATGCCCTTCGTCTCCTATGCTCAGCAGGGGGGCGCGGTGCGAGACATCACCGATCCCCTGCACACCCTGACCCCGTCGGCAAAGGATCAGAACGCGATCGTCACGCCGTTCGTGACGAAGTTCAATCGCGGCGCCACCGGCCATGGTGTCGACGAGCCTTTGGCCACCGTGACTTCGCACGCCAGCGAAACGCATGGCGGAGGCGCGGCACCGCTCGGCCTGGTCGCACCGCTCCTCGTCCGCACCGAGCATGGCGAAGCCGACAGGAATGGCCGCAGGCGGGGACGCGGCGATCACGGCGTCGACGATCCTATGCCGACGATCACGGCGTCGAACGATTCCGCCGTTGTCGCCCCGATCCTGGTCAACGTCGCCAACGGCCAGACGACGGGTCGCGGGCCCAACGCCTGGTCCGTGGATGAGCCAGCGCGCACCATCACGTCGTCGGGCGGCCAAGCTGTCGTCGCGCCTATCCTTATCGGATGCGGCGGCCGGGCAGGGCAGAGCGAGCCGAGAGCAGCTGGCGAGCCAGTACTGACCCAGACGGCGAAAGCCGACGCTTGCATCGTCACGCCGTTCCTCGTGCCGCGCTATGCCGAGAAGCCGGGCCACGAGCCTCGCGTGCGTGCTGTCGACGAGCCGGTCGCTCCCATCGTCGCTGGCGACAATGTGCCGGGCAGCCTCGCTGCCGTGCATCTGTCTCGTCAGTTCGGTGCTTCGGTCGGGCAGGGGGCCGACGAGCCGGCGCCGACGGTCACGGCCGGCGGCGATGGAAAGTCTGCGCTCGTCGCGGCATTTCTGGCGCAGCACAACACTGACCGAAACGACGGGATCAAGCCGGGACGGCCTTTGGACGAACCGGTCAGCACCGTGACGGCGACGGGCGGACAATCGAACGTTGTCGCCGCCCACATGATGAACCTTCGCGGCTCCGATCGGCGCGACGCGCCGACAGACGCACCGCTCAATACGGTCAGCGCCCAGGGCAACCATGCCGCCCTCGTCGCCGCTTTCCTCGCTAAATACTACGGCGCCGGCGAGCCGAGCCAGGCGGCCGATGATCCGCTGCACACGATCACCGCGAAGCCGCGGCACGGCCTCGTCACCGTAGCGATCGACGGCGAGTCCTTCGTCATCACCGATATCGGCATGCGGATGCTGACGCCGCGCGAGCGTTTCAGTGCGCAGGGTTTTCGACCCGATTACGTGATCGACCACGGCATCAGCGAAGACGGCTCCCGTGTCTTCTTCACGCTCGAGCAGCAGGGCCGCATGTGCGGGAACAGCGTGTGCCCAGGCATGGCTCGATCGCTCGTCGGCGCCAATGTCGCCGCCCGGCCGCCGGCGCGCCGCCCCCAGCGCTTCCGCCCCATCCCCCTTCTTGAAGCAGCGGAGTGACCATGGGAGCCCTTGCAGAAAAGCTGAAGCCTGATGACGTCTTCGCCTGGACAGATGCCAGGATCGAGTTTGTGAAGCAGCGTCACGGCGAAGGAGCCTCGGCGGCGCAGATCGCGACTGAACTTGGTCGCGGCGTCTCGCGCAGCGCCGTGCTCGGCAAGATCTTCAGGCTCGGATTGTCGAAGCCTCAGGCACCGGCGTTGGTACGGGCTCAACAGAGACCTGCAGCTGCGCCGGCACGTGCGCTGCGGTCCAAGGTCGTGGAACGCTCGAAGCAGACGGCGAAGCCCGCACCGCCGCCGCCGGTCCGGATCGCGCCGGTCGCAGCACTGGCCGAGCCCGTCGATGGCGGCCTCGAGATCCACGAGCTCCGCGATCGATCCTGCCGCTGGCCGGTCGGCGCGCCGGGCGGTGACGACCTGATGCGGTACTGCGGGGCGGGGGTGTCGGAGGCCGTGCGCGCCGCCGGGCTCTGCTACTGCCCGGAGCACATGAAGGTGGCTTATCCGCCGAAGGAGGCCCGGAGGAGGCCATGACACCAGAACCACTTGTTGAGGCCAACGTCGACCTTCGCGATTTTGTCTTTATGCCCCTCGATGTCGTAAGGCTTCGAGACAGCGGCTTGGCGACGAAAGCCAGCGGCGATGCCTTCCGCGCAGCGGTATTGCTATGGTGCGCAGCCTGGCACCAAGTCCCGTCTTCATCCCTTCCGGACGACGACCACGAGCTTGCGAAGCTGGCTGGCTACGGACGCGATGTCAGAGGATGGAAGAAAGTCCGTGAAGCAGCACTTCATGGCTTCATCAAATGCAGTGATGGTCTGCTCTATCATCGCGTCATCGCCGAGAAGGCTCGAGACTCGTGGAAGGCCAAGCAGGATCAGCGGGCACGCACCGCAGCAGCAACAGAGGCGCGCCTCGCTAAACAAGCGGCCGCCCGCGCAGCCGAGGTGGCGAGGAACGCAGGCTTGTTTGACGATCAACGTAACGAGGGTCGTGACGATCAACGTAACGAGCACCAAGGGAGAGGTAAGGGACAGGGACAGGGACAGGGACAGGGAGAGTTAAGGGATAATAGATCCTCCCTCCGGTCGGACGCGGACGAGGTTTTGCCTTCGGCGGTCAAAAGGTTTTTCGAGGCCTACCCGAAGGAGGACGAGCTCGACGGCGTCAGGCGCGAGCTCAAGCGCCACCTTGCCCACGGCGAGAGCCTCGACGACATCCTCGCTGGAGCAAAGCGTTACGCGCAGGAGGTGTCAGGAAAGCCTGCCGACATGATGCGATCTCCTGTGAAATGGTTGCGCAACGGATCTTGGAAATCGAGTAAAACCAAACCTGAAGGTCCGTCCGCGGCTATAGTTCGCGTCGATCGCGATACACCTGCCGGCAAGGCCTGGGAGACCTACGAGATGGCAAAAACCGGGCGACCGGTGAAGTGGATTCTGGCCAATGGTCCAAACGGACCGGGACGGCATTTTGCGACCCCATGGCCGCCGTCATCGCAAGAGGATGCGGCTTGACCAGACCCTTCGTTGTCGAGCGCCGCCCCCTCTCTGCGTCGCCGCGCTTCACCGCTCGCCCCGACGACGTGGCCCAGCTGCACGACGTCATCGAGACGATGCGGAACGTGCCGCGGGCGTCCATGGCCTCGATGCCGGATATGCTGTTCCTGCTCAGGAGACTGAGCGGCAAACTGGATGCGATCGCCGCCCGACTGCAGCCGGCTGTGCCTGCGAACACTGACGCGCGCATCAAAGGCTTTGCGCAGGCGAACCGTGCCGCAGGTGTCGTCGGAGTATTTGGGAAAAGGCTGCCTCGGAATCGAACAAGGACGGTGACGAGCTGCAATGGTGACCGGATCAACGTTGTCGAACGGCAGTCGAAGCAGATGGAGCTTAGCTTCGACCGTCGGTGATCTGAGAACCAAGCCGGGCTATCATCCCTGGCTAGGTATCACTCTGAAATTCGATCTTCAGATGAGCATTCGGGCTCGCGGTTGAATAGCCCTTGATCGCGCAGGATGCTTTGTCCGGCACGGGAGCAGCTCCACTCAGAACGAGCTCGTTACGACCGCCGAAGCCCTCGAAATTGTAGCGGCCAGTGACGGCGTAAGGAGCGGGATTGCATCCCTTCTTGAACGTGTAGGCCGTACCACGGGTGATGCCTTTTGCCGATATGTGGCCGGAGAAGAGCAAGTCACCTGGTTTGATCGTATCAGCGATCTGCGGTTTAGGCGTCTCGTAAAGAACGACACCGGCCTTTTCGAACACGAGAACGGTCGAACCGTTGTGCTCGAAGCTGGTGCCCTGTTCACCGTTCAGCGTTCCCTTTGCCAGGTTTAAGTTGGTGATGGGAGCCAACGGAGTCCGACCGTCGCTGGTGACCGCCGAAGATGTCGATATCGGCAGAGGTGCCTGGGTTGCAGAGGCGAACGACTGGGCGGAAGCGACCTGACGCCGCTCCGCGACATCGGCCACGCTGAGCATCCCATCCTTAACCCGGACGATTAAGGTCGCCTTCGTCTTCGCGCAGCACTGAGCGTCGTCCTTGCCGACAACGAGGCCCGAGATCGAGAACGCGGTACCACCGATCCACTTCGCCTTCGCGTCGAAGACGGTCTGCATTTCTGCGGAGCCTTGAAAGGCGTATGATTTATCGGTTTCGCGGCGCCAGATGTAGAGGCTTGATGTACCCATGTTTCCGGTGTCGAAAGAAACGTTCATCTGAACAAGGGCATACGCATCGGCTACCCCTTCTGCCTTCAGGTAGCGCATTTCTAGCCACTGCGTTGAAGCGCCCAGATTGCACCGGCCGACGCCCTCACGGATCTCGCAGTCCGCGTAAGTATTCTCAAGGTAGGATCTCACCGCCGCCGCCGCGGGGCCGTTGATGGCGGAAGGCTCATAGTAGCCTTTTCCCGGACCGCGCACGATGCGCTTTGAGGGGGCTGCCGGAGAGGATGTCCCTGCTTGTTTGACAGCAGTCTCGCAGATCTTCCGGTAGGAAGCCTGATCCTTCACCTCGCCGTAGACCACATCGTCTAGTTTCCAGAGGCCTGCCTCGTTGACGAATTTGAACGTCACGATGGGTGTTTCTCCGGCGACTCCTTTGATCCGCGCGACGACGGTGTCCGGCTGCGGTGTGTCGAAGCGCACGGATGCCACTTCAAGATCCTGGCCTGTGGTGATCCAGTTCGCGTCGAGCAGCGGCTCGTCGCTTTTGCGGGCTGCTGCAAAGCCTGCCTTGAGTGCAGCCGTAAAAGGCTGCGACAGTACCCTTCTCGTCACCGGCGTATCTTTGAGTCCGTAGTCGTCCGGTGCCTCGAAGCGAAAGAGAAACTGCACGATCTCCTTCGGGGACGCTGTGCGGCCAGGCATCGAACTCTGGTTCGAAGTGGATCGCGCGGTCGCAGCAGGGGCAGCTCTCGCTGACCCCATGCTCACGAAGGTCAAGCCCACGGTAGCTGTCATCACAATGAATAAACTAACAGCCAGCCCTTGGTAGAAACGGGCTATCGGGGAGGTGACCTTGTAAAAGTTTTCTTGAGGGCTGTGCGGCGGTTCTGGGTGAATCATCGCTTGCTCCTCAGTAGCCGCCGGCAGCTGCAGCAAGCGCGCCGAGCGCGAGACCACCTATAACGGCGCCAGCGACCGCGCCATCGCCGTACCCGTAGTAGCCTGGGTAACCGTAGCCATAGCGAGCGCCATAGCCGCGGTACCCGCCGTAGCCACGACCTGCGAAACGCCCGCCGAAGCCGTGGCCGCCGAAGGCGTGACCGCCCCCACCCCCGAAACCGTGGCCGCCACCAATGGATCGGCCGCCGCCGAACGAGTGACCGGCGCCACCATGCTGAAATGCGCTTGCTTCACTTGAGCCCACAGCAACAAGGCCAAGGCCGACAAAAACTATTGCAAATGATTTATTGAACATAGACATTCCCTCCAATCGATACGGCGATTTAAAGGTTGGATCCTGTAAAAGTCTCCGATTGAAAAAGGTAAAATTGGCGACATCGTCGGGAATCGCTGCCTTTGCGGTATGTTGTGGTTGAAGAGGTGTAAAGGCCTGCCGCAACATAGTGCCGGTTGGTTTTGGTCACACCATCCAACGTGCAGGCGGCGAGGTGGCAGCGATCGCGGAGCGAATCGAGGTCATGGTAGCCGGCACGCCAGCGGACAAGGCGGGCCGTGGCGGGCTCGCGCCTGGCGGCATTGGAGTTGTTTAAGCGAGCCGCACGTCCGACCAAGAGGAAGATTATCTAGCGGTCAGGACGTGCGGTACGGGTGGTTGAACGGTGCGCACGTCAGATCGATCTGGGGTTGTGATCTTCAGCAGGCAAGCCGCATCATGCCGAAAGGCTTAGATCGCCCTTAACCGCCGCGGCCATACGTTATCCACATGCATACCGCGTTGTTCACAACGACAGCGGGGATATCGCGTGTTGCGGGTGCCAACCAGCAAACCGGTTGAATCTCGCTTCCGACAGCGGCGCGGCATGTGCAAGTAGGCAGGCAAGAGAAATCCATGGACAGCGTCGCAGAGGTGGCGTAGGCGGGGAAAGTTGATGTTCCTGTTTCGTTCTTAACATCAGGAGACGAGCACGCCCATGAACTTCCTGTCGTCCCCGTCAAGCTTTGGACCAGCTGTCGCCCCAATCTCCCCACTGAAAGAGATGGGCGCATACGAGGCTCTGTGGCTGGAGCAGGGAGCGACGTTCAAGACGATCGCCGATCGGTTCGCAGCAGACCCCGATGCTATGCCTTCGGATTTTGTCGCCACTGGAATGGCTGAAAGCTGTGCGGTTGCCGTCCTTGATCGATTTCGCAAGGCCTCTGTGGGACGTTTCGGGGTTCGCCTGCACCACGCAGGAGACTATCCCCTTAAGCTGCGCGACGCCCGCCATCCTGTGGAAATGCTCTACTACTGCGGCGAGTGGGAGCTCACGGAGACCCGGTGTGTTGCGATAGTTGGTAGCCGAAAAGCGTCTGAAGAAGGGCTGAAGAGAGCCGCCCAGATCAGTCGAGAGCTGGTGAAGGCAGACTTTACGGTGGTGTCCGGCTTAGCTGCCGGCATTGATCGTGCCGCGCACACCGCAGCACTTGAGGCCGGCGGTCGTACCATCGCCGTCATAGGAACGCCCCTGGATTCGATCTACCCGAAAGAAAATCGCGATCTTCAGGATCAGATCGCCCGCGATTTCCTGCTGATCTCTCAGGTTCCGGTGCTTCGATACGCCCGCCAAGCACCCCCACAGAACAGGCTGTTCTTCCCTGAACGTAACGTCACAATGAGCGCGCTCACGGACGCGACCATTATCGTCGAGGCTTCGGACACTTCAGGCACCCTTACGCAGGCACGAGCGGCGATGCATCAAGGCCGTCATCTTTTTATTCTGAACTCGTGTTTCGAACGCGCAGATCTCAAGTGGCCGGCTAAGTTCGAAGAAATGGGCGCCATCCGCGTCAGGTCGATGGATGATATCTGGAGCACTTTGTGTCCGACATCCGCTTCCGCCTAATAGACGCGAGCATAAGAGAAGCCCATTCTCGTCTCACTGAAGATGATAAATGCCTTTTTCTTTTCGAAAAGACGTCCCGAAGAGATTATTTATTTAGCGAGACGAATAATCTTATTTCCAATTTGAAGAAGAAACCAAGTCAGCGGCAGGCGGCAACCTATAAAACTAGAGCAATTGAGCAGTGCGCCGCGCAGATGCGGGCAGCGCTGGATCCGGCATGGCTTTCGTCCGCTACCCTTGTGCCAATTCCTCCTTCGAAAGCAATCGGACATGTTGATTACGATGATCGCGTAGAGCAGATCTGTCGGCGCATGGGACACAACATCGATGTGAGGGCTTTGGTAAAACAAACAACGTCGATGAATGCTGCCCACGAATCTTCAATTAGACCAACGGTGGCGGAGCTTGTCGCTAGTTACGTGATCGATGAAGGCCTCACCGTTCCCGAGCCCAGCGCGATTGGCATCGTGGACGATGTCCTTACAGCCGGCACACATTTCAAAGCCATGCAGCAGGTGCTGTCTCGCCGATTTCCGCGAGTTGCGCTTTATGGTTTTTTCGTCGCGCGCCGCATCTTCCCGGATGAAGACCCCACTAGCTCTTTTGGCTCCATTGGCGAATAGCAGCAAAGCGTACCGAACGACATCACGCCGCAAGTTTCTGATGGTTCTTCACTTCCACGCTTTAGCTTGCTCATGTATTATGCAGTGCAATGCAAACAGCTTCGGGCGTCACAGCCAACCTTGGGACCTTGCCCGCTGGGGCGATGCGCATCCTTGCGCGTCGTGACGACAGCGAGGTCCTGATCGTCCACGGCGACGATAGGGCCGCCGATGTCGAGGCTGGAGAGCGCTTGGCCTGGGTCGAGTGGCTGCCCTCGATCGATGTCGCCGAAGCGATGTCGCGTCATTGCTCGGGTAAGCTGCTGGAAGCGCGCTTCCATCCAGACACAGAAGGCTGGCACAAGTTTTCCGTCGAGCATCTTCCGACCTTGATCAGGCTCGCGAAAAACAACCTCAACGTCACGTTCTTCCCGCCGCCGATAAAGACGCCACCGCAGCATCAAGCTTGGACGAAGGAGCGTGTCGCGCGCCTCGGCTTCCTGGCAGGCCAGGGTTGGACGGCGAAAGCGATCGCGGAAGATCCGCTAATCGTGTCGACCGAGGGTGCCGTCTACCGGGCGGCGCATCGCTTCGGGATCTCTCTCGCCGAGGTCCCGCCCGGGCAGGTGCCGATCCGGCTACCGGCCGGCGTCGCTGCCTATTTTCAACGCGCCGCCGCGCGAGAGCAATGTACGCGCGATGCTTTGATCCGGCGACTGCTGATAGGCCTTGCTACGCCGTCAGAAGAGGCCGCGGCCTAATCGGTTGCGTTCGATTGAACCTGTTTCCCTGTGTGAAGTGTTCAAACGCCATCGTCACGCCGTCGTGATCAATGGACGACGGTCCAAAATCCTGCATTTTACGGCCCGCCGCACTGGAGAGTTTGCGCGATGCCGAAGACGACGAATGCTGATGACTTCGATCCGATTTCTCCATTCTTCGCCGGGGGCAATCGATCACCGTCCGACCTGAAGCGGTCGACACCGTCGGCGCGGCAACCGCTGCCCGCAACGGCCCGCTCCAGGATCTCAGCGGTCAGCTCGAAGAAGGCGAAACGCGGCCGCGCGCTGCCGATGGGGCCGACGCCGGAGCGCCTGGCCAAAGGCGACATCTCACCGATCACGGCCGGCGGCTTTCGGCGATCGATCTCGACCGTCGAGAAGCTCCGCGACGGCGGCAAGCTCGATCATGATGCCCGTACCAACGAGGCCATGTTCCAGGCCGCCGAGAAGCTGCGGCGCCACTTCGAGGGATCGCTGATCGGGGTCAAGGCTCAGGATCTGAACCGCATCATCGGTGGTGGCGGCGACGAGCTTACCGGCGAAGAGGCCTGGGTCCACAACTTCGATACCTTCACCAAGGCCTGCAAGCTGATGGGCTGGTCGCAGGCGAACCCGCATCGCGGGGCAGGGCGCATCACCGTGGCGGTGGTGTGCTTCGAGATGACGGTGACGGAGGCGGCTGGCATCCATGTCGCCGACAAGCGCAAGGAAACCGCGCTGGCCGCGGGCATGGATCGGTTGCGGGAAGGGTTATACGCGCTGTCGATCATGTGGAGGACGTGAGAGGACGAAACAGTTACGAGTTAGCCTTTTCCTCGATAATTCTTGCTATAATCGACTGAGTATCTTCGAGCATTTTCTGCACTCTTTGATAGTCGTTCTCATCCTCTTCGAGAGAAAGCTTCCCTAAACGCAAAGTGTAAAGGAAATCGCGTTTAGTAACGGCGTAAAAACAAGACTTATATTGATTCAATAGTTGATGAAATTGGATGACTACCGGGTCATCTGCTGGAAAATCACCATAGGTTGCTAAATTAAGTAGGGCCTTTTCACAATGTAAAGAAGCTTGCAGGCGAACCGCCTTGACATACCGCACGCGGCCAATAACGAACCTTGGCGCTGCTACAAAACATCCAAGGCAATGGGCGATCATCGACAAGCTGGTTTGCTCAAACTCCAGATAATCTAACCACTCGCACTCATGCCGATGTCGCATGTCAGGCGGCAAGATCTTGGCAGCCAAGTGAATTAGGGCAGTACTAATTCCCTTTGCGTGCGCATCAAACTCCTTAAGCAGAAGTCCGCAGCCGAGGCTTTGAAGGATGTTGATCAAGTGTTCCAAGCGAGATCTCCCTTAGCCGAGAATTGATTCAAATCGGCCATGGCCGCGTGAAACACCTTCTTGCCTTCTCTGGTGATGAGGTAATACCGTCTACGGGGACGCTTGAGATCGACTGGCTCTTCGGTCTCCCACTCGCTTGTCAGGATTTTCTCGGCCTCAAAGCGAGCCAACAGTGGGTATAGCGTTCCGCTGCCTACCTTCGCTGCCTTGCTGATCTCGAAGCCCGTTCGCCTAATCGACGGCGCCGACGCGAACAGGCTAAGGACCTTGATGCCTTGAGCGGATAATCTCGCCATCGGCTTCTCCTATGTTGCTACTCGACATAGGTAGGCTGAATATTCGAAACTATCAAGAGGGTGGGTCAAGTCGTTTGACGCCGGAACCGACATCGCATACCGTACGTCCACTCACGAGATTCACGCCCGGGGCCGCAAGGTTGCTGGGCTTTTTTTACGTCTGGGGGGCCGGCATGCGCGCGAAGATCCGCCCGTGACCAGGACCGAGGTCGCCGAGCTTCTCGAGAATTATGCTCGAAGCGTCGAGCGGATCCGGGGCGTCTCCCGAACGAAACCTCATGCTTTCGTCGAGGATAAGTCCGAAGTCGTGAACGACATGCGCCAGCACGCGCGGCGTCTACGTACCGTCGAACAGGCCGCCGCGGCCCGGCCGACCGGACGCCCGGGCGAGCGCCGCATTGACGGTCGCGTGATCCACGTCGAGATAAGGCGAGCCTAAAGTTTCATGGTCCCAAGGTCGCGGTTAGGGCGCGGCGATTGCATTCCCTCCGGGCCGGCTTGCGGAGGGATGCTCTAACTGTGACGAGCCGGCGCGCGAGGCGCTCCAACAGGAGGCCGAGAGCGCGACAATTCGGCCGAACGGCCATGAAGTTTCCGATCCCAAATCAAGATCGGCATAAGGCCGCCGTCTGCACGGATGTACTGCAGCGGCGGTCACGACCCCCGAATTGACTAGCGTCGTCAAACTGACCCGGATGCTTGACTTGGGAGTGGCCTCGTAATGCTGAAGATCCTCGCCCTGATCTGCGCCTCGTCGACCAACCCCACGGCCTGTGACGTCCACTCCGCCATGGACGTGATCACGGTCGGCCGGGCAAACACGCCGCAGCAGTGCGGTTTCCAGGGTCAGGCCATGATGGCGCCGACGACGCTGATCCCTGACCCGTCGAAGCAGTACATGAAGATCGTCTGCGTCCGGGACCAGGTCGCGAAGCAGTGAACCGCCTCGCGCTTCTGGATGTGAGGGCGAAGGCCGATCTCTATTTCGCAGAACAGTGCCGGCGGCTGGGACCGATCGAAGGCGTCGCGCCGCCGGTCCAAACCGTCCAGGAAACGACCGTTTCGGACCGCCAAAAACTGGCCAAGAAGTCACGCCGGAAAGGCATCGATTCCAGGCTCGATCAGCTTTCGGTTTGATCGCGAAAATCGGGATCACGTTTCGGGAGACGAAATCACTTCCGATAATCTTCGTTCCCGACGGCTATAAAGGCCGTTTTCGACCCGTCTTTAGGGCCGATTTCGAACGCTGAAATCGGGGTGTTTTTTACGGGGATTTTGCAGCCTCATTCGGCGGCTTGCGCGGCCTCGATTTGGCGGCGATCGACCCGGAGCAGATCGACCTCGTCGACACCATCCGGCTGCATCGCTTCGATCGCGACCAGCGTCCGCACCGCCGGCTGGATCTGCTCCCGATGCTCGCGGCGCAACACCTCGACGGTCGCGACGACCTCGGGCTGATTCGGGTCGAGGTGCAGCTGCCGTAGGTAGGGCTGGATCTTGGTCGCAAAGGCGCGGCCGATCTCGTCGACCTGATGAGCCCAGAACTGTCGGGTGGCTTCGTCGTCGATCGGCGTCTTGGTCGCTTCGATCATGGGTCACGGTCCTCGTCTTCCCGGCGCACCGGCGTCTGGCCTTAACTCCCAATCCTGAGAATAGCATGCATCTGCCGGCGGCGCCCGTCGCGGCGGATCTCCCATCGACCCAACTCATCGAGGCTTCGGCCTCAGCGGAATCCTACGCCCGCGCCGAGAAGTCGGCGGCGACCCGCAAGGCCTACGAGGCTGACCTTCGCGACTTCTCGGCTTGGTGCTCGAGTGTCGGCGCCGGCTTTGTCCCCGCATCGCATGATACCGTGGCTGCGTACCTCGCCGCGCTCGCCGATGCCGGCAAGTCCACATCGACCGTGATGCGCCGCGTCGCCGCGATCGCCTACGCGCATCGGCGGCTCAACCTCGTCGACCCGACGCAAACGGAACGGGTGAAACAGGTTGTCCGCGGCATCAAGCGGACGATCGGCACGGCGCCGAAGCAGAAGGCGCCGGCCACCGCAAAATTCCTCCGCGCCATGGTCAAGGCCATTCCGGATACGATGCTCGGCAAGCGCGATCGGGCCCTGCTTATGATCGGGTTCGCCGGCGCCTTCCGCCGCTCCGAACTCGTCGCGCTCGACGTCGCCGACATCGAGAGACAGCCCGAGGGCATCCTGGTTCACATCAGGAAATCGAAGACCGACCAGGAGGGCGCAGGCCAGATCGTCGCAATTCCGCGCGGGGTCAAACTGAGGCCAGTGTCGGCGCTTGACGACTGGCTGTCGGCAGCCGGCATCACGTCAGGCCCGATCTTTCGATCGGTCAACAAGGGTGGCCGCGTCCAGGCTGCCCGGCTGACCGACAAGTCCGTAGCTGATGTCGTGAAGCACCGCGCCGCAGCGGCGAAGCTCGATCCAAGCCTGTTCGCAGGTCACTCACTCAGAGCTGGTTTTGTCACCAGCGCGCTCGAGGACGGCGCCGATACGCTCGCCGTGATGAGTCAGACGAGACATCGCTCCGTCGAGACCCTTCGGAAATACGACCGGCGCGCCAAGGCCTTCAACAACCACGCGGGAAAGGGATTCCTATGAGGATCACGCAGGTCTTCACCGGCGAAGAATTCCGCGCGATGGGCGACGACGCCGTTGCGCGCGGCTTGTACCGCAACGATCGTCGCGTCTTTTTGCCTGGCATGGCGTGGTTCGAGCCTTGGCACTTCGACCCGACCGGAAACTGGCAACGTGCTGGAAAGCATGTGATGTATACCGAGCGTCCGGGCCCAGAGAAAAGCTTCCTCTCGCCGCACTACTGGCGAGACTGGGCTGACAAGCGGCCCCCGATCTGCGTCGTCTGCCCGAACGGCGAGCTTTGGGAGATCGATCGGACTTCGAGCAACGGTGACGGCTGGGTTGTGACCGGCGATCTGCCCGACATCACCTGCTCGCCATCGATCGTCGTGCCGGGATACCACGGCTTCCTGCGCGGCGGCGAGTTTACGGCCGACATCGAAGGTCGTGGTCCGAACGGCATCGTCCGGTCTGTCCCATGATCCCGACACGCCAAACCATCTTCGTCGCGACGTCGGCGAACGGTCGTGGCAACTGCATGGCGGCCTGTCTCGCCTCGATCCTTGAGGTGCCGCTCAAGCAGGTGCTCGACACCGCATCCGACGCGGTCCGCGACGACTGGTACGGCAACATCCAGACTTGGCTCGGCGATCGCGGCTTCAGGCTGGTCGTGATCGAGCCAACCGATCCCCGGCTCGCCGGCAGCTATTCCATCGGCGTCGGCCCGTCGCC
Organism: Beijerinckia sp. L45; assembly: GCF_009765775.1. Classification (GTDB taxonomy): domain Bacteria; phylum Pseudomonadota; class Alphaproteobacteria; order Rhizobiales; family Beijerinckiaceae; genus RH-AL1. The sequence continues at coordinate 17,354 of NZ_LMUU01000184.1, forward strand.
GCGCGGCGCCTTCAATCATACTGTCGTCTGCAAGTCCGGTGTCATGGTCTTCGACCCGCATTTCTCCGACGACGGCGTCGTCCAGATCGATCGCCAGGAGATCTTGCTCCTTCTGACCGAGGCCGAACGCGCGCTGCACGCCCGCGGTGCCCTCGATCCGGATCCATTCCCGGCCGGTTGACGGCCCTGCTTCCCAACAGGATTTCGATGAAGCGACAAGTCCTACGGCTCGGGCTCGCTGCGCTGTGCGCTGCCGCCGCGATTTACCTGCGCCTGAAGTTTGACGACGGGTTCGGCGTCGCCATCGAACTCGGCTTCATCGGCGTTTTGCTCGGCGCCCAAGCCATGGAGCTTGCATGATCGGCGACGGCTCCGCCTCGGCCTTGGGGCAAATCGAAGCGCTTGAACACCGCAGGATCCCCTGCATCTGCCCACGGCAACACGAGAAGACGCCGCCGCTCGGCGTCACCACCGACATCCAGGTCACACGCGGCATCATCGTCGAGGCGGTGCAGTGCGTGACCTGCGACCGGCGATGGAAGCGGGTGAACACGTGAGCGATGAACCGAAGCCTGTTGTCGTCCAGCCAATCGGCGATCGCCGCCGGCGTCCGCTGCCGTCGGGCCGGCCGAACGACGACCGGCTGAGGTAACGCCATGATCCCGATGCCCTCATGGCTGCCGGCGCTTGTCCGGCGCACGCGCCGCGAATATTTTGCCGACTTCTGGATCACGCCGCCGATCACGGCCGCGCTGGCGGTCTATTCGCTCTCTCGCGGCTTCGACTGGTGGTGGGCGATCGCCTTCGTCGCCGGCTGGTTCGCCTGGACGCTGTACGAGTACGCGGTTCATCGCATCTCGCATCATGCGCCGTGGATCTCGGACCTGCACTGGCTCCATCACCGGAACCAGAAGGACTACATTGCGCTGCATCCCGCGCTGACGCTGTTGAATTACGCCGTGATCTGGCTGCTCTTCGGGTTCGACGCGGCACCCTTCGCGATCGGGTTTTCGGTCGGCTACGTCGTCTATGCCGGGCTGCACACCGCGTTTCACTATGCGTGGATCAAAGACGGTGAGCTGCTGTGGCCGCTGAAGCAGCACCACGTCGCGCATCACCGCTACCACGACCGCTGCTTCGGGGTTTCGACGAAGCTTTGGGATCGCGTCTTCAGGACGATCTGAGGCTTCGGACCGCTTCCGAGGTCGCGCTTCTACTGCTGGCAGTCGTCGTGGCTGTCGCCTCCACGATTTGGCCGATTTTCACGGGGGCTTCTGATGGCGCGGAAACCGGAGCCGATGCCGCTGACCGAAGCCGATCGGCAGGCGATGGCGCAGAGCAATCGGAGGACGGTGCCGCGGGGCGGGCAGCGACGTGTTTGGGATGACCGATGGACATGCGACCTGCTGCTACCGACCGATGAGGAGTCAGCGGACGATGGCGAGATGGCGGCGTTCTTGGCTGAGTGTATCGACCTGCGCGCGGAGGCGAGTTGACATAAAAGTCCGGTCAGCGGGCCTCCGTGAAGATCAGTCCCGATGCGTCGACCATCGTCGTCTTTGTGCAGAGCGCACATCTGATTTCAGTACCGAGGAGCGCGAACTTCTTGCGGGCGGCCTCGTGCACAGGATCGTTCTGATCCGCCTCGGCGACCACTAGCTTGGTTTTGCAGTCAATCGTCGGACAGGACATGGTCCAGTAGTACTGGCCTGCCTTCATGTGGATCGGGTTCATCTGCATCCCTGATTGGATCAAGCCGCGGTAGGCTCGCTGAATGGAAGCGGCGCCTCCGCCTCCAGCTTTTCCGCCTTGTACTTCGGCAGGATCTCCGTGGCCACAAACTTGCCGACAGAAGCCGCGTCCATGGCTTCGTGGAAGACCTTCTTCTCGACGCCGGCATAGGCGTAGGTCGAGCCGGACTTGAAGGTGACGTGCATGGCGCCGACAGCGTCATCGTAGCCGACGGCCTTGATGTTGGAGGATTTGACGGGGGTCATCTCGGGCATGGTTCGCTCCCTGGCTGAAGATTGACTATTAAGCGTCCCCGGTTATTAGTGTCAATAAGCGTCCCCGCTTATAGAGGCTGATTTGACGAATATTCCGTCCCCGGTTACTGCGGCCCGCATGGGGCGACCACCACTCAACGTGCGCGAAACGAAGGTTCGGCTTCCTGACGGGATGGTGGAGCGTATTGATGCTCTCGTCGGTCCCAACAAGCGAGCGCAGTTCATCCGCGAAGCCACGGAAGAGAAGCTGGATCGACACGAGCGCGCCGCCCGCAAGCCCAAGCCGTCGATCCAAGAATAGCTGCGCTGTGAACATCTGTTGACGGGGTCTGCATGTTCGGCACGATCCCGCGCCCGCGCCCTCGGCCGCCGGCCTCGCTGCTTGAGATCGCCGATCTCGATAAACCCTGCGTCCCTGCGCACGATCTTGAGGAATGGATCCGAGCCACCTTTGTCGAGGATGGCGCCGCGCTCTACAATGAGGAGCACATCCATCTGCTGGAGGCTCGCATCGGCGTCGTCTGGTGCGCGGTCCCGCTGGCGCGGCACATGCTGTCGGTCGTTGGCCAGGCCGAGATCCCGATGGCCCGCGGCAACCGCTGGGCCAAGGCGCGGCATGACCAGCAGCTGGTGGAATGGTTTGGGGTCGTTCCGGACTTCCTGCTGACGTTCGATCCCATGTATGCGGCTGCCGCCTCGGACCGCGCCTTCTGTGCTCTGGTCGAGCACGAGCTCTATCATTGCGGCCAGGAGCGCGACGCCTACGGCGCTCCCAAATTCAAGATGGACGGCAGCCCCAAGTTCGGCATCAGGGGCCATGATGTCGAAGAATTCGTCGGCATCGTCCGTCGCTACGGCGCCTCCGTCGGGGCAGGGCGAACCGCCGATTTCGTCGAGGCCGCATTGCTTGCCCACGACATTGATGAGCCCGCGATCGCGCGGGTCTGCGGCACCTGCGGGTAGCCCGCCCGTCCTTGATAAAGGCTTGATCCCAACATGGCCGCCGCTCAACTCGCCGACGAGGTGAAAACCTTTATCGTTCAGTCTCTTGCCTGCTTCGATGCGCCGTCGGTCGTGGTCAAGTCCGTCAAAGCCGAATTCAACCTTGTTGTCTCGCCTCAGCAGGTCGAGGCCTACGATCCCACGAAGCGCGCCGGCCGCCGCCTCAGCAAGGGCTGGCGCGAGATCTTCGCCGCAACCCGCAAGACCTTCCTCGAGGACACCGCCGACATCGCGGTGTCGCATCGCGCCGTCCGACTGCGCGCGCTCGGACGCATGATCGCGAAGGCAGAGGACATGCGCAATCTCGCGCTGGCCGGCCAGCTGCTGGAACAGGCCGCGAAGGAATGCGGCAACGCCTACACGAACCGTCGGGAATTGAGCGGGCCCGAGGGCAAGCCGATCCAGACCGAAGCCATGACACCGGATCTTTCAAGGACATCGCAGAGTGACCGCGACGCCCTTCGAGCAATCCTTGAGCGCGCTGCTGGCAAACCCGGAGGCAGCTCTTCGGGAGATTGATCGGCTCGACGCGGAAGCCTCGCATCTCTTCTTCGCGAAGCGCTACTTCGCGGAGCGGGAAGGATCCGCGTTCCTCGTCGGTCCCCATCATCGCGTCATCTGCGACGCTCTCGATCGCGTCCTTTCGGGCGAGATCACGCGGCTCATCATCAACGTGCCGCCGGGCTACACGAAGACCGAACTAGCGGTCATCTACCTCGTAGCGCGGGGTCTCGCCATTAACCCGCGGGCGCGCTTCATCCACGCCAGCTTCAACGGGCAGTTGGCCCTCGAGAACTCGAACAAGGTTCGGGACGTCCTCAACCTGCCGGGCTTTCAGGAGCACTGGCCCCGGAAGATCAGAAGCGACACCAACGCGAAAGGTCTCTGGCGCACCGACGAGGGCGGCGGCCTCATGGCGGCGGCCGCCGGCGGGCCCATCACCGGTTTCCGCGCCGGCACCATGGAGCCGGGCTTCACCGGCGCCCTGATCATCGACGATCCGCTGAAGCCTGACGATGCCAAGTCGGAGCAGGAGCGCGAGAACGTCAACAACCGCTGGCATTCGACCTTCAAGAGCCGCCTCGCGCTGGAGACGGTGCCCGTCATCCTCATCATGCAGCGCCTGCATGTCGGTGATCTCTCTGCCTTCCTCCTGAAGGGCGGCGCCGGCTGCAAATGGCATCACTGCCTCCTGCCAATCCAGATCGATAGCGGGAAGCCGTATCCGGCCGAATACACACACGGCATCCCGATCCCGCATGATTTGCCAGACGGTCCACTTTGGCGGGTCAAGCATGGCGAGGCCGAGATCGAGCTGTTGAAGGTCGACGCCTACACCTTCGCCGGTCAGTACGAGCAAAACCCCGTGGTCTCCGGCGGCAACCTCTTCAAGGAGGAGTGGCTGCAGCCGTGGGCGCCTGGCGCCCTACCGCAGATTAAGTGGCGGATGATCTACGTCGATACGGCGGAGAAGACGGGCCAGCGCAACGATTACTCCGTGTTCCAGTGTTGGGGCTTCGGCGCCGATGGATGCGCCTACCTGCTGGATCAGATGCGGGCCCGCTTCGAGGCGCCGGAGCTGCTGCAGGCGGCACGGACGTTCTGGAAGAAGCACTCCGATCCCGCGCTCAACGAACTCGGCTACTGCCGCGGCATGAAGGTCGAGGACAAGTCGGCCGGCACGGGACTGCTCCAATCTCTGCGGCGACCAGCCAATGACGGCAGCGGCATGGGCCCGGTGCCGGTGATCCCGATCCCACGATCGAAGGACAAGGAACAGCGCGCCAACGACGTGCTGCCATCCTTTGCCGCCGGCCTCGTGCGACTGCCGATGCACGAGCCCTGGTTCGACGCATGGAAGAACGAAATTCTCGCGTTCCCTTCGGGCGCGCATGACGACCAGGTAGACCCGACCATGGATGCTGTCGCCGAAATGCTGCTGGGGGGTACCGCCCTCTCGCAATGGGCCGCGTTGGGTGAGGACGATTGATGACGACCGCCGTCGCCAAAAAACCCCGCATCCGCGTCCAGGCTGGATCGATGCCGACAACGGACAGCGTCCAAAACTTCGTCGCCCGCGTCGGCCTCGGCACCGCCAACCAGGCGGCCGGCACGTCCTATGGTCCGAGCCCGATCACGCGCAATCGACTGCAGCTGGAGTGGGCCTATCGCGGTTCCTGGATCTGCCGCCAGATCGTCGACGCGCCGCCTGAAGACATGACCCGCGCCGGCATCGATATCGAGACCAAGGAGCCAAAGGACGGCCAGACCCTACAGAAAGGGCTGCGGAAAACCGCAACGTGGCAGAAGCTGCGCGAGGCTCTTCAATGGTCGCGCCTCTACGGTGGCGGCGTCGCCATCATCATGATCGATGGGCAGGACGCCGCGACGCCACTTCGACCCGAGACAGTCGGGAAGGGCGCCTACAAGGGCTTGCTGCCACTCGACCGCTGGTCGGTGCAGCCCAGCATGACGGACCTGATCACGGATCTTGGCCCCTCGTATGGGCAACCAAAGTTCTATTCCGTCACCGCCAGCGTCATGAACATTCCGCGGATCAAGGTGCACCACAGTCGCGTCATCCGGTTCGAGGGTGAGGATCTTCCGGTCTGGCAGAAGATGACCGAAAACGGCTGGGGCCTCTCTGTGCTGGAACCGGTCTGGGATCGCCTCACCGCGTTCGACTCCACGACCGTCGGCACCGGCCAGCTCGTCTACAAGGCGCATCTCCGCACGCTGCGGATCGACGGTCTCCGCGAAGCGCTGGCCACCGACGGGCCCGCGATGAAGGGCATCCTCAAGAACATCGACATGATCCGGGCCCTGCAGACCAACGAGGGTCTCACGCTGCTCGACAAGTCGGACGAGTTCCAGACCCACCAATACAGCTTCGGCGGTCTGAGCGACGTCCTGGTCCAGTTCGCGCAGCAGCTCTCTGGCGCCGCGCAGATCCCGCTGGTGCGTCTCTTCGGGCAGTCACCGGCCGGGCTCAACGCCACCGGCGACGCCGACATCCGCAATTATTACGACGCCTGCAACTCGCAGCAGGAAAACCGGATGCGGACGCCGCTCGAAACCGTGCTCGAGGTCCTCCACTGGTCTGAGCTCGGTCGCGCGCCGGATGACGATTTCTCCTTCACGTTCCGGCCGCTCTGGCAGATGAGCGACAAGGAGAAGGTCGAAATCGCTAAGACGGTCGCCGACACGGTTGGCACGCTCGAGGGTGCGACGATCATCTCGAAGGCTACCGCCCTCAGAGAGTTGCGCCAGGCCTCGCAGGCAACTGGCATGTTCTCGTCGATCACCGACAAGGACATCGAGGACGCGGAGAACGAGCCGCCGCCGCCCGGCGAAGATGACGATCTGCCGGAACCGCCGGCGCCCGGGGAGGGCGACGAGGTCGAGCCTGACGGGGATGAGCCGGGGAACGGTGCCGAACCGGATGCGGGAGCGGCCGAAGGCGATAAGCCCGAAGCAGGCCCCGGCAAGGATCCCGATACCGACACCGACGGCACCGGTGGGGCCAAAGACGCGGCACCACCATCGCGTCGTCGGCGCTGATCCCGATCATCAGGCAGCGAATTGACCAAAGTTGAAACGCTAAGATTTCAGATTTGAAATTAGTTGGCGGCATATGCCGCAGCATTTCGAGTGCTGCATTTCGAGGAATAGTTATAGCTTAGCCTGTTTACAATCGAAGGGTCTTAGAAAATGGCGATTCCAAGCCCACAGGCGAAAACGCAAATCCGATCCGACATCATTCAACAATGTTCGTGGCGAGCCGAATTCTCAGAACTACAAAAGCCTCTGTTCGACATAGCGAAAATGATCGACGTCGAAGAATTGGCGCGTTTGGCGCGAGCTATACAGATAGATAATCAGGTGATTGTCACCGTAGTCTCAATCGAATATATCAATGTTGGCATCAATTGGATTTTGGCTATGAAGAGAGTTGGTAAGTCCAACTTTATTGTAATAGCTGGCGATGAGCTTGCAATGGAATCTTTATTAAAGTACGAAATTACCTGTGTTGTTTTGAAAAATAATAATGATTACGACAGCTTTGGCGATATAAATGTATTCTCTGGATTTTCCGCAAAAGGCTTAGGTCTGACGACTCACAAATTTCCAGTGGTGCGTTTTTTAGTCGAATGTGGTTACGACGTTATTTTCAGTGACGCGGACGCATTTTGGTTGCTCGACCCAAGTCCTTACCTCGCAGACACTGACATTGCTTTTCAGCGGATTGCCAGATATCCGAGGCCAATCGTTGCAACATGGGGCTTTGCGGTATGTACTGGCTTTCTGTTCTTTCGGAGCAATGAGAAAGTAATTCAGTTGCTCAATCAATGCATAATAGAGCATCAAAGCGTCTACAGCGATCAGGCTGCGATGAACCTGGCGCTGCTGGAATTTGATGCTGATTGGTCCGGTGAGGCGGATCTTGATGATGCCACCGTGAGCGTTGATGAGCGGTTTTCAGCAAAAGCACTACAAAATATTAGTGGAAGGCTGGACCGTAATAATGCCACCTTACGCGCATTGCGGCATGACAGGTTCTGGCGTCATAAGTTTGTCAGGCATGCTGAAAGTGAAATGGTCATCTGTCATCCCAATTCCCCAAAAAATGACGCTGGCAAGATGAGGATACTAGGCTCGGTTGGAGCGATATCCCTTGCGGGCGGAACCGAAATCGCGTAGAGATCACTCATTCGTCGAGAAGCGCCCGGGCCAACAGCCTCTGGGCGCTTTGTTGTTTCTGGACCGCACCCGATGACGATGTATCGGCCGGCGGCCAGCTTCACGACAGACGCGCGCTATGGCCGCGTCTCTTCGGTCCAGTCGCTGTTTAGACGCGCCCGGAAGCTCGAAGAGAACTACAGGACCCAGCTGCGCAAGATCGCGCGCCACATCGGCGACATCGCCCGTGCCCACGACGCGGAAAGCCCGGACGGCATTCGGCGCATCCAGTCCGGGATGATGTCTTACGCGCAGCGCATCGACCCCTGGGCCGACAGCGTCGCGGACCGCATGATCAAAGAGATTGCGGCGGCCGACAAGGATTCCTGGCGGCGCACCTCGCACCTCATCGGGCGCCTGCTTCACAAAGAAATCGAGACGGCACCGAGCGGCATCGTGATGCAGCAGTCGCTGCAGCGGCAGGTCGGACTAATCAAGTCGCTGCCGATCGAGGCCGCGGAGCGCGTCCACAAGCTGACGACCGAAGCGTCGACGACGGGCCGGCGTACCGCCGAGATCGTCAAAGACATCATGGCGAGCGGCGACGTGGCGCGCAGCCGCGCCGATCTCATCGCGCGCACCGAGGTTTCGCGCACGGCGACCGAGTTGACGCAGGCGCGTGCCACACACGTCGGCAGCACGCACTTCATCTGGAACTGCGTTCTCGACGGGTCGACGCGAGCGTCACACCGCGCGCTGAACGGGCACACGTTTCGCTGGGATCAGCCGCCGGAATGCGACCCCGGCTACCACGCGTTGCCCGGCGCGATTTGGAACTGCCGCTGCTTCCCGACGCCGATCATCGACGAAGAAAGCTGAGACCTGCATGGAAGTCACGTCCGACACGCCATTCGCGCCGAACAGTCTCCCGCTTTATTGGAGCGATCCGGATCCGAGCCTGAGGCCGTCGCTCTGGGCCGTGACCATCGACGTGACGCGATATGACCACGTGCTGGCCTGCATTCAGAAGCTCAAATCGGACCTCGGCCCGGTCGAGAAACGGTTCATCCATCTGAGCCGTGACATGGTCACGGTCTATGTCAGCCGCGCGGAAACGGACGGTCTGGCGAAGCCGGCCGAATCTGCATGGCCTGATCCGGCCATCCTCGACGTAGCCCATTGCGAAGTGTTCGATCCGAGATCGTTTCAAAACGATCCGGACGCGCTGCAACAAGATCTGTCGCGACGTAACAAGGTTGCGCGTGCTTGCTGGGCACCGTCCCTCAATCATTGAGCAGGTTCCGCATCATCGCCTTGAAGACCTCGGCAGCGTCGCGGCGCTGCTCCGACGTTGGTGTTTGATCTCCGGCGCCGAGCCGCGCCGCTCCGGCATCGATCATGGCTTTGGTCGGTAGCTGAACGGCGAACAGCGCGGCGCGGACCAGCTTCAACACGATGTCTTGCGTGATCACGTCGTCGACGTCGGCTTCGTCCAGCGTTTTCGGCAAGCTGTCGTAATTCGAGCCGATGCCGAGGACCGGATAGGCGTGCCCATCGGCAAGGTCACCCGGCATCTTCGCCGTGACCGCCATCATGGCGCGGGCCGCTGTCTCAAGTTCCTCTTTCGCCATCCATCCGACCTTAGCGGATCACATCCATGCGCTTCTACACGGCTTCAAAGCTCGGGTCGAAGCGCTCCTACACGCCGGAGGGGTTTCTCGTCTGTTTGGACGTGCCGATCGCGCGCACCGGCGAGATGATCTACGCGGCAACAGAACTGCCCGAGCTCGAAGCATCGCGCGACGGCATCATCCGTGTCCAGCGCGATCCGGACGAAGTCTTTAAAGCGCAATCTTTAGGGTCTTTCGAAGGAAAGCCGACGACCAACGATCATCCGCCGGAGATGGTCAATCCGACCAACTTTCGGCGCTTCGCCGCCGGCTCCACGCACAATGTCCGCCAGGGTGGGGGCGCGCTAAGCGACCTCGTAGTCGCCGACCTCATGTTCTGGGACGCCAACACGATCAAGGACATCGAAGACGGCAAGGACGAGATCTCGAACGGCTACGACGCCGAGTACGAGATGGTCTCGCCCGGCGTCTATCGTCAGTTCGGAATCACCGGCAACCACGTCGCGCTTGTCGACGAGGGTCGCTGCGGGATCCGCTGCGCGATCGGTGACAGTGCCGAGGCGCTGCAGGCCACGGCCGCCGCCGAGATCCTGGCTCGCGGCAACGCCGCCGGCATCGCGCTGCGCAACGCCAAGGGCGAACTCCTCTTTCTGAAGCGCTCCGACGGCGCCGGCGATCAAGCCGGCACCTGGTGCTTTCCCGGTGGCAAGGTCGAGCCGGGTGAAACGCTCGAGCAGGCTGCGCGCCGCGAGCTTGGCGAAGAAGCCGGTGTCACGGCTGGTCCGATCCGTCTCGTCGACGAGCGACCCATCAACGGCTCCGCTCTCACGACCTTCTCGACCTTCGCCGGCGAAGCCGACGCGAGCCAGACGCCGACGCTCAACGCCGAACACGATGCCTTCTGTTGGGCGTCACCCGACCAGCCGCCGCAGCCGCTTCATCCCGGCGTCTCGGCCACGCTGCGCGAGAAGCGCGCGATCCTTTTGACCACACAGGCCGCCGACGCGGTCCTGACCCCGAAACCGGCTCCCGCCCGGGCCCGCAAGAGAAAGACCGCTGATATGACGATCAAGAAGACGCTGCTCCGCGGCACCATGCTGGACCGCCTCCGCCGTTCTTTTGCAGCGAAGGACGAAGCTGGCTTCGAAGAGGGCATGACCGCGCTCGAAGAGGTCGCCGTTCAGTCCGAGGAAGAGGCCGCGCAGGCGCAGTTTGCTCAGATGGTTGGCGAAGCGGTAGCCGCCGCGATTGCCCCTGTTGCGGCACGTCTCGACGACGTCGACGCCTTCATCGCGGATCGCAAGATGCGTGATTCCGAAGCCGAAGAGGCCAAGAAGAAGGACGATGAGGCGAAGGCGCTGGAAGCGAAGGATCGTAAATCCAAGGACGACGCCGGCGCCGGCGGGTCGAGTGGTTCCGGTACCGATGCCAGCAACACGGAGCCCGGCGACTATACCGCGGGCGGCTCCAGCGGTCCCGCGATGGACTCCGCCGATCTTGCCGCGTTCCTGCAGTCGAAGGGTCTCACCGAAGGTGACGTCGCCGCGGCGATCGCCATGATCAAGAAGGACGAGCCTGAGGCGGCCGTCGTCGAGACCGGCGACGAGGCGATGACCGAGGAAGAGAAGCGGGCGGCTGAGGAAGCCAAGAAGAACGCCACCACGGACTCCGTCGCGCTGCTCGCCCAGTTCCGCGACACCGTTGCCAAGGCCGAGATCCTGGCACCCGGTGTCAAGCTGCCGTCCTACGATGCCAAGGCGGCGCCTAAGGCAACCGCCGACGCGATGTGCGGTCTCCGCCGCAAAGCGCTGAAGGCCGCCTTCGACAGCGCCGACCGCAAAAGCCATGTCGTCCCGTTCCTCGATACGGCGACGCCCGACTTCAGCAAGATGACCTGCGACGCGATCAAGGTCGTGTTCGGTGGTGCTTCCGAGCTGGCGAAGCGCGGCAACGCGCCTCGCATGGGCGTCGGCGACACCGCGCATGCCGCCCGCGATGCCGGTGTCCGCGGCACCATCGCGGCCATGAACGCCGCCGCCAAGGATCTCTGGAAGCCGGCCGCCCGCTAAGCGCGGCCAGTCTCCCAAGACAAACCCAACCCCCACCACCCTTCGTTCCACCCAGAGGATGCCGACATGACGTCGTTTCTTTTCCGCATGCCTGCCGGCGTCCCCGGCACCGTTACCCGTCTCGAGCAGTCGACCGTCGAGACCCAGGTTTATGATCCCGCCGTGCCGTTCTCCGCCTACGGCGTCGCGATGAAGACCGGCGCCAACGGCAAGATGCAGCCTATCGCCGCTGGCGACACCGCTGCGCTCGTCGAAGGTGTCCTGGTCCGTCCTTACCCGACCACGGGCGCCGGCTCGCAGACCTCCACGCTCGGCGGCGGCACGCCACCCGCCTCCGGCATCTGCAACCGTCTCAAGCGCGGTTACATCATGGTGCAGCTGAACGGCGCCACCGCTGCCATCAAAGACGGCCCGGTCTATGTCCGCGTCGGCGCGGCTTCGGCCGGCAAGCCGATCGGTGGTTTCGAGGCGGCTGCCGATGCGACGCCGGCCAACACGGTTCTACTGACCAACGCGGTCTTCACCGGGCCGGCCGACGCGCAGGGCAACACCGAAATCGCTTTCAACATCTGATCCGGCGGCGGGGCTCGCGCCCCGCCTCTTCGCCCACATTTCTGCCTGGGCAACAGGCCTCGCGCGGCCGAGCGCAAATTCACCCCTCCCAAGGAACAGCCAATATGTCCTTCCATGACCGCGCCCTCCTGGGCGGGACTGCCCTTTCGCGCCCTCGCAACCGCATCTTCACCCGCGATGCCATGGCGACCTACGACCGCGCCACGATCGACTCCACTGGTGTCTTCCTCATCGGCGAACTGGAACGCCTCGATCCGACGATCAACGCGCCGCTGGTCGCCTACACCTGGAGCCGTGACATCGATCTTCGCGAAGACGTCGGCATCGAAGACGAGCAGGCCTCGTTCACGAACTCGACCTTCGCGGCCGTCGGCGGCATCCAGCCGAACGGCAAGGCCTGGGCTGGCAAGGACGCCAACGCCATCGCCGGGCTCGCGCTCGACATCGGTAAGACCCCTCAGCCCCTGCACCTCTGGGCGATGGAGCTCGGCTGGACGCTGCCGGAACTCGCCTCGGCGATGCGCACCGGTCGGCCGATCGAGACCGACAAGACCGAGGGCATGAACCTCAAGAACCAGATGGACATCGACGAGCAGGTCTATGTCGGCGACACCCTTCTCGGCATTCCCGGCCTGATCAATTCGCCTCTCGTGAACGCGACCAACGTCACCGGCGGCACCTGGGCCGCGAAGATCGCCAGCGGCCCGACCGGCCCCACCGGCATCCTCGCCGACGTCAACGCGCTGATCAACTCGGCTTGGGCCGCTTCCGGTTACAAGCAGGCGCCGACCGATCTCCGTCTGCCCCCGATGCAGTTCGGTCTTCTCGCCGCGCAGATCGTCAGTTCGGCCGGTAGTGTCTCGATCCTCCAGTTCCTGCGCATCAACAGCATCTCGCTGTCGATCAACGGGCGAGAGCTCAACATCCAGCCGCTGAAGTGGCTGACCGGCGCCGGCGCCGGCGGCGCCGACCGCATGTTCGCGTACACCAACGACAAGAAGTACCTCCGCTTCCCGCTGGTGCCGCTGCAGAAGACCCCGTTGGAATATCGCTCGCTCTACCAGATGACGACCTATTACGGCCGTCTCGGTCAGGTCGAGTTCCGGTATCCGGAAACCCTGGCTTACGCGGACGGCATCTAAGTCGCTTCACTGAAGCCAAAACTATCCTGACCCTCCCCCTCTGCGGGGGAGGGGTATTCTTCGGGCGCGTTGTGACGCGCTCGTGGAATGCCCCTGTGCAAAACCGGTGAGCCATGCCCGAGATCGACGTCGCCAAAGCCTTCACGATGACCCACGAGAAGACCAAGGAGAAGATCTCCTTTGCGAAGGGAAAGCACGAGGTCGACACCGACACCGCCGCCCACTTCTACGTCAAGGCGCATCTGGTTGGCGCCAAACCGAACCCCGGCGCCGGAACGCCTGCCTTCATGCGGGCTGCCGCAGAAGAGCGCGCCAAGCTCGAAGCAGAACATGCCCGGCTCGAAGCCGAGGTTGAAGCGCGCGTCAACGCGAACGTCCGTGAAAAGATGGAAGCCGAGCTCGGCGAGCGCATGCGCATTGCCCTCGAACAGCAGGCGGTCGCCGCGTTGAACGGCGTCGACGCCGAGGTCAACAAGCGCGTCGAGGCAGCCACCAAGGACATTGAGGCGCGCCTCGTCGCGTCCTTCGACGAGCGCGTCAAAGCCGCCGTCGAGGAAGCGCTCCTGGCGCAGATGGAAGCCGACGAGAAAGCCGCCGCCGAAAAGGCCGATGGTGAAACGTCGACCGAGGCCGATGCCGCCGGCGGCAAGAAGACCGACAAGGCCGGCAAGGCGAAGTAGGGCGCCCTGGCGCTGTCTCTCTGATCAGCCGAGGCCGCGATGAGCACGACCACGATCGCGCAGTTTCGCGGTGACTTTCCCGAGTTCGGCAGCGCCACGGCCTATCCCGACACCCAGGTGCAGATGTACCTGAACCTGGCCGAGATGCGTCTTAACCAGACGCGCTGGGACGAGCTTTGGACCTACGGGGTCGAACTTTACACGGCGCATAGCCTCGCGCTCGCCAAGATGCGGGCCGCGACGGCGGCGACCGGTGCCGCGCCCGGCGCCACGACCGGTATCGTCACCTCGAAGTCGGTCGGCGGTGTTTCCAAGTCCTCGGACATCGGCGTCGCCACCGTCGAAGGCGCCGGCACCTACAATCTCACCAGCTACGGCTCCGAGTTCTGGCAGCTCGTCCTGCAGATCGGCATCGGCGGCGTCCAGGTCGGCGGCGGTGATTTCGCTGGTCCATCGGGCGAACTCGGCAGCTTCGGCATCGTGCCTTACTTCCCCTTCGCTTGAGCGAGACCGACCATGAAATATTTCGTTCCGAAGACCTGCGCCATCAAGCTGCCGAGCGGCGGCACCTGCCGGCTGATCCGCGGCATCCGTGAGGTTCCCGACGTCGTCGCAGACAGCAAGCTCGGCATCGACGCCGGCATCAAGCCGGTCGAAGAAATGACGGACGCCGAATACCGCTCCATCGGGTTGAAGCGGCCCGCTGCGGAACCGGCGTCCGCGGCGGAAGCCGAAGCATCGAGAGCCTGATGGCCGCGACATCCTCGCTGCGGATCACCGTCGATCTCAGCAAGGATCTCGAGAAGGCCACCAAGGACTTGGTGCGGCGCGAGCTACTGATCGGGATCCCGGGCGATGGTCCCGCCCGGCCGCCGGAGCCCGGCGAGAAGACGCCGCCCTCGAATGCGCTTCTCGGCTACGTGGCCGAGAACGGCGACGAGGAACTCAAGATCCCGGCTCGACCGTTCCTGCTTCCTGGTGTCGAGGATGCCCGGGACGCGATCACCAAGGGTCTGACGCGGGCGGGCAAAGCGGTCCTCGACGGGGACCCCAACGGGCTCGAAGTCGGGTTTGCCATGGCCGGCGCCGCGGCTGTGGCGGCGGTGAAAAAGAAGATCCTGGAAGGGAGCTTCGCGCCGCTCGCGGACAGCACGCTCGAGGCGCGGGCGCGGCGGAAGCGCGCCAACGGCAAACTCAGCCAGGCCGAAAGCTCGAAGGCAGCACGGCTCGAACTGGCGAACCGCGCCGCGGGCGTCGACCAATCGACCGATGCGAAGCCGCTGTACGACACGCATTCCCTCTTCAATTCGATCACCTACGTGATCAAGGACAAGGGTGCCAACTGATGCCCTTCCTCGACGTAACCGACGTCCTGAAGGACCCCGACTTCGCAACCACGTTCTCTGTCGCTCGCTCGGCCACGACGGTCGGCAACGATGGTGAAACGGCCCTGACGCCGTCGACCTTCACCGGCATCGTCGGTGTCGTGACGCCGGCGAACAGCAACGATCTGAAGCGCATGGCCGAGGTCGAGCGCCTCACCGGCGCCATCGCGATCCACACCACCTTCACGCTGATGGCTGGCGGCGCTCAGACCGACGGCACCACGGTGACGGCCGATGTCGTGACGTGGAATGGGCGGCAGTACTCGATCTTCGCGGTCGATGACTGGACCCAGTTCGGTGCCGGGTTCGTGCGCGCCACGGCGACGATGCTGTCGCTGACCTAATCATCTGAAGGACGGCTGGGCATGGCGAACGACAGTTCCGTCGCCGGCTTCCTCGTCCCCGAGGGCACGCAGCCGCCAGACGATGCCGCGCTGTGCGCCTTGTTTCAACCCACCATCGTCGGTCTTACCGGACTCGCCGGGAACCTCGTCCGTCGCAAAGGGCAGGCCGTCCCGGGCCCGCAGCCGAGTCGCGACACGACCTGGTGCGCCTTTGCCGTCACGGTGACCACGGGCGACATGAACCCCACCATCGTGCACGAAGGGCTTGCCGACGGCGGCCTCGGCCGTGATCTCGTCATGCGCTCGGAAGAGCTCGAGGTCTCGACCAGTTTCTTCGGCCCCGCCGCGATCGGGACGGCAAACCAGCTTCGTGACGGTTTCGGCGTCGCCCAGAACCGCGCTGCGCTTCGTGCCAGCGGCATCGCCTATGTCGGCATCGATCGCGTTACCTACGTGCCGGACCTCGAAAACGGTCAGTTCGTGCGCCGCGCCGACCTCGTTTTTCGCGCCCGCCGCATGGCGATCCGCGTCTACCCGATCCGCAATCTCGTGACCTTCGTCGGTGAGGTGATCGCCGACAGCGGCGATGTCTCCGGTTCTGACGCCGCGGTCACGTCGCCCATCACCACGACCGCGCCTTAGGCGCCGCTCTCGTCTTCCCTCATCATCGCGAGATCCTGACCCATGGCAACGCCCAATGGCCTGAACACGAACGACGTCGTCGATGTCACGATTTCGCTCACCAACACGCCCGCCGGCTTCCGCAATTTCGGCGCCGTTCTCGTGCTCGGTCCCAGCGATGTCATCGACGTCAACGAGCGTCGCCGCAATTATTCGGACATGACCGGGGTCGGCGCCGACTTCGCACCGGGCACCCCGGAGTTTGCATACGCCGAGGATCACTTCTCGCAGGTCCCGCAGCCGAACCAGCTTGCCATCGGCCGCTTCGCGCAGACCGCGACAGCCGGGCTCCTGCATGGCGCAATTCTGACGCCGTCGCAGCGTCTCCTCACCAACTTCACGTCGATCGGGGCCGGCGGCGCTTTCAAGATGTCGATCGACGGGACCGTACACCCGGTCGGGCCGATGAACTTCAGCGGCGCCGCCAACCTCAACGGTGTCGCCGGCATCGTCCAGGCGGCGCTTGTGACCGCAGGCGCGACCGGTGCCACCGTCGTCTGGGACTCGGAAAACCTTCGCTTCAACGTGGAATCTGGCACGACCGGTGCCGCGTCCTCGGTCGGCTATGCCACCGCGCCGACGGCGGGCGCCGGCGTCGTCGACGTTTCGGTGCTGCTCGGCCTCTCCGCGACGCCGACGTCGTCCGGAGCCGCCGCCGATGCGCCAATCGCCGGCATCGTTGCCGAGGAGCCGCTGGCCTGCATCGCGCTCTTCGATCAGCTTTACGGCGACTGGTATATGGGGGCCTTTGCGGCGACCCTGGCCGATGCCGATCATCTGTCCGTTGCGGAATATATCGAGGCGGCCGGTCGCTCCCGCATCTACGGCATCGGCACCGAAAACACCGAGGTGATGGATCCGACGCAAACCGACGATCTGGCTTCGATCCTGGTCGATGCAAACATCAGCCGAACCTGCATCGCCTATTCTTCGACGACCACGGTATCGATCGCGTCCCTGTTCGCGCGGTTCGCCACCGTCAACTATGCCGGCAGCAACACGACGATCACCGGCAAGTTCAAGACGATGCCGGGCGTCACCGCGGAATACCTCACCGAGGACCAAGCCGAGACGCTCGACGCGAAGCGCGTCAACTACTTCGCGGCCTACCAGAACGGCGCCTCGATCATCCAGCAGGCGGTGATGGTCAACGGCAACTTCATCGACAGCCGCATCAACGCGGACTGGCTGGCGAACTACGTTCAGACCAACCTCTTCAACCTCTACACCACGATGAACAAGGTCCCGCAGACCGATGCCGGGACCGGGCTGCAGAAGGCCAACATCACGGCCAGCATGCAGCAGGGCATCGTCAACGGCTATTTGGCTGCCGGTGTGTGGAACGGCCAGGCCTTCGGCACCCTGAACACGGGCGATGTGCTTCCGCTCGGTTTCTACATCTACGCCCCGCTCGTCGCGACGCAGAACCAGACGGATCGCGCTGCCCGCAAGTCGGTGCCGTTCCAGATCGCGGCCAAGGAAGCCGGCGCCGTTCACTCGTCGAGCATCAGCATCCTCGTCAACCCGTAGGCCGCGCCGCGGCCGACCTCTCCTCATCCCCGTTCCGCTAGCCTTTTTCGAAGGATCGCCGACCCATGTCCGCATATGAAAATGGCGTCTACTCGTTCCAGGACGTGTCCTGCTCGATCGTCGGCCCGAACATCAATCTGATCGTCACCGGCGAAGCCGAGGAAGGTTACGAGACCGAGTACGAGGGCGACAAGGACAGCCTCACCATGGGCGCCGGCGGCGATGGCATGCACTCGCTGCGTGCCGCCCAGAACGGCACCCTGACGCTACATCTGCTCAAGACCAGCTCGCTCAACCAGGCGCTCTGCAACGCCTACAATTTCCAGACCGGCTCCGCGGCCAACCACGGCCGCAACGTCATCATCATCGACGATCCGGTGCGCGGCGACACTATCACCTGCCAGGGCGCCGCATTCCGGCGCCTGCCGGGCAACAAGTTCGCGGAGCAGGGCGGCATTCAGGACTGGGTCTTCAACTGCACCCGGATCACGCCGAGCCTCGGCGCTGGTGTGGATACGGTGCTGAATGGCTAATTTTCAGATCGCCGGCATCTCCTATCAGTCTCGCGTCATGGACGGCGAGACCCAGACCCTTGTTCTCAAGCGTCTGCTACCGACCTTTGCCGCCTTGATGGGATGTCAAACCTCGCTCAAGGCGGCAGCGGCGCTAGCATCCGTGGAGCCGGGCGGGGACGACGAGGTCGTCGATCCGCTCGCGGCGCAGCGTGACGCGCTGATGCCGGTGGCACGTGAGCTCGCCTCGGTGTCGGACGCCGACGTCAAGTTCGTGCTGAACGCCTGCCTTGCCGTGACGAAACGCGAAGTCTCGACGGGTGTCGGCTGGGTCGACGTGGTCCAGCGTGGCCAGATCCAGGATCAGTCAGACGCGACCTTCATCGGTCGCCTCACGATCGCTTGGCACGTGCTAGGCGAAAACTTCGCCGACATGCTGAAGTCGCTCGGCGTCGATCTCAGCGATCTCTCCGGTGTTATTCCGAAGTAGACCGATGGCGGAATTCCAGGTTGCGGGTCACGTCTACCGGGCCCGCAAGATCTGCGTCATCGATCAGTGGCGGTTGCTCCAACGTCTGAAGCCTGTGCTGCCCGCGCTTTACGGCATGGATAGCGGGATGCGCGTGTCCGGTGCCGGCATAGCCGACATCACGAAGAACCTGGCACCGCTGCTCCGCGCCGACGACGCCGACATGAAGGCGGTCTTCCACGATGCGGTCGCGGCCTGTGAGCGACTGAACATCGAGGACGACAGCTGGCAATCCGTCGACGCGATGCCGCCGCTCGGAACGCTGATGGCGATGACGTCCGCCGTCGTCTCCGAAAACTTCGGTGTCTTCTTCGCGATGGAGCGACCCGACTTCAAGCCGACCTCCTACGACGGCCCGCGCTACGATCCGGTCTCGATGCCGAATGGTGAGAACTGGCTCTGGCGTCCGGTTCTGCGCGGCATGTGCAAGGCCGAGAGCCTACTCGACGGCACCCTCCACATCGAACACATCGCCAAGTTTAACGATGCGATTGACTGTGAAGAGGAAAATCAGGCGCGCATGCGCAAGGCGATCGAAAAGAAGTAGGTCGCATGGATCTCCGCGAATACTTCAACGATCCGGAGGAAGCCCTCCGGACGGCGGTCGCGGGTCTGCTGAAGCAGGTCTGGACGGCGATGCCGGCGAGCGTGTCCGTCGACAGCCAGGATGGGCATGTCGCGACAGCGCAGCCCATGATCAAGCGGCAGGTGACGAACCCGGATGGGTCGATCACCTACGAGGATCATACCGACCATCCCGATCTGCCGATCCACCACCTCGGCGGCGGCCCGGTGGTCACGACGCATCCCACGGTGAAAGGCGACACCGGCGCGATCCTCTACATGTCGCGGGCGATCGATTCCTGGTTCAACTCCGGCGGGTCGCAGAACCCGATGGAAGACCGCGCCCACTCGCTCGCCGACGGCGTCTTTCTTTCCGGCATCCGGTCGACGCCCGACAAGCTGCAGCAGGTGTCGCAGACCAGCACGCAGACGCGCACCGTCGATAAACGGAGCGTCATTGATCACGGGCCGAACGGGACGCATCACAAGACCGTCGACCCGTCGACGGCTGCGGCCAGCGCCGAATTCGATCCCTTCAGTCAGGCGACGACGTTTTTTGAACACATTCTGCATCCCTCGAACGGGCATGCGGTCAATGCGACCGATGGCGGGACGACTCATTCCACGTCGATGACGCATACCGACGGCTTCAAGGCCGCGGCGAACAACGGGGCGCATTCGCTTTCGGCGCATCCCACGAACGGGACGTCGATCCTGTCGTCCGTTGCCCATACGCTTCAGGCGCCGAACGCCAGTCTGGACAAAAGCGGCAACCAGACGAACCGGGGCTCCAGCACGTCTCAGGGCAACATCACGTCCTCGAGCGGCAACGTCAGCGCGCCTTCGGGCGCTATCAGCGGGCAATCCGGGAGCTTCGGAAGCCTGACCGGCATCGGTGGCGCTGTCATGGCGCTGATCAAAGCCGCGGCTGGATCCTTCTCGAGCATTGCGACAGGTTCGATGCAGTCGACCGGCCCCGTGGCCGCGCCGACAATCCAGACGAACCAGCCCTACACCGTCGCTACACTCCCGACGCCATCCCTCCTTCTTCAAGGCACGCGCGCCTTCGTAACCGACGCCACGAGTCCGTCTTTCATGCAAGCGCTCGTCGGTGGCGGCATCATCGTGTGTCCCGCCTTTTGCGACGGCACCCAGTGGGTGGCCGGCTGATGAGCCAGAACTGGCTTCGCTCCTGCTCCCTGTCCGTCAACGGAACCACGATCTCTGGTGGAGGCCAGACCGATCTACGGATCACGTTTTCGATCGAGATGACGACAATCCAGTCGCCGAACCCGGCGCGGTTCAGGATATACAACGCCGGCCCCAGCACCATCGCGGCATTGAAGGCGGCCGAGGGAACCAAGGTCACGTTCTCCGGGGGCTATCAGGGTAACACCGGCGTCCTCTACGTCGGCGATCTCAAACAGTTCATCGGATCCGGGCACGAGACCCCCGTCGACAGCTACGTCGATCTGCTCTGCGCCGGCGGCGACCAGGCCTACAATCAGGCGCGCGTCACCAAGACGCTGTCGTCCGGGTGGACGCCTCAGGACAAGCTGCAGGCTGCGGTAACGGCGATGGGTGCTCATGGCATCACCATGGGGCTGACGAACGTCGACCTGACGCAACCCAAATTTCCACGCGGTATCCCGCTCATCGGCATGGCACGGCAGCTGATCCGCGAAGTCGCCATGAGCAA
>NZ_LMUU01000184.1:38516-43212 GCF_009765775.1 Beijerinckia sp. L45
TGGGCGCGGCAGACGCCGGACGGGATCCTGGTGCGGTCGCTGATCAATTCGGCCTTGCAGCCGCATGCCAGCATCCACCTCGACCAGTCCTCGATCATTGAGGGCGAACGCGACGTCAATCCGCTGACGGCCGCCGGTTCCCAGCAAAATATCAATTTGCAGATGGCCGGTGTCCTGGCGCCGGACGGCATCTACACGATCGTGTCGATGCGCCGTGTCGGTGATACGCGCGCGCTCGACTGGTACGACGACCTCACCACCATCGCGGTGAGCGGTGGGTCGACGACGCAGGCCCAGAAAGATGCGGGGCTTTCGCTCGGGCCGAGTTAGTCGGCGTGAAAATGATTCACGCTCTTCATTTCTTCATTGCGATGAAAAAGCGCATCCCTCTCTACGATAGCGTTGAGATATGCAAATAAACCGGCGTAAGACCATCGGTCTTTGCTTTCCTTCTTCATGAAAGCGGTTGCTGTATCTCGCTCTTCGTCGGTTGCTCTTGGCCAAGCTTCTTTAAGGTTTTCGTAGCCTTCCTGCTCGCTATCGATACATGTGTGTCGGAAGGTGAGGCCCTGGGGATCATCAAATCGCTTCGGGATTGCAGCCGACCGTCTGTCGCAGTATGCATCGGGGTCTAGAACCGGAAGGGGCGGGCCATCTTCCTCTCGCAATCTGGTTCCGAAAGACTCAAGCGATCTAAGGGCTTGAACGCTGGACGATCCACCGGCTTCCGATGCGTGAATAAAAGCAAGGATATGGTCGTGCGTGCTGCCGACGCGACTTGCGAAGGCTTCAACGGTCTCGCCCTTTGAACTAGCAAAAGCTCGCAGGTCCGCCTCGTCTTCTTCACGAGTCTGCACTCCACTTGCGGTCTGCGCTTGTACGTCATGCATCTTTCCGTTGTCAGTCCCAGCGGCCAACACAACGAAAAGACAGAGCAGACACAAAACGAATCGAACGAACCCGGGAAATAGGATCGCCAAAACTATCAGAACAAGCAGAGCAATGATCATATCCGTGGCCCTCCCGACCAATCACGGACATCTTGGCTCAGACGCTTTCTGAAGGCGATAGGGCGAGACGGTGATCCATGGCCGAAACGCTCAAAAGCTACCTGATCGACATCGGCTTCAAGGTCGACCAGATCGCGCAGCGCCAGGCCGAGGACGTCGTCAAGCGAAATGAGGAGCGCACCAGCGATGCGGCCGAAAAGGCCGGGGACCAGCGTGCCAAGCGGGAGGCAAAGGAAGCCTCCGACCGGGAGAAAGGGCAGGCTCTCGCTGCGAAGAAAGAACAGGAGCGTCTCGCCGGCAGCCTGAACAGCTTTCGCTCGTTCTCGACCAAGTTTCTCGGGATCCAGGCGGTTCTTGGCGCTGTCACGGGCCTGACGGCTGCCGGCATCGTCAAGGCGGTCGATAACGCGGCCAAGAGCTACGAACGCCTCCAGTATCTCGGCCAGCGCAACGGAACGACCGCCGGCAAAGCGTCCGGCTTCGGCTACGCGTCGAGCCAGCTTGGTTCGTCGGCGGACGAGGCGAACGCGAGCCTCGAGGCGTTTGGAAAGAACCTCAGGGTCAACGGCGCCGGCTACGCGCAGTCCTTGGACCAGGTCCTGCGTCGCGTCGGCAAGTCGTCCCGTGACGCCAAGGGCCAGCTGCGTGACAGCGCCGATCTCGCCACGGACCTCGGCGACGCGCTGCGCGACATCAACGGCAAGGAAGGCTACGGCGTCGCACTTGCCTGGGGCAAGAGCTTCGGCTTCGAGGAACAGCAAGCCCGGGCCATGATGGACCCGAATTTCCGGGCGCGTGAAGGGCAATTCCAGGCGGATCACAAGACGGTCGGCGCCGACCCCAACGCGGCTGCGGCCACCGGTATCCAGTTCGAGCAGTCGATGCGGCACCTCCAGGAGGTGCTCGATGCCATCGGAACGAGGATCTCGACGACGCTGTTTCAGAAGCTTCGTCCGCTTCTCGACGATCTCTCGCAGTGGTTTCTCGCGCACGGCAAGGAAGTTGGCGCCCTTGTGCAGCGCGTCGCGGACGATTTGATCAAGTTGGCGTCTGCGATCGCCGACGAACTGGCCGGCGCCGACTGGAATAAGATCCTCGGATTTATGGAGCGACTTGCCGGAGGCTTCGGTCTTCTTCTCGAAAAGCTTGGCGGCAATTCCGGGCTCGTCGCTTTATTGGCTGGCCTCGTAGGCAGCCTTCGAATCTTGCGCGTCTTGGCCATACCTCCATGGTTGGCCGCGGCGTTGGGCGTCGGCGTTGCCGGAGCCATCGGCGCCGTTAACACGGCCGCCGCAATCCAGCACGCGGATCCCGCCAAGAACGACGTCTATGTCGATCCCGAAACCGGCATGGCCTACCCGACAGGACCGGGCGGCGGCAACCAGATCAAGGGGCAACCCGAAGGGCAGGGGCTCCTTGACCGCGCCAAGCGCTGGTTTAAACGGGGCAGCGGCAAGAACCAGGGCGGCTGGTGGACGCCGGAGCGGCAGAAGCACGCTTACGAATATCTGACCTCGCGCGGCTTCACCGATGCCGGCGCCCGCGCCGCGGTGTCTCGTATGGCCTACGTGGAAAGCACCAAGGACGGACCTGACGCATCGAACGCTTCCGGCCACTCGGGAATCTTTCAGGCCAGCCGCGATCGTGCCGCGAAGTACGGCAACAGCCGCGACTTCGACGACCAGCTGAAGGCTTACGCCGACCAGGCCTATGGTCCAGACGGCATGGGCGCCGGTAAGATCCTGTCGACCGCCAAGGATGATGCCGAGGCCGCACGCGGTGCCGCCGTCATGGAGCGCGCCGAAGGCTGGAACGGGCAGACCGACAGCTGGGCCTGGAAGACGCGCGAGAACATGGACAATGTCCGCCGCAACGTACGGCCAGCACCGCCGATGCCGTCGGCAAGTCCGAAGACCGATGACACCATCAAGCCGGTCAGCCTCGGTCCGTCACCTGTTCAGAGCATCGTGATCTCGAACGCGGCGCGCGGCCGCCTCAACGTGGCGCACAATCCGACGTTCGAGATCGAGGGTGGCGACAGCGCCAGCACGACACAGGAAGCCCGGTTGATGCCCGATCGCGGGCCGCCGGATTGGCTTCGTAATTTGCAGGGCGCGGAGGCCTAGACATGGCCGAGACCCTCAAGGACTTCTTCGCCGGCGTCGGGTTCAAGCTCGACGAGGTGTCTCAGACGCAGTCCGAGAACGCCGTCAAACGGACAGAGGAACGCAACACGGCCAAGGTCAAGGCCGAGACGAAGAAGCGGGAAGCCACCGAGAAGGCAGCGATCGCGGCTCGCGACAAGGCTCGTCGCGATGCCGACCAGAAGCAAGCCGCGCGTATGAAGGCGTCGCTGAAGAACGCGCAGAGCTTTGCGCTGCGGTTCTCAGGCGTCCAGGCCGCGATCGCGATGGCGACAAGCCTGACAGCGATCGGGATCTCCGATGCCGTCAGCAAGGCGGCGGCTGGCTTCGAGCGTCTCGCCTATCTCGGCAAGCTCTCTGACGCGTCACCCGCCAACGTGACAGCCTTCGGTTACGCCGCGGAGCAGACTGGGTCATCGCGCCAGGAGGCCGACGCTGCCCTGACAGCATTCGGACGTAAGCTCCATATCGCCCGGACCGGATACGCCAAGTATCTGGAGCAGCTCGGCGTTCAGACCCGTGACGCGGCGGGCAACTTTCGCGACAGCGCCGACATCCTGACCGATCTCGGCGATAAGATGCGTACCACGCGCGACACCAAGGATTTCGGTTACGCCAACGCGATCGGTGTTGGTCAGTCCCTTGGCCTCCCCGAGTTTTTGTCGCGCGCCGTGATGGACCCAGCTTTCCGTCAGCGCGAGGCTGAGCAGAAGGCCATCCAAGGCCGCGCTGGCGCCGATCCGAACGCAGCAGCAGCTGGTGGCACCGTTTACATGCAGTCGCTGCGGCGCCTCGACGAGGTGATCAAGGCGGTCGAGACCCGTGTCGAGACCGTCCTGTTCGTGAAGCTGAAGCCGTTCCTCGACAAGCTCGCGGACTGGTTTCTGGCAAACGGCAATCGCATCGCCGACATCGTTTCGAAGATTGCTGACGATCTCATCAGGCTGGCTGTGGCGATCGGCGAAAAGCTGGCCGCAGCGGATTGGGATCAGATCCTTAAACGCGTCGAAGACCTGGCCAAGAGGCTCTCCGAGCTCGTCGGGCCATTGACGGGCGACAAGAGCCTCATCGTGCTCATCGGATCGCTTGGTCTCGCGCTCGCCGGGCTGTCGGCAGTCATCATGCCGCGGTGGCTTATGCTGCTGCTTGGAGTCGGCGTCGTCGCCAGCCTTGGTTTAGGCAAGGCGGAGGCGGCGGAGCCGGGCGAGGTCAGGGCACGCGACGAAGGTGGCGGCGGCGGCCGCGCCGGTCTTGGTGCCCGCATCGCGCGTGGTGTGCGAAAGCTAACCGGCGTCGACGCGTTGCGGGCGCGGGGACGCAAGGCGACCGATGCGCGGCATGCGGAAGCCAACGCACCGAGCCGACCGCTTACAGCAGACGTGAGCGGTCAGAAGATCGTCGGCGGCGCCAATCTGATGTCGGGCGGCCAGTATCCCGGCGCGCAGCCGGGCGCGAACCTCACGACCATCAAATTGAAAGACGGTCATCGTCTCACTGTGCACGCCGACGCGGCGCCGTCGTTCCAGCGGTTCTTCAACCAGC
>NZ_LMUU01000185.1:0-15705 GCF_009765775.1 Beijerinckia sp. L45
ATGCTGCCCCACCAATCCGCCCGGAACCTACCCGATCGCACCCGCCGGGGCCACCGAGGCAAACCTTACTAGCCGCGTGTGTTGCCTTCACGACACATCGCGGTCGCGCCGCCGATCGTTGCCGACGTCGGTTCACGAGCCCCAGCCCCGTGAAAGCCGAGTCGTTTCGTTAGGTGGACGACTTGTCTGCATTAAATCAGATCGTAATTTTATGATTTTACATACCTGCACCCCCCTCTTTCCGCCCTGAGCGTCCAAACGCGGTCGATTTTCGTGGGCGGCGCCAGCTTCGAGACCTTGGGTGCTTGACGTCAGCCTAGGCTTAAGGTTCGGTCGGACACTTGTCAGAGGGAGAAGCGGTGCCGAGGGCGCTGTGGACACCGCGAACGACCAAGTGTGTCGGAGGGGAATCGCATGAAGGAACCAGCCAAGAAGCCAGCGGCCAAGGCCGCCGCGACTGCAGCGCCGAAAAAGGCGCCCGCGACCAAGACCGCTAAGCCGAAAGTGGCAGGCGCGCCGAGCGCGTTCTCGAAGCCATTGACACCCTCGAAGGAACTCGCCGCCGTGGTCGGATCCGATCCGCTGCCGCGGACCGAAGTCGTCAGCAAGGTCTGGGAGTACATCAAGAAGCACAAGCTTCAGAACGAAGCCAACAAGCGCGAGATCATCGCCGACGACAAGCTCAAGCTGGTCTTCGAAAAAGACAAGGTCACGATGTTCGAGATGAACAAGTATCTCGCCAAGCATCTCAAGAACTAGTCGATCACCGCCGTCCAAAACGCCTGAAGGCGTCTTGGACAGGTGATCTCGTCACATCGATTCTGATCGGTTAGATACACCTGATCGATCGGACTTCGTCCTATTTGCTCAGCAATCGGTAGGCCGCCTTTGTTCAAACGGCAGAGTATAGGCGGAAGCCAGATCATGATCATCGCCCTCGCTCTGCTGGTTGCCTTTGGCGCCGGCGTGCTGTTCGCCAGAAGCATCAAGCCGGCAACGGCGGACGACGAACCGCCGATGGTGGCGCAGGTCGTCAACGTTCCCGCTCTGACCGGTCCGGATCTCGGCGCGCCGCTGCCGGGTCCGACGCTCCGCTATACAAAAATCTTTGCCGCCTCGAAGACCGGAACGGTCCAGGTCCAGACCGGCGACTCGGCGAAACACTTTCATGCCGTCGCCAACGAGATTCAATATGTCGTGGAAGGCACCGGGACGATGTGGCTCGGCGATAAAGAGATCCCCATCAAGCCCGGCGATTTGATCATCATTCCCAAGGGAATGCCGCACGGCGGCACGCATGCGACAAGCGGGACTTTCAAGCTTGTCGCCGTCAAGACGCCGCCGCAGGCCAAAGAGGATTATCACCTCGTTCCCTAGGGTTATTTTTCACAACAGTTGCAGACTTTGTGATCGAGAAAATGCTCTGATTTTTTGAGAAGAGGGCGGTTTCTGATCGCCTTGGTGATTCCACCAAGTGGCAAGCGCTTCGACACAGACGGTGTGATCTAACTCGCGAAGGGTTTAGGCTCGCGTCCACTCAGCGCCATCCGGACTCAGCGCCATGACCCATCCCACCGCGGCCCTTTCTCCCGCGCAGGCCGCGATCGACCGCGAGGCGCGCTACGGCGCCGACAACTACACGCCCTTGCCCGCCGTCATGGCCGAGGGCCACGGCGCGCATCTCATCGATGTCGACGGCAAGCGCTACATCGACATGATGAGCGCCTATTCCGCCAACAATCTCGGCCACCTGCATCCGCGCGTGGTCGGCGCGCTGCAGCAGCAACTCGGTCGCCTCGCGCTCGTGTCCCGCGCCGTCCATGCGGACAATCTCGGTTTCTTCTGCGCCGAACTGGCGGATCTCGCCGGCCTCGACGCCTGCCTGCCGATGAACACCGGCGCCGAGGCGGTCGAGACGGCGATCAAGGCAGCGCGACGCTACGGCTACGATCGGCTCGCGATTCCCGACGATGCCGCCGAGATCATCGTCGCAGCCAACAACTTTCACGGCCGCACGACGAGCATCATTGGGTTCTCGTCGGATCCGAATTCCCGCCGCGGCTTTGGCCCTTTCGCGCCGGGCTTCGTCACCGTTCCGTTCGGAGATGCCGCAGCGGCCGAGGCAGCGATTGGCCCGCGCACCGCAGCGATCATGGTCGAACCGATCCAGGGCGAGGCAGGCGTCGTCGTACCACCTACCGGCTATCTCGCCGCCCTGCGGCGGATCTGCGATGCCCATGGCATCCTATTGATCTTCGACGAGGTGCAATCCGGGTTCGGCCGGACGGGTGAAATGTTCTGCTTCGAGCACGAAGGCGCCCGCCCCGATGGGCTGATCGTCGGCAAGGCCTTGGGCGGCGGCCTGCTGCCGGTTTCCGCCTTCATCGCCCGGCGCAGCGTGATGGACGTCTTCGATCCCGGCAGCCACGGCTCGACCTTCGGCGGCAATCCGCTCGCGATGGCGGTCGCCCGCGAATCGATGCGCGTCCTGGTCGACGAGGATCTCGCCGGCCGCAGCCAGCGCCTTGGCGTGGTGTTGATGGATGCGTTGCGCGCCATCGACCACCCCGCCATCGTCGCCGTTCGCGGCAAAGGCTTCTGGGTCGGCATCGAGATCGACCCTATCTTCACCAAAGCAAAGGCGGTGTGCCTCGCGATGCTGCGGCGCGGCGTCCTGGCAAAGGAGACGCACGACACCGTGCTGCGGCTCGCCCCGCCGCTGATCATTGCCGAAAGCGACCTGCTGCAGGCGGTCATGATCTTCGCCGAAGCGCTGGATGAGGTTGCGCCACGCCGGAGCGTTTAGCTCGACGCCTTACTGCTCCTTGTCCGCCTCGAATAACTCGCGCAACTCGACGGCCGCATCCTTGGATGTCTGGACCAGCTTCGCTTCGTCCGCATAGAATTCGTGCTGATCCAACAGCATCTGCTCGTCGCGCTCACGGAACGTCGCAACGGTCCGCTTCGCCTCTTCCGGCGAGAAGTCGAGGCCCTGCAGCACGAGTTCACTCAGCCGCAGGCTCGAAAAAAAGGTTTCGCGCACGATTTCCGTGGCGCCGGCGTCCATCAGCAGGTGCGTGTGCTGGCGGTTGCGCGAGCGCACGTAGATTTCGGCTTGTCCAAAATGTTTCTTCACGAGTTCGACGATCTTCAGCGTGTCCTCGGCGCCGGGGATCGCCACGACGATCACCCGCGCCTGTTCCGCGCCGACCGCACGCAGCAGATCGAGACGCGTCGCGTCGCCATAAAACGCGGTGTAGCCGAACCGCCGGACGATCTCGACGGCATCCGGCTCTGCGTCGAGCGCGTTGAACGTGATGCCCCGGGCACGCAGGACGCGGCCGACGACCTGCCCGAAGCGGCCGAAGCCGCAGATGATCACGGGAGCAGGTGCCGCATCCGGCGTGGCGTAGGCCGGCCTGACACCCTTTTTCAGGTGCGGCACCAGAAATCGTTCGGACAGGGCGAACAGCACGGGGCTGATGAGCATCGATAGCGCCACGACAAGAGTCGCGCGTTCGATATCGCCGGTCGCCAGCGCACCGACAGCGAGGGCGACGCCAAACAGCACGAAAGCGAACTCGCTACCCTGTGAGATCGCAAAGGCGAAGCGGGTCGCCGAGAGGGCGCTTTGCCCGCGAATGCGGCCGAGCGCGTAGGCGATCGCCGCCTTGATCGTGACGAGACCGACGACGCAGGCCGCGATCAGCGCGGGATCGGCGATCGCCAGAGCGACGTTGGCCGACATGCCGACCGTCATGAAGAACAGGCCAAGCAGCAGGCCTTCGAACGGTTCGATATCCGCCTGGAGCTCATGGCGGTATTCGGATTCCGATAGCACGACGCCGGCGGCGAAGGCACCGAGCGACAGCGGCAGCCCGACGGCGCCAACGATCGCCGCGGCGCTGACGACGAGCAGTAGCGCCGTCGCGGTGAACACCTCACGGTTTTTCGCGCCGCCGATCGCGCGAAACAGCGGCCGCACAAGAAAGCGGCCGCCGACCAGGATCATGCCGATCGCGATCAGCGCCCGCAGCACGCCCGGCCATATCGGGCCGCCCGTCGTATGCCCGACGAGCACCGGGACGATGGCGATAAGCGGGATCGAGGCGAGATCCTGGAACAGTAGGACGGAAAAACTGTCGCGGCCTGCGGCGCCAGCGAGAAGATTGCGTTCGGCGAGCAACGGCAGAACGATCGCCGTTGACGACAAAGCGAGGCCAACGCCGAGGATCGCGGCGCCGGGCAGCGACACGTGCAGCGCCCAGGCTGCGGCCGTCAGCGCCGCGCCGGTGACGACGACCTGCGCCCCACCAAGACCGAACACGGCACGCCGCATCGCCCAGATGCGCGACACCCGCAGTTCCAGGCCGATGAGGAACAGCAGCATGAGCACGCCGAGTTCCGAAATCTCGCTGATCGAATGGACGTCGTCGATCAGCTTGACGCCCGATGGTCCGATCACGACGCCGGCGACGAGGTATCCCAGAATGCTGCCGAACCCAAGTCGCTTGGTAATCGAGACCAGCAGCACCGCGGCCGCGAGAAGCGTGACGACGGTCATTAACATGGGCGAACGGCTCCCTACGGCATCCGATCAGACCAATCGGGTCCTCACGCGTCCGTTATCGCAGCCGTTCTAGCGTTCAGGCGATGTCAGTCCAGCTTAAACGTCACCACGCCGGCTTTAGGGAAGCAGCACGATGGCCCCCGAGGTGGCCCGCGCCTCCGCCGCCATGTGCGCCTCCACAACGGCAGACAGCGGAAAGCGTGCCCCTATTTCCGGCTTCACTGCGCCCGACTGAATGGCGGCGAAAAGCTCCGCGGCATTAGTCCTGAACGTGGTGGGATCGGCATTGTGCGGGAACACCGAAGGACGCGTGAGGAACAGGCAGCCCTTCTTGTTGAGGAGTTCCGGGTCGATCGCAGGCGCCGGGCCCGACGCCGCGCCATACAGCACCACCAGACCGAACGGCGCCGTCAAATCCAGCGAATGGAGGAACGTGCTCTTGCCAACCGAATCATAGACGACGCGCGCTTTCTTGCCGTTCATCGCCGCGAGGACGGCGGCAGGCCAGTCCGGCTTGTTATAGTCGATCGCCGCGTCGCATCCCACCGCCAGGGCGGTCGCGCATTTTTCAGGGGATCCGGCGGTTCCGACGACGAAAGCGCCAAGCGCCTTGGCCCAGCGGCAGAGGATTTGCCCGACGCCGCCGGCCGCGGCATGCACCAGCACCACATCGCCCGGCTGAACCTTGTGAGTCCGCAGTAGCAGATATTGCGCGGTCATGCCCTTGAACAGAACCGCGGCGACACCCTCGTCGCTGATGCCGTCCGGAATCGCCACGAGCTTTTCGGCGGCGACATTGCGGTGGCTGGCGTAGGCGCCGAGCCCGGCGTTCATATAGGCGACGCGATCGCCAAGCGTGAAACCCGTGACCCCAGCACCCAGCCCCTCGACGACACCAGCGGCCTCATGGCCAAGGCCGGTCGGCAGCGGCAGGGGATAGACCCCTTTGCGCTGATAGACGTCGATGAGGTTGAACCCGATTGCCGTCTGTCGCAGCTGCACTTCGCCAGGACCGGGCGCGAGAAGCGTTTCGTCTTGCAGCCTCATCACCGATGGCGCGCCGAGTTCGGCGAGCCGCACGACCTGCGTTTTCATGCTCATGCCCCGTTATACCAAGCTGGCTGCTGCGACTAAGCCTTGCCGGAATAAACGGCAAGGCGAAACGCGGACCAATGGATCAAGGATCCGAGACGTCCGTCAGGGGGCGATCGTCACCCTTGGCGTCTTCGACGCGCCACTTGCCCGAAGCGTCCTGATACTCGATCGCCTCGGCTTCGCCCGGGCTTTTCTGCTCCCGCGCCGCGATCTCAGCCGCGGCATGAGCGTCATCGTGGGTCCGGAACGTCTCGGAGAAAACGTCGCCCACCTTGTAGGCCCAGCCGCCATCGTGCTCGACGACCTTGTACGTCAGATTGACCATGACCGCGCTCCTTGCCTCCCTCGATACATCCGCGGCAACGGAGCGCTCCCCGACGGGTTCCGTCAACCATCACCTTCCCGTGCATCCTCGACCTTTGTCGAATGACGGAGGAACTTCCGGCCAAGCTTGGCATTCCAAAGCTGAACTATTCGGACATCGGGAAGGGACAACGATATGATCAAGTTCAAGATGGGGCTCTGCGCATCGGCGCTCGTGGCCAGCCTGGCAATGGCCGGCGGCGCGGAAGCGCTCCCGGCTTTTGGCGCCGAACCGCTCGCAGCCACGGCTGACAGCCCGGTGACTCAGGTTCAGTTCGGCGGCCGCTGCTTCTATCCCGACGGTTGGCATGGCCCAGGCTTCTATCGCTGCGGCTTCCGCTTCCGTCGCGGCCTCGGCTTCCTCGGCGGCGGTGGTGGCGGGTTCCATGGTGGCGGACGCGGCTTCGGCGGCGGCGGCCACGGCGGTGGCGGACACTTCGGTGGCGGCGGCCACGGTGGTGGTCATGGCGGCGGCGGCGGTCACGGCGGCGGCCATGGTGGTGGTGGCCACGGCGGCGGTCACCGTTAATCCATTCGTGACAGTCCTGATATGATGAGAGCGCCGCCCACCGGGCGGCGCTTTTTTTTGCCTCTGCATTCAGCCGGGAAGCGGCGTTATCGACGCGAGCCGCACAAGCCAATCACGCGCGTCGCGCTCGATCCAGGTTTCTGCGTCGCCACGCGATGCGAACACGATCGCTGGCCCCTCTTCGCCGTCGGACCAGGTGATGTGCACCCGCCATCCCCGCGCCGCCGGCGCGATCCTGAAGGTTGGATCGTCCACGACCTGACGTGGCACTCCGTCTGCTGTCTCGTTGCGCAAGTGTCTCGACGTCCCAGAGTTTCAAGCCACCCACACTAGGCGCTGGACCCGACTTTTTGGGGGTCATGGAGCGACCGCTTTGTGCCGCCGATGACGCCGAGCCTTTTGCGCCGCGCTACAGGCTACATGAAAGCCCTCACGGCCTCGCACGACAGAATCCTGACCTTCGTCCCAAAGCTCGACGGCGCGTGTCCGCTCTGAAGGAAATCGTTGCGGGCTCCATCCAGTGGACGCTGATCATCGGGGCCTATGAGGAGACACCCAGCTATTTTACCCTCGTAGAATCCTCGACGAGTTCTGGATCAAATACGTCTTCGGCAACGACGGCGACGCCGACGGCCGCAGGCTCGATGTCACCTTCGGGGTCGGTTTGGAGCGCTACAAGACGCAAACTCGCCGCGACAGCCTGGGTCGGGTGCCCTGCCGGATCAAGGGCGCCCTCAAGAAGGTAAAGCCCAACCAACGCCGGAACCGGTCCGGGAAACGGTTGACGATGACGTTCAGGCGCGGTTTCGCATGAATCGCGCAAAGGCTCTGAGCGTGGCTTCGGAGACGTGGTGCTCGATCCCTTCGCCATCGGCCTCCGCGGACTCCGTCGGGACGCCGATGGCGATCAGGACGTCGACGACGAGGCGATGCCGCGCCTTTGTCTTCTTCGCAAGTTCGAGCCCCGCATCGGTCAGGAAGACGCCGCGATATGGCCGCGAGGTCGCCAGACCCGCCGCCTTCAGCCGGCCGATGGCTTTGATGGCGGTGGGATGCGTTACGCCCAGGCGCTTGGCGATGTCGGTGGCCCGCGCTTCGCCTGTCGCCGCGGCGAGATCGGCGATCAACTCGACGTAATCCTCCAGCAGCGACGTCGACCGCGCCTTGCGCGCCAAGTCGAACCGATGCGCCTGCGTCGGCTCTTCCGGCATTGCGTCAACGGGGCCTACGGTGCTTGCAGCAGATCGCACGGGGTTCTCTTAATATTTGTCGAGTCTCACATCGGTCGAGCCGCGCCGATCGGCAAGGTGCGGCTTCAGAGTATAGCGCATTGACCCTAATGTAGCCCATGCTACATTCGATGGCAGTTCGGGTTGGAGCACCATTGCGCGTGACCGAGATCGTGATGAAGCCGTCGATGACCGATCGCGCGACCCGCGAGATCGGCGAGGCGTTGGACGGGCGCGGCCCTGGCGGCTGGCGCCGCGGGCTGCTCTTTGCCGGACCGGCTGTCATCGCCTCGATCGCCTACATGGATCCCGGCAATTTCGCGACCAACATCCAGGCCGGATCGAAGTATGGTTACGCCCTGCTTTGGGTCGTGCTGATGGCCAATGCCATCGCCATGCTGTTCCAGTCGCTGTCCGCCAAACTGGGGATCGTCACGGGCCGCAACCTCGCCGAACTGTGTCGCGAGCGTTGGCCGCGCCCCGTCGTCATCGTGATGTGGGGGATCAGCGAGGTCGCCGCGATGGCGACAGACCTCGCGGAGTTTCTCGGCGGCGCGATCGGGCTCGCCCTGCTGTTTCATCTGCCGCTGCTTGTCGGCATGGCGATCACCGGCGCCATCACCTTCGCGATCCTTTCCGTGGAGACGAAGGGCTTTCGCCCGATCGAACTCATCATCGGCAGCCTCGTCGCCATCATCGCGCTCTGCTACCTCATCGAAATGGTCGTCGCGCCGGTGGATTGGGCCGCGGCTGGCCTTGGCACCGTGCTTCCCCGGCTCCCCGATGCCGCGGCGCTGACGATCGCCGTCGGCATCATCGGTGCCACCGTCATGCCGCACGCGCTCTATCTGCATTCCGGCCTGACCCAGCATCGTGCGCCCGGGCGCGACCTCGGCCAGCGCCGCGCGCTTCTGCGTTTCTCCAACCGCGAAGTGGTGATCGCGCTGGTGGTCGCGGGCCTCGTCAACATGGCAATGGTGATCATGGCGGCAAGCGCTTTCCACGCCGGGCACAGCGGCGTCGCCGAGATCGAGACCGCGTATCACACCTTGACGCCCCTCCTCGGCGCGGGTGCGGCCGGCTTTTTCCTTCTCTCGCTGATCGCCTCCGGCATTTCCAGCTCCGTTGTCGGCACCATGGCCGGCCAGTTGATCATGCAGGGCTTCGTCGGATTCAAAATTCCGATCTGGCTGCGGCGTCTCGTCACGATGGCGCCGGCCTTCCTGATCGTCGCGCTCGGCGTCAACGCCACGGACGCGCTGGTCTACAGCCAGGTGGTTTTGAGCCTCGCACTACCGTTCCCGATGATCGCTCTCGTCCTGTTTACAGGGCGCAAGGACCTCATGGGTCCGTTCGCAAACGGACGGCTGGTCCAGATCGGCGCCGTCGTGGGCGCGATCGCGATCCTCCTGCTCAACACCATTCTGTTGCTGCAGGCGTTCGGTCTCGGCGTGCCCGGCTTGGCCGCGACAAGCTGAGTCACCAAGCATCGGCCGCAATTCGCGCTAGAATGCGCGGCGTACCAGAGGCAGCAGCGCACAGCATGATCGCAGACGACGTCGGCGCTGTATCCGTCATGATTGCGCAGGCGCAAGTGCGGCGGGCGCAGCACGTCATCGCCATGGCCGATACCGTCACGCAAGCGTGCTTTGCGACGCTTATGCTCTGGCACGCGTATTTCCAAAACCGTGAACCCGCAAAGCAGGAAGGATCGCCATTCGTGAGCGAACACACGCCGGAAGAGACAGTATCGATCGATGTCGCGTTTGGGTCGATCCGGTTTACCAAGGAAGCGGCTGGCACCTTCGCCTCCGTTTCGGTCGATGTAACGATCCTGGATCTGTCATCCGGGCTTGAGACGGAGAACAAGATTCAGATGGCGGTCAAGTTTTCAGCCGCACCTGAAGCCGAAACGGTGGTGGCCATCATCGACAAGGCACGGGGCCACATCATCGAACGGCTCCGTTCGGCAGCCAGTGTCGTCGAAGGAAAATCTGCCGAAGCTCTGCTCTTCGGCGGCGAGCTTTAACGCGAACCAGCCTTCCGCATGCGCGTTCGGCGATTATGCAACGCGGGAGGATGGTCATGCCGCAGGGCGACAAATCCAAATACACGGACAAGCAGAAAGACAAGGCAGAGCACATCGCGGAGAGCTACGAAAGCCGCGGCGTGCCGGCACCCGAGGCAGAACGTCGGGCCTGGGCCACAGTCAACAAGGATGATGGTGGCGGCAAAAAGCCCGGCGGGTCCGGACGCGGCAAGACGACCGGCCATCCCGCGGCCCACGCCGGCGGTGAGAAAGGCGGCGGTGCCTCCGCCTCGCCTCCGGCCGCAGCCCGATCCGCGTCAGCCAAGAAAGCCGCCGCGACGCAAAAGCGCAACGCCGGATAGCATCGACACTTTTGCCTCCTGCCGGTTGCGGGGTCGGGCGCATGCTTGCACTCGCCCCGCCGCGGCTCTAACCAAGGGCGCTGGAGACGCGATGACCGACGCCAGACCCGATGCCCCGCCGCTCCGGACGACGCCCCAGGCATCGCCGTGGACGCGCTCGCGCCTTTTCGCGCTGCTCGGGATCGCGGCTGCTTCCGCGCTGCTGACCGCACCAGCGGATGCCGCGACGAGCCCGTGGGTCAGCGGCGATTTCGTCCAGGCCCGCCTGATCGCCGCCGTCGCCGGGACCGGCGACCTGAAAACCCTGCCGCTCGGGATCGAGGTCAAGCTCGACGAGACATGGAAGACCTACTGGCGCTCGCCGGGGGACGCCGGCCTGCCCCCGGCGCTCGCCTGGGACGGCTCCGCCAACCTCGCGACAGCCACCCTGCTCTATCCCAAGCCGCAGCGCATGACCCTGCTCGGTATTCAGACGTTCGGCTACAAGCACGACGTCATCTTCCCAGTCGACGCCACCGTCGCGACGCCGGGACAGCCTCTCGAGCTCAAGCTGAAGCTCGACATCCTGGTCTGCGCCGAACTCTGCGTCCCCCGGACCTTTGCGCTCACGCTCGGCGTCCCGGCCGGCCCGGCATCGGCGGATCCCGAGGCGCAGTTGATCGCCAAGGCGCGCGCGGCGGTCCCGGGCGGAGCCGAAGTCGCGGGCCTGTCGATCGCCAGCGTCGCGGAAGTCTCCGACAAGGGCGCCTTGGCGCTCGAGATCAAGGCCAACGCGCAGGACCCGTTCGTCCGGCCCGACATCATCGCCGAGGTCGACCCCTCCCTCGGCCTCGGCCTACCGCGGCTCTCGCTGTCGGATGATCGCCATGCCGCGACCTTTGTCATTCCGATGACCGAGCACCTGCCGATTGGCGCCAAGCTCACCGGTCGTCCTGTCACCCTCACGCTCACCGATGGCGAGCGCGCGCTGGAGCAGCACAGCCAAATCACACAAGGCACCTCGGTCGCCGAGGAAGTGCCCGGCCCATCGCTCCTCGCCATGCTCGGCATCGCCCTGCTCGGCGGCCTGATCCTCAACCTGATGCCCTGCGTGCTGCCGGTGCTGAGCATCAAATTCATCGGCGTCGTCAGCCAGGGCGGCCGGGCGCCGGCCGCGGTTCGCGCCGGTTTCCTGGCGACGGCGGCCGGCATCATCGTCTCGTTTCTTGCAATCGCCGGCGTGCTGATCGGCTTAAAGGCAGCGGGCCAAACGATCGGCTGGGGCATTCAGTTCCAGGAACCCGCCTTCATCGCCGGCATGGCGGTTCTGGTGACGCTGTTCGCCTGCCATCTCTGGGGGCTGTTCGAAGTGCCGCTGCC
The DNA here is from genome assembly GCF_009765775.1 of Beijerinckia sp. L45. GTDB lineage: Bacteria > Pseudomonadota > Alphaproteobacteria > Rhizobiales > Beijerinckiaceae > RH-AL1. Next base: position 11,537 of record NZ_LMUU01000185.1, read on the forward strand.
ACGCGTCGTTGCCGCCGTGGCGAGCCGCCGCCTCGGCCCCGACGACAAGCTGATCGGCCATTTCGCCACCGGGGCCTTCGCCACGCTGCTGGCGACCCCCTGCTCGGCCCCGTTCCTCGGGACGGCCGTCGGCTTCGCGCTCGCCGGCGAGCCCATTACGATGCTCGCCATTTTTCTGGCGCTCGGCATCGGCCTGGCCCTGCCCTATCTGCTCGTCGCGGCGCTGCCGCGCCTCGCAACCCGCCTGCCGAAGCCTGGCCGCTGGATGCTGATCGTCAAGAAGCTTATGGCCGCGCCGCTCGTCGCCACAGCTGTCTGGCTTCTGGCCGTCCTGGCAAGCCAGGTCAGTGTCACCCTCGCGGCTGGCGTGGCTGGGCTTCTCGTTGCCATCGCGGCTCTGCTGGTCTGGCGGAACAGGACGCCCGTCACGCGCCGACGCTTCGCCGCGCCAGTGGTTGCCGCTCTCGCGCTGACGGCGATCCTGGTGCCGGATCTCGTCGCCACCCAAAACCATGCCAGGCACGACGACCAGGCAATCGCTTGGCAAAAATTCGACCGCAACGCGATCAAGAGCCTGGTCTCTCAAGGCAAGACGGTGTTCGTCGACGTGACGGCGGACTGGTGCCTGACCTGCCAGGCCAACAAGAGACTGGTTTTGTCCAACACCGGCATGGCCGCCCGGCTCAACAAAGCCGCCGTCCCGATGCAGGCCGACTGGACGCGCCCCAATGCCGCCATCGCCGCCTACCTCGCCGCCTACGGCCGCTACGGCATTCCCTTCAATATCGTCTACGGCCCCGGAGCGCCCGCCGGCGTCGTGCTGCCGGAACTGCTGTCATCGGACGACGTCACCGCCGCGCTCGATCGTGCCGCCGGCGATACCACGCCGCGCCGGGCGGATGTCGACACGCAGCACCCGACGCAGGTGAACTAGCGATGCCGCCACGCGCGCTAAACCAGTTCCTCGCCCTGCAGCACGCCGACTCGTCGTTTCCCTCGGGCGGTTTCGCCTTCTCCAACGGAATCGAAGGGCTCGCCGCGCTTGGTGCGCTGAGCGAGGGCGCGCTCGCCCGCATCATCCTCGGCGCTCTGCGTCATCGCTGGGCCGGCGCCGATCGCATCGCCCTGATGGCCGCCTTTCGTGCGGGCGGCGACATTGCGGTTTTGGCACGCATCGACGCTGCGATCGAGGCCGCCACGCTTGCGGAATCGCTGCGCCTCGGCTCACGCCGGCACGGCCAATCCTTCCTCGCCGCCCATGTGCGCCTGGCGACGCCCGGCGCGGACGCACTGCGCGACGCCGTCCGCTCAGGCACTATGCTCGGCCATGTCACGGCTCTGCAGGGGGCATTGTGGCGGGCGCTCGGCATGAGCGAGGCCGATGCCGTCGTCATCTCTGGCTATCAGGCGGTGGCGAGCCTCACCACGGCCGCCGTGCGCCTCGGCCAGATCGGTGCGATCGAAGCTCAGCGCGTCATGGCTCAGGTCTTGCCACACCTGGCCGATCTGACCGATGACAACCCCGACGCCGCGATCGCGGCAGTCACCAATGCCGACCCCGTGCTCATCAGCTTCATTCCCTTCATCGAGATCGCCGCGGCGCGGCATGCCCATGCCGATCTCCACCTCTTCAGCAATTAAGGGAGCGCGCCTCGCATGCTGCTCACGCCAACCGAGCTCGAACGCCTGACGATCTTCACCGCCGCCGAACTGGCGCGCCGGCGTCGTGCCAAAGGATTGAAGCTCAACTATCCCGAGGCTGTCGCGATCATCAGCGACGAGATTCTGGAAGGCGCACGCGAAGGCCGCAGCGTGGCGGACCTCATCGGCTGGGGCTCGACCATTCTGCACACCGGCGACGTCATGCCGGGCGTCGCGGCGATGCTGCCGGTGCTCCAAGTCGAAGGCATGTTTCCGGACGGCACCAAGCTCGTCACCGTGCACGAGCCGATCCGCCCGGTGGAGGGTGCGCCGGCGGACGATCTGCACCCTGGCGCGATTACGGCCACAGCCGGCGAGATCGAGCTGAACGCCGGACGTCCGCGCGTCACGATGGACGTGGTCAACACCGGCGATCGCCCGGTGCAGATCGGCTCGCATTACCATTTCTTCGAGGTCAATCGCGCGCTCGACTTCGATCGCGCCAAGGCGCTGGGGTTGCGCCTCGACATTCCCGCCGGCACCGCCGTCCGCTTCGAGCCGGGGCAGCGCAAGACCGTGACGCTGACCACGTTCGGCGGCGAACAGAACCTGTCCGGCCTCAACGATCTCACCCGTGGTTTGGAGCTGAACGACTCGACGCGGACGACGATCCTCGCGCGCGCCCGCGCCGCCGGCTTCAAAGGGGTTTAGGAGAGCATCATGGTCATGATCCCCCGCGCCGATTACGCCGCGCTTTACGGCCCCACCGTCGGCGACAGCGTACGCCTCGGCGACACGTCTCTCGTCGCAGTCGTCGAGAAGGATTATGCTGTCTACGGCGACGAGTGCCTGCATGGCGGCGGCAAGACGCTGCGTGACGGTATGGGTCTCGCCGCAGGCGTCACCAATGCCGAAGGCGCGCTCGACTTCCTTCTGTGCAACGTCCTCGTCATCGATGCCGTCCTCGGCATCGTCAAAGGCGATCTCGGCATTCGCGCCGGCAAGATCGTCGGCATCGGCAAAGCGGGCAATCCTGCCGTGATGGATGGAGTCGATCCGCGCCTCATCGTCGGCGCCGGCACCACGGTGCGCGACTGCGAAGGCATGATCGCCACCGCCGGCGCGATCGACGTCCATGTGCATTTCGACTCCGCGCAGCTCGTCGAACACGCCATCGCGTCGGGTATCACCACCATGCTCGGCGGCTCGCTGGGACCGATCACCGTCGGCATCGATTCCGGCGGCCCGTTCAATACCGGCAAGATGCTGCAGGCCTCCGAGGCCTGGCCGATGAACTTCGGCTTCCTGGGCCGCGGCAATTCCCACAAGACCCTGCCGCTGATCGAACAGCTGCGCACCGGCGTCTGTGGCCTCAAGATCCACGAAGACTGGGGCGCGATGCCCGCGACGATCGACGCCTGCATCGGCATCGCCGACGATTACGACTTTCAGGTGCAGTTGCACACCGACACGCTGAACGAATCCGGGTTCGTCGAAGACACGCTGCGCGCGATCGGCGGCCGTGTCGTCCACATGTATCATACCGAGGGCGCCGGCGGCGGCCATGCGCCGGACATCATCCGCGTCGCCGGCCTGTCGAACTGCCTGCCGTCTTCGACCAACCCGACCAATCCCTACACCGTCAACACTTTCGACGAACATCTCGATATGACGATGGTTTGTCATCACCTCAATCCGGCGATCCCCGAAGACGTCGCCTTCGCCGAGAGTCGCATCCGCGCGCAGACCATCGCCGCCGAGGACGTGCTGCACGATATCGGCGCGATCTCGATGCTCGGTTCTGACAGCCAGGGCATGGGCCGCATCCACGAGGTGATCTGCCGAACCTGGCAGCTTGCGTCGAAAATGAAGGACCAGCGCGGCACGCTGCCCGAGGACAAGCCCGGCTTCGGCGACAACGCCCGCATCCGCCGCTACATCGCCAAGTACACGATCAACGCCGCGCGCACCTTCGGCATCGCCGATCACGTCGGCTCGCTTGAAGACGGCAAGATGGCTGATATCGTGATCTGGCGGCCAGCTTTCTTCGGCATCAAGCCGGAACTGATCATCAAGGGCGGCTTCATCGCCTGGGGCGCGATGGGCGATTCAGCGGCGTCGCTGATGACCTGCGAACCGATGATGCTGCGCCCGCAATGGGGCGCCTTCGGCCTCGCCAAGCAGGGGCTGTCCGCTTGCTTCGTCCACCCGCTTGCCATCAAGGCCGGCCTCGGCGACCGGCTCGGCATGCGCAAGGCGCTGCTGCCGGTGCATGGAACGCGCAAACTCAGCAAGGCCAACATGCTATGGAACGACGCCTGCCCAAACATTCGCGTCGACCCGCAAACCTTCGACGTGTTCGTCGACGGCGAACTCGCAACCTGCGAGCCGGCCTCCGTGCTGCCGCTCGCGCAGCGCTACATGCTGCGGTGACGCCATGACTCAGGGCGATGTACAAGCACGGATCAAACCGGCGACGGCGGCGCGCATCGGTATCGGCGGCCCGGTCGGCTGCGGCAAGACGGCGC
>NZ_LMUU01000185.1:15786-16113 GCF_009765775.1 Beijerinckia sp. L45
GAGGATGCCGAGCGGCTGCGCCGCTCCGGCCTGATCGATCCGGCGCGCGTCTCCGCCGTCGAAGCCGGCGCCTGTCCGCATACCGTGATCCGCGAGGATCCGACCCTCAACATCGTTGCCGGCGACGAACTCGAGGCGCGGTTCCCCGGCCTCGAGTTGCTGATCTTCGAGTCCGGTGGCGACAATTTGGCCTCCACCTTTTCTCTCGATCTTGTCGACTGGTGGATCTTCGTCATCGACGTAGCCGGCGGTGGTGATATCCCGCGCAAGCGTGGCCCCGGTGTGCTTCGCTGCGACCTTCTCATCGTCAACAAGATCGATCTCGCC
>NZ_LMUU01000186.1 GCF_009765775.1 Beijerinckia sp. L45
CCTCATCCGACCCTTGCTGACGCAAGGGCCACCTTCTCCCGCAAGCGGGAGAAGGAGATAACCTTACAGCGAGCGCTGGATCGCCGTGACCGTGTAGCACTCGATGACGTCGCCGACGCGCATGTCCTTGTAGTTCTCGAACGCCATGCCGCACTCCTGGCCGGCCACGACGTCCTTGACCTCGTCCTTGAAGCGCTTGAGCGTCGACAGCATGCCCTCGTGCACCACGACGTTGTCGCGGATGAGGCGCACGTGC
>NZ_LMUU01000187.1 GCF_009765775.1 Beijerinckia sp. L45
GAACGCACCGGCGTCTTCACCAGCCTGGTCAAGGAAGACAGCGATATTTCCGGGCTCGTCGCCTATTCCATCTACAAGCAGAACAAGCTGGATTGGCTGCAGGCCTTCGAGGCGATCAAGGGCCGCGTGCCCGACGAGGCGGAACTCGCGGCCTATAATATCGGCGAAAGCACGCCGCGCCGCCTCGCGACATACCGCCACCTCGCGGATTCGACGCTTGCCGGCAACGGGCCGGATGTCGGGTCAGCGCGCCCGGCACCAGGCCGGGCCGTCTCGACGTCCGGCGCGCTGACGCCGCGCCTGCTCGTGGTCTACGCGGTGATCGCCGTGCTCGTCGTCGCCGGCTTCTGGCTCGCAGCGCACTATACGGTGAGCAACCACTAAATCGCAGCCATCAGATCCCGAGCAGGCTGAGCTGCTCGCCGACACGCGTCGGCGGCACGAACAGGTCGGTGCGCAGGCTCGACCGTGTCTTGGCGAAGCCGTTCTTCGCCAAGGCCATTTCGAACCGGCGCCCGATCATCCAGGCGTAGGGGCCGGTGCCGATCATCCGCTTGCCCCAGGTCGAGTCATAGACCTTGCCGTCGCGCACCGACTGCACCAGCGTCATCACGTGCTTCAGCTTGTCCGGGAAATGGACGAGCAGCCATTCCTGAAAGATCTCGCGCAGCTCGAGCGGCAGGCGCAGCATCACGTAGCCGGCTTCCCGCGCACCCATCGCCGAGGCGCGGGTCAGGATCGTCTCGATCTCGGAATCGTTGATCGCGGGAATGATCGGCGCCACCATCACCGTGGTCGGAATACCGGCCTTGCTGAGCTGTTCGATTGCGTGCAGGCGCCGCTCCGGCGAACTCGCGCGTGGTTCCAGCCGCCGCGCCAGGTCGGGGTCGAGCGTGGTGATCGACAAGGCCACCTTCACCAGACCCTTTTCCGCCATCG
>NZ_LMUU01000188.1 GCF_009765775.1 Beijerinckia sp. L45
AGCACAGAACCTGCGGAGGGATCATTAATGAATTGCTAGAAGGTTGTTGCTGGCTCCTATGGGGGCATGTGCACACCTTTTATCTTTCTTTCCACCTGTGCACTGTTTGTAGGCCTAGCCTATGATTTTACATACTCATTAACATACGTGTAATGGTTGGCTCATAATATAAAAATACAACTTTCAACAATGGATCTCTTGGTTCTCGCATCGATGAAGAACGCAGC
>NZ_LMUU01000189.1 GCF_009765775.1 Beijerinckia sp. L45
TCGGGCAATGCGTAGGACTGTGCGGCTATCTAAAACTTGAAGTCAAGGGCAACAGAGCGCAACTTCTCCTTGATGTTACGGATGATCTCACGCTCTGCCGATGTCATGAAAGGGTAACCGCGTTCTGTGAGATATCTTACGAGAGCTTTAGTGATATCAAGGTCAGTGAGGTCCAGGCGCAAGATGGCATGAGGCAGTGCAAACCCTCGTAGATCGGGACTTCGAG
>NZ_LMUU01000190.1 GCF_009765775.1 Beijerinckia sp. L45
CCAACACGATGATCGTCGAGGCCGGGGTGACGCTGCTGCAGGCGCAGCAGGCAGCCGACGCCGCGGGGCGGCTGTTTCCGCTCTCGCTGGCGTCGGAAGGCTCCTGCACCATAGGCGGCAATCTCGCGACCAACGCCGGTGGGACGGCGGTGATCGGCTTCGGCAATACGCGCGATCTGGTCAACGGCATCGAGGTGGTGCTCGCCGACGGTCGTGTGCTTTCAAACCTCTCGAAGCTGAAGAAGGACAATACGGGCTACGACCTGAAGCACTTGTTCATCGGCTCCGAAGGGACGCTCGGCATCATCACCGCGGCGGTTCTCAAACTGTTTCCGAAGCCGCGGTCGGTCGAGACCGCGTTCATCGGTGTGGCGACGCCTGAAGCGGCGCTGGCGCTGCTGGGCGAGGCCAAGACGGCGTTCGGCGGCGAGATCACGGGCGTCGAGCTGATCCCGCGCATCGGCATCGACTTCGTGCTCCGTCACCACGCGGGTCTTGGCGATCCGCTTGCAGCGCGCCATGCCTGGTACGTGCTGTTGCAGGTCGCCACGCAGACGGAAGTCGGGCTGAACGCCCGCGTTCTCGCGTTTCTCGAAGCGGCCATCGACAGCGGCATCGTCGTCGACGCCACCGTTGCCGCCTCGCTCGACCAGGCCGCAAAGCTCTGGGCGCTGCGCGAGCTGATGTCGGAAACGCAGAAGCTGGAGGGCGGCTCGATCAAGCACGACGTCTCCGTCCCGGTTGCCAGCGTCCCGGCGTTTCTTGCCGCCGTCGAACCCGCCGTGCTGGCTGCCGTGCCCGGCGCGCGGCTGGTCGCGTTCGGCCATCTCGGCGACGGCAATATTCACTGCAACGTGTCGCAACCGGTCGGCGCCGACACGGCGGCGTTTCTCGCCCGCTGGGACGAGGTCAACGCCATCGTCCACGGCGTGGTCGCGCAATTCGATGGCTCGATCTCGGCGGAGCACGGCATCGGCCGGCTGAAGCGGGACTTGTTGACGCAGGTGAAGAATCCGGTCGCGCTGGAAACGATGCGTGCGATCAAGGCAGCGCTCGACCCACACGGAATTTTGAACCCGGGGAAGGTGCTGTGAGTGCGTCGTTGCGAGCGGAGCGCCGCAACCCAGAGCGGCGGCTCCCATGAGCGTGTTCGGCGGCTCCTGGGTTGCTTCGCTCCGCTCGCAAAGACGATCCCTACAAAACGCCTTGGCGAAACCACGATCCCCGGGCAAAGCACGCCCATCGCCATCTGGAGGTTGTTCCGCCTTGCGCCCTCACCTGATTTTTGCGTTCGCCGCTTCCCTGGCCCTCAGCACTGCCGTCCACGCCGAGGCGCCCGTCGCCCCGCACGGCGCCAAAGATCTGGCAAGCACGACGCCGCCCAATCCGCTGCCTCCACCAGCGACCACCGACCACGTGCTGAGCGTCGGCGGGCGCACCCTACACTTTAAAGCAACGGCCGGGGCGGTGCGGCTCAGCGACGGCAAGAGCGGCGAGCCGCTGGCTGACATCGGCTATGTCGCCTATCAGCTCGAGGGGGCGGACGCGCGCACGCGCCCGATTTCGGTGGCGATCAACGGCGGCCCCGGTGCGGCCTCGGCTTGGCTCGACCTCGGGGCGCTCGGGCCCTGGCGGCTGCCGCTGAACGCGCACGACCTCTCGCCATCCGCCGCGACGACGGTGATCGACAACGCCGACACCTGGCTCGACTTCACCGACCTCGTCTTCATCGACCCGCCCGGCACCGGCTACAGCCGCATGCTCAGCAAGAACGACGACGTCGAAAAACATTTTTACGCGGTCAATGGCGACATCGAGATGCTCGGCACCGTCGTCCGCAAATGGTTGGCCACCAACGATCGGCTCGCAAGCCCGAAATTCATCGTCGGCGAAAGCTACGGCGGTTTTCGCGCGCCAAAGCTGGCGCACCGGCTGGAGTCGACGGAGGGCATCGGCATCAAGGGGCTGGTGATGATCTCGCCGGTGATCGACTTCACCTGGTTCCAGAACCCGTCGAATCCGATGATCTATGCCGCGCGCCTGCCCTCGCTCGTCGCGGCGGCGCGCGACATCAAGGGCCCAGACCCGCGCTCCAAATTGCAAGCCGTCGAGGCTTATGCCTCGAGCGCTTACCTCGTCGATCTCTACCGCGGCTTGCGCGATGCCGCCGCCATCAAGCGGATGAGCGCATCGATCGCGAGCTTTACCGGCCTCGATCCAAAATTCATCCAGCGGCTCGGCGGCCGCGTCGACGCGCCTGATCTGATGCGCGAGCGCACCCGCGACGCTGGGCGCACCGCAAGCCCCTACGACACCACCGTCACCGGCTTCGACCCCGAGCCCTTCGACGCGGCGAGCCGCCCGGACGATCCGATTCTCGATGCGTTGAAGACGCCGCTGGCGACGGCGATGGCCGACGTGACCGCTAGCAGGCTGAACTGGCCGGTCAACGCGCGCTACGAAATCCTGAGCATGCAGGTCAACAGCCATTGGGACTGGGGTGGCGGCCGGCCGCGCGCGGAATCGCTCAGCGACCTCCGCGAGATCATGGCGCTCGACCCGCATCTCCGCGTGTTGGTGGCGCATGGCGTGACGGATCAGGTCACGCCCTACTTCACGTCCAAAATGCTGATCGACCAGCTGCCGCCCTTCGGCGACCCCGACCGCATCCACCTCGCCGTCTACGGCGGCGGCCACATGCTGTACCTGGAGGATGCCTCGCGGGCGGCCTTGCGCGAGGATGCGCGGAAGCTGATCGAG
>NZ_LMUU01000191.1 GCF_009765775.1 Beijerinckia sp. L45
GATGCGGAGGAAGAGGAAACGGTCATGATTTCGATGACTCCGGAGGATTTGGATAACTCCCGATTACAACGACAAGGGATAGATCCTCATGAGAATGACGGTGAATTTGACCCTGCGGCTCGATTAAAGGCAGGAATCAGTGCGCATACCTGGACGCATTGCGAGATTCATCCTAGTATGATTCTCGGAATCTGTGCTAGTATCATCCCTTTCCCAGATCACAATCAGGTATGTGCTCTTGCCCATTTGAGGTACCCAATCTCAATTTTACTCAGTCTCCTCGTAACACCTACCAATCCGCTATGGGCAAGCAAGCCATGGG
>NZ_LMUU01000018.1 GCF_009765775.1 Beijerinckia sp. L45
TCGGAGGCGTGCTGGCTCAGCGTTTCGATGGTGACGATGTCGCCGGACGCGATGGCGAGCACCGGGGGAATGGCGCGGCTGAAGTAGCCCCAGTGCACGGTGTCCGCGCGCGCCGCGATATAATGCCGGTTCGGCTTTTCGATCGGTTTGGGCTGCGATCGATCGGCCTGCTCCAAGGCAGTCGCGCGGGTTGGCTCCAGCACGAGATCCGGAAGCGCCGCCGCCGGATCGCCGCCTGTCGAAGCGGCTGCGATCCGGCCCTGCGGCTTGCGGGCGACGGTCTGTGGGCGGCCTCGTTGTTGTGGACGCCCGACGTCGAGGGCGGACCGTTCGGTCGCGCGCTGTCGATGTTCGCGCGGCGACACGCCGAAGCGCTCGCGAAACACCCGGCTGAAATGGGCGGCGTCGTTGAAGCCGCAGCGGTAGCCGATCTCGGAGACGGAGACGCCAGTGTGCTGCGGGCTGCCGAGTTCGCGCCGCGAGCGCAGCAGCCGGCGATCGCGGAGGTAATGCGTAAAGCTCTCGCCGATCGTCTCGAAGAGTTTCTGCGCGTAGCGCTCGGAGATGCCGAGAACCTGGGTGATCTGCGAGAGCGTCAGGTCGGGATCGCCGAGCCGGCTCTCGATGGTCTGGCACAGACGGCGGCGCAGCGCCGCCTGGGTTGCGCTGGCGCCGGGCTCGACCGTCGCGCCGGCGTCGAACTCCGAGAGGAGCAGCTCGGACAGCGCGAGGTCGATGGTCGCGAGGTCGCTGGCGGACAGCGTGTCCATCGTGCTGGCGATGGATGTGAGCATCGCCGATAGGACGCGGCCCAAACCTTGGCTTTGCGCGATGCGGGCCGGGCGCGCCGCATCTGTCGCGATCAACCTGGCACCGAAAACGTCGCGCGGCACGGTAACGGCGAGCGCGCGGAAGGGGCTGGCATAGACGAGTTCGGCGGTGCCGGAACGTGGCAGCACGACCACGTCGCCGGGTTTCAGCGCCGTTTCGGTTGCGTCTTCGCGCAGCGCCGCGTCGCCATCGACATGCAGCAGAACGAGCGGGGCCGCCGCGCGATTGGGCACCGCACTCAGGCCATGGGGCGCCGCCGCGATGCGGGCGAAGCCGATGTCGAGCGGCGAGAACAGGGCGCTGGCGTGGGCATAGAATCCGTCGTCGCGGGCCCGCAGCGGGCGGAATCCCAGCGGAGTCAGGAAATCGCACCAGGCGGTTTCGCGCCCGATTTCCGGATAGGTCTCGCTGGTGAACAGCAGAGGCTGCGCGCGCCCCGGCCGGGTTTCGACGGCTTCCATGGCGGTGGTGTTGCAAGGCGCGGGCCATGGGTGTGATTCCCTTCCCCCTTGCGGGGAAGGGCTAGGGATGGGGGTCGGCGTGTTCTTCGTATTGGATGAAGAACACCATGACCCCCACTCCCAACCTCTCCCCGCAAGGGGGATAGGAGCTTGGCTGCGGTTTCCCCCCAAACCTACAGCGCCTCGCAGGCCGGAAAAATGGAGCGCGAAATGCGGGCGTGCACGCCCTGCTTGCCGTCGACGACCTGGGTCACGGTAAAGTCGCTGGCGATGCTCATCAGCGAATAGGCGTCGTCG
>NZ_LMUU01000192.1 GCF_009765775.1 Beijerinckia sp. L45
AAAGTATTAGTAAATCGTATTAAAGAGTCGCATTATAAGTCGAATTGAGTTACTTACCGGGTTGTGGTCGGGGAAAGGAATAATACTGGCACAGATGCCGAGAATCGTACTAGGGTGAATCTCGCAGTGCGTATACATATGGGTCGTGGGATTTGTCTTGGTTCTCAATCGCTTGTTCAGGTCATCGCCAACATCGTCGTCCATAGCCACGCCTGCCTTTTGCAGTCTATAAAGCTCTAGGTCCTCGGGCGTCATGCA
>NZ_LMUU01000193.1:0-359 GCF_009765775.1 Beijerinckia sp. L45
CGTTGTCGAAGGACCGGTTGTAGAGCTTGTTGAGCGGGTCGTGCTTGCCGAGAAACTCCAGATAGGCCTCGGCCTTCTTGCGCGCCGTGATATCGGTCAGCGCCACCTGAACCAGCGACCAGTCGTGTTCATAGCCGGGCAGCACGGAAAACTGCAGATGCACATGCATCTCGCTGCCGTCCAGGGCATAGTTCACGACTTCGCGCTGCTGGAACAGCTTGCCGTCCCACAGATCGACGAGCTGCTCGCGAAAGTGCTCGGTCATGTTGTCGCGAAACACGTCGCGGATGCGCTTGAGCAAAACCTGGAGGTCGGGTGCGCCGAACATCTGCAAGGTGTGGTGGTTGACGTTGAGCACG
>NZ_LMUU01000193.1:450-20985 GCF_009765775.1 Beijerinckia sp. L45
ACGCTGAAATCCTCGACCCAGAGCGACACCGGCGAGTGATCGAACAAGCCCTTGGCGTAGTTCTCACTGAGCGCCGCGCGACGCATCGCCGTCTCGCGCTCCGTCACATCCTCCACGGCAACCAGAACCCGATCCCAGGTGTCTTCGTGGCCCGGCAGGATGCTGCCGCTGAGCTGGATGTCGAGCCGTTCGCCCGTCAGGGCATAGTTGACCGTCTTGCTGAAAAATTCCGGCTTGCCGTCCCACAACTGCTCGAGTTCCAGGATGTGGGTCTCGAGCATGTCGTCGCGAAAGATCTTGTCGAGATTTTGGACGAGCTCGGCGAGGTCCGCGGCGCCGAGCAGTCGGAGCGTTTTGGCGTTGACCTTGATGACTCGAATGCAGGCCGAACACGTCGTGACCCGCTCGGGCCGCTCCTTGAGATAGTCACGCAGCGAGACGACACCCTGCTGCTTCCAAGTGTCGAACAAGGTCTTGAGCGCACTGTAGTCTTCCAGCCAGAGCGAGACCGGCGCCAGATCGAACATTGTTGCGTCGTCGCCTGACGGGATATTGCCGGTGTTCTGCTCGTACAGGCTGCTCATAGGACGCCCAGAAGTTGCGACGCTGCGTCATGGGACCCAGCGTCGAACGAAGAATATTGTGTCTTATTCACTTTCGCGACTTAGCATTGAAAAGAACGGAGAATGCATGTCATTTTTTAAATGACGTTGCAGAAAAGCAGCGCCTCGCGCGTGCGCCAAAACGCCGGTGGCGTGATACATCGCGCAAAGTTTATTCGTACACGACCGACGCCGCCGGCACATCCAACGTCCAGACGACGCCGTCCGCCGCGAACTCGGTTCCGGATTTCCCGTTGAGCGCCTGTCCGGCGATCTTGTCCATCACGATGTGACCGAACCCTTTGCGGGTGGGTGCGACGACCGCCGGCCCATGCGTCTCGCGCCAGGTCATGGTCAGGCGGCGCGGCCCGATTCCCGTGTCGTCGATCTGCCAGGCGACGGTGACCTGTCCCGCCTGGCTCGATAAAGCGCCATATTTGGCGGCATTGGTCGAGAGTTCATGGAGCGCGATTCCGATGTTCTGCGCCGCCTCCGGGCGGATGATGATGTCGATGCCGTCCAGGATGATGCGGCTCTGGAACAGATCCTCGTAGTGCCGCAACTGCGACCGGATGAGGTCGACGAGCGAGGCTCCCTTCCAATCGAGAGACGACAGCAGGTCGTGAGAGCCTGCGAGACCACCTAGCCGATTGCTGAACCGTTTGACGAATTCCTCCGGCGACACGTCCTTGCTGAGCGACTGCCGCGCCATCGCCTGGATCACCGCCAGCAGGTTCTTGGAGCGATGCGTGAGTTCGCGCATGAGAAAGCGGACGTGATCCTCCCGGCGTTTTTGCGGGGCGATGTCGCGCATGATGAGCGAGGCGCCGATCACGGCGGCGTTCGACCCGCGCATCGGGGCGCTGTTGACGGAGACGTCGACCGATGCGCCGCTCCTGGTCGTCTGGCGGGTCTCGAAGACGGAGGACTCGCCGAGGATCAGCTTTCGCCGTTGATCGAGGCGGGTCGCCTCGTCGTCGTAGACCAGCACGTCATCGAGCGGACGGCCGATCATCTCCGCCGTGGTGAAGCCGAACAGGCGTTCGGCTCCGGTATTCCAGGTGGTGACCACATTGGCCAGATCGACGCTGACGATCGCATCGATCGAGGACGCCACGATCGACGCAAGCTGCGCATTGACCCTGTCCGATTCCTTGCGCTCGGTGATATCGAAGCTGAGCGAGATCATCCGCTCGACGAAGCCGCTGACACCGTGAAAGTAGCGGCCGCGGGACGAGACCCATCGCACCTCGCCATCCCGGCGGATGATGCGAAACTCCCATTCGAAACGGCGCGCAGTCTGGTTCTTCAATGCCAGGTTCCCGAGCAACGCGCTCATGTCTTCGGGATGGATACGCTCGAGGAGAGCCGACGAGGCAAACGGCTCACCATCCATGCGCGGCGGCAGGTCAAACAGCTCGGCGAACACGGCGGAATGGACGAAACTGTTGGTAAGAATGTCCCAGTCGAGAATCGCGAGCCCGGCCGACTCCTGCGCCAGTTCCAGCCGGCGCTCGCTGTCCTTGAGCCGCCTCTCGGCCTGATGCAGCCGCAGGAGCGAACCCACGAGCGTGAGCAGTTCGCGCGCGTCGATGGGATCGGCAAGAAACGCGTCGATGCACGCGGCCACCGCAGGTGTCGGCAGGCCGGACTGGGCGGCTGCATCGATCTGGACAACGAAAACGTCGGGATAGGCGTCCTTGATCGTCTGGCACCAGGCAGAGGCCTGCGCGCCGACCGTATCCAGAATGACCAGCCGTGGGGTCCCCGCAATGTCTGCGGCGAGTTGGTCAACCGACGCCGCCTCGATCAAGGTATAGCCGGCGCCCGACAACAATGACGCCCGGCTCGAGCGTCCGGCGTGATCTGGGCCAACGATCAGAAGCTCAGCCGACGGACTCACATCCAGCCCTCAAGAGCATTTGCCACAAAAGTCGCAGACTTTTGCGATCGGGAAAACGCTCTCCCGTTTTGAGGAGAGAACGATTTCTGATCGCTTTGGTAAGTCGACCACAGCGGTACGCGCTCTCGACCGCCCGCGCCCTGCGGATACCGCTGCCAACTGGGGCTTGAACGGAACGGTGTCATGCTGACGGCCCAGGGCGATGCGAGGATATGGCCGGACGTCACGGCACAAGGCTCATCGTGTCAACTTACTACAAAGTATCGATTCGCTCGAAAGGCGAGGAATTTCAGATCTTCAACCCGCATTGGCGTGGATGCCGCCGAGTTAAAAGGTCGCGGGTCGCCAGCGCGCGGCGCCCTGCAAATCGATTATAACAAATAGCGTCTCTGGATGCCGACATGACTGAGCCGACCAAACTCACCGTCTTTTACGATGGTTCGTGCCCCCTCTGCATTCGCGAGATCGGCCTGTACCAGAGTTTGAAAGGCGCAGACGCGATCGCCTTCATCGACATCAGCCATAGTGAGCATGCGATCGTCGCGCCCGGCCTGTCGAAGGACGCCGCGATGCGTCGCTTCCATGTGATGCGGCCCGACGGACGGATCTCGAGCGGGGGGCCGGCCTTCGCTCATCTCTGGGCGGCGCTTCCTGGCTTGAGCTGGCTCGGTCGGCTGTTCCTGATCAAACCGATGCCCTGCGTCCTCGACGCCGCCTATACCGTCTTCCTGCCGATGCGGCCGTCGGTGCAACGTCTGGCAAGACGGCTGGTCAAGCGACCGTGACGCCCTTCCAGAACGCGATCCGCCCCTTGATGTTCGCCGCCGCCGACTTCGGGTCGGCATAGTACCAAGCGGCGTCCTTGTTCTCCGCCCCGTTGGCGACCACCGTGTGATAGTTGGCGGTGCCCTTCCAGGGACAGCCCGAGGTCGTCGCACTCGGCTTCAGCACGCCAGGCTTGACGGAATCGGGCGGGAAATAATGATTGTTCTCGACGACCACCGTGTCTTCGGACTCGGCGATGACGGTATCGTTCCAGACGGCAGTGACCATGAACGCGCTCCCAGTGATGCTTGGAAGATGGGGCGTCAGTCCGTCATCACCAGGGCCCAGAAGGTTTTGAACCGGGTGCCCGGCGCATCGGCCGCAGCGATTCCCATGCGCCGCATCGGCCCATAGAGCAGATTGGCGTTATGCGGGGCTGACCGCTGCCAACCAGCGAGCGCCGCATCGGCCGTCGCATAGCCGGCGGACACGTTCTCGACGGCATAGCCCTTGGCATGATGCGCGGCGTTGAGCCGGTGGTCGAGATTGCCGGCGACCTCGTGGCTGAGATGGTTGGCACCCGCCATCGCGTCCGCCTGTGCCTGCGCGATCAAGATCAGCGCCGGGTCGAGCGTCACCGGCGCAAGGTTGTGGGCCTCGCGATAGGCCGAGATGCGGTGGCTCACTTCGACCGGATCGAGCTTGACCACCTCGGTCGGAATGAGCGGCTCCGGCGTCGGAGCGCTGCCGCAGCCGGCCTGCCAGAGCGTGAGCGCGGCGATGACGGCGCAGGCCGCGGACCGACGGGACGACAGAAAAGATGCAGATCGCATGATGGGATGACGTCTCGCGTTAAGCCGAGGCTGCCGTTTTCCGCGGCCGGGGTTCTTCCGAGTCGCTGCGTGAGCCAACCCCATGCAGGATCGTCTCGAGTCTGTCGAGACCATCGATCTTGATCGCCAGCGGGTCGGGTGCCGGGCCGTTGAAGAAGCCGCGCTCCTTGAACTGCTTGTGGATCTCGAAATAGAGATCGCTCTTGGTCCGCACCATGGATTCGACATCCGCCACGAAGCAGTAGAGGTCGAAGGTCATCGCCGACGCCGTCAGATTGATGAAGCGCACCTGCGGGCTCGGTAGCGACAGAATCGCGTCGTTGTCGCGCGCGATGTCGATGAGGGCGGTGCGCACCTCCTCCGGATCCGCGGTCCCGTCGACAGTCAGCTCGATCATCAGCCGCCCGACGCGATCCGTCCGCATCAGATTCTTCACGATGCCGCTGACGAGGTTGGAGTTCGGAATGATCACCGCGGCGCGGTCGAACGTCTCGATCTCGGTCGAGCGCACGTTGATGCGCCGGACGTAGCCCTGGTCCGACCCTACCACAATCCAGTCGCCGACCCGCACCGCCCGCTCCCACAGAAGGATCAGGCCGGAGACGAAATTGTTAACGATGGATTGCAGGCCGAACCCGATACCCACCGACAGCGCGCCGGCGACGATCGCCAATTTCTGGAAATCGACGCCGAGGTTGGCGGCGGCCACCGCAAGGGCGAGGATGAAACCGAGGTAACCGAGGCTCGTCTTGATCGAGTTCTGCAGGCCGGCGTCGAGCCGCGTATGCGGAAGATATTGGTTCTCCAGCCAGCCCTGGATGCCGCGCGTCGCCGCGATGACGATCAGGAAGGTAAGCGCTGCAAAGGCGATGCCGGCCAGCGACACGGTGAAGTCGCCGACTTTGAAGCCGAAGAAAATGGCGTAGAGGTTGCCGGGAATATCCGTCGACTGAAGGCCCCATGGCACCATGATGGTCAGGGCCGCAACGGCGATCAGGACCAGCCGCAGCATCCCGGCCAGAAGGATCGCAAGCTGCTCCAGTCCCTCGCGCCGCAACCCGACGGTGTAGATCAAGGTGCGGCCGAACAGGGAGCCGGGCTCCAGACCCAGGGTGCAGGCGTCTTCGACCAGCGTTGCGGCAAGGAAGAACACGGCGCCCGTGGCGCCGATCAGCACGATCTGCTCGACCAAAAAACTGCCGAAGGCGACATAGCCGATGAGTACCGACACGGTGATGGCGAGGATGACCGTCCAGGCTACGCCGCGGATCAGCCCATACCAGTCGCGCCGCGCCGTACTTTTCGCCGCGCCCGACGTGTCGGCCTGCGGATCATCGCCGAGATTGAGCAGTGCCGCACTCATCGCGGCCGCCACCAAAAGCGCGCCGACGCCGCGCGCCGCCACCGAGAACGGCAGCGAGGCGCCGATGACCTCGTTCAGCGCCTCGATGATGCGCGTGCCGGACAGGATGATCGCCACCGCGATGATGATGCGGATCAGCTTGTCGCAGGTCTTGTCGTCGAGATTGACGAGCCGCCAGTTCGGATGGTCGGGCGAAAGGATGCCGCGCGCCAGTCCGGCCGCCAGCGCGACACGGATGACGCCGCCCTGGATCGCCGAGAACAGCGGGAGCAGCCGGGTATCCGGGCTGGAGAAGAAGGAAAACGCGAAAGCGACGCAGTACATCAGCGCGATGAGCAGGGCCGAGACGCTGATGCTGACCCAGCACGCCGCGATGATCTTCTGCCAATCGTTGGGGTGCTCGATCTTGCGTTCGGCGTGGAGCACGCGCCGCGCCAGTCGCGTCAGCGGCCAGTACAGCAGCAGGATGACGAGCACGATGGCCCAGAAGACGACCAGCTTGATGCCGGTGAGATTGGCGTTGAAGCCGGATGCCCAGTCATCGAAGGCCGCCGTCACGCGGCCGATATTGGCGGGCGTGTCCTGGATGACGCCCAGCCACAGTGGCGGACTGACGATGCTCGTCTCGCGCTGAAACAGGTTGTGGTTGAACTCGGCGCGCTGGCGGGCGCCGAGATAGTGATCATCCTGCTCCGCCTTGACGGCCAGGAGCTTCGCCCGTTTCAGCAGCTCGCTGGTACCGTCGAACTGCGCCTGCGCGTCGGTGCGATCCTTGGTGACCTCGGCGCTCTCCGGCGGCGCCTTGGTGTCGGGCTTGGGGCCGAGCTGGTCGAGGCGCGCCTGTAACGCCTTGAGACGCGGCGTCATACGATCGACGATCGTCTGGCTTTCGGTCACGATCGGCCCGACCTGTTGGCGCATCTCGTCGAGCGCCGCCTGATTCGGCTTGCTGTTCTCGAGCGACTTTTCCATGTTGCCAAGCTGGGCGCTCAGCTGGTCGACCTTCGCCGCAAGTGCTTCCTGGGTCGCGCTGACCGGCGCCTTGCCTTGTGTCACCGTCTGCGCGTTCGTCATGGCAGGCATCAAGGCGGTGAGGCCGAGGGCAAGGCAGAGAATCGCGACACACGAGCGGGTGGTTTTCATCATCAAACGATCAGTCTCGGCGGGCAGCAGGTGAGCTGACGAAGCGGCGGATGCTTCGCGGTTCGCGGGCAAGAAGCGTCAACAATCGGGTTTTGTTGCGACGCGGGATGAAATTGGCCGTCCCCTCGACGGCGCAAGCAATGTCCCGGCAAGACAAGATCCGGCAAATTCACGCATTCAGTCCTGCACCGGCGGATAGGCATGCGCTCCCCCGCGAAAGTCGGTGATGCTCTCACCGTCCCACGCATCCGGCCCGAGCGGCGCCTTGCCATAGCCGCCGGGGATGTCGAGCACATAGGTCGGCTGGCAGAGCCCCGACAGCGTCCCCCGCAGCGCCTGCATCAGCGCTTGTCCCTTCGCGATCGATACGCGGAAATGCGCGGTGCCGCGGGCGAGATCGGGATGGTGCAGGTAGTACGGCTTGATCCGCAGCTCGACGAAGCCGCGCATCAGCGCGGCGAGGGTCGCGACATCGTCGTTGACCCCTTTCAGCAGCACGCTCTGGCTGACCAGGACGAAGCCGGCATCGCTGAGCCTGGCGCAGGCGTCGCGAGTCGCTGCGGTGAATTCGCGCGGATGATTGGCGTGGATGGCGACGTAGACGGTCTTTCCCGAGCCCTTTAACGCCTCGACCAGGGCCGAGGTGATACGGCCGGGATCGACCACCGGCACGCGGGTATGCACGCGCAGAATGCGGACGTGGTCGATGGCGGCGAGCCGGGCGGCGACGTCGGCGAGCCGGCGCGGCGAAGCGGCAAAGGGGTCGCCGCCAGTGAGAATCACCTCCCAGATTTCGGGACGCGCCGCGATGTAGGCCATCGCCGCATCGAGCGCCGCCGACGACAGCGCGTTGGCCTGCCCCGGCCCGACCGTTTCGCGGCGAAAGCAGAACCGGCAGTACACCGCGCAGACCTGCAGCAGCTTGAGCAGCACGCGATCGGGATAACGGTGGACGACCCCTTCGCACGGGCTGTGCGCGGCGTCGCCGATCGGATCGAATCGCTCTTCGGGCGCGACCTCGAGTTCGCGGCGATCGGGCAGGAACTGCTTCGCGATCGGGTCTGCTACATCGGCAGGGTCGATCAGCGCCGCCATCTCCGGCGTCACCGCGATGGCATAGCGCGCGCCCACCGCTTTGGCCGCAGGCATGTGCGCCGGCCCGATCAGGCCGGCCGCTGCCAGGTCTTCGGCGCTGCGTAACATGACGGCCGTCATATCACCGGCTCCGCCACGGGCGCCCAAAGGACCTCCTCGATGCGTCGGGCGCCCGTGGCGAGCATGACGAGCCGGTCGAAGCCGAGCGCGATACCGCAGGCCTCGGGCATCAGCGCCAGGGCAGCGAGAAAATCCTCGTCGAGGGGGTAGCGCTTGGCGTAGATGCGCTGGCGCTCCGCCTCGGCGTGTTCAAAGCGCCGGCGCTGCTCGGCAGGGTCGCGCAGCTCGCCAAACGCGTTGGCGAGCTCGACGCCGCAGGCATAGAGCTCGAAGCGTTCGGCAAAGCGCTCGTCGTCCGGGCAAAGCCGCGCCAACGCCGCCTCGCTGGCGGGATAGCGGGTCAGCACGGTAGCCTGGCCGATCCCCAGCTTGGGCTCGATGGCAAAACTGATGATCTTGGAGAACAGGTCGGACCACGTATCGTCCGCTGCGACCCGCAGGCCAAGCGCCTGCGTCGCCGCGGCAAGGCGCGCAAAACCGTCAGGTTCGCTCGGGAGCATGGCGGCCAGATCGATGCCGGCATGGCGCCCGAAGGCCTCGGTCACCGTAAGGATTTCCGGCGCGAAGCGCGGATCGGCCACGGCGTCGCGATGTTGAAACAGCCTTGCCGAGGTTGCCTCCGCCGCAACCCGCAGGATCGCCGCGCAGTCTTCGACCAGCCGATCGAGCGGCGTGTCGGCGCGATACCACTCCAGCATCGTGAACTCGGGGTGATGCAGCCGACCCCGCTCGCCGTTGCGAAACACCGGGGCAAAGGTGAACAGCCGCGGCACGCCGGCGGCCAGCAGCTTCTTGCAGGTGAATTCGGGCGAGGTGTGCAGATACATCGGCGACGACCGGCCATCGGGTCCGACGAGCGCCGTCTCGAAGGCGCCGATATGCGTTTCGTTGCCCGGCGAGACCTGGAGGATCGGCGTGTCAACCTCGACGAAGCCATCCCGATCGAAGTGCGCGCGCAGCGCCGCCTTGATCGCATTACGCTGCTGCAAAGCAAGCATCCGGTCGGCAAATCCGTGCGGTTGCCACCAGGGCGGGGCTTCATCCATCTTTATTTCACTTGAAAAGCGGGGGGGAAGGCGGCTAGCGAAGAGCGCACCGCCAGGAGCCTGCGCCGCGCCCACCGTGATCCTACGTGGGGCCGAGCACCCGGCCGCCATTTCCGACCAAGGACAGTTTCGTGAAAGTCATCGCCAGTTCGATCCGTAAAGGCAACATTTTAGAGCGTGACGACGGTCAGCTCTACGTCGTTCTGACGGCCGAAAGCTTTCATCCCGGCAAAGGCACCCCGACCACCCAGATCGATATGCGTCGCCTTTCCGATGGCGTGAAGACCACCGATCGCTACAAGACGACCGAGCAGGTCGAGCGCGCCTACGTCGAGGATTCGAACTTCAGCTACCTCTACAAGGACGCCGAGGGCTACACCTTCATGAACGGCGAGACCTACGACCAGATCGTCATCTCGGACGACGTGCTGGGCGACCAGGCCGCCTATCTGCAGGAAGGGATGATCTGCGTCGTCTCGATGTTCAATGAGATTGCGGTCGGCATTCAATTGCCGGCGCGCGTGACCCTGGAGATCGTCGACACCGAGCCGGCCATGAAGGGCCAGACCGCGTCCTCATCCTACAAGCCGGCTAAGTTGTCGAATGGGGCTCGTGTCATGGTGCCCCCGCATATTGCGATCGGGACCCGCATCGTCGTTCAGACGGACGACGGCTCCTATGTCGAGCGCGCCAAAGATTGAGGCCGTCATATCATTCGCGTCGTCCCGGCGGGACGGCGCGAATCAGGTCAACGAGCGATCTTGCGATCGATCTCACGCAGCAGGGCGTCGATGGCATCGGACGAGTCGCGCGGCACTTCGAACATCGTTTCGAGCTTGCGCCCGATCAACGAGCACGACTTTACGCCGTGGTGGAAGCCCGCCATTGAGGGGCTTTCGAGCCGTGCAGCTTGTGCTGAAGCTTTCATGCCGTACCCATCCTGATTCAAAACACGTCGCGTCATACACTCACCAGGTTCTTGAAGTGGCCGACACGAACCATTTACCGTCGGCGACAAGGGGCTCACCAAGTCGTCGACCTAGAACTCTCGTCTTGTCGTAAAACCATAAAATGACACGTTTGTTCCGCAATCGACCCTAGTTTATTCCTCGTTAAAACATTGTGTTGAATCCGAACCATCCCCTGGAAAATCCCAGAACTGCTATAGGCGTGATGTTTCGGCCACCGACCGTGCCAGCAGCCGCAAATGGCCGCCCTAAACTGTCTAGCTGAGAACAAGGGATCTGTTCGGCCCGACTCGATCAGCCCAGCAGATCGATCAACGCCGGAATGAGCGGTGCGTCAGCCGGCGGCATCGGCAATTCGAGTAGATCCACCGGAAACGTCCAGCGCAACGCCTGGCCTTCGCAGGACCGTGCGACCCCGCTCCAGCGCCGACAGATATACAGCGGCATCAGCAGATGCATGTCGGGATAGGCATGGCTGGCAAAGGTCAACGGCGCGAGACAGGCCTCCTCGACCTCGATGCCGATCTCTTCCCGAAGCTCGCGGATCAACGCCGCTTCCGGACGCTCGCCCGTCTCGATCTTGCCGCCGGGAAACTCCCAAAGGCCGGCAAGCGACCGCCCCTCGGGCCGCTGGGTGACCAGAACGCGTCCGTCGATATCGACCAGCGCCGCGGCGACGACGAGGAGCAGGCGGGTCAAGAGCGATAGTCGCCGTTGATCGCGATGTACTCCTTGGTGAGATCGCAGGTCCAGACCGTCGCGGCGCCCTTGCCGATGCCGAGCTCGACGCGGATCGGCACGTGGGGCTCGCGCATCAACGCCGAGACCTGCGCCTCGTCGTAGGCGGGGTCGCGCAGGCCCTTGTGGGCGACGCGGACGCCGCCGAACCAGATCGCCAGCTTGTCGCGCTCGGCCTTTTCGCCGGCCTTGCCGACCGCCATGACGACACGGCCCCAATTGGCATCCTCGCCAGCCACGGCGGTCTTGACCAGCGGCGAGTTGGCGATGGAAAGCGCGATGCGCTTCGCCGCCTTGACGCTGTCGGCGCCTTCCACCGTGATCTCGATGAATTTGCGCGCGCCTTCGCCATCCCTGACGACCTGCTGCGCCAGATCGAGCAACAGGCCATCGAGCGCGGCCTTGAAACCCTTGAGCCGGCGATCGGTCGCCTTGGCGATTTTCGGCGCCCCCCGCTTGGCGGCGGCGCCGGTGGCGAACAGCATCAACGTGTCCGACGTCGACGTGTCGCTATCCACGGTGATGGCGTTGAAGCTGCTTTTGACGCCCTTGCTCAGCATCGCCTGCAGGGCGGCGGCGGCGATCGGGGCGTCGGTGAAGACGAAGGACAGCATGGTCGCCATGTCCGGGGCAATCATCCCGGCGCCTTTGGCGATCCCGGTGATGGTGACCGGGACACCGTCGATCTCCGCCGTGGCGGTCGCCAGCTTCGGGAAGGTATCCGTGGTCATGATCGCCTGCGCCGCGTCGAGGATGCGGTCGGGCGTCGCCTCGGCCATCAGCGTCTCGAAAACGCCGGTGAACTTGCTGGCATCGAGCGGCTCGCCGATGACGCCCGTCGACGCGATGAAGATCTCTTTCGACGACGCGCCGGTGGCGGTGGCGGCCAGCTTGGCCGTCAGCGCCGCGGCATCGGCACCGACTTTGCCGGTAAAAGCGTTGGCGTTGCCGGAATTGACCACCAGGGCGCGCGCCTTGCCGCCGCCGAGCCGGGCGCGGCACCAGTCGACGGGTGCCGAGGGGCACTTGGAGGTCGTGAAGACGCCGGCGACCTGGGTGCCCTTGTCGAACAGGGCAAGAAGGACATCGGTGCGGCCCTTGTAGCGGATGCCGGCGGACCCCGTCGCGAAGCGCACGCCGTCTACAGGCGGCATCTCCGGAGGAGCGCTCGGAGCGAGAGGCGACACCGCGACCATGATATTCCCGATCCTTCAATCAACCACACGCCGCCCGATGTGCGGGAGGGAGGCCGGTGCGTCAAGACGGTTTAGGCGTGTTCCGCCATCAGGCGGGATCTTGGGGCCACTGCTCGATGGCATCGCCGACGGCAATAGCCGCCCGCGGATTCCTATGCTCCAGATAATCCAGCTGGCTTCGGCGGTCGCGTGCGGCGATCGGCAACCATTCGACCTTTACGTCGATCGCTTGCCTGCGCGTTCCAAGATCTCGGCACGCTCACGCCGCCAGGTTTCGCCGATATCTTCGTGAGGAATGCGCTTGACGTCCAAGTCATCGGCTTCGCGAAGCGCCTTTTCGACCTCGGCCCGAAACCAAGCGTCGTGCTCTCGGCCATCGCGCTGCTGTCTTACGAACGCCTGCATGAAGTCGCGCACGAGGTCTGAGGCCGGTCGCTTCGCGGCATCAGCCTCGATGAGAAATTGCTCCCGAAGCTCCGCGTCGAGTTCGAGCGTAAACGACGTTTCCTTTGACATGCTTCCTTCGCCATGGAGGAGCCACGACACATCTTTTCAGATCGCAAGCGGCCGCGCAAACCCGACCTGAGGCATGATCACGGTTTTGCAGGCTCGGAGGAAACCGACGCAGCGGGCGAACCAGCCGGCACAGACACGGTGGGCGCCTGTGGCGCGACTGCCGCCTGCGGCGCGGCCGGCGCGACCATCGCCGTCGCCGGCTTGGCCACCACAACCGGCGAAATCCTCGTCATCGGCTTTGGCGGCTTCGGCGGGTTCAGCTCGCTCGGATCCATGCCAGGCCGGATCACGTGATAAAGCTGAAAGTTCTCGCCTTCGTAGACGCTCTTCAGCTTGTCCGGCATCGGGTTGTCGCTGTCGTCGTCGGTGAACAGCACGTAGATGTAGTCGTACTTGTTGATCCAGTCGTGCCAGTACCCGGAATCGTCGGGGCTGCGGCCGACCGCGTCGAGCACCAGCTGATCGATCGTCGGCGGCACGCCGTCCTCGGTATCCACCATCTTCCGGTAGTCCGGTCGGACATGCATGATCTGCTTGCCCTTGGTGGTGAACGCCGTGGTGATCAGCGACGACCGCTCCAGGATCGCCAATGTCGCGGCATGGACGAGACCGAGGTGCTCGACCTCGTTCGGCATGTTGGAATCCGTGTAGGCCACCAGGATCTTCGATCCCTTCGCCACCTTACGCAGCGACTCTTTCATCTCGAGCGTTTCGGTCGAGGAATTGGCCCAGGCGATGTCGACCTCGGCCACCCGGGCGCCGAGCAGCGCCATGGTCCCGAGCAGGAACAGCCTGCGGATGAATTCCTGGCGCAACTCGACCCGGAAGCAGGCTACCACCATGAAGATGATGGCGATCGGCAGGCGCTGGTCGGCGAGGTAGCTGGCGAACAGCACGCGCGGCATCGCCATGTAGATGATGCCGCCGACGATGAGCAGCGGCATGAGGAAGGGATGCACCCGCAGGATCTTGTGACGTGCCGCCCAGGCGCCGGCGAGAACGACGGTCACGGTCAGGACCACCGCCACGATGTCGGAATAGGTCTCGACCGCATAGATCAGACCGTCGATCTTGCCGAGCGAATCCCATTCCCAGGCCGTCGCATTGCCCCAGGTCGAACTGCGGACCAGGAGCAGCAATGCCGGGATGAACGGGATGCCAGCGCAGACAAACTTTAAGGCGCGTAGTGGCAGGCTCGAGCGGTCGACGGAGACCACGAACCAGATCTCGAACGCCATCAGGCCGAGGCCATACACGCCGAGCGTGAACAGGTGGCAGAGGAACAGCAGGATCGCGAAGAGGGCCGAGATTACGTAGCGATAGGGCCACGGGCGTTCGCGCAATGCGATCCAGGCGGCAAGTCCCCAGAGGGCGAGGCCGATGCCGCAGAAGTAGTTCATGACGCCGACGAGAAAGATGTAGTTGTAGAGCAGCGGAAATGCGATCAGCGGCAGCACCGACCAGCGCTTGAACAGAGCGCGGTTGAGGGCGAACGTGCCGGACATGATCAGCACGAAAATCCCGATCGTGAACAGCTGGCACGCGAGATAGACGTTCACGTAGCGCGCGATCTGCGGGACGATCAGATCCATCATAAGGTTCGGGAGCAACTCCCAGTCGATTTCGTAGAACTTCGCCAGATTGGCGTTCTTGCCGGCGTCCGCGATGACGTACATCCGCGAGACGTGATTGGCGTAATCTTCGAGCGGCGGCAACGGGTGCGTCAGCAGCGGGATGATCGAGATCAGAAGGAACACCAGGAACACGGCAACGCCCTGCACCGCCCTCCACTCGGCGCGGATCACCGGGGCGGCCACAGAAACTGTCTTCGTTCCGACAAGAGCGTCAGCCGTCATCATCAATCCCGTTGCGGAGCGCGCGAGGGTGCAGCAAGGCGCAGCCGTCGCGATGGAGTCGGCACGATCCGCCGAGGTTTGTTGGGGTCGGATATCACGTCGATTAGACCGTTGCTATTGGCGCATGTAGATCACGGCCGCATTGTTTCGCCTCGACTGACGACGTCGTTAATCCACCGTTCACAATGCTGAATCAACTGCGGGTCGGCTGGCCACCATCGGTCTTGCCGTGTCCAACCTGAACGCAGGCCCATGAACGGCAGATGAGCGTTCCGGCGCGTGTAACCACGCCAGGCGAGATGGCGCAGGCGAATTGTTCGCTAAGCGATCTTTCGATCGGGAACAATGGCTAAGCTCGCGTCGTTTCACCAACCATCTCCGGGGCGGGCCGCGCATGCACCGCTGGCTTTATCTGGAACGCACATATGAAACTCTTCTCCTGCCAGTCCTGCTCCCAGATCCTGTTTTTCGAAAATACCCGGTGCGAACGCTGTCAGCATGCGCTGGGCTACTGGCCCGACGACAACGTACTGTCGGCGCTCGAGCCGGACGGTGATGCCTGGATCGCTCTCGGCGTGAACAACAACCGGTTCCGGCTCTGCGCGAACGCGGCCCACGACGTCTGCAACTGGCTGGTGCCGACGGATTCGACGACCGGCATGTGCGCCGCCTGTTCCCACAATCGGGTCATCCCGGAGCTCAACAGCCCGGATCACCGTCTCGCCTGGCGCAAGATCGAGGTGGCGAAGCACCGCCTGTTCTACACCTTGTTCCGGCTCAACCTGGCGCAGACCCAGAACATGTTGTTTGCCGCCGAACCGCTCGTCTTCAAGTTCATGGACGATGTGCCGAACGCTCAGCACAAGGTGATGACCGGGCACGAAGACGGCGTCATCACCATCGCGCTGAGCGAAGCCGACGATGCCGAGCGCGAGCAACGCCGCAAGGCGATGGGCGAACCCTATCGCACTCTGCTCGGCCATTTTCGCCACGAAGTGGGGCACTACTTCTGGGATCGCCTGGTCCGCGACGGCAACAAGCTGAACGAGTGCCGGGCAATCTTCGGTGACGACACGCTGGACTATCAGGAAGCGCTGAAGACGCACTACGCGAAGGGGCCACCACTGGATTGGCAGACCCATTTCGTTTCGGCCTATGCCACCTGCCACCCCTGGGAGGATTTCGCCGAAACCTGGGCACACTATCTGCACATCATCGACACGCTCGAGATGGCACGGGCCTTCAACCTGCAGCTGTCACCCGCCATCGACAAGGACGGCGAGTTCAGCGTCGATCAAAGCGTCGATCCCTATGCGGCGCCGACGATGCAACCGCTCATCGACAACTGGCTTCCCGTCACGACGGCCTTGAACACGATGAGCAAAACGATGGGCAAGGAGGACCTTTACCCCTTCGTCCTGTCGCCCGCGGTGGTGCAGAAGCTCGATTTCATCCACACCCTGGTCCATTCCTCGGCCGACCGGATGCCGGAGCCAGCCCTGGCGTCGTGACGCCGGGCTTGCCGAGGCTCACAGTTCGAGGCCGAGGAACGAGAAGCGCCTGCTTTTGCGGGGATGGCCATCCTTGTCGAACAGGCCCCAGTCCTGCGCGATCCGCAGGCTCGACCAGAGACCCGCGGCGAGGAAGAAGGGCCCCAACGCCCCGTCGTCAGCTTGGCCCAAGCCTTCGATCGGCGTGCCGTGCGCCATGCCGGGGACGCTATAGTCGAGGACCCGAACCTTTCCGGATGTGTCGCGCCACTGCCGCCGCGTGATGTCGCCGATCCGCTCCTCCTCCGGCGCCGTCACAAGGCCGTGGACGTCGGTCCATTGCTTGATGATCTCGCCGGCGTTGATCGGCTTCACCGTACTGTCGGCGGTTCCATGCCAGACGGCCACCGCGGGCCAAGGGCCCGTATGGTCGGACGCCCCACGCACCAGGTCGCCCCAGCTTTTCGCCGCCTTGAGCCGACCCGAATACATGCTTTCCAGCGCCTCGCTCGTCGTCGACGCTGCGCCGAAAGGCAGACCGGCGAGGATCGCCCCGGCCTTGAATGTTTCGGGATAGGTGGCAAGCATCGCGCCGGCCATGGCACCGCCGGCCGACAGGCCACAGATGAAGACACGGCGCTGATCGATGCCATGTTTTGCGATCGCGGCCGTGATCATCTCATGAATAGACGCGACCTCGCCGCTCCCGCGCTCCGTATCGCCGCCGACGAACCAGTTGAAACAGCCATGGGCGTTGTTGCTTCTGCGCTGCTCCGGATAGAGCAGGACGAAGCCACCGCGTTCCGCCAGTTTCGACCAGCCTGCCCCCTTGTCGTAGCCTTCGGCCGTCTGCGTGCAGCCGTGCAGGACGACAACCAGAGCCGGGTTCTTTGCCAGTTTCTCGGGCACATAGGTGAGCATGCGCAGCGCGCCCGGATTGGTCCCGAACGCAACCGTTTCATGCAGCCCGTCGGATCGTCGCGCTCCGGACACCTGATCGGGCAGCGCGCCATCAAGACGCGGGGCCTCGGCGGTGTTGAAGAAACTATCCATGCTCTATCCTCGTTGAGGCGCGGACCATACGTTTGTGCAGCGCACTAAACAATGGTGCAATGCACAACTAGGGCCGCAGCGAAAAGTTCGGCGCCGCTGGGCACGGCTTGGTACAAACGCATGAGGATGGAGGGTCGATATGCCGATCTTGCAACGCTGGGATGATGTGGAGGCTGTGGTTGCCGGTCCAACGGTATCGAAGAAGATCGCACCCGGGGTCGGCGCGGCGCTCGTACGGTTGGAGATCAAAGCGGGGACCTCGGCGAGCCGGCATACGCATCCGTTCGAACAGTTCGTCCAGGTCATCTCCGGCGGAGGCATCCTGGATACGGAAGACGGGAGCGAGCGCTTTTCCGCGGGCAGCCTGTTTCATTTTACGCCGGGAACGTGGCACGCGGCGCATTTCGACGAGGATACGGTCCTCGTCGAAACCAATCTTGCGGTCGGCGCGATTTGACGCCCTGCCTAGTGCAGGTCGGCCGGGACCTTGCCGCCGTTCTCGGTGAACTTCTGCATGACTTCCTTGTGCAGCCAGATGTTCATCGTGGCTGAGTCATTGGTGTCGCCGGTATAATGCAGCTCGCCCGCGAGTTCTTTTCGCGCGGACAGACTGGAATCAAGGCCAAGCAGCTTCATCAGGTCGACAATGGACTTGCGCCAATCAAGATCCTGGCCGCTCTTGTCTTCCATGCCGTCGAGCACGGCAGCCACGTCCACAGGAGCGGCGCTGGATGTCGGGGCAGCCGGCGTTGCGCTGTCCGGAGCCGGTGGCGTGGCGTCCGCAGGGGCCGAAGGGTCGGCCGATGGTGCCGGCGCGCCAGCGGACGCGCTCGGCGCTGCCGCCTGATGGTGATCGCCGAAGACTTTCGACAAGATTGTCCCGAAAATGCTCATGATGCCCTCGCTTCAGACCGCTTCATCGCGGCCGCGCCGACCAACGCGCCGGCTGCGGAAAGGTGCGGAGCGGAACCGATATTCCCGAACAGCCGAGTGTCTACGACGATCGTCTTACGCCGTTGCGGCACCCGACCGCCGTCGGTGCGGATCCGTGCCTGACGACAATCCGCTCGGCGCGTCGGCTAGGGCCACGACGTTGCGCCCCTGCGCTTTCGCGGCGTAGAGCGCGCGATCCGCAGCTTCGATCAGCATGCGGGGTTCGTCATCCCCGCCCGGATGCCGGCACGCGACACCGATGCTCACCGTCACGCGATGAAACGGGCTCTTGAGATGCGGGATATTCAAAGCCAGAACGCGCGTGCGAATCGCTTCCGCGACGACCGTCGCGCCGCTGAGGCCGGTTGTCGGCAGGAGCACCGCGAATTCTTCACCGCCGTAGCGGGCCGCAAGGTCGCCCGGGCGGGAAATCGATGCCTTGATCGCGCCGGCAACCGCACGCAACGCGGCATCGCCCCCGAGGTGGCCGTTGGCGTCGTTGAAGGCCTTGAACAGATCGCAGTCGATCATCAGCAGCGAGAGGTCAGCCTCCGAACGGACGCTGCGACGCCATTCGATGATCAGCACCTCGTCGAACCGCCGGCGGTTCGCCACCTCGGTCAAGGCATCCGTCGCGGCGAGTTGACCGAGCGCAACCTCCGCTGCCGTGCGGTTGCGGAGTTCTTTGCGAAGACTTGTCCCAAGCACCACGATAAGGCCGCTCAGGAGCAGGAAAGCGACCGCTAAGCCCGCGACGCGCGCCTGCAGCTCGCCAAGGAACCGATCGACGGACAGGCCGACGCTTTGCACGATAGGGAGGGAGCCGACCTGACGATAAACGAAGAGGCGGCGGATGCCGTCGAAGCTCGAGTCTCGCGTGAATTCGCCCGACCAAGTGCCCTGACGCTTAAACTCCGTGGCGGAGCCCGCCTCCTGCCCGATCACCGCAGCGTCGAACGGGGAGCGAACGATGACGTTTCCGCGTCTGTCGAATAAAGTGACCGAACTGTCAGGCGGCAGGCGAACATCTCGAAACAACGACAGTATGTAGCTCAGTCGGACGGTGCCGACGACAACGCCGGCAAAGCTCCCGTCGGCATTGTTCACGCGTCGACTCAGCCCGATCGACCATTCCTGCGCATAAATGCGGCTTTGAAACGGGTGGCTGACGAAGAGCTCGTCTTTGGTCTGCTCATCGCGGTGAACGCTGAAATAATCCCTGTCGGCCAGATTCACGGCGCTGGGATGGTCAGACCGCGAGTCCATGGTTATCGCGCCCTTGGGATCGATAACCAGTATGGAGCCCAAGCCAGACGCCATGGCCGATGAATCGAAAAGCACGGCCCGCCTGAGGTCTTCGGGCAGAGCCATTATCTTCGGGTCGTCCAACCCTTTGACGACCGCTTTCAACGAGAGATCATAAAGTTCGATGTTTCGCGCTATGTCGCGCTCGAGCAAGATCGTGATGTTGTTCGCGACGAGCGAGGCAGCGATCCACTGACCGCGATAGGCGTCGTAGGAGATGCCGGCAAAGATCGCCCAGATCGCCACGAGACTGAGGATCACCAGGGCGGTAAACAGGCGGCCGAAATGTCCTAAAATCTTCTTTTGCATGCGCTTTCGCAATTGCCGCAGCGTCCTGGTGCCGAAACCTTGGCGACAATCGGCCCAGAGCGTTAAAATTTTGATGGCAATACAGAAGCGTTGCTGTGGTTTCTATTTACCTGTGACCAACAGGATCTTGCCGAGATGCGACGAAGATTCCATCATTTCATGGGCTTGACGCGCCGCACTGAGCGGAAACGTTGCATGGATGATCGGCTTGACCGTACCCGTATCGAGCAACGGCCAGATCTTCTCCCTGAGACCGCGCGCCACGGCGGCCTTCTGCTCGAGGGTGCGCGCCCGCAGGGTCGAGCCGGTGAGAACGAGCCGCCGCATCATCACGTTGCGAAAGTCGAGCTTTTCGATGATGCCGGACTGCAGGAACGCGATCTGCACCAGGCGGGCCTCCATCGCCATGATCGCAATGTTGCGCTGGAGATAGGTGCCGCCCACCATGTCGAGGATCAGGTTGACGCCGGACTTCTTGGTGATCGCCTTGATGACGTCGACGAAGTCGTCGGTCTTGTAGTCGATCGCGTGATCGGCGCCGAGCGTCCGGCAGAAGGCGCATTTCGACGCCGACCCGGCGGTCGTAAAAACTTCCGCGCCGAAGGCATGCGCCAGTTGGATCGCCGTCGAGCCGATGCCGCTCGAACCACCATGGACGAGGAATTTTTCGCCGGCCTTCAGGCCACCGCGCAAAAACACGTTGTCGAAGACGGTGAAGTAGTTCTCCGGCAAACCGCCGGCATCCTGAAGGCTGACAGCGCTCGGAACCGGTAGGCAGAGCGGCGCCGCGGCCACGGCATATTCGGCATAGCCGCCGGAGCCGAGCAGTGCGCAGACTTCGTCGCCGATCTCGAGCGTGTCGACGCCTTCGCCCAGCGCCACGATCCGGCCGGAGACTTCGAGCCCCGGGATGTCGCTTTCGCCAGGCGGCGGGGCATAGCCGCCGCCGCGCTGGATGACGTCGGGCCGGTTGACGCCGGCCGCCACGACTTCGATCAGCACCGTGCCGGCGCCAGGCGTCGGGACCGGCGCTTCACCCACGCGAATGACGTCGGCACCGCCGGCGCCGTCGAAATGGATCTGCTTCATCATCGTGGGCAAGGTCATTACGGGTTCTCTGAAGTTCGCGCCTTCTCCTTAAGCGAGAGAAGGCGGCCCGACGCCGTCGGACCGGTGCATTTCTGATAGCAAGGTGTCGTGGCAAGGACGAGCCGCAGAGCGGTGCCGATGCTGCCAGCGCACGCCTCTGGCGGATTAAACCTGCTGCGTAAACGTGTTGCGCAGAGTTCCGATCCCGGCGA
>NZ_LMUU01000193.1:21185-58701 GCF_009765775.1 Beijerinckia sp. L45
AAATCGGATAGTTCTGACGTTCCTCGCCGTTGAGGATTGTGCGCACGGATAAAGCTGCGGGATCGAGATCGGTGGCGATGGCCGGACCGAACGGGCCGAAGCCATCGAAACCCTTGGCGCGGGTCCACTGCGCGAAGGTCGGGTCCTTGTTGAGGATGTCGATGGCGGTGATATCGTTGACGCAGGTGTAGCCGAAGATCGCCGCTGCGGCTTCCTCGTCTGAAGCGTTCAGGCAGGTCTTGCCGATGACGATGCCGAGCTCACCTTCATAGACCACTTTTCCGGCGTAGGATGCGGGCTTGCAGATCGTGGTGCCTGGATCCGCGAAGGACGCAGGGTTCTTGAGAAAATACAGCGGCTCCGGCGGAACCGGCGAACTAATTTTTTCAGCCAGTTTATAAAAATTGTTCCAGAGCCCGATCATCTTGCTCGGTTCGGCGGGCCGCAACAACGTCACCGAGGAAAGCGGCAGTTTCTGCGATGTTGCTTCGGGCGCCGAGAACATCGAGCCGCGATGCACGGTAATCGTCGCGCTCTCGAGAGTTCCGAAACCCGTCTCGCCTTCATGCTCAAACCGAATCCAAAGCGTCATCTCATCCCCTTGCGCTGCTCTTATCGGCATTGCTTGCCGTATCGTCGTTAAGTCTACCCGCCGGGAGGCACAGGACAGCCTCCGGATCAATTGACTTTTTAGTGAGGTACATGGCACCAACACGCATGCCTGTCAGCTCATTTGCGTATACCTGCTGAAGCTCTCCGCTAAAAGTTGGTCCACGCGGCGGCGTCGCTTGCGGTGAAACGCGTGCGGTCGCCTTAAGCGCTGACGGCTCGGTCAAGACCGCTTCGCTGCGGGAAAAAACGATGGTCCAAGAGGACCTTGGGAGACGACGATGAGTAAGGCGCTGGACGGGGTCCGCATTCTCGATTTCACGCATGTGCAGTCGGGTCCGACCTGCACGCAGCTGCTCGGGTGGTTCGGCGCCGACGTCATCAAAGTCGAGCGCCCCGGCGTCGGCGATATCACGCGCGGCCAGCTGCGCGACATCCCGAAGGTCGACAGCCTCTATTTCACGATGCTGAACCACAACAAGCGCTCCATCACGCTCGACACCAAGAACCCGAAGGGCAAGGACGTGCTCGAAGGCCTGATCAAGGCCTGCGACGTCCTCGTCGAAAACTTTGGGCCCGGCGTGCTCGACCGCATGGGCTTCAGCTGGACGAAAATCCAGGCGTTGAACCCCCGTTTGATCGTCGCCTCGATCAAAGGCTTTGGCCCTGGTCCGTACGAAGACTGCAAGGTCTACGAAAACGTCGCGCAATGCGCCGGCGGCGCGGCATCGACCACGGGCTTCGAGGAAGGCCCGCCGGTCGTCACCGGCGCGCAGATCGGCGACTCCGGCTCGGGGCTGCACCTCGCGCTCGGCATCGTCACCGCCCTGTTCCAACGCACCAGCACCGGCCGCGGCCAGCGCGTCAGCGTCTCGATGCAGGACGGCGTGCTCAACCTTTGCCGGGTCAAGCTGCGCGACCAGCAGCGCATGGCGCATGGGCCGATGAAAGAATATCCGCAGTTCGGCGAGGGCAAACCCTTCGGCGAGGCCGTGCCGCGCGCCGGCAACGCGTCCGGCGGCGGCCAGCCCGGCTGGATCCTGAAGTGCAAGGGCTACGAGCACGACCACAACGCCTACATCTACTTCATCACCCAGGCGCCGGTGTGGACGAAGATCTGCGACGTGATCGACAAGCCGGAATGGAAGACCGATCCGAACTTCGCTACGCCCGAAGCGCGCCTCGACAAGCTGACCTTCATCTTCGACACGATCGAGGGCTGGACCAAGACCAAGACCAAGTTCGAGGTCATGGCGATCTGCAATCCGCTCGACATTCCCTGCGGCCCGATCCTGTCGATGAAGGAACTCGCCGAAGAGCCCGCGCTGCGCGCGACGGGCACCGTGGTCGAGGTCGATCATCCCGAGCGCGGCGCCTATCTCACCGTCGGCAATCCGATCAAGATGTCGGACAGCAAGACCGAGGTGACGCGTTCGCCGCTGCTCGGCGAGCACACCGACGAGATCCTGAGCGACGTTCTCAAGTACGACGCCAAGGAAATCGCCGCGATCCACGATTCCGGAGCGCTTGCACCACCGCTCCGCCAGGCTGCCGAATAGTTTTATGCCACACTGAACCGCGCCGCTCAACGAGCGCGGTCAAAGGGAGAGCAACGCATGCGCGACGCGGTCCTTCCGCCCGACGTCCAACCTGTGTCCAGCGTCCGCTGGGTGCAGCTCGTCATCGGCATCGTCTGCATGGCGATGATCGCCAACCTGCAGTACGGCTGGACCTTGTTCGTCGATCCGATCGGGGCCCGTCATGGCTGGACGCGTGAGGCGATCCAGCTCGCCTTCACAATTTTTGTGGTGACGGAGACGTGGCTGGTGCCGATCGAGGCCTGGTTCGTCGACCGTTATGGCCCGCGTGTCGTACTGGTGTTCGGCGCTGTGATGATCGCGCTCGCCTGGGTCATCAATGCGAAAGCCGGCTCCCTGGGGATGTTGTATTTCGGTGCCGTCGTCGGCGGCATCGGGGCGGGCTCGGTCTACGGGACCTGCGTCGGCAACGCGCTGAAATGGTTTCCCGACCGCCGCGGCCTCGCCGCAGGCGCGACGGCGGCGGGCTTCGGCGCCGGCGCCGCGCTGACCGTCGTCCCGATCGCCGCGATGATCAAGGCCAGCGGGTACGAGCAGGCGTTCCTCACCTTCGGTCTCGGCCAGGGCGCCGTCGTGCTGGTGCTGTCGATGTTCCTGAGACGCCCGACGCACACGGTCAAGGCCGCGAAGAAGCGCCTTGCCATTCCGCAGACGTCAGGCGCTTTCGAGCCGAAGTTCGTCATCCGCCAGCCGGTCTTCTGGGTGATGTACGCCACCTTCGTGATGGTCGCCGCCGGCGGCCTGATGACCGCGGCGCAGATCGCCCCGATCGCCAAGGACTTCAAGATCGCCGGCGCGCCGGTCAGCCTGCTCGGCTTCGAGATGGCGGCATTGACCTTCGCGATCTCGCTCGACCGCATTCTCGACGGTTTTGGGCGCCCCTTCTTCGGTTTCGTCTCCGACAAGATCGGCCGCGAGCATACGATGTTCATCGCCTTCACCATCGCGGCGCTGATGCTGATGACGCTCGCCATGTACGGACGCGAGCCCATCGTCTTCGTGCTGGCCTCGGCGGTATTCTTCGGCGTCTTCGGCGAGATTTACAGCCTGTTTCCCGCGACCTGCGGCGACACGTTTGGCGCCAAATATGCCGCCACCAATGCCGGCATGCTGTACACCGCCAAGGGCACGGCGGCGTTGCTCGTTCCGCTCGCCAGCGTTTTGGCGGCAGCCCAGGGGTGGTATGCCGTGTTCCTGGTTGCAGTATGCCTCAACATCGGCGCTGCCTTGACGGCTCTGATCGTGCTGAAGCCAATGCGGCTTGCCTTCATCAATCGCACGCAGCCCGCCGCGGCTGCGCTGCCCGTCGGGACGACCGAACTCGCCTGACACTGTTTTTTCCGGCGGCTCTTCCGCCTTCCATAGGATCGGTGATGAAAATCTGCATCTACGGCGCCGGCGCGATCGGCGGCTACATGGCTGTCATGCTGAAGCGCGGCGGCGCCGACGTCTCCTTGATCGCGCGCGGGGCGCACCTCGCGGCGATCCAGAAAGACGGGCTACAGCTCAAGATCGGCGCCGAGACGCTGCAGGCGAACGTCCGCGCCTCAAACGATCCGAAGGAACTGGGCCCGCAGGACTGCGTCATCATCGGTCTCAAGGCCTACCAGGCCTGGGAGATGGCGGAGGCGATGCAACCGCTGCTCGGGCCGGAGACGATGGTGGTCACCGCACAGAACGGCGTACCATGGTGGTATTTTTACGGCCTCGAAGGCGCCAACAAGAACCGCCGCCTCGCCAGCGTCGATCCCGGCGACCGGCAGTGGAATGCCATCGGCCCGGAGCGTGTCATCGGCTGCACCGTCTATCCTGCGACCGAACTCGTCGGCCCCGGCGTGATCCAGCACACCTATGGCGACCAGTTCGGCCTCGGCGAGCCGAACAACCAGAAGACCGAACGTCTCGCGCGTCTCGTCGACGTGTTCACCACAGGCAATCTCAAGCCGCGCCTGTTCGACGATATCCGCGACGACATCTGGGTCAAACTGTGGGGCAACCTCAGCTTCAACCCGATCTCCGCGCTCACCCGCGCGACGCTCGACATCGTCGCCACCGATCCCGGCACCCGCGCTTTGTCGCGGCTGATGATGCTGGAGGCGCAGACCATCGGCGAACGCTTGGGCGTCAAATTCCGCGTCGACGTCGACCGCCGCATCAACGGCGCCGCCAAGGTCGGCGCGCACAAGACCTCGATGCTGCAGGACCTGGAGCGCGGGCGCCCGCTGGAGATCGACGCGCTGGTCACCGCGGTGCAGGAGCTCGGCCGCGCCGTCGACGTGGCGACGCCGCATATCGACAGCGTGCTCGGCCTCGTTCAGCAGCTCGGCCGCAGCCAAAAGCTGTATCCGACCTTTCCGGACGCGATGCCCGAGCCGATCGCCAAGGCGTCGTAGCATTGCCGCAACGGCACTGTCGTTTCGCAGCAACGCTGACTCCGGAACGAAGCGGGTGCCAATAATGCAACCGTGAATAGATGGATTGCACGCGATATTCCGGCTGAAGCTGGGGACGGCGCCGAGCCTGTCGCAACCGCGCCGCGTGGTGTTGCGTGTGGCGTTTTTGTTTCCCGCTCGTGTGGAGCGCGGCCACGGCCACGCTCGGCATGTCTGCGCCACCGGCATCGGCCGGCGGCTTCCTGATGCCCGAGGGTCAGGGCCAGATCATTGCCGGCGGCGGCTACATCGAGGCGTCGCGCTCGTTCAACCAATTCGGCAAAAGCGTTCCGACACCAACGTACCGCAAAGCCGCGATCAGCGGTTTCGCGGAATACGGTTTGACGCCCTCGCTGACGATCATCGCGGCGCCGACGGCAGCCCGGATGCAAGCGGGATCGTCCGGCAACGCCTATAGCGGATCCGATGAAAGTGCATTCGGCGCCCGCTTGAAGCTCTGGGGCACGGCGACGCGAACGCTCGCGTTCCAGGCTTTGGTGGAGCCACCCCTGGGGCGAAGCAATCCGGCGACGGAGGTTTCGCTCGGCGGTCCGCATGCGTTCGCCGCCGATCTTCGCCTTCAGTGGGGTGAAAGCCTGTCCGTGTTTGGCACGCCCGGGTTTCTGTCGCTTGAGCCCGGCGCCCGGCTTCGCGGCGGCGGCTGGCCCGACGAAGCCCGCTTCGATATCGGCTTCGGCCTCCGCCCCACGCCACGCAGCCTGATCCTCCTGCAAGGCTTTGCCAGTTCGGCCGCAAGCGCCGGACCGCTGATCCCGCGCACCGCCTATGCCAAGCTTCAGCTGAGCTACGTCTACGACCTCTCGCCCAAATGGTCGGTGCAGGTCGGCGCGCTGCGAACGCTGGCCGGCACCGACGCCGCGCGGGAAACCGGCCCCTTCGTCGGGCTCTGGTATCGCTTCTGACGGACGCCGTCCGTTCGTCCGGGCCTCCACCCGATCAATAGTCATGTCACTCTGCTATCATGATCCTGGAGGCGTCGCCCCGCTCGTGCGGCGGGGAGACCAACGGAAAGAGCGAGGTCATCCCATGATCGGCATCATTCTCGCGGGCGGCCTCGCCAGCCGCATGGGCGGCGGCGACAAGGGCCTGAGAACGGTCGGCGGCGTGCCGATCCTCGATCGCGTCATCGCGACGATGCGGCTGCAGTGCGACAAGCTCGTCATCAATGCCAACGGCGACACCGATCGCCTGGCGCATTATGGATTGCCGGTGATCTCCGACGACCTTGCCGACAACCCGGGACCGCTGGCCGGCGTGCTCGCCGGGCTCGACTGGGTCGCCAAAACCTATCCCAACAAGCCCTTCGCCGTGACCGCACCCACCGACACGCCGTTCCTGCCGAAGGAT
This sequence comes from Beijerinckia sp. L45, assembly GCF_009765775.1. Lineage (GTDB taxonomy): Bacteria > Pseudomonadota > Alphaproteobacteria > Rhizobiales > Beijerinckiaceae > RH-AL1. Next base: position 27,193 of record NZ_LMUU01000193.1, read on the forward strand.
TTCGTGGCCCGCCTGCAGGATGTCCGCGTCGAGGACCGTGCGCTGATCGTCTGCGCCCGCTCCGGCGGATCGAGCCATCCGGTGGCGACGCTGTGGTCGGTGTCGCTGCGCCACGATCTGCGCAAGGCGCTGGCGGTCGAAGGCCTGCGCAAGGTCGGCGCCTTCCTCGATCGCCACCCCGTCGCCTATGCGGACTGGCCGGTGCATCCCTACGACCCGTTCTTCAACGCCAACGCGCCGGATGATCTGGTGGCGGCGGAGGCAATCGCGGGCCAAGGGCACCGCTAGGGCTCGGGATCGCCTTTTCGTATCACGAAGCGCAGCATGTCCGCCTCGACGCCCTGCGCCTCCAACACATCGCCGCTCTCGCGCAGGCAATGCGGGATGTCGATCGCGGCGAGCGGGTCGGTGCACAGCACTTCCAGCCGCGCGCCGGGCGCCATGCCGCGTAGGGCCTTGCGCGTGCGCAGCACCGGCATCGGGCATTTGAGGCCGCGCAGGTCGAGCGTCGGAATCGGGCTTTCCGGCGGGGGTGCGAAGGCCATGCACAGGCTGCTATAGACCCGGGATCGCAAGAGCAAGACTCCGGCGCGCGACGTCCGGAGCGAGGGATATCGATGACCCGATCGCACGAGAGTCTCGTGGCCGCGCAGTTCGGCGCCCACGCGCAGGCCTATGTCGAAAGCAAAGACCATGCGCAAGGCGCCGACCTCGAGCGGCTGGCGGCTCTCGTCGCGGCGCGGCCGCCCGGCCGCGTGCTGGACCTCGGCTGCGGCGGCGGCCATGTCAGCTTCACGCTCGCGCCACACGCCCGCGAGATTGTGGCCTATGATCTGTCGCCGGACATGCTTGCCGCCGTGGCCGGCGTCGCCGCCGACCGCGGGCTGCGCAACATCGTCACCGAATGCGGTGCGGCTGAGGCCCTGCCCTTTCCCGACGAAAGCTTCGATGTCGTGGCGAGCCGCTACAGCGCCCATCATTGGCGTGATCTCGCGGCCGGCCTCGCCGGCATCCGACGGGTGTTGAAGCCGGATGGTATGGCGATCATCATGGATGTCGTGTCGCCCGGCGAGGCGCTGCGCGATACGTTCCTGCAGAGCGTCGAGCTGCTGCGCGATCCGACCCACGTCCGCGACTATGCGCCGGACGAGTGGATCCGCGCCCTGCGCGCAGCGGGCCTGCATCCGATGGCGCCCGTACCGGCAAGGCTTCGCCTGCATTTTGCCACCTGGATCGCCCGCAGCGGGACCCCCGACGTCCAGGTCCAGGCGATCCTTGCTCTGCAGGGGCACATGCCGAAACCGGTCACCGACCATTTCGCGTTCGAGCCGGATGGCACCATGACCGTCGACACGATGATGATCGAGGCCACGCGCGAGGCCGTCGCATGAAGGTCATCGGGCTCTCCGGCTGGAGCGGTGCCGGCAAGACGACGCTGATCGTCAAGCTGATTCCGGTGCTGAAGGCACGCGGCCTGAGCGTCTCGACGATCAAGCATGCGCATCACAACTTCGACGTGGACAAGCCGGGCAAGGACAGTTTCGAGCACCGCCAATCCGGCGCCCAGGAGGTGCTGATTTCCTCGGCCAATCGCTGGGCCTTGATGCACGAGTTGCGCGGCGATCCCGAGCCCGACCTCGACGGCCTGCTTCAGCATCTGTCCCTGGTCGATCTCGTGCTTGTCGAGGGCTTCAAGCACGACCGGCACGCGAAAATCGAGATTCATCGTGTCGGCAACGGCAAACCGTTCCTGTTTCCCGACGATCCGAGCATCGCCGCCTTGGTGAGCGACGCGCCGCCGCCCTTCATCACGCTGCCGACAGCGTACCTCGATGATGTGGCGAGCGTCGCGGATCTGATCGTGGCTCAGGCTCTCCCGGTCGCCGAGACGCGGGACCGGCTAGCGCACGGCATCGAAGCGCAACGTTCGAAGGTTTGAAGCCTACCTTTATTCGACCGACGTCAAACGACTTCCGAAGTGCCGGCCCTTCGCGATGATCGCTGCGCTCAGTTCCGCCACCGGGGCCCGCGAGGCGCCTCCGCCGCGTAACAGGATGAAATCCACTTCCCCCAGGGGCGGCAGGCGATTGCTTCCCTCGATCTCCACCAGACCATCCGGAATAAGCGAGCGCGACAGCGGCGTGATGCCGAGGCCGGCCTTGGCGGCGGACACTAGGCCTGTCAGGCTGTCGCTGGTGCAAGCGATGCGCCACGGCACATTGGCGTGCTGCAGGGCCGACAAGGCGATGGAGCGGGTAATGCTCGGCGGCGGATAGAGGATGAGCTGGATCGGTTCGTTCTGCAACTGATCGGCCCCGCGTGCGGCAGCCCATGCCATGCGATCGCGCCACACCACCTGACCGCGTTCTTCCCCCGACCAGCGCTTGCACAGCACGACATCGAGATCGCCGGCCTCGTAGCGGCTGATCAGGGTGCTGCTCAGCGCGATGGTGAATTCGAGGTCGATCTCGGGATGATCCTGGGTAAAACCCTTGAGGACGGACGGCAGCCAGCTCACGACGAGATCTTCGGATGCGCCGAAGCGCACCTTGCCGCGCAGCTTGGTCCCGGCAAAAAAACGCTCCGCCCGCTCGCTGGTCTCGATGATCGAGCGCGCGAAGTCGACGAGCGCCTCGCCTTCCGGGGTCATCACGACGGAATGGGTGTCGCGCACGAACAGCTGACGCCCCAGGCATTGCTCCAGACGGCGGATATGGTCGCTCACCGTCGACTGACGCAGTTCCAGCTTCCGGCTCGTCTCGGAAAAGCTATTGCCTTGAGATACCAGAAGAAAGGTTCGTAACAGAACGGGATCTAGCATTGCGGCCTATCGGCTAGGGCGATCGCAGTCATCGGCACGCAGGACGTACCAAGCGAAAGGGCAAACGATCATACTGGCCTTTAGCATGCCCTTTCGATCCAACGAAAGGTGCGGGGATATACAGGGGAGGTTGCCTGACCGCGTAAACTCCGGTCGCACACTCGGCGGGACGGCCAAGATGCCGACGTTGCAACCCTGGGCAACAACTTGAGACTTTCCCGCACGACGAATAAGTCGGCGGGATTTGGCGCAGCATTGCGTAACGTTCGCTGCTTATGCACGCGAGGACAAGCGGCGAGCCAGGCTTATATGCCTTAAGGACAATAGTATCTTCGGCAGAAAGCCCTCTATCTTCTTTGCGCGGCCAATATTCTATGGTGTTGGTGAATTTTTTAGCAGACGAGTGGGGCGTTGATGGAGACGGCGATCAATAAGGTGCCGAGCCAAGGCACCGGGGGGCTGGGCCTGTTCGATCGGACTCGCACCGTGGCGGGGCCGGGCTTCAATCGGTGGTTCGTGCCACCGGCGGCTCTCGCCATCCATCTCTCGATCGGCATGGCCTACGGGCTGAGCGTGTTCTGGCTTCCGCTCAACAAGGCCATCGGGCTGACCAAGCCGATGGCCTGCCCGAATCTCGGCTTTTTCGACTCGCTGACCACCACGACCTGCGACTGGCCAATCAGCAGTCTGCTTCTCACCTTTGAAATCGGCATCGTCTTTCTCGGCCTGTCGGCAGCCGTGTTCGGCGGCTGGCTGGAGCGTGCCGGGCCGCGCAAGGCGGGCGTCGTGTCGGCGCTCTGCTGGGGCGGCGGCTTTCTCATCGGCGCTTACGCCATTTCCATCCATCAGCTCTGGCTACTGTGGCTGGGGCTTGGCGTCATCGGCGGCATCGGGCTCGGCCTCGGTTATATCTCGCCGGTGTCGACGCTGATCAAATGGTTTCCCGACCGCCGCGGCATGGCGACCGGCATGGCGATCATGGGCTTCGGCGGCGGCGCGATGATCGGCTCGCCGCTGGCGAATCTCCTCATCAACAATTTCAAGACGGCCGACGGCGTCGGTGTCTGGCAGTCCTTCGTCGTGCTCGGCCTCATCTATCTCGTCGTCATGCTGATCGGGGCCTTCGGTTACCGGGTGCCGCCGGATGGATGGGAACCGGAGGGCTGGACGGCCACGACGCATAAGAGCGCACTGGTGACGTCGGGCGCCGTGCATCTCAACGACGCGCACAAGACGCTGTCCTTCTGGATGATCTGGGGCGTGCTGTTCCTCAACGTTTCGGCGGGCATCGCGGTGCTGTCGATGGCCTCGCCGATGCTGCAGGAGATCTTTGCCGGCAAGCTGATCGGGGCGCCGGACCTCATCTTCAGCCAGCTCAACGCCGATCAGCTGAAGAGCGTCGCCGGCATTGCCGCCGGCTTCGTCGGCCTGCTCTCTCTGTTCAACATCGGCGGCCGGTTCTTCTGGGCCTCGCTGTCCGACAGGATCGGCCGCAAGGCGACATACTTCGCCTTCTTCGGCCTCGGCATCGCGCTCTACGCCTCGGCCCCGACCTTCGCGCACATGGGCTCCAAGGCCCTGTTCGTCGGCGCCTTCTGCATCATCCTGTCGATGTACGGCGGCGGCTTCGCGACAGTGCCGGCCTACCTCGCCGACATCTTCGGCACCAAGTTCGTCGGCGCCATTCATGGCCGGCTGCTCACCGCATGGTCGGCGGCAGGCATCGTTGGCGCGGAGGTGATCGGGCGAGTCCGCGACGCGCAGATCGCGGCCGGCGTTCCGAAAGCGCAGGTCTACGACAAGACGATGTATATCGTCACGACCTTCCTCATCGTCGGCTTCATCTGCAACGCTTTGGTGCGGCCGGTCCATGCGAAGTGGCTGATGAACGAGGCGGGCGCGCGGCCCGGCGCCGTCGCGGCCCCCGCCGTCAAGCTTAGCGTTGCCGGGAACTATGGGATCGGCAAGGGTTCGCTCAGCGGGGCCGCACTCATTCCCTGGGTGCTGATCGCGATCCCAATCGTCTGGGGCGTGTGGAAGACGCTCGAAGGTGCGGTCCGCATCTTCAGCTGAGGCCTGCAGTCCCGACGGCTATCAATCGTCAGGAAGAGCGTGCGGGGCACGCTCTTCCTTTTGGCCCAGCCTCGCGGCATCGGCCTGCATCAAAGGGTTTAGATCAGCGCCGCAATCTGGTCTTGAGCCGCGTTGATCGCCGCTGCGCGCGCGTCGGGACCGTAGGCGACGCCTTCGGCGCGGATCACGTCGATGGCATCGATACCCAGGAACCCGAAGACAGCCTTGAGATAGGCCTCCTGGAAATCCCGCGACGCATTCGGCGATCCCGGACCGTACAAGCCGCCGCGCGCCGAGACGATGACGACCCGCTTGCCGTGGCACAGGCCCTCCGGGCCCGCCTCGCCGTACTTGAACGTCTTCCCCGCGACGCAGATCAGGTCGACCCAGGCTTTCAGCTGGCTCGGGACGCTGAAATTGTACATGGGCGCGCCGATGACGATGACATCGGACGCGAAGAACTCAGCCAGCAGGGCTTCGCCCGTCTCGAGTTCAAGCTTCTGCGCTGCGGTCGCCACCTCAGGCGTCGCCCCATGCAGGCGCAGCACGGCCGTGTAGTGCTGCAGCGGGGCTTCGACGAGGTTGCGGTAGGCTAGAGTCGCACCGGCATTCGCCGCCAGCAGCTTCTCCGCGACTTGCGCGGTGAGCGGACGCGTGATGGAGGCCTCGCCCGTCACGCTGGAATCAAGATGGAGTATCTTCATGCATTCTCCTCGCGCAGCATTGGGTCTGCTGCAAAGGACTCTATGCACGGCTCGTGACAACCCGTAAGTAGGTACTTTAAAGTAACCGTGAGAGGCAACGTTGCGGCTCGACCAGACCATCGACTCGGGCTGTGCCATGGGCGGCCTGCTCATCACGCTGACCCACCCGTGGACGCTCCACATCATGTGGCTCCTCCACAGCAACGGCCCAATGCGCTTCGGCGCCCTGCGCCGCGGGGTAGCGGGGATCTCGGCCCGGGTGCTGACCGTCCGGCTCCGCACCTTGGAAAAACACGGCTTTGTTACGAGGAGCGTCGCCTCGACGAGCCCACCGGAAGTCACATACAGCCCGACCTCCCGAATCGAGGAGATGGGTGCCATCATGGAACAATTGGGTCAGCTTGCCGCTCGCTGGCAGCGCGACGACGCGCTTCGCGAGCGGCCCGGCACGCCTGCAGGCGAGGCCGCGAGCACCCGCTGAAGAGCTAGTCGGACGAGGCGGGCGCTGGCGCCCGAAAAAACGGCTCCACCCTGCCCTTCAGCTTGACCGTCATGAGATTGCCGGCGCGATCCTTGGCAACGCCCGCGACCAGGCGCACCCAGCCCTCGCTGACGCAATATTCATCGACGTTGGTCTTTTCGACGCCCTCGAAAATGATGCCGATGCCGCGTTCCAGCATCGCCTCGTCATAGAACGGGCTTTTCGGGTTCGTGGCCAAGCGGTCCGGCGGCGTATCGGTCATCGTCGTGGTTCCAGTGAAGGGCGCTGCGGCTGACAGGCCAGAAGCGGCAAGCGGCTCGTATAGAGCGGGTTGCCCGTCCGGCGCAAATTCGCGCTTAGTTGGCGAGGACGGCGGCCCGCATCGGCATCGCGCCGGCGATCAGGGTCTGCGTCACCGGCGGCTTGTACAGTCTGTAGCGCAGCAACTGCGGCATCAGGGCGACGGGCTCGATCGTATCAGGGAGCGGCGTCGCGTGCGCATTCACGATCTCGGCAACCAGCGGCATGGCTTTCGCGGGCTCCGCGTCGGCCACGACCGGTGTCGTCGGGCGACGATGCCGCCGCGCCGGCACCAAGGTCACGTCGAGACCGGCGAAGGCCAGCGCCTCCGGCCGGCTGACATCGCCGAGCGACACGCCCTTCTTCATCAGGGCGGCGAAGATCGCGTTCTGCCCGCCGTCGGAATAGGTGGTGCGCACGGCCGCGCTGCCGTCGGCGACGAGTTCGGTGATCTTCGCCTGCTCGGCGTCGTGGAATGCCTTGGCCACGGCTTCTTTGGCCGGGTCGCTCGACGCCGCAAACGCATATTTTCCGGCGACGACGCTGGTCTGCAAAAGCTCGCCGGTCGATTCGAAACGGTCCGAGCCCTCCTTCAGCTGGGTCCAGAACGCGATGTTCGCATCCGAGCGGTAGAGTGCCATGTTCTTGGCGGTCATGTGGAACGGATAGGCCTGCATCTGGAACGCCGGCTGGCCGCCCTTCAGCGCGTCACGGGCGATGGCGTAGATCTCGCCGACTTCCTTGTCGGTCATCGCGAAACAGCCCATCGACGAGCAGGTGCCATGCACCATGACCGCCGAGCCGGTGGCGCCATGCGCCTTGTCGTAGGCATTGGGAAAACCGGTATCGAACGAGAGATAGTAGTGCGAGTTCGGGTTCATCTGCTTGGGGCCGATGGGATAGAACCCCTCCGGCGTCTGGCGATCACCCGAATGATGCTTTGGGCCAAGCTGGCCGGACCAACGGCAGATCGGAAACGTCTTGATGTAGACGTAGCGGCCCTCGGCGCTGAGCTTCCAGACTTCGAGCTCCGCCTCCTTTTTGTAGGTGCGGATGACGAGCGGCGCAGCTGGCGTCGTATGCTTGGCAGCCATCAGGGCGACGGTCGCGGGCGGGATCGGCGCCAGGCTTTTGGCGACATCGGCGCGGGCGAACGACAGGCCGAGCAGCATCATCGCCGGAAGCAGCGCCGCTCTCGATCCCACCTTCACCCGCATGACCGTCGCGTCCCAGACAGCTGCACCACGCACGAGTTCATGCGTCCCAGCACCATGATCATAACGGCTTGGCCGTCTTGAGGCGAGTCCACCCGGAGCCGACGCGCTGGCTAACGGCTGGCGACCGGCCAGGCCGCACGAAGCGGCGGCGAGCCCGCGATGCGCTCGCCGAGGAGCGCAACCCCCAGCGCGTAGGCCGTCGAGTTGTTATAGCTCTTGATGACCTTGAAGTTGTGGGTCACCAGGAAATGCGGGCCGTCGGGACCGGCCGGCACCAGCAGCGACGCCTCGCCATGCTCCGGCATCGGACCGCCGTCGGCGCGGCGAAAGCCTTCCCGCGCCCAGGCGGAAAACGGCCGCAGCCTGGCGTTGGTCCCGTCGCCCTCGCGTGGCGCGACGACTTCGTAACCCCAGGTCTCCCCGGCGATCCAGCCGTGTTTCTTCAGAAAATAAGCCGTCGAGCCGAGCGCCGTCGGAATGCTGCGCCAGATGTCCTTGCGACCGCTGCCCTCGAAATCGATGGCGTAGCGCTTGAACGCCGAAGGCATGAACTGCGTCTGCCCCATCGCGCCGGCCCAGGATCCCTGCATCGCCTGCGCGGTGATGTGCCCCTGCTGCAGGATATCGAGGGCATCCAGCAGTTCCTTGCGGAAATAGTCGCCGCGGTAGCGGGCGTAGGCCAGGGTCGCGAGGCAGCGGATGGTCGAGAGGTCGCCGGGGTTCTTGCCGAAGTTGGTTTCAAGGCCCCAGACGCCAAGGACGATGTAGGGATCGACGCCAAAGCTTGCGTCTGCCTTTTCGAGGGTCGCCTTCCAGTCTTTCGCCCGCGCCTGTCCCGTCTCGATGCGGCTCGCCGACACGGCGCTGGCGAGGTAGACGGCAATCGGCTTGACGAATTCGGCCTGCTTCTTGGTCTTGGCGAGCACGGCATCGTCCGGCGTCACGTCGGCGAAGGCGCGGTCGAAAGTGTCCCGACTGACGCCGCGCTTGTGCGCCTGGCTCCAGAGTCCGTCGACGAAGCCGCGAAAGCCTTCGGCGGCGTGGCCTGAGGTCGGGCGCATCACCCAGAAGCTCGCCGCCGCAAAAATCGCGACGATCACGAGAACCCGGAAGATCTGGCCCAGGTCGGCTGCAGGCCGCCGCAGCCGGTCGTCCGTGGTCACGAGGCTGAGGCGAGAAAGCGATATCGTGCTCATCAAGGCTCCACGCGATGTCCTGACGGCAGCGGTCAAGTCCTGCCGCAAATCGGACGTCGCACAAGGCTAGGACGCAAACCTTTCAGAAGCATTAACCTTTACATTTTGTTAAAGTGGCTGGGTCGTGCGATTGGCGGCTCCGGGCCGTGGCACGGCGCCCGGGCGGCATGTTCAACCTCTGTCGATCGGGCCGCGATCAAAGAGCTTCCTTGATCGTTGGACCGGTGTAGTGAGGGGGCGTGCTAAGCGATGGCCTGCCGCTTGCTTCGTTTGAGGCAGGCGGTCCGCAGGATCGGCGAACGGCACGATAGAGGAGCAGCCAGGTTGGCACGAGCGCGCGGTTACGACGAGATGACCCTCGATGACGGCGCAATCCGCACCGCCTACGAGCGGATCGCCAAGTGGCTTGCCGAAGCGCCGAAGGATCTGCTGGCCTCCCGCCACAGCCATGCCGAGCTGATGTTCCGCCGCATCGGCATCACCTTCAACGTCTACGGTGACAAGGATGCCTCCGAGCGTCTCATCCCGTTCGACATCATTCCACGGGTGATCCAGCGCACCGAGTGGGTGCAACTCGAAGCCGGCCTGGTCCAGCGCGTCAACGCGCTCAACCGCTTCCTCTGCGACATTTACGGCGCGCAGGAGATCGTCAGAGCCGGCATCCTGCCGCGCGATATCGTCGAGACAAACCCCTATTACAACAAGGCGATGATCGGCCAGAAGGTGCCGCACGACGTCTACGTGCATATCGCCGGCATCGACGTGGTGCGCATCGACGCCAATGATTTCTACGTGCTCGAGGACAACGTGCGCACGCCGTCCGGCGTGTCCTACATGCTCGAGAATCGCGAAGTGATGATGCGGCTGGCGCCGGACCTCTTCGCCGATCACCGCGTCGCGCCCGTCGAAAACTATCCCGACGCGCTGCTGGCGGCCTTGCGCTCGGTCACCCCGACCGACGGCCATGAACCGGCGTGCGCCCTGCTGACGCCGGGGCCGTTCAACAGCGCCTATTACGAGCACTCGTTTCTCGCCGACAAGCTCGGGATCGAACTGGTCGAGGGTCGCGATCTCATCGTCGAGAACGACACGGTCTTCATGCGCACCACCGAGGGACCGCGCCGCGTCGACGTGATCTACCGCCGCATCGACGATGATTTCATCGACCCCGAAGCCTTCAACCCGACGAGCATGCTCGGCGTGCCCGGCCTGATGCGCGCCTACAAGGCCGGCAACGTCACCATCGCCAACGCGGTCGGCACCGGCATCGCCGACGACAAGGCGATCTACACCTACATGCCCGAGATCATCGAGTTCTACCTCGGGGAAAAGCCGCTTTTGAAGAACGTCCCGACGTGGCGCTGCCGCGACCCGGACTCGCTGAAATACGTGCTCGAGCACCTGCCCGAACTGGTGGTGAAAGAGGTCAACGGCTCCGGCGGCTACGGCATGCTGGTCGGGCCGCATGCGAGCAGCGCGCAGATCGCGGAATTCGCCGCCAAGCTGAAGGACGATCCGGGCAACTTCATCGCCCAGCCGACGCTGGCGCTGTCGACCTGCCCGACCTTCTTCGACACCGGCATCGGCCCGCGCCATGTCGACCTGCGTCCCTTCGTGTTGTCGGGCGCCAACGGGGTGCGGGTGGTGCCGGGCGGTCTCACCCGCGTCGCCCTCAAGGAGGGGTCGCTGGTGGTGAATTCCAGCCAGGGCGGCGGCACCAAGGATACCTGGATCGTCGACGACGGCTACACCAACGGCAACGGCTTCCAGACCCAGAGCCAATCGCAGGGATTGGGCTTCGGTCAGAGCCAGTCCCAAAGTTTTGGCCAAAACCAGCGCCAGTCCTGATCACATCCCAAGAGGATCGCAATGCTCTCTCGCACCGCCGACAACCTCTACTGGCTGTCGCGCTACATGGAACGCGCCGATTTTCTCGCGCGCATCGTTCAAGCCACGCAGCGCCTGACCAGCCTGCCCGTCGATTACGGCCAACCGCGCCAAGGCACGGAATGGGAGAGTGCGCTTGCCTCGGCAGGCGTCGAAGAGGCCTTCCTCAAGACCGGCGCGCCGATGGACGAGGCCAGCGTCGTGGAATATCTGACCTTCTCGGTCGATAATCCCTCGTCGATCCGCAACTGCATCGAATATGCCCGCGCCAATGCTCGTTCGGTGCGCACCGCGCTCACCATCGAGATGTGGGAGGCGATCAACTCAGCCTGGTTCGAACTCAAACGGTTCGAGCAGATCAACATCGGCCGCAGCCGCTTCGATCGCGAGGAACTCACCCGCTTCCTCGACTTCGTGAAGAAGATGTCGCTGGATTTCGACGGCTGCGCCTACCGCACCATGCTGCGCAACGATGCCTATTGGTTCTCGCGGCTCGGCGTCTACCTAGAGCGCGCCGACAACACTGCGCGTATCCTCGACGTGAAGTACCATGTGCTGTTGCCGGAGAGCGAAGCCATCGGCGGTTCGCTCGACTATTTTCAATGGACCGCCATTTTGCGTGCGGTGTCGGCGCATACCGCCTACCACTGGGTCTATCGCCAGAGCATCAAGCCCTGGCTCGTCGCGGACCTGCTGATTTTGAAGATGGAAATGCCGCGCTCGCTCATCGCCTGCTACGACAACATCGTCTACTTCCTCGATGCGCTCGGCCGGGCTTACGGCATACAGGGCGCCTCGCAGCGCCACGCCCGCAACGTGATGGAGCGGCTGCAGACGGCGACCACAAGGGAAATCTTCCAGAGCGGCCTGCACGAGTTCATCACCACATTCGTGGAAGACAATAGTCGGCTGGGCGAGACGATCAGCGCGCAGTATCTGGTAATTTGAGCAACGAGTTCATCCGGCCGGCTTCGCGAGCGCAGCGAAGCCATCCCAGGACAGCGTGACACCGTGCCGGAAGAAACAACGGCTCTGGATTGCTTTGCTGCGCCTGCAACGACCGGCCACTATCGAATAATTAACTCTGATTTTCATGACTTCGTTTACCAAGCAATCGGCGTTATCAAGTCCATAACCATGCCAAAGTTTTAAAGGTTACACTTAAAAAATATGCTTTATCATGGCTCCATTGCAGTACGGTGCGTGGGGCGTTGGTGATGTCAGCTCGGTTGCTTACTCGTGTGTCGCTCATCATGCTCGGCGTCGCGGCGATGCCCTATGCGGCTTACGCCGACGGTCTGGTCATCCCAGGCTACGGCCAGCGCGAAGCCGATCGCGACCAGGCCCTCCCTTATCGCGCCGCGGTGTTTCCGCCGCAGCAGCACGGCATTCTCGGCCAGCCCGTGCCGCCGCCGGATCTCTACGCCCGGCCGACCTATCGCCAAACGCCCTTCCCGCCGGAGCCCGGCCGCTATGGCGGCGGCTTCATCGAGATGCTAATGACGGGCGAAACCGATGGCCCGCCGCGGCGTGCCCCGGCGCCGGTTTATGCTCCGGCCGCCTACGCGCAGCCTGCGCCGGCCCTCGTCTACGCGCCGCAGAGGGCCAACCTGCCGCAGGCCGGGCTGCCCGACTATACGCCGCAGCCGCCGGCCTATTACGGTTCGCATCCCGAAGCGCAGGCGGTGCCGCAGCAGCAGGCCTATGCCCAGCAAGCTTACGCGCAACAGACCTATGCGCCGCAGAACGCGGCCTACGATCCGCTCGCCAACGATCCGGGACTCGCAAGCCGGCCGATCAACCCGATCTACCAGCGCCAGGACGTCGCCTATGAGGGTCACGAACGGCCCGGCACGATCATCATCGATACGCCCGAAAAATTCCTGTTTCTGGTGCAGCCCGGCGGCCGCGCGCTGCGCTACGGCATCGGCGTCGGCCGGCCGGGCTTCGCCTGGGCCGGCGTCAAGACGATCAGCCGTAAGGCCGAATGGCCCGGCTGGACGCCACCGCCGGAAATGGTCCTGCGCCGCCCCGACCTGCCGCGCCACATGGACGGCGGCCCGGCCAACCCGCTGGGCGCCCGGGCGCTGTATCTCGGCTCGTCGCTATACCGGATCCACGGCACCAACGAGCCCTACACGATCGGCACCAACGTCTCGTCGGGCTGCATCCGGATGATGAACGAGGATGTCGTCGACCTCTACGGCCGTGTCGGCGTCGGCACCCGCGTCATCGTGATGTAGCGCCCCCTCATTGCGAGGCGGACGACAACGAAAAGCCGGCAACTCGCGAGAGCCGCCGGCTTTTTTCTAGAAGATCGCCGGTTAGACGTCGGAGCTGTAGTCGCCCGCGTCCTGGGCGTCGTCCTGGTCCTGGTCGGCATCCTGCTGATAGTCGGCGGCCGTGCCGCCGCCACCGGCGTCCGATCCATAATAATTGTTGGTGATCGTCTCGCCGCCACCGCCGAAACCGCCACCCATGCCCGGCACGCCGGAGGCGATGCCGAGGCCGTTATTGCTGCCGCCGAACAATCCCTTGATCGAGTCCGCCAGGAGCACACCGCCGGCAACGCCCGCCGCCGCGCCGAGCGCGCCATGCAAGAAGCCGCCGCCGCTCGCCTGCTGCGGCTGGCCGCCCCAGGGGCCGCCCTGCTGCGGCTGCGGCGCATAACCACCCTGAGGCGGATAACCCTGCTGCTGGCCGCCCTGGTTCCACGGGCTCCGCTGCTGTGGCTGTGCACCGCCACCGCCGAACAGCGAGCCGATGCCGGACAGAAAGCCGCCGCTGCCGGGCTGCTGCGCGGAACCGCCCTGCTGCATTTGCTGAAGCTCGGACTCGAGCTGCTGCAGCCTGTCGTTGGCGGCGCGCAGCGCCTGATCCTGGACGATCACGGTCTGCGAGAGGAGGTACGGCGCATAGGGCTGCTGACGGACGTTGTCGTTGATGAAGGCCTCCGCCTCGCGATCCCGGGTGTTGCCGGACGCGCTGCGCATGCGATCGAACAGGCCTTGCAGAAGCTGGCGCTCTTCGGGGGACATGGTCTTCTCCAGAAATAAACGCGGATTGGTCCGCGCCAAAGATATGGGGCGCCGTTTGCGGCGTTGAAAGGGCGCAACCTTGCGTCCAGCCCCCCGCCACTCGTAAGACACGCCCGGAAACGAGGCGATGATGACTGACATAGAGACGAAACGGGCCGAAGCGCGATTGCCGCGCGGTCTTGGCGACCGCGGCCCGGAAGACATTGCCGCCACCCACCGCATGCTGGAGGCGATCCGCCAGACCTACGAACTCTACGGGTTCGAAGCGGTGGAGACGCCGCTCATCGAGTTCACCGACGCGCTCGGCAAGTTTCTGCCCGACCTCGACCGGCCCAACGAAGGCGTCTTCTCCTTCAAGGACGACGACGAACAGTGGCTGAGCCTGCGCTACGATCTCACCGCCCCACTCGCCCGCTATGTCGCGGAAAACTTCGACAGGCTCCCGAAGCCGTACCGCTCGTTCCGCGCCGGCATGGTGTTCCGCAACGAAAAGCCCGGCCCCGGCCGCTTCCGCCAATTCATGCAGTTCGATGCCGACACCGTCGGCTCGGCCAGCGTCGCGGCGGATGCCGAGATGTGCATGATGGCAGCGGACACGCTGGAAGCGCTCGGCATCAAGCGCGGCGACTATGTCATCAAGGTCAACAACCGCAAGGTGTTGGACGGTGTGATGGAAGCCATCGGCCTTGGCGGGCCGGAGAATGCCGGGCGGCGGCTGATCGTGCTGCGGGCGATGGACAAGTTCGACAAGTTCGGCGTCGACGGCGTGCGACTGCTGCTCGGCACCGGCCGCAAGGACGAGTCGGGCGATTTCACCAAGGGCGCGGGGCTGGATGCGGCGCAGGCCGACAAGGTGCTGGCGATCCTCGACGCCAAGGGCGCGGACAACCACGCCACCGTCGACAAGCTGGCCGCGGCGTTCGGTGACTCGCCACGTGGCCATGAGGGCACCGAGGAGCTGCGCGCGATCGCCGATCTCGTCGCCGGCTACGGCGCCCGCATCAGCATCGATCCCGCGATCGTCCGCGGGTTGGAATATTACACCGGCCCGGTCTTCGAGGCCGAACTGACCTTCGAGGTCACCGGCGACGACGGCAAGCCGATCCGCTTCGGCTCGGTCGGCGGCGGCGGCCGCTACGACGGGCTCGTCGGCCGCTTCCGCGGCGAAGACGTCCCGGCAACCGGCTTCTCCATCGGCGTCAGCCGGCTGTTTTCGGCGCTGAAGGCGATCAAGTCGCCCCTCGTCGCCGGCAGCGCCCATCGCGGGCCGGTGGTCGTGCTGGTCTTGGACAAGCCCGAAATCGCCCGCTACCAAGCTTTGGTCACGCAGCTGCGCTCCGCCGGTATCGCCGCCGAACTCTACCTCGGCCAGTCCGGCATGAACGCGCAGCTGAAATATGCCGACAAGCGCAAGGCGATCTGCGCGGTGATCCAGGGCTCCAACGAGCGCGACCATGCCGACGGCCCGCAGGTGGTGGTGCGCGACCTCGTGCTCGGCCTGGAGCTGGCGAAATCGACCAAGGACCGCGCCGACTACATCGAGTTGCGCGCCAAGGCGCAGAGCGCGGTGGCGGAGACCGATCTGGTCGCCAAAGTCCGAGAGGTGCTGGGACGGCATACGTAGCCATCTCAATAGCCCTCATGGTGAGGAGCACCCGCAGGGTGCGTCTCGAACCACGAGGGCGGTCCCAAATCCCTCGTCCTTCGATACGCAGGCTGCGCCTGCTCCTCAGGATGAGGGCGTTGTGGTGCGGTCGATCCCGCCCTCTTCACCCTCTCATCCGAATCCCGTCGCACTGCGGCGCCGCTCTTGATAAAGACAGCGCCACCAACGGAGTGTTTCGCGTGCCCCTGCCCTTCGCCGACGACCGCCAGCGCCAGGAGGCGCTGATCGCGCATCTCGTCACTGCCGGTTACATCCGCTGCGAGCCGCCGATCCTGCAGCCGGCGTCGGCCTTCTTCGACTCCGGCGAGGACATGCGCGGGCGGCTGTATCTCACAAGCGACATGGCGGGCGCCGACTTCTGCCTGCGGCCGGAATATACGATCCCGGTCTGCTTGCAGTATCTGGCCTCACCGAGCTTCGGCAGCCCCGCGGCCTACTCCTATTGTGGCCCGGTGTTCCGCTTCCGCAAGGACGGCCCCGGCGAATTCATCCAGGCCGGCGTCGAGAGCCTGGGGCGGACGGATCGCGAGGCCGCCGACGCCGAGATTTTGGCGCTGTCCCTTGACGCCGCCCGTCTCGCCACCGGTACGAATCTCACCACCAAGATCGGCGATGCCGGCCTGTTCTCCGACCTGCTCGACGCGACCGCGATCTCGGCGCAGTGGCGCCGCCGCATCGTTCGCGGCCTGGCGCAAGGCAAGACGCTTGCTGCCATTCTCGATGCCGCGCCCAACGGCGGCAACGGTCACGACCACTCGGGCGTCCTCGCGGCGCTGGAGAATGTCGACCGCAAGGGGGCGCGAGCGCTGGTGGAAGACCTGCTTTCCATCGCCGGCATCGCCACCGTCGGCGGCCGCAGCGCCACCGAGATCGCCGAGCGCTTCCTCGAGCAGGCGGCGCTCAAAGGCCGATCCGGCTTTCCCGACGAGACGCGCGCCGTGATCGAGCGCTTTCTCGCCATCGAGGGCGACCCTGATGCCGCCGCCTCGGCGCTACGGACCCTCGCCACCGACGCCAAGCTCGACCTCGAACCAGCGCTGGAGCGCTTCGACCAGCGCCTCGGCTTCATCGCGGCGCAGGGCATCGCCGTCGGCGAGCTGCATTTTTCGGCGCGCTTCATCCGCAACCTCGATTATTACACCGGCTTCATTTTCGAGGGCCGCGAGACGGAACGCCCCAACGACCTGCCGTTGGTCGGCGGCGGACGCTACGATCGCCTGCTGACAACGCTTGGCGCCAAGAGCGAAGTCCCCGCCGTCGGCGCGGCGCTGTGGGCCGACCGACGCGCCAAAGGAGAAGCGGCATGAGTTCCGAGCCCTTCGTCCTCGCCGTGCCCTCCAAGGGTCGGCTGCAGGAGAACGCTTTCGCCTTCTTCGGCCGCGCCGGCCTCAAGCTCGCGCAGGGCCGCGGCGCCCGCGATTACCGCGGCACGCTCGACGGCGTCGACGGTGTCGAAGTCGCCTTCGTGTCAGCGAGCGAGATCGTCGGCCTGCTGGCCTCGGGCCAGGCCCATATGGGCATTACCGGCGAGGACCTCGTCCGCGAAACGCTCGACGCCGCCGACAGCAAGGTTGCCCTGCTGACCAAGCTGGGATTCGGCTCGGCCAACGTCGTCGTCGCCGTGCCGCAGGCGTGGATCGACGTCAAGACGATGGCCGATCTCGAGGATGTCGCGGCAGCGTTCTACGCTCGGCGTGGCGAGCGGATGCGGGTGGCGACGAAATACGTCAACCTTACCCGCCGTTACTTCGCCGAGAGCCACGTCACGGATTACCGCATCGTCGAGAGCCTCGGCGCCACCGAAGGCGCGCCGGCCGCCGGCCAGGCCGAACTCATCGTCGACATCACCACGACCGGCGCGACGCTCGCCGCCAATGCGCTGAAAGTGCTCGACGATGGCGTGATGCTGCGCTCCGAGGCCAACCTCGTTGCAGCCCTCTCGGCGCGATGGGACGATCGCAGCAAGGAGCAGGCGCGGCAAATTCTCGCTCGCATCGCAGCGGAGGAAGAGGCCCGGCTGACTCGCGACGTCGTCGCCCAATTCGCCGAAAAGCACGAGGGCCTGATCGACCAGGCCGCTGCCCTGTTCGGTGCCAAGCGCCGCTCGGAAAACGTGGCCGGGCGCTTGACGCTGACGTGCCTGCGCGACAAGGTCGCGCCGCTCGCCGACTGGCTCGTCACGCAAGGCGCCGAGCATGTGACGGTTGCCGCGCACGACTATGTCTTCTCCGCGGCCAATCCGCTGTACGAGACGCTTCTCGCGCGGCTGGCCCTCCGGGACAACGCCTGAACGGCCTTTGAACCGGATGCGGTTCCGTCCATTGACGGTGGAGTTTTGACGATGGAAGTCGACGCCTCCCTAGAAGGCGGGACGAGAGGGAATCCTTTGGCTCTGCCTGGTACGAGCGAGACCGCAAGCGCGGGGCGGGAGCATCCCGCTCGCAGGCTGACGACCAGGCTTCTCAACGCCGTCATTCCCGACAGCGTGGAGAACAAGAAGGAAGCGCGCCACAAGATCGGCCGCACGATCCTGATCGCGTTGAGCGTCGGCATCTTCATCCTCGCCATCGTGGTGGTGGCTCGGACGTTTTCGCAGATCAGTCTCGGCGATCTCCGCAGCGCGGTCGCGGCGACCAGCGGCGAGCAGATCGCCACCGCCTTCTTGTTGACCACCATCTCCTTCACCGCATTGACCGGCTACGATGCCCTGGCACTGCGCCAGCTCAAGCTTCGCGTGCCCTACCCGACCACGGCACTCGCCTCTTTCGCGAGCTACGCGATTTCCTTTACCCTCGGCTTCCCGCTGTTTACCGCGGGCACGGTGCGCTACTGGATCTATTCCGGGAAGGGACTGTCGGCCGGCAAGGTCGCGAGCCTGACCGTCATCGCCGGCCTGACCTTCTGGCTCGGCATGGCGCTGCTGATCGGCATCGGCTTCACCGTTCGCGCCGGCGGCGTCTCCCACCTCGACCATCTCGATCCGATGCTCAACCGGGTGATCGGCATCGCCATCATCCTGGTGCTCGGCGCCTATCTCGTCTGGACCTCGCAGGGCCACCGCCATGCGACGATCCAGGGCTACAAGCTCGAACTGCCGGGATTCTGGCTGACGTTCGGCCAGATCTGCCTCGGGTTGGTGGATCTCTGCGCGGCCGCCGGCGTGCTGTTCGTGCTGCTGACGCCGCCGCGCGCCATCGACTACCTGACCTTCGTGACCGTCTACGTCTTCGGCTCGCTGCTCGGCATCGCTTCCAACGCCCCAGGCGGCATCGGCGTCTTCGAAGCCACCATGCTGAAGACGGTGCCGGCGCATTCCGAGGCGGCGCTGTTCGCCTCGCTGCTGCTGTTCCGCATCATCTATTACCTCGTGCCCTTCGTGCTGGGCCTGGCCCTGCTGGGCGCCCATGAGAGCATCAAGCGCTGGAAGACCCTGCGCGACGCGATGACCGGCAACAATGATGACGATCCCGACGGGGACACGACGGGGTAGCACCGTAAGCGGGCGCTACGTCCCCTTCCGTTGTCTGTCAGACCTCGGGGTCTGGCGTTCACCGGGTTTGAGTAGCCGAGGAACAGAAAACCTACATAAGCCGTGCGTAATTGCTTTTGACGCTGACGTAAGGGAAGTGTTCAGAGACGGTCAATCGCCGCTGATCGCGGCGAAGTTGGCTCGCCCCGTATAACTTCACGAGGACCGACGCTTGGCCTGCCCAACTTCGCGCGCCACGCCGGCAGGAGGGTGCTCCAAGTCATTCCAGGACCACGGGCGGGGCTAGCTCCCCGTTCGCAAAGGAGCTGCTGGTGCGATCAATTTCGCCGAAAAACATCATGACGTCATTGCCGTCGACCCCAACGGCGTCGAGTCCGGCGAGCAGCGCG
This sequence comes from Beijerinckia sp. L45, assembly GCF_009765775.1. Classification (GTDB taxonomy): domain Bacteria; phylum Pseudomonadota; class Alphaproteobacteria; order Rhizobiales; family Beijerinckiaceae; genus RH-AL1. Next base: position 46,455 of record NZ_LMUU01000193.1, read on the forward strand.
GCGAGTAGCTCATGTTTTCGCTTGGTCAGCGTCCCCGATGACACCACGACCTCGATCATCAGCAACTCGTCGGTGCGCGGCTTCGGTAATCCAGGATAGGTCGGATCAATCCGCAGATCGTCAGCCTCCAGGCTAAAGAAACGCTGGAAGATGTCGTTGTGTGGATAGCCGGCGGCGACGCTTGCGGCATGGATCGCGGCGGAGAGCGTGGCCTTGTCGGGGCCCCGTCGGCTCGATCGCATCGTGATGGTGAACAGGGGCATGGGTTTGTCTCCGAGGTGTCGGCGGCAAGATCCGAAAGCCGGAAAAGATTCGCACCGCCGCTGACATTTCACACGGCATGGCCTTGCTGCTCGCAAAGACCGCCGCCGCGCCGCTCAGATCAGGCTCGCCGCGATGTTGATCGTCAGCGCCAAAATCGCGCTGTTGAAGAAGAACGCCAGGATCGAATGCACCAGCGACGTGCGCCGGATGACCTTCGAGCCGATCGACACGTCGGCGGTCTGCGACGCCACGCCGATGATGAAGGAGAAATAGAGAAAGTCCCAGTAATCCGGGTCGTCGCAATCCGGAAAATTGATGCCGCCGCGCAGCTTCGGCGTTTCGCCCTCGACGGCTTTGGTCTCGTCGAAATATTCATGCGCATAATGCAGCGCGAAGGTCAGATGGATGAAGAACCAGGCGCTGACGATCGTCGCGCCGGCCAGCATGAGATGCCAGTCCTTCTCGAATCCCTTCATGTCCTTGGTGATGCTCAGCTCGGCAAAGATCGCCGCCATCGACGCCATGGCGGCGACGCTGGTCAGGATCAGAATCACGAACTGGCCCTCGTCGGTGATGCTGGCGCGCCAGCGGATCACCTTCTCGTCCGAGGTCGCGATCATGTAGAGATAAAGCGCGAGATAGAGCCAGGTGCCGACGTTCCAGGCGAGCAGCAGCCGCGTCACCAGAGGCAAGGCGGCGGGCACGAAGAAATAACTGACGACGGCGACGCCGATCGCCACGAAGAGCCGTGGCCGGGCAACGAACATCCGCGCGATATAAAGGTTCGGGCGGCCGTGCGTCGGAAATAGCGCCACGCTCAGCTCTTTCTTTCGACGGCGAAGCGCGCGGCCTCTTTCAAAATCTCGGCGTGAGCGCCTTGCGGGATCGTGTCGAGCGCGGCGATCGCCTCGTCGGCCAGCCGGTCGCGGCGCTGGCGGGCGCCTTCGAGGCCGAGCGCGGCGACGAGCGTCGCCTTGTTGCGATCGGCGTCCTTGCCGGCCTTCTTGCCGAGCGCGACCTCGTCGGCCTCGACGTCCAGAATGTCGTCCGCCACCTGGAAGGCGGCGCCGATGGCGTGGCCGTAGCGCGAGATCGCCTTGGTCGCTGCTTCGTCCGCCTGGGCGAACATAGCCCCGGCAACGACGGCGTAGTGCAGCAGTGCGCCGGTCTTCATCGACTGCAGACGGATGACGTCCTCCGCCTGATGCGGCGTGGTCGAGATTTCCGCCTCGATGTCGAGCACCTGGCCACCGACCATGCCGCCGATGCCGGCGTGACGCGCGAGTGCCAGCACGAGCGCCGCGCGCACGGCGGGATCGGGATGGGTCGCGGGATCGGCAGTGACGTCGAAGGCATAGGTCAGCAACCCGTCGCCGACGAGGATCGCGGTGGCTTCGTCATAGGCCTTGTGCGTAGTCGGGCGGCCGCGACGCAGGTCGTCGTTGTCGAGCGCCGGCAGATCGTCGTGCACCAACGAGTAGCAATGGATCATCTCCAGCGCCGCGGCGGCCCGGAGCACGCCCTCGCCTTCGACGCCGAACAGTCGCGCGGTCTCGACCATCAGGAACGGCCGCAGCCGCTTGCCGCCGCCGAGGCTGGCATAGCGCATCGCCTCCATGAAGCGGGCCGGACGGGCGGTCTCGCCCGGCAGAGGCGTGGACGACAGCAGCGACTCGAGCATCCGCTCCGTCGCGTCGGCGACGGCAGTCAGACGTTCTTGAAAGTCACTGGATTCAGCCCAACGCGTCATGCTTCACTCGATTTAGAACAGATCAATCTTGAATAATTCTCGCCCGGCTTGCCCGATCAGGTTTGATCGGTCAAGGCTGCGCCATGGCAATCAAGGGTCGAAGGCGCGGAGTCATCGGAAAACTCGTCCGCTGCGCCTTTTACGGCGCGCTGCTCGTCGCCCTGATCCTGGTCGGCCTCGTTCTCCTCGAGGCGATCGTCCCGCCCGTCTCGACCTTGATGCTCGCCCGCACCGTGCAGGGCGAAAGCTATGAGCGGGATTATGTCCCGCTCGCCGCCATCGCGCCGGTGGCAGTGGCCTCGGTCATCGCCTCGGAAGACGCCCGTTTTTGCCGCCATCACGGAGTCGACTGGGACGCCCTGCACGACGTCATGGCCGATGCCGACGAGGACGGTCCGTCGCGCGGCGCCTCGACCATCACCATGCAGACGGCGAAGAACCTGTTCCTGTGGCCCTGGCATTCGGCGATCCGCAAGGGGCTTGAAATCGTCGTCGCGCTCGGCCTGGATCAGGTCTGGCCGAAGACGCGGATCATCGAGGTCTACCTGAACATCGCGGAATGGGGCGACGGCATCTTCGGCATCGAGGCCGCCGCGCGGCATTATTTCGGCAAGAGCGCCAGCCACCTCGACGCCCGCGAAGGCGCCCTGCTCGCCACCGCCCTGCCGAACCCGATCCGCCGCAATCCCGCGCATCCAAGCGCGATCCAGCGGCGGCTGGCGGCAAACCTGATGGGCCGCGCCCGCGATAGCGCGCCTTGGCTGGACTGTTTGCCGGGAACGCGTTAAACGGATGGGGCTAGCCAGCGTCGCCGGATCGGTGTATGCGGTGCTCCTTCAAATTTGCCGTTCGTGGATGCCGCAAGGCTGAAGCGCGGCGTCAAGCTTTCCCTCCTTGGGACAAGCATTTCCCAAGAGACTGTGTGTCATGGCCGTTCCGAAGCGCAAAACCTCACCGATGAAGCGCGGCTTCCGCCGCTCCGCCGATGCCCTCAAGAAGCCCACCTACATCGAAGACAAGGACTCCGGCGAGCTGCGCCGTCCGCATCACATCGATCTGAAGACCGGCATGTACAATGGCCGCCAGGTTCTGACGATGAAGACCGCGGACGCCGACGCGTAAACTTAGCCTCTTTGCCGGCCTGATCGATGACGAAGGCCCGCTTTGCGGGCCTTTTTCGTTGCGCTCGCGAGCCGGCACCCCGCCGAACCTTAGAGGAAGGTCGACACGAGTTCCGGCGCTTCCGTCAGCGCGTGGGCCATAAAATCCAAGGCGCTAGCGATCTGTTCGCGCGTCGCCGGGCCGCCGAGGCAGACGCGCACCGATTCGCCGGGCTCCCCCAGCACCGTGAACGCATCGCTGGCGACGATGCCGATACGCGTCGAGCGCATGTGGCCGATGAAAGCCGAGCGCGTCCACGGCCTGGGCAGCGGCACCCACAGATTGAAGCTGAGCGGATCGGCACGAAAGCTGCCCACCGGCAGCAGAGCCGTGGCAAGCTTCTGCCGGGCTTCCGTCTCGCGTCGGATGAAGCGAAGGATCGAATCGGCGGTGCCGTCCTCGATCCAGCGGGTGGCGAGCGCCACCGTCAGCGGCGAGGCCATCACATTGTTGGCGCGCAGCGCCGCTGCGAACGGCCAGCCCGATCGGGCGTCGGGCGCCACCACATAGGCCGCGCGCAGCCCGGCCCCGATGCATTTCGCCAGACCGGCGATGTGCCAGGTGATGTCGGGCGCGATCGAGGCGAGCGGCGGCGGCCCGTGCGCCGGGATGAAGCCATAGGCGTCGTCCTCGATGATCGGCACGCCGTGACGCCTGGCGACGGCGACGATCGAAGCCCGGCGTTCGGGCGGGATCGTCAAGGTGGTGGGGTTCTGCAGCGTCGGATTGAGATAGAGCGCCTTCGGGCGAAGCGCGCCGCAAGCCTCGGCGAGGGCGTCGGGATCGATGCCGTGCTTGTCCATCGGCAGGCCGACGAGTTTCAACCCCTGCTGCGCGGCGATGGAGCGAACGCCGGGATAGGTCAGCGCCTCGCAGAGGATCGCGTCGCCCGGCTTGGCGAGCAGCGCCAGGATGCCGGCGATCGCCGGGTGCGCGCCGGGCGTTACGAAGATGCGCTCCTGCGACGGCACCATGGCACGCCGACTGAGCCAGGCCGACGCCGCATCCTTGTCGGCGCGAGAGCCGCCAAACCCCTGGTATCGCAGCAAGGCGACGAGGTCGCGACTGACCTCGGCAAGCCCGGCGTTCATCCGTTCGATCAGATCGGGATCGGTCGGCTCCGGCGGCAGGTTCATCGAGAGGTCGACGGCCTCCGTGCGGGCCGGACGCGGGACGACGGGCTCGCGGGCCGGGCCACGCACAAACGTGCCCTGGCCGACGCGGGATTCGACGAGCCCGCGCCGCTGCGCCTCGACGTAGCCGCGCGCCACGGTGGTGAAATCGATGGCGAGGCGCAGCGCCAGCTTACGCTGCGGCGGCAGCCGATCGCCGCGCGAGAGACGGCCCGTCTTGATGTCGTCGGCGATCACATCGGCAATCGCGAGATAGCGCGGCTTGTCGTTGTGAGAGAGATCGGGTGTCCAGTCGCGCATGGTCCTGCCATCGAGAGAAACGCGTCACGACGATAATTGAATGCAGTCAAATCGCCATGAACCTGCGGTCAGTCTTGCATTGCCTGCGGATCATTCCAACCGATTTCTTATCTCGGCTGTAACCGATACTCAGCGTGATTGCAGTTCTGCATGCTGCCTGTTTTGCCGCCTTCGTGCGCGCAAAGCAGGCACATCGAACGGATCAGAGGCGGCCGTAATTGATTGCATATTGAATGCATCCACTCGTTTAATGGTGAGAAATCAAAGGCAGCATACGGGTGGCACAGCCGTTGCGAAACGACCCCTGTCCACGGCGAGGCCGGGGCCCGGAAAATCCATTGAGGAGTGCGCGATGCCAGCCGTAACGAAGCCAGCCAATCAGAAGGGCGACTTCCTGGTCGATTACGAACAGAAGGTTTTTGAGGACGTCAAAGCGCTTCCCGGCGAGAAAGCCCTCGTCACCTTCCACACGGTCGCGTTCGAAGGGTCGATCGGGCTCGTCAACCTACTGCAGGCCACGCGCATCCTGCGCAAGGGCTTCGAGACCAGCATTCTGCTCTATGGCCCCGGCGTCACGCTCGGTCTGCAGCGCGGTTTTCCGACGCTCGGCGACGAGGCGTTCCCCGGCCATCTCGCGATGAACAAGCAGATCGAAAAGTTCATGACCGAAGGCGGCAAGGTTTTTGCCTGCCGCTTCGCCTTGCAGGCGCTCTACGGTCATGGCGAGGGAGCTCTCATCCCCGGCATCACCCCGATCAGCCCGCTCGACGTGCTGGATCTCATCCTGATCCATCGTCGCGAGAACTCGTTCATGCTCCACACGTGGACGCTCTAACAGTTTGACGCCGATCTTTCGGCGCTCGTGCCGCCAGTTGTTGGCGCCTGATACTGCGGAACGCGGCCGGTGGCCGCGCTCCTCCCCTGAAACAAGGGAGAGGACCATGACGGAAAAGATCATCATCAGGGCGGCAGCGGCGCAGATCGCGCCGGTTCTCGACACGCCCGGGGCCACCCTCGATAAGGTTTTGCAGGCGATCGCAGAAGCCGCCGACCGTGGCGTGTGCTTCATCGTGTTCCCCGAAACCTTCGTCCCCTATTATCCCTATTTTTCCTTCGTCGAGCCGCCCGTGATTCAGGGCGCCGCGCATCTGAGGCTGTACGAGGAAGCGCCGACCGTGCCCGGCCCGGTGACCGAGGCCATTGCGGCGGCGGCGAAGCGACACGCGATGGTCATCGTGCTCGGCGTCAACGAGCGCGACGGCGGTACGCTGTACAACGCCCAGCTCGTCTTCGACGCCGATGGAACGATGGTTCTCAAACGGCGCAAGATCACGCCGACCTATCACGAGCGGATGATCTGGGGGCAAGGCGACGGCTCGGGCCTCAAGGTGGTCGACACCGCGGTGGGCCGCGTCGGCGCGCTGGCCTGTTGGGAGCACTACAATCCGCTCGCCCGCTACGCGCTGATGGCGCAGAGCGAAGAAATCCACGCCGCGCAGTTTCCCGGCTCGCTGGTCGGCCAGATCTTTGCCGACCAGATGGAAGTCACCATCCGTCATCACGCGCTGGAAGCCGGGTGCTTTGTCGTCAACGCCACGGGCTGGCTCAGCGACGCGCAGATCGAGTCGATCGCGCCTGACCCGAAAATGCAGAAGGGCCTGCGCGGCGGCAACTGCACGGCGATCGTCTCGCCGGAGGGCCGTCACGTCGTGCCGCCGATGACCTCTGGCGAAGGCCTGCTGGTGGCGGATCTCGACATGGCGCTGATCACCAAGCGCAAGCGGATGATGGATTCCATTGGCCATTACGCCCGGCCGGAGCTGCTGCAGCTCCATCTCGATGCGCGGCCGACGAGCCCGATGGTGCGGCACGGGGCCGAGCCCCTTTCATATCCGACACCGGCCGCCCCGACCCTTCCTTTCACCGCGGCAACCAAGAAGACCGAGGCCCATGACAACGACGCTTCTCCCGACGGAACAGCTGATCAACGAGTTGCAGTCCTTCGGGGTGCGGCTGGCTGATTCCAAGGTCGGGGCGGCAAGTCGGCGCGGTGGCGCCGGGCCCTCCGACCACAAGGCTGTCACCATCAACGGGCGCACCGTGATGGTGCCGATCCATACCGCCGCCTCGTTCGAGTCGCCGTATCGCTCGCTGGCGCCGGATGCCGATGGCTCGAGCATCATCGAGCGCGACGGCGTCACCGTCGGGCGCATCAGCTTTCCCAACCAGCCGCGTTTTTATGCGCTGCAGACGTTCGACGGCATTCCCTATTCCAAGATCGCGGTGCTGCACTCGAAGGACGTGCTGGCGACGACGGTGCTGCAGACCTGCATCCGCTATCAAAGCCGGACGAAAACCTGCCAGTTCTGCGCCATCGGCCAGTCGCTCGCCGCCGGACGGACCATCGCCCACAAGAGCCCCGAGCAGCTTGCCGAAGTCGCCCGCGCAGCGGTGCTGCTCGACGGCGTCAAGCACATGGTGATGACGACCGGCACGCCGAACGCCACCGATCGCGGTGCCGCCGTGCTGTGTGAAAGCGCCTTCGCGGTGAAAGCCGCCGTCGATCTGCCGATCCAGGCGCAATGCGAGCCGCCGGACAGCGACCGCTGGTTCGAGCGGATGAAGGCATCGGGCATCGACACGCTCGGCATGCATATCGAGGCGGTGACGCCAGCGATCCGCGAACGCATCATGCCCGGCAAGGCCAGCGTGCCGCTCGAGCGCTACATGGCGGCGTTTGAAGCCGCGGTGCCGGTGTTCGGCTGGGGCCAGGTCTCGACCTACATTCTCGCCGGGCTCGGCGACACCCGCGAGGCGCTGCTCGAAATGTGCAGCCAGCTGATCGCGCGCGGCGTCTACCCGTTCGTCGTTCCCTTCGTGCCGATCTCCGGCACGCCGATGGAAGATCACCCGACGCCGTCGCCGCTGTTCATGCACGAGGTCCTGTATCCGCTGTCACGCATGCTCAAGGCCGCCGGGATGAGCTCCGGCACGGCCAAGGCCGGCTGCGGCAAGTGCGGCGCCTGCTCGGCGCTGTCGTCCTACGAGAAGGCCTGAAGCCATGGTCGCCGACCCGTTCAATCCCTTCGCCGCCTGCCACTTCCGCCTGAAATACGCGACGGACCCGTGGGAGACGGCGGGCGCCGCGGCGCTGCGCCGACAGGTGTTCTGCGACGAACAGCAAATTTTTGAAGGCGATGATCGCGACGCCGTCGACGAGACGGCGATCCATCTCGTCGCGCTCTCGACCATGGCGGTGCTGGCCGACGAGGTCGTCGGCACGGTGCGCATCCATCAATCCGAGCCCGGCATCTGGTACGGCTCGCGGCTCGCCGTCGACGCGCGCTATCGCCGGGTGGGCGCGCTCGGTGCCGCGCTGATCAAGCTGGCAGTGTCATCCGCCAATGCGCTCGGCTGCATCCGTTTCTATGCCAACGTTCAGGCACAAAACGAGCTGATGTTCCGCCGTCTCAACTGGCAGCGCGTCGAAGAGGTGACGCTGCACGGCATGCCGCATGTGTTCATGCAGGCGGACCTCGCCGCCTATCCCGCGCTCGACAACGCCCCCGAAGGCTTTCACGCGTTGGCCGGCAAGAAGGCGGCCGCTTGATGTCCGGCCGCCCCGCGCCCGAGCTCAGCCTCGACGATCTCGCCGCACACCTGCTGGCGGCGCGCGGCATGGCGCATAAGACGGATATCGCCGATGTCGTGGCGTCGCTGGGTCTCGCGCAGAGCGCCGTACCGGTCGGCGACGACTGCGCGGCGATCCCCGACGGCGACGGGTTTCTGCTGTTCGCCATCGAAGGCTTCGTCAACGATTTTGTCGCCGCCGAGCCGCGCTTTGCCGGCTACTGCGGGGTGATGGTCAACCTGAGCGACATCGCGGCGATGGGCGGTCGGCCGATCGCCGTCGTCGACGCGCTGTGGAGCGACGGCGCCGAGAAAGCCGCGCCGGTGCTGGAAGGCCTGCGCGAGGCGGCAGCGCTTTATGGTGTCCCAATCGTCGGGGGCCACACCAATACGCGCAACAGCCATGGCCAGCTTGCGGTCGCCGTCTTGGGGCGGGCCGAAAAACTCATCACCAGTTTCGACGCGCAAGACGGCGACGTGCTGATCGCCGCCGTCGACCTGCGCGGCGGGTTTCGCGGCCAGAGCCTGAACTGGGACGCGAGCAGCGGCGCACCCGGCGATCGCCTGCGCGGCGATCTCGCGATCCTGCCGGAGCTGGCGGAGGCCGGTCTCGTTACCGCGGGCAAGGACATCAGCATGGCCGGTCTCGTCGGCTCGGCAATGATGCTGCTGGAATCCTCAGCCTGCGGCGCGCGCATCGACGTCGATGCGGTACCCTGCCCCGCCGGCATCGCGCTCGAGCGCTTCCTGCTGGCGTTCCCCAGCTTCGGTTTCGTGCTCACCGCCAGGCCGGACAACGCCGGAGCCGTGCTGGAAAAATTTGCGTCCCGCGGCATCGCTTGCGCCGTCGTCGGTCACGTCGACGCGACGCGGAAAACAAAACTGTGGCGCGACGGCGCCGAGGTCGAGATCTGGGATTTCGATCGCCCCTTCATCGGCTGTGCGCCAACGTCCGCGAGGTCGCTCCATGCCTGAGGTTCATTTCCGCGTGCGCTGGCCCGATGGCGGCCTCGACACCTGCTATTCGCCCTCGACCGTCATCAAGGACTTTTTCGTCGCCGGGCAGGCCTATCCGCTCGACGAATTCCTGCAGCGCAGCCGCTCCGGCCTCAATGCCGCCAGCGAGCGCGTTCGCGCGCTCTACGGCATGAGCTGTTCGCGCGCGCTCGGTCAACTCGCCGCGATCGAAGCCAAAGCCAAGAGCCAACCGACCGAAGGCGCATCGGTGCTCGTCGAAGCCTTCAGCGCCTGACACCGCCACTCGTAGGAGATCCCACCATGATCGTCGAAGGCGCGCCGGACAAAGCCCCGGCCCAGCAGTTCAAGGGCCACGTTCCCGTCCTCATCGTCGGCGGCGGCCAGGCTGGTCTTTCCGTCAGCTACCATCTCAAGCAGGCCGGCATCGAGCATGTGCTGCTGGAGAAAAACCGCATTGGCTTCAGCTGGCGTTCGGAGCGCTGGGACAGCTTTTGTCTGGTGACGCCGAACTGGCAGTGTGCGCTGCCGGACTTTCCCTATCAGGGCACCGATCCCGATGGGTTCATGCTGAAGGACCAGATCGTCGACTACGTCGAAGCCTTCGCCAAGAAAGTCGACGCGCCGATCCACGAGGGCGTCGCCGTCACCGCGGTGCGTCGCAACGAAGACGGCCTGTTCGAGATCGAGAGCACGATGGGCGCCTGGACCGCCGATCAGGTGGTGATGGCGATCAGCGGCTACCACCATCCTTCGATCCCGCGTCAGGCGGAACGGCTACCGCTGGCGACGAAGCAGCTGCATTCGCGGGACTACAAGAATTCCGCGCAAATCCCGAAGGGTGAGATCCTCATCATCGGGACCGGCCAGTCCGGCTGCCAGATCGCCGAGGATCTGCACCTTGCAGGCCGTAAGGTGCACATCGCCGTTGGCAGCGCCCCGCGCTCTCCGCGCTTCTATCGCGGCAAGGACGCGATCAAGTGGCTCGACGAGATGGGTTATTACAAGACCACCGTCGCGACGCATCCCCTCAAGGAGAAGGTCCGCAAGAAGGCCAACCACTACCTAACCGGCCGCGAAGGGGGACGCGAAATCGATCTGCGCCGCTTTGCCGCCGAGGGCATGAAGGTCTACGGGCATCTCGAGACGGTGGATGGGCCGGCCCTGACCTTCAAGCCGGACCTGGCGAAAATGCTGGAGTCGGCGGACAGGACCTACAATGGCATCCGCGCGATGATCGATGATTACATCGCGGAACACGGGATCGAGGCGCCGGCCGAGCCGGCCTACGTGCCGCCGTGGACGGTCACCACGGAGCCGACCGCCCTCGATCTCGACGCCGCCAATATCAAGACGGTGATCTGGGGCACAGGCTTCCGCGCCGATTTCTCGATGGTCGACATCCCGGTCTTCGACGGCAAGGGCTATCCCGGCCATGTCCGCGGCGTCACGCCGGTACCGGGCCTCTATTTCATCGGTCTGGGCTGGTTGTGGACCTGGGGCTCGGGGCGCTTTTCCGGCATCGCCGAGGATGCCCGCCATATCAGCGCTACGATCGGGACCAGATATTGGGCGGCGGATCTGGCTGGCGCACCGCGGACGCGGGTGGCGTAGTTCGAAGCTCCGGCCCGCCGGGCCGGACGCGACCTACTTAGCCGAGGTGCGCTTGCGCTTGAGCCGATCGGCGAGTTCGAGCGCCGCCAGAATGGCAAACAGGGACAAAGTCCCGAGGATCGCGCCGACGACTTCGTCGCTGCCGCGCAAATCGCCATCGAATGTCGACAGGACGATCACCACGCCCGCAAGGCACAGGCCGGCCAGCAGAACGGTGCCGAGATCGGCGAAAACGCCGGGAACTTCGGCTTTCACCGCAAAGGAAAAACGCTTCAGGCTGCGCGGTGCTTTGCGCCGGGGGCCAGCGTGATCCGTAGAAATGCTCATGAACGCTCCGGCGCCGATTGCGATGAAGGGGTCATATCGAATCGAAGACCTTCTGTCAAATTTTGTGGGAATTTATCCCACAGGAAAGCTTTGCCGCGGCCTGTGGCACTGCACGCCTGCCGCGATGTTGCCATGTTTAAACTCTCTCCGAGTCGATGCGAACTCACGTTTTTCTGAATTGCCACGCTGGACGATTTGCGGGGGCTGATGCGCCGTTTGCGTTTCCCCGAAACTCTGGCGATGGTCGCGGCGCATCGCCAAAAGCCCTCAGGATCTCCCATGACGCCTGCTTTCGTCCTGCCGTTCCACGACATCGTTCCGCGCTTCGCCGGCCCGCTGCGTCATGCCGGGGCGCGGTCCGCCGTGCTCGGCCGGGCGACCATCGGCGCGTCGGCAAGCCTCGGCGAAGACAGCGTGGTGCGCGCCGACGGACAGGAGGTGCATATCGGCGACGGCGTGTTTCTCGGCCATCGCGCGACGGTGCATATCGTCCACGACATTCTACCGGCGATCATCGGGCACAACGTGACGGTCGGCGCCAATTCCATCGTCCACGCCTGCACGGTCGGCGACAATTGCGTGATCGAGGATGACGTCACCATCCTCGACGCGGCCGTTGTCGAGGACAACGTGCTGATCGAGGCGGGATCCACCGTGTTTCCGCGCAAGGTGCTGACGAGCGGGTCGGTCTATGCCGGCAGCCCGGCCGTGCCGGTGCGGCCACTACGCGATGGCGAACTCGCCGAACGCGCCGCGCTTTTGCGCGCGACGCGCACGAGCGTCGCTGCGCTCCCGCCGAGCGCGGACACTTTCGGCGATGCCGTCTTCATCGCCGGTACGGCGCAGCGCGCCGGGCGCCTCACCTTCGCGCCGGGCTCCAGCCTGTTCTTCAGCTGCGTCGCCGATGCCGGCAGCGGCTCGATCAGCGTCGGCGAAAATACCAACATCCAGGACAACACGATTCTTTCCGCGGGTTCGGGTGAGCTGGTGATCGGCCGAGACACGACCGTCGGCCACCACGTGCGGATGGCGGCCGTCCACGTCGGGGCACGGGCGCTCGTCGGCATGGGGGCGGTGCTGAGCGAAGGCACGA
>NZ_LMUU01000194.1 GCF_009765775.1 Beijerinckia sp. L45
ACACCGATCATTTTGGGAAGAAGCGTCTCGACTTGGCAGGTCCGCTGCTTGCTGGCCTCTTCCGCATGCTCTTCAGGAAGATGACGAAGGATGTGTACCGCTACTTGCAGAAGGTATGTAATCGCTATCGACACGCTATGAGACGATGCTCACCAGACATCAGTGTGTGGAGTCCAACAAGGACTTCAATCTTAACCTCGCGATCAAGCATCACACGATCTCGCAGGGCTTGAAGTACTCTCTTGCCACCGGCAACTGGGGTGACCAGAAGAAGGCTGGTGCGGCGAAGGCCGGTGTCTCCCAGGTGTTGAATCGTTACACATACGCATCCACGTTGTCCCATCTTCGTCGTTGCAATACGCCACTCGGACGAGAGGGCAAGATCGCAAAGCCTCGTCAACTGCACAACACCCACTGGGGTATGGTCTGCCCTGCCGAGACCCCAGAAGGCCAAGCCTG
>NZ_LMUU01000195.1:0-27061 GCF_009765775.1 Beijerinckia sp. L45
CCCGGTCGCCCGCCGCGCGACCCGGGGATCCATGAACCAGCACATGCCAGCATGATACGAGACTGCGCGCATCGTTGGGATGACGTCGCGGGTCAAGCCTCAAAACGCCTCGCAGCTGTTGACCGTCGCGACCTGCATGGGCACTGCCGCGACCGGACCGCCGCGATACCGTCAGCGCCGGGTGCGCCGCGACCGTTGCGGGGCTTTGGCCGGCGTTACGGTCGCAACGCGTCGGTTACGCTCTGAAATCGCACCGTAGTCGCAGCATGATGAGTGCGAGCCATCGAGCTGGTGGTTTGCTGAGAAGGTGTAAAATGGCGTCTGCTGCAGAGACGAAAGCATCGTTCCAGGGACAGACCGTCCTCGTGACCGGCGCGACGAGAGGTATCGGAGAAGCAACCGCGATCGCATTCGGTCGGGCGGGGGCCCATGTGCTGGTCCATGGCCGTGACGCTGTGCGAGGCGAACGGACATGCTCGGCTGTACGGGACGCTGGCGCAAACGCGACTCTCCTCATCGCCGACCTGAGTGATCATGAGACGACCATCGATCTGGCTCGCCGCGCTCTCGAGGCTGCAAACGGACGCATCGATGTTCTCGTCAACAACGCGGGGGGCGGCTTTCACAAGCCGAGCAACGCGGTGACGCTCGAGGACTACGATTACACCTTCGGGCTGAACGTTCGCGCGCCGTTCTTCTTGATCGCCGCTATCGCACCGTCGATGGTCGAGCATGGTGCCGGCGCGATCATCAATCTGTGTGCGGGAACCGCTGCCTTCGGCATGCCCGGCATGGCTTTGTTCGGAGGCGCGAAAGCGGCGTTGGACGCGATGACGCGAAGCTGGGCCGCGGAGTTCGGTCCCTCGGGCGTCCGGGTCAACGGGATCGATGTCGGCGCGATCGAAACCCCGGTCAACGCCGGCATCCGCGATGTGCTCGCAACGATGATGGAAACCGTTCCCGCGCGGCGTATGGGCCTGCCGGAAGACGTTGCCGACGCCGTTCTCTTTCTCGCAAGTCCGGCCGCCAGCTACGTGCACGGCGTCATGCTCGCGGTCGATGGCGGCTTTGCCATATCGTGATGACGCTAGAGTCCAAATCCGCCGCCCAGAGCATTTTTCGCAAAAGCTGGAGACTTTTGCGGGTCAAGAAAATGCTCCGACTTCTTGAAAAGAGAGCGATTTCTTATCGCTCTGGTGATTCCACCAAAGACGAAAGCGCTTTCGCCGGGCTCGATCTCCACAAATCACGGGGCTCGGCTCTCCCCGGCCAGGATGACGTCGCGGGCCGACCCTTAAAACTCTTCCCAGCTGTCGACCGCCGTTGCGACCTGCGTGCGCAGCGCCGCGACCGGACCACCGCGCGACACGGTCTTCAGCGCCGGACGCGGGGCTGCCGCGGCCTTGGCCCGAGCCGCCGCGATCGGCTGCACGGTACCGCCGACCTGGAAGCGGCTCACGGCGCGCGCCAGCTCTTCGCTGTCGTTGGCGAGGCTGTGGGTCGCAGCGGTGGCTTCCTCCACCATCGCGGCGTTCTGCTGCGTCACCTGGTCCATCTGGGTCACCGCGATGTTGACCTGCGACAGGCCGCTGGCCTGCTCTTCGGCGGAAGTCGCGATCTCGTTGACGATCAAACTGATTTCCGCGACCTGCTGGACGATGCGGGTCAGGCCTTCGCCGGTTTCCCCGACGAGCAGCACGCCGGCCTTGACCTGTTCGTCGGAGGCGCGGATCAGCGCCTTGATCTCTTTTGCGGCTTCCGCGGAGCGCTGCGCCAGGCCGCGCACTTCGCTGGCGACGACGGCGAAGCCACGTCCGGCATCGCCGGCACGCGCCGCCTCGACCCCGGCGTTGAGGGCGAGAAGGTTGGTCTGAAACGCGATTTCGTCGATCACGCCGATGATGTTGCCGATCTGGCGGGACGAATGCTCGATGCCGCTCATCGCCTGCACGGTGCGCGCCACGACCTCGCCGGATTTTTCCGCATCACCGGTGGCGACGCGAACGACGTCGCGGGCATGCGCCGCGCCGCTGGCCGTCTTCTTGACGGCGGTCGTGATTTCACTGAGCGCGGCGGCGGTCTCTTCGAGGCTGGCCGCCTGCTGCTCGGTGCGGCGCGACAGGTCGTCGGAGGCCGAGGAGATATGGCCGGTGCCGGAGCGGATCGCGCCGGTGTTGGCGGTGACGACCTCGATGGTTTCCTGCAACTGCGCGACGGCGTCGTTGAAGTTGGCCCGCAAACTTTCATAGTCCTGGGCGAACGGCTGGGTCAGACGGTTGACGAGATCGCCGGCGGCGAGCCGGTCGAGGCCGGCGGCGAGGCCATCGACGACCTGCGACAGCTGCCGCGCCGCTTCGGCTCTTGCGGTTTCGCTGCGCAGGCGATCCTCTTCCGCTCTGTGCTCCGCGGCGACGGCGGCGGCTTCCAGGCGGCGCTTTTCGATCGCCGCATCCTTGAAGACCTGCACCGCGCCGGCCATCTCGCCCATCTCGTCGGTCTGGCCGATGGCGGGGATCGTCACGTCCTGCGCGCCCTGTGCCAGCAGGCGCATCGCGCCGGTCATCGCCTGCAACGGCCCGCCGATCGCCTTGGAAATGAACCAGCACAGCGCAAGGCCGAGCATGAGCGAGAAGAGCCCGGCGACGACGACGACGAGTTCGGTCTGAGACATCGAACTGGCGGCGGCGACGCTGGTGTCCTTGTTCCAGCCGGAGACCTTCGCCCGCAAGTCGGCGAAGGATTCACTGACGGCGCGGATGTAAGGTCCGGCTATCGTCGAACAGGCCATGGTCAAAGCCTGTGGCCGCGTTACGGGATCGGCGGCCAGCGCCGTTTCCTTTCGCAACACATCGTTGGCGTACGACGTCGTCGCGGCCTTGTATTTTTCGAGGGCGCTCAGAAATTGCGGGGCGTCTTTGGCGAATATGGCCTGAAGCGTTTCGCTATCCCTCTCGATGGTTTTGTATTCGTCTTCGACGATGGCCGCATCGCTCGCGGCGCCGGAGAAGATGACTTTGAACGTTCCGCCGCGCGCCATGGCGAAGTGGCCGGTAAGTCGATCGATCAGATCGACCGCTTCGCCCGATGCGGTGTTCACCCGCTCGATATCGGAGAGCTTCTCCGTTTGCGTGAAGATGAACGTCGAGCTGATCGCCGTGACCAGGAGCAGGGCACCAAATCCGGTAGCCAGTTTCACGCTCAGCCGCAAGTTCCTGAAGTTCATCCGAGTCGTCCGCCCGTTAAATGGTTTGTGATAACACCATGGCGTAAACCACTAAAACAAATGTTAAGGTTTTATGCGTTTGGGTACGGCTCGGCGCTTCCGGCACGCAGTTTATGCGATACGCGATGCGATGCGTGTTGTTTTCAAAGTTTTTACTCGCGTAATATTTATTTTGCCTGGTCCGGCATGCAAGAAGCAAAAGTCGCGATGTCGCGGCAAACGCAGCCGCGCCTTTCCCTTATAGTCTTGAGGTCGCCGTCGATCCACTAACCCTGCATATCGACGAATTGCTGGCGAAAGGGTTCGTTGATTTCTGAGCTTGGCGCGCGCTCAAAGCTCCTACCAGTCGGTTCCGATCCTTCAGGGCGCAACCTATGCGATAAAGTGAGGCATGCTCGTTGATTTCATTGGCGCGTCGATGGGCGCAACTATTTTGTGTTCTGCGGTGCGGGCCTATGCGGTTGAAATCGGCGTACGATAAGGCGCAACTGGCAGCGCCCGCGAACCGGGCCAGCCAGGCTCAACCTTTCCGCGCTCCGCCCGTTCTCATGCCGTCTTTCACAACCAGGCGTCCCTCATGACTCACCCCGTTCTCGTCTCCCGCAACGTCGCTGTGATCACCGGTGGCGCCTCCGGCATCGGTCTCGCCGCAGCCAAGGCGTTCTTGAAACTCGGTCTGCGCGTCGCCATCGCCGACCTCCCGGGCGAAAAGCTCGCGGCGGCGGAGCAGGAACTCGGCGCGCTTGGCGTGGCGCTCGCGGTGCCGACCGATGTCAGCTTGAAGGAGTCGCTCGCCCATCTCGAAAAGGTGGTGCTGGACCAGCTCGGCCCCATCAACGTGCTGATGAACAATGCCGCGATCTCGCCATCGACCGATGTCTTCGGTCCGGCGGAAGCGTGGAGCGCGATGCTCGGCACCAACCTGCTCGGCGTGATCCACGGCACCCAGATCATCGGGCCCGGCATGGTGGCCTCAGGCAAGCCCGGCCTCATCATCAACACCGGCTCGAAACAGGGCATCACCATGCCGCCCGGCAATCCCGCCTATAATATCGCCAAGGCCGGCATCAAGGCGTTCACCGAGGCGCTGCAGCACCAGCTGCGCAACACCGACGGCTGCAAGATCGCGGCGCATCTGCTGATCCCGGGCTTCGTCTACACCGGCCTCACCGCGCGCGGCCGGGCGGAAAAGCCAGCGGCTGCCTGGACGGCGGAGCAGACGGTGGATTTCATGCTGGAAAGCCTGGACCGCGGCGATTTCTACATCCTATGTCCCGACAACGACGTGCCGCGCGCCGTCGACGAGCGGCGCATCCTTTGGGCCGCCGGCGACATCGTCGAGAACCGCCCGCCGCTGTCGCGCTGGCACGCGGATCACGCGGCGGCCTTTGCGGCCTTCGCCGCAACCGAAGACTGATCGAGATAGAAGGACTGAGCGCATGAAAGGTTACTGGATCGGCCGCTACGACGTGCGGGATGCCGACACTTACAAGCTCTACGCCGAAGCCGCGAAGCCGGCGTTCGAAGAATTCGGCGCCGTGCCGCTGGCCCGGGCCGGCCGGTCGCAGGCGATGGAAGGGCAGGGCCGCGGCCGCAACGTGGTGTTGGAGTTTCCCTCCTACCAGGCGGCGCTCGACTGCTGGAACTCGCCGGTCTACCAGGCGGCGCGGAAGCACCGGCTGCCGGTGAGCGACGGCGAGATCGTCATCGTGGAGGGGCTTTAGTCTGTAGGGTCTTATCCCCCTGGGTTGCGTCGCTGCGCTCCCGATGACGGCCTTGAAGACCGGCCTCAGTCCACCGCCCGAAACATCCGCTCGTCGAAAGGCGCCGCGAGAAGCGGCTGCAGCGTATCACGCGTCGCCCTGGCATACTCGCTGCCCACGTGCCGGTCGAAATCGGCCATGCTGCGCCAAGCCTCGATGATGGCGAAGTGGTTGTCGTGGTCGGTGCGCTGCAGGAGCTGCCAGCTGACGAACCCGGCATCGCCGCGGCTGCGTTGCCCGTCCTGTCGCAGCATCGCCTTGCCGTCCGCGACGCGGTCCGGCAGCACATCGACGTTGATGACGACGGTGATCGGCTGGTCGGCCTGCGCCCGACCGCCCGCCGCGAGAGCCAGCATGAGCGCCAGGACCGTTGCGCCGACCCTGGAAATGGCTTGCCGCCTGATCATTGCATCGTCCCTCGCGTTCGAGATCTAGCCGGCGGGATGGCCACCGGCGCTCGTGATCTCACGGGGCCATGTGGCACGATCATGTCGTCACCCAATCCTGAAGCAGATCGTGATCGCCGGTTAAGCCGCATAGGCCGACCCGTCCATCGGAATCGCCGCGACGGCGGGGCGTCACGCCCACGGAGACTTATCAGCGGGACAGACTCGAGGGATCCCGGCGAAAGTCTTATTTTCAATATAGCTGTTTCTTTCTACTTTATAGAAGGGCGTCGAGTTCCTGCGTTCGACAAGAGCGCACCCCTCGAAGTCGAAACAGTTGCCTCCGATGCGTTTCATGCGCGCCGGCATCGAGTATGTCGCGCGAGGTTGTTCTCAGAATTATTTGATGGTGCCCATATTTGGCGTTCTTACCCATATTTGGCGTTCTAAAACGAGCAATAATCGCTGCTCCTGGAGGGAATCATGGAGGAAGGCATTCCGAACGACGGCTTGGTCGATCTCACGCCGACCCAAAACTATGGGCCCATCGGTATTATGCCGAACGCGGCGCATCAGACGTTTCATGGCTTCATGAGGGCCAACACGTATGAGCTGGCGATCGTCGAGTTCGACGATCTGGGACGCTGCTACGATCGTCGCCAGATAGACGGCGTTGCGGATCGCATCGACGCCCTTCGAACGGCTGAAGAAGACGCCATCATTCTGGTCTTCGTTCACGGCTGGAAACATGACGCCCGCAGCGACGACGATGATCTCTCTCATTTCCGCAGGGTTCTCGCCCGTGTCGCAGACCACGAGAAGAACTTGCCCGGCGAAGCGACGCCGCGACCCGTCCTCGGCATTTTCGTTGGCTGGCGGGGCATGAGCGAGTTCGGGATCGGCGATGCCGTGGCGAACGCCACGTTCTGGGGCCGCCAGGCGGCCGGCAATCGTGTCGCGATCGGCTCGGTCCGGGAGCTGTTCGGTCGCTTGCGGCATTACCGCAATCATCGCCGGGAACCGCAACGCGGTTTGCCGCCCGGATCGCCGCTCTTGGTCATCACGGGCCATAGCTTCGGCGGGATGATCGTCCTGTCCGCTCTCGCGCAGTCCCTCATCGAGGCGGCGTCGTCGCCGGTTGGCGAACTCGTCACCAGTTTTGCCGACTTGGTCCTCCTGATCAATCCAGCGATCGAAGCGGCGCGCTACCTTCCGCTCTACGACCTGCTCGCGGACGAAGAGTTCAAAAAGCGGACGACAAGCCAGCCTCCCGTCTTCATCTGCGCGCAGGCGGAAAACGACGAACCCGTCGGCACCTTTTTTCCGATCGGCAACGTCCTCCACCGGGTCGACGAAGCGACGATAGGCCAACTCGAGAAAGACTGCCTGACCCATGCGCTCGGCTTCGTGCCGGCGTTTCGGACGCACAAGCTGACGAGTCCGACCGGCGGCGCCTCGTTCGCCCTCGATCCGCCAGGGCCGGAGCAGACCAACCCATTCTGGGTTGTCGGTGCCTCGAAAGAGGTCATCGATGGCCATGGCGGGATCTGGCTCGATCCATTCGCTGCGTTCCTCAGCGAGATCCTTTTCCAGCACGTGAGTAATTCGCGTGCGGTCGGGGCTCCGGCGCGGCGGCGGGCATAACCCGCAATGCAAAGATCGCCCAACCTGCGAATGAAATGACGTTCGTCATTTCATTCCGTCTTTAAGACCGCGCCCCAGCACCCGCCGGCTCGTCCGTCGAAATCGCCTCCACCGTCCGCCGGCCGTACTCCAAACTGCCGTCGGCGTAGCCGATGTGGACAGCCATATCCATCGGCTGCATGTCGCCGAACGGGGTGCAGAAGGCGATCTCGGCGGCGTCGCGGCCGACCCCGATGCGCACGAGACCGGCGAGGTTGGCTTGGCGGGTGGCGTCGAACAGCCACCAGCGCCCGGCGAGATAGGCCTCGAACACCGCATGGAAATCCGGCGGCTTCAGCCCGAAGGCGTAGCAGCTGACGAAGCGGGCGGGGATGCCGAGCGCGCGGCAGAAGGCGATGCCGACATGGGCGAAGTCCCGGCACACGCCGGCGCGCGCCAGGAGGCTTTCGTCGGCCGTCGTCTCGCCGTCGCTGGAGCCGCGGCGGTAGTCGAAATTGGCGTAGATCCAGTTGCAGATCGCGGTGACGCGGCGGTGGCCCTTGGGCAGCCAGCCGAACTCGCGCTGGGCGAAGGCGCCGAGCCGGTCCGAGGAGACGAAGCGGCTCGGCAGCAGGTAGGGCAGGATGTCGAGCGGCAGCTCGGCCACCGGCATCTCGTCGATGGTGGTGGAATCCGCGCGAAACACGTCGAGGTCGACCTCGGCTTCGTAGTCCACCGCGAAATCGCCCGGCGGCACGAGCACGGCGGCATATCGATTTTGTGCATCCGGCACGGTATAGGTGCGCACCGGCAGATCCGGCCAGAAGGTCAGAGTCTCCCGCAGCTCGCGATGGCGGGTCAGCCGCGCCACTTCGAGGTTGAAGATGAAGAGCGTTTCGCTGAAGACCCGGTAGGAGAGATGACAACCTAGGGAATAGCGCAAAGGACTCTCCACCCGAACCGTGATCGCCTAGAGCATTTTCCACAAAAGTTGCAGACTTTTGTGATCGAGAAAATGCTCTAACTTTTTGAGAAGAGAGCGATTTCTGATCGCTTTGGTGATCCCACCAAAACGGAAAGCGCTCTAGAAGCACGAAGCGAGCCTGTTCCGCAAACCGATGCAAGCGCCGGCGGCTCGGACCCGAATGCGCCGACTTTTACCCATGACGATTGGATATGACGTGGACGAGACACACCCCCGCGCCGCCCGCATCGGCGTCGTCACCGCCTCGGACCGGGCCAGCGCCGGCATCTACAAGGACGAGAGCGGCCCCGCGATCGAAACTTATTTGCAGGCTCTGCTGACCACGCCCTTCACCATCCTGCGCCGGATCATCCCGGACGGGTTCGAAAGCGTGCGCGACACGCTCATCGACCTCGCCGACGTGGAGGGCTGCGACCTCATCCTCACCACCGGCGGGACCGGCCCCGGCCCGCGCGATCTCACCCCCGAGGCCACCGAAGCCGCGGCGCCCCGCGTCCTCCCCGGGTTCGGCGAGCTGATGCGCCAAGTGTCCTTGAAGTCCGTGCCCACGGCGATCCTCTCGCGGCAGATGGCGGCGCAGCGCGGCGCCTGCCTCATCATCAACCTGCCGGGCAAGCCCGCGTCGATCGCCGTCTGCCTCGATGCGATCTTTGCCGCCGTGCCGTATTGCCTCGACCTCATCGGCGCCGCGCGGATCGAGACCGATCCTGCCGTGCTGGCGAGCTTTCGGCCGAAGGGCTGAACGCCTGTCAGCGCGCCGCATCGCCCAGTTTTCGCTTCACGTGCTCGCATAATTGCAGGAGCCCTGCCGTCATGCACAGCGGACATGGCAATATGTTGCTTTTTAACGATCATCTTCAATCTATCTTCACGGCGGCCTGTCGCTAATGCCGGCGCTGAGGGGGCGTCGCCCGGGCCGGATGGCATCCGGCCGCGCATCCATTCATAGAGCTGCTGATATGATCGATCTCAAAGCCATGCGCGCCGGGCACGCCAGCCGGATGAGCGCGCAACACCGGGATGCCTTCGATGCGAAGATGGCGTCGTTGGATGCCGAACGGCTCGCGTACGACCAGGAGGCGGCGCAGCGGCGCAAGGCGCGGATCGATCGGGCGGATGTCGCGGTAGGCAGTCCGGACGACCCGATGTTCGCCGCCGACCTGATCGCCGCGGTCACGCGGGCTGCGGCGACCGCCCGTGTCATCGTTCTGCAGTTCCCGGATCACGCGGAGCTGCGGGATCTCAACCCGGCGGCGACGCCCGCTATGATCGACCTCCTGGTGGTGCTCGCCAACCTGGCGGCGGAGCAGCGATGCCTGACCCTGGCCTGCGTGTCGGCGCCCATCGGAGGCGCGCTTCTCGAGGTCGCGCTGCGCTGCGACATCCTCGCCGTGGCGCCCGATGTCGACGTCGCATTCTCCCATGCCGGTCCGCACGCGGCCGGCATCTACGCGATCCTCGCGGAGCGCCTCGGCTTCATGGCCTGCGAGCAGCTGTTCCGGCACGGACCCGTCAAGGGAACCGCGCTGTTCCAGCAGGGTCTCGCGCTGTATTGCGCGGACTCCTTCGACGGTGTCGTCGATCAGGTGGTCAAGAAAGCCTCGACGATGATCGCCCTGTTCGCCGCGTCGCGGCTCTCCTTCGCCGTCTCGCGCGACGTCGTGGCGACGCTTCATTCCTAGCGCCGCTTCGACGAAAGCAGCTCTTTTCCCATGCGGTCTTGCGGCGGAGTCGGCCGACCTGTTCTTCACCGATGGGGAGGGCGCAAGCTCCCATCTGGATCTCGAGCCGTCCAAGACGAAGGTCCGTGTTCTCGCGCTCGACGACGTGCTCGTCGGCGTACGCCCAACCTACATCAAACTCGACATCGAAGGTTTCGAGGCGGAGGCGCTTCGAGGCGCGCAGAAGACGATCGCCTTGTGCAAGCCGTCGCTCGCCGTGTGCATCTATCACAAACCCGAAGATCTATGGACCTTGCCGGAGCTCGTCATGGATCTGTGTCCGGAGAGCGATCTCTACATGCGCCAGCACGGCCATAACGGGTTTGACACCGTGCTTTATGCCATCAACAGGATTTGAGCGCGGTGCGGCTTCGATGGCTATCTGCTGGGTTGCGCCCGGTGTTTCCCTGAAGCGGTACGCCCTCAGGGCTGCCCGAGCCGCAACGTCGGCTCGAACTGCATCGCCGCGGCGGTCTCGATATAGGCGATGAGCCGATCCTGCGGCAGCGGCTTGCAGAAATAGAATCCCTGGATCAGCCTGGCATTCGCCTGGGACACGAGCAACAGCTGGTCGGCGGTCTCGACGCCCTCGATCACCAGTTCCTTCCGCATGGTCTGCGTCATCTGCACGATGGACGCGATGAGCATGACGGCGCTCGGATCGTCATCAAGCCGCTTGACGAAGCTTCGATCCAGCTTGACCTTCTGGATCGGGAGATTGTGGAGATAGCTCAGCGACGAGTAGCCCATGCCGAAATCGTCGAGCGCGATGGAGACCCCCGTCCCGGCGATCTGCTCGAGCTCCAGCTTCATCGAGGTCACGTTTTCCGCCAGAACGCTCTCCGTGATCTCGATCTCGAGGCGCGACGGCGGCAGCCCGGTCTCGTCGAGGATGCGATCGATCATCGTCGACACCGAGTTGTTCTTGAACTGGTCGGTGGAGAGGTTGACGGCGATCTTGATGGCGGGATCCGGCCAGTGCTGGGCATCCTTGCAGGCCTGGGTCAGCGACCACAGACCGAGCCGATCGATCAGATCGTTTTCTTCGGCAAGCGGGATGAACACACTCGGCGGAATCTCGCCGCGGGTGGCGCTGGTCCATCGCGTGAGCGCTTCGCAGGAGATGATCTTGCCGGTTCGAAAGTCGATTGTCGGCTGGTAATGAAGCCGCAACGCTCCCGTATCGATGGCGTCGCGGAGTTCGACCGTAAGTTCACGGTAATCGCGCGCCTTGAGGTCCATCTCTTCGCTGAACCACACCGCGTGGCCGCGGTTCGTCTTCTTGGCTTCGTATAGCGCCACGTCCGCGATCCTCAGAATCTCGTTCGGATCCGAAACCAGGCAGCGAATGCGGGCGAGGCCGGCGCTCGCTCCGATCTCCACCCGCTTGCCGTTGATCACATAGGCGCGCGACAGATCCGCGATGAGAGTCTGCGCGGTTTCGGTGATCTCTTCCGTGGTCCCCGATGAAAAGCACACGACGAATTCGTCGCCACCGACACGCGCTGCGAAGCCGTCGGCTTCGATGAAGGCCTCGATCCGTTGCGCGACCTTCTTGAGAAGCCTGTCGCCGGCGGCGTGGCCGAAATAGTCGTTGACGGCTTTGAACCCGTCGAGGTCGACGTACATCGCGACGCCGGCGCGGCCGTGTTCCGCTTCATCGACCATCATGCCGATATGGTGGCTCAGAGCCAGCCGGTTGGCGATCCCGGTCAGGCTATCCTGATGCGCCAGCCGGAAGATGACATCGTCCTGCGTGCGCTTCTCCGTCACATCGTCGACGACGGCGACGATCCCGCCGCCGGCAACCGGCGCCAGGCTGATGTCGTAGCGCCGATTGTTGACGTGGTCCGTCACCTCGACGGATGCATTGCGGCGGTCGCCGACAACGTCGAAGGCGCGGATCTGGCGCTGCATCTCTTGTGCCGGTGCCGCGAAGGTATTCGACAAGGCTTCGACGAACTCGGCCGTCGTCATGCCGCGCAGTCCTTCGACGAACGGGCGTCCCCAAAGTGTCTTCAGCCGGTCGTTCAGAATGACGACGCGCAGCCGCTCGTCGAACATCAGAAGGCCGTTGTGCATCGTGTTGAGCGCGGTATCGAACCGGGTGGCGTTCCGTCGGGCGGCAATGGACAGGATGCGCGACTTGCGCTCGTTGGCGACGGCCGTTCGCAACGATTGATACTGCGCCTTGGTCGATGACATCGCCGCGGCAAAGAAGACGAGGGTCAGGAAGGCGATGATCGCGGTGCCCCTAGAACCCTGCACCAACAGGGCGACGACAAACGGGGTGCAGACCGAGAAGACCTGCAGGGCGACGATCTTCGGCCGGCTGCCGTTGCGCCCGGCGATGCATCCTGCGATGCCGATGGTGATCATGATCGCGACGGCCAGATCCGCGCCATCGGTATTGTTGAGAACGATGTAGGACGAGGTCGCGCCGATCACCATCATCATCACGACGCCGACGGCGGCATATTCCGCCTCCCAGCGGACGATGGTCCGCACGCTTGTCCGTTCGAAGCCGACGGCGTTGCGCCGCCAGCGGCGATAATGGATCATGAGCCGGATCCGCAGGGCCGCCACGGCAAGCATCGCGAGCAGGAAGCATCCGGTCGTCCAGGTCCGGTTGCTGAAGAACGTGATGCCGGTCAGGAGCAGTGCGGCGAACACCAGCGACATGTAGCCGACGACCGTCCCGTAGAGCGCCTCGACGAGCACGGCATAGGCGCTCGCGGACAGCCGTTCGCGGCGCACGCTGCTCAGCAGGCTGTATTGCAGGCGCCGCCAGAGGCTGCCTTTCTTCGCAGCCTTGTTGCGTCCCGGGGCCGTGCGGCGGGTGTTCTCGTTCATCGATTTCGTCATGCCTGCCTTTCAGCCAGTCTGGCCCCCATCAAGCGTTGAGCGCCAACGATTTTGTCGATGTGTTTGATCCGCCGCTCATCAAGGCCGAGAACCGCGTCGACCCAGACCGCCACGACGGCGCGCGCCTCGGTGCGGTCGTAGCGCGCCGCCGCCTGCCGTGACGCGGCAAGCCGGAAGACGGCCGCGAAGCGATCGTCGCTGGACCAGCGTCGCGTGAGACGTCGCACGAGATCGACCGCCGTCCCGCGCTTTGCCAAACGATCGCAGATCCCTTCGGCGAAAGCCTCGCCGCCGGATATGGTGTTGCCCTCGACGATCATCCGTTCCGCAAAAGCCTTCGTGGTGCGCCGGCCGAGCAGGCTGGTTGCACCCATGCCGGGAAACAGGCCGAAGCGGACTTCCGGAAAGGCGAATTTGGCGGTCGGCGCGGCGACCATGAATTGCGTAGACAGCGCGGCCTCGAAACCGCCGCCGAAGGCATTGCCGTCGACGGCCGATATCGTCACCATCGGCAGGTCGACGCCCGACCACATCATGTGGACGATGTCCGCCGTCAAACGCGCGTAGTGCTCCAGGGCGCTGCGGTCACGCGACCGTGACAGGGTTGCAATCAATCCAAGATCCCCGCCCATATTGAAGACGCCGGGCATGCGGGACGCGAGGATGAAGAAGCGGACCGGCGCTCGCGCGCCCGACAATGCGGCCGCCTGGAAGCGTTGTTTCACTATGGCACACAGCGCGTGCAAATCCTCCAGCACCGCCACCGTGTAGCTGGGGACGCCATCTGATGCGAAACAGACCCACAGGCTCTTGGCCGGGGCGTCGAACTCCACGTGTATCTTTTGAAAAGCGCGGCCGAGCTCCATCGCGTTTTCCCATTCCTTCGCATCCGCGCTCCGCCTCGCCGCTGGTGCAAACCAAGGCGGCTTGAGCATTAGTCTCCTACCCAACTTTCTTTCCAGCTAACGGTCTGTTTTCATTAAAATTGATTCGCTGTTGAGTTAACGAAGCGTTACCGTGGCCTTACCGGAGCGTTGCAGGCTCGGTGCCGTAAGGGAGTTTTGCTCAGTGACCGCGATCGCTCAATCTACAATGCTCCGCGCACGCCAGCCGATGTTCGACATGCAGACGGACTTCTTCGATCGACTCTCGGACAACGACATCCCGGGGGCGGCGTCCATTCTCGCCGACAATTGCCTGTTTCTTTTTCCCGGTCTCAAGCCGGTCCATGGGGCCGCGCTGACGACGCGCATGTTGCGGATCATCAGGCGCCGCTTCGCCGACATCCGTTGGACCCGGACGTTTTCGGTGAACGCGGAACCGGACTGGATGATTTCCGCCTGGACCGTCAAAGGCACGTTCGCCGCGGGCGGCGAGTACAACAACGAAGTCGTCTCCGTCGTGCGCCTGGATGTGAACGGAAAGGTCGCCTATCTCTCGGACTACTTCAAGTCGACCGACTTCAGTCCGCCGCCGGCGCATCATGGCGCCCAGGCTTCCGTGGCGCTGGCGCTCTAGAGCGCCGGCTGCTCGCGTGGACTGACTTAAGCGATCAGGTCACAGGACACATCACACGTCCCACGTCCCACGATCAATGGCGGTAGCGCAGCGCCTCGACCAGAAGGGCAAAGGCCGGCGCGGCCTGTCGCCGGCTCGGGTAATAGAGGTGGTAGCCCGAAAACGGCGCGCACCAGTCTGCGAGGACGCGCACCAGGCGCCCGTCTTCGATGTGGCTCTGCACGCGATCCTCCGGCACAT
Organism: Beijerinckia sp. L45; assembly: GCF_009765775.1. Taxonomy (GTDB): domain Bacteria; phylum Pseudomonadota; class Alphaproteobacteria; order Rhizobiales; family Beijerinckiaceae; genus RH-AL1. Next base: position 14,325 of record NZ_LMUU01000195.1, read on the forward strand.
ACGCCAGGCCGCTGCCCGCCAGGGCGGCTCTGAGGTTCATCTTGCTGTCGTTGGAGGCGAACTGTCCCTCCACCCGCACCTTCATCGCGCGCGCGCCCTTTTCAAATTCCCAGGCATAGAGGCCGCCCCGCGTCGGCAGCCGCAGATTGATGCAGGCATGATCGGTGAGGTCCTGCGGCATCTTGGGCCACGGTCGTTTGGCAAAATAGGCCGGGGCGCCGACGACCGCCATGCGCAGATCGGGGCCGATGCGCACGGCCACCATGTCTTTCCCGACCTGCTCGCCGAGGCGAATGCCGGCATCATAGCCCTCGGCGACGATGTCCGTCAGGCCGTTGTCGATGGCCACTTCGACCGTGATGTCGGGGTAGGCTGCCAGAAGACGCTCGAGCGCCGGCCATAGAATGCTGCTTGTCGGGTGTTCGCCGGCGTTGATCCTGATGTTGCCGGCGGGCTTGTCCCGCAGCTCGGTCAGCGCGGCGAGCTCCGCCTCGATCTCTTCGAACCGCGGCCCGACCGTGCGCAGCAGGCGCTCGCCCGCTTCCGTCGGCGCGACGCTTCGCGTGGTGCGCGTCAGCAAGCGGACGCCAAGCCGGGCTTCGAGTCCCCGCACAGTGTGGCTCAGCGCCGATTGCGACACTCCTAGTTTGGCCGCCGCGCCGGTAAAGCTGCGCGCCCGCGCGACCGCGAGAAAGGCGGTCAGATCGTTGAGAGTCTGCCGCGGCATCCATGACCTTTGCTCATAAGCCCATGCCGATTTTAGCGGCTAATCGAGGAGATCGGCAATGGCTAGATTGGGCTTCGTGCCTGGCGCCGGATCCCCGGCATGCGGCCGCGTCGCCAGCCCTCTCAATCTTGCTCTCACAAGGACCGAACCTCATGAACATCACGCGCGCTGGAACTCAGCCTTCCGCCAAAGGGCCAGCGGACTGGTTCACCGGCACCGTCCGCATCGACGCGCCCTTCGCCGGCACCGAGCCGGCCCGCGTCGGCGGCGCCATCGTTACCTTCGAGCCCGGCGCGCGCACCGCCTGGCACACTCATCCACTCGGCCAGACGCTCATCGTCACCGCCGGCTGCGGCTGGGTCCAGCGCGAGGGCAGTCCCATCGAGGCCATCCGCCCGGGCGATATCGTGTGGTTTCCGCCTGGTGAAAAGCATTGGCACGGCGCGGCCGCCACAACGGCGCTGACGCATATCGCCATCAACGAAAAGCTGGACGGCAAGGCCGTCGATTGGCTGGAGCACGTCACCGACGCGCAGTATCAGCCGACTCCCACGGCCTGAATACCGTGCGATCGCCCGGCGTACCTGCAGCCCGTGGGCCGCGCGGCTTTGATCAACCGCTGTAGCAATTGAGAGGCAAGCATCATGAATCCGACATATGATTTCACGGGGCAGGTGGCATTGGTCACCGGCGCGAGTTCCGGCATGGGGCTGGCGACCGCGAAGGCTTTCGCGCAAGCCGGCGCGGCCGTCGTACTCGCGGACCGCAATGAAGCGGCGCTGCAGACGGCGACCGATGCGCTCAGCGAGGCTGGCCACCGCGCCATCGCTGTCTCGTGCGACGTGGCCGACGAAGCGCAGGCGGCGGCGATGGTTGCGCGCGCGGTCACCGCGTTCGGTCGGCTCGACATGGCGTACAACAATGCCGGCATTCTCGGCCCGATCGGCGACGTGACCGACGAAACGGGTGAAGCCTTCGATGAGGTAAATGCCGTCAATCTGCGCGGCGTCTGGACCTGCATGAAGCACGAGCTGCTACAGATGCGGCGGCAAGGCAGCGGCGCGATCGTCAACTGCTCGTCGCTCGGTGGTCTCGTCGGGCTGCCGGGCCGAGCCGCCTATCACGCCAGCAAGCACGGGGTGATCGGCCTCACCAAGAGCGCAGCGATGGATTACGCAGCGAAGGGCATCCGCATCAACGCCGTGTGCCCCGGCTGCATCGACACGCCGATGGGCGACGGCATCGATCCTGATGCGATGAAAGAGTTTTTGCGCGACCAGCCGATCGGCCGTATGGGCCAGGCCGAAGAAGTCGCGGCGGCGGTGCTGTGGCTTTGCAGTCCCGGCGCGAGCTTCGTGCTTGGCGTTGCTTTGCCCGTCGACGGTGGTTTTGTCGCACACTGATATAGTCGCCGATGATCGGCGCGTCCCTTGTCAATGGAGAACACCATGCTCGAAGAGCCCACCGATGCCCGCCAAGCGTTCGGCGCCATCGCGCCGCATCTGGCCGAGATCACCGACAAGGTCCTGTTCGGCGGCGTCTGGGCCGATCCGGCGCTCTCGCCACGCGACCGCAGCTTGGTGACGATCACCTGCCTCATCTCGCTCTACCGCGCGAACGAATTGCCGTTCCACCTCAAGAAAGCCCTTGAGAACGGCGTGACCCCGGACGAGATCATCGCGACGCTCACCCACCTTGCATTCTACGCCGGCTGGCCGCCGGCGATGACGGGCCTGCAGATCGCCAAGGCGGTGTTTGCCGACGCCGGCCGATAGTCCGGAGCGCTTTCCGCTTTGGTCGAACCACCAAAGCGGAAAGAAATCGCCCGCTCACTCGGCCGCAACCACCTTGTCCTGCGTCTTCGTCTCGAAGTCGCCGGCGTCGTGACGCTCGTGCAGTTGCCCGGCCGGTTCGCCGAAGGTGCGGTTAACCATACGGCCACGTTGTACCGCCGGACGGGCGAGCAGCAGGTCGGCCCAGCGCTGCAGGTTCTTGTAGGACTCGACGTCGAGGAAGGCGCCCGCGTTATACTGCCAGCCCTTCGCCATGCCGCCGTACCAGGGAAAGATCGCGATGTCGGCGATCGTGTACTCGGGGCCGGCGATATAGTCGCTCTCGGCGAGCCGGCGATCGAGCACGTCGAGCTGGCGCTTCGCTTCCATCGCAAAGCGGTCGATCGCATATTCGATCTTCATCGGCGCATAGGCATAGAAATGGCCGAAGCCACCGCCGAGGTAGGGGGCGCTGCCCATCTGCCAGAACAGCCAGGACAGGCATTCCGCGCGCGCCGCCGGCTCGGTCGGCAGAAACGCGCCGAATTTTTCGGCGAGGTACATCAGGATCGCGCCGGACTCGAAGACGCGGATCGGGCTCGCCCCGCTGTGATCCACCAGCGCCGGGATTTTGGAGTTCGGGTTGGCGGCAACAAACCCACTGCCGAACTGGTCGCCCTCGTTGATGCGGATCAGCCAGGCGTCATATTCGGCGCCGGTATGGCCGAGCGCCAGCAGCTCTTCCAGCATCACCGTGACCTTCACGCCGTTCGGCGTCGCCAGCGAATAGAGCTGCAGCGGATGCGCGCCGACCGGCAGATCCTTGTCGTGCGTCGCGCCGGCGATCGGCCGGTTGATGTTGGCGAAGCGGCCGCCGCTTCCCTTGTTCCAGGTCCAGACGGTCGGCGGCGTGTAGTCGGGCAGGTCGGTCATTCCCAGGGCTCCAAGCGTCGGCGCATGTGGTGCGCGCTTGCACGCAGCTTATACGCCAGGATTTTGAGCTGGGGGGAGGCGCCGCGCGTTATCGCTGGCGAGTCGCAAGGAAAACACAGAAGGCCGGGCCGTCGCCCGGGTCGCGGGGACCCGGGCAGGTCCAGGGTCAGATCCGACGGCTGCTGCCGGTGATCATGTGATAGACTACGAGGACGACGACAGCACCGACGATGGCGACGAGCAGACTGTAGAGGTTCAGGCCGGTGACCGGCGCGGCGCCGAAGAGGGTGAACAGGTAGCCGCCGACGACGGCACCGACGATCCCCAGAACGATGTCGAGGATCAAGCCTTCGCCGCTTTTGTTGACGATCTTGCTCCCGATGAAGCCGGCGATGAGGCCGAGGACGATCCAGGCGAGAATGGACATGAGGCGCTCCGTAAACTGGATCTGAAAATTACGCGCGAGCGATGACGCCGGCGTCGGCAAATAAAAAGGGATGGCCTCGGCCATCCCTTGAACCAATTACTTGGTCAGCTTGTCCGCAGTGTTGCTCACGGCGCTCTTGGTGTCGCCGACGGCCTTCTGCGCGTCGCCCTTGAGCTCCTGAGCCTTGCCTTCGGCCTGCAGCTTCTCGGAGCCGACGACGCTGCCCACGCCCTGCTTGACGTTGCCGACAGCTTCGTTGGCGAGGCCGGAGATCTTGTCGGTGGTGCTGCTCATGATCGCATTCCTTGTTTCGATGATGCGGAAAGCAGCGCGTTAGGCTATTGGTTCCTAGCAATTGTTAGAAGATGTTGGTTTCGACTGAAGTCGGAGACGCGATGTTTTTGGGCAGCGCAGGCATGATCGTTGCCTGCCTCGCCATACCAGCCTATGGGTGGCGTTTCCCTGTGCCGGTCAAAGCTGCACTCGAATCGGATTGTCGTCCTTGACCATTTCTGCCGCGATCTACCATCTCACCCATTACAAATACGACCGTCCTGTCGAGCTCGGCCCGCAGACGATCCGCTTGCGCCCGGCGCCGCATTGCCGGACCACGATCCCGGCCTATGCGCTCAAAATCTCGCCGCCCGACCATTTTTTGAACTGGCTGCAGGATCCCAACGGCAACTGGCTCGCCCGCATCGTTTTTCCGGACAAGGTCACGGAATTCAAGATCGAGGTCGATCTCACCGCCGAACTCGCGGTGTTCAATCCGTTCGACTTCTTCATCGAGCCCTATGCCGAGAAATTTCCCTTCACCTACGACGCCGAGCTGAAGTCGGAGCTTCTGACCTATTTCGAGGCCGAACCGCTCGGCGATCATCTCAAGGCCTATATGGCGACCCTGCCGAAGGGGCCGGTCGGCACCGCCGATTTCCTGGTGGCCACCAACGCCAACCTGCAGCAGGCGATCGGCTACACCATCCGCATGGAGCCGGGCGTGCAGACGCCGGAAGAGACGCTGACCTTGAAGTCGGGCTCGTGCCGGGATTCTGCCTGGCTGCTGGTGCAGCTGCTGCGCCATCTCGGCATCGCCGCGCGCTTCGTTTCCGGCTACCTCATCCAGCTGAAAGCCGATGTCGATCCGGTCGAGGGCCCGCAGGGCACCCAGGTCGACTTCACCGATCTTCACGCCTGGGCCGAGGCCTATATTCCCGGCGCCGGCTGGATCGGCATGGACGTCACCTCCGGGCTGCTCTGCGGCGAGGGCCATATCCCGGTCTGCGCGACCCCGCATTATCGCGCCGCCGCGCCGATCTCCGGCATGGCGAGCGAAGCCAAGGTCGAGTTCGCCTACGACATGCGGGTCACCCGCGTCGCCGAACAGCCGCGGATTTCGCTGCCGTTTTCGGAAGAATCGTGGGAGCAGCTCGATGCGCTCGGCGAGAAGGTCGATGCGGATCTCCTCTACGACGATGTCCGTCTCACCATGGGCGGCGAGCCGACCTTCGTGTCGATCGACGATTTCGAGCACGACGAATGGAATTCCGGGGCCGTCGGCCCGTCGAAGCGGGCGCTGTCGGACAAGCTGATCCGCAAGATGCGTACGCGCTTCGCGCCGGGCGGCATGCTGCATTTCGGCCAGGGCAAGTGGTACCCCGGCGAGACGCTGCCGCGCTGGGCCTTCGGCCTGTACTGGCGCAAGGACGGCGCGCCGATCTGGAGCAATGCCGATCTCATCGCCCCGGTGCCGCGCACGCGCACCGCCGAAGAGACGGTGAAGGAGCCGCAGACCGAACAGGCGGATGCAGCGGGCCGTGACAACGCGTTCCGGCTCGCCGAAGGCTTGGCGCTTCGCCTCGGCATTTCGCCGGACTACGTTGTTCCCGCTTATGAGGATCCGGCGACCTGGGTGGTCAAGGAGAGCAATCTCCCGGTCAACGTCGATCCACTCGACCCCAAAATCGAGGACCCGGAAGAGCGCAACCGGATGATCCGCACTTTCGGCCGCGGGCTGACCAAGCCGGTCGGCTTCGTGCTGCCGGTACAGCGCTGGAATTCCAAGGCGGAATCCCGCTGGGAGAGCGAGAAGTGGCGCCTGCGCCGCGGTCGGCTCTATCTGGTCCCGGGCGATTCGCCGGTCGGCTACCGCCTGCCGCTGTCGGCGCTGGCCTATATTCCCGCCATCGATTTCCACTTCATCAACGAGCAGGATCCGCTGGAGGCGCGCGCGCCGCTGCCACCGCCGGCCGTCGTCACCGAGACGATCACCCAGCGCTATCAGCGCACATACGATACGATCCGCGCGGCGTCGCCGGCCCCGACGCAAATCGAGCAGGTGATGATCGGCGGCGCGGTGCGTACCGCCGTCTCCGTCGAGCCGCGCGAGGGCGCGATCTGCGTGTTCATGCCGCCGGTCGAGACGCTTGAGGATTACCTCGATCTGCTCGCCTCGGTCGAAGAAGCCGCCAAGGCGACCGGCATTCCCGTGCATATCGAGGGTTATCCACCGCCGTCCGATCCGCGCCTCGGCGTGATCAAGGTGACGCCGGACCCCGGCGTGATCGAGGTCAACGTGCATCCCGCCGCAACCTGGCGCGAGGCCGTCGACACCACCAAGGGCCTCTACGAGGACGCGCGGCAGTGCCGCCTCGCCGCCGACAAGTTCATGACCGACGGCCGGCACATCGGCACCGGCGGCGGCAACCATGTCGTGCTCGGCGGCTCGACGCCGGCCGACTCGCCGTTCCTCCGCCGCCCCGACCTCTTGAAGAGTTTCGTGCTGTACTGGCAGCGCCATCCCAGCCTGTCCTACATGTTCTCCGGCATGTTCATCGGGCCGACGAGCCAGGCGCCGCGCGTCGACGAGGGGCGCCAGGACCAGCTCTACGAGCTCGACATCGCGCTCGCCAACGTGCCGGGCCCGGGCGGCTACATCCCGCTGTGGCTCGTCGACCGGCTGTTCCGCAACCTGCTGACCGACGTCACCGGCAACACGCATCGTTCCGAGATCTGCATCGACAAGCTGTATTCGCCGGATGGCCCGACGGGCCGGCTCGGACTGCTCGAGTTCCGCTCGTTCGAGATGCCGCCGGATGCCCGGATGAGCCTGGCGCAGCAACTGCTGATCCGCGCCTGCGTCGCGATGTTCTGGCGCGAACCGCAGTCCGGCGACCTCGCCCGCTGGGGCACGGCGCTGCACGATCGCTACATGCTGCCGCATTTCGTGTGGGAAGACTTCCGCAGCGTCCTTGCCGATCTCGGCCGCGCCGGATACCATTTCGATCCGGCCTGGTTCGAGGCGCAGCGCGAGTTCCGCTTCCCGTTCTGCGGCGCGGTCGAACGCGGCGGCTCCCGCATGGAGATCCGGCAGGCGCTGGAGCCCTGGCATGTGCTGGGCGAGACCGGCGCCATCGGCGGCACGGTGCGCTATGTCGATTCCTCGGTGGAACGGGTTCAGGTCAAGGTTGATGGTTTTGTCGAAGGGCGTCACGTCGTGGCCTGCAATGGCCGGAGGGTGCCGATGACCTCGACCGGAACCTCCGAGCAGGCCGTCGCCGGCGTGCGCTTCAAGGCGTGGAAGCCGCCGGAAGGCCTGCACCCGACGATCCCCGTGCATGCGCCGCTGACCTTCGACCTCATCGACACCTGGACCGGCCGGTCGCTCGGCGGCTGCGTCTATCACGTGTCGCATCCGGGCGGGCGCACCTACGAGACGTTCCCGGTCAACGCCTATGAAGCGGAGGCGCGCCGCCTGGCGCGGTTCCAGAGCTTCGGCCATACGCCGGGCGACATCGCCGTGCCGCGCGAAGAACGTTCGGCGGATTTCCCTCTGACGCTCGATCTCCGTCGACCTCTCTACCGTTGAGCCTGGCATGACGGTCGCGACTACGACAAAGCCACCCTTGCCGGGCTTTTCCGAGCTGGACGAGCTTGTCGCGCGCTATCGCCCGCTGCCGGGCATCCCCGACGAGTTCATCGGGGCGGACGGCAAGCCGAAGCCGGCGTGGCTCGATTTTATCGCGGCGCTCACCGAGCTTGGTCCCGATGAGATCAAGCGCCGCTTCGCCACCGCGGATCGCCACATCCGCGATACGGGCGTGTCCTATCGCGCCTACGGCGACGAGAGCGAGCGCGCCTGGCCGCTCGGGCATCTGCCGCTGCTGATCGGTGCCGAGGACTGGAAAGAGATCGCCGCCGGCGTCGAGCAGCGCGCGGAATTGCTCGAGGCGGTGCTGGAAGACATCTACGGCGCCGGCAAGCTGATCGCGGATGGCGCGATTCCCGCGACCGCCGTCGCCGGCTGTCCCGATTACCTGCAGCCCGTCGCCGGCCTCCTGCCCGCCGATCGAAAATACCTGCATTTTTATGCCGTCGACCTCGGCCGCGGGCCGGATGGTCGCTGGTGGGTGCTCGGCGACCGCACCCAGGCGCCGTCCGGCGCCGGCTACGCGCTCGCCAATCGCCTGGTGCTGTCGCGCACCTTCCCGCAGCTCTACCGCGATATGAACATCGAGCGGCTCGCCCCGTTCTTCGACGCCTATCGCGCCGGCCTGACCGCGCTGTCGCAGCGCAGCGATCCGCGTATCTGCCTGCTGACGCCCGGCCCCTACAACGAGACCTATTTCGAGCAGGCCTATCTCGCCCGCTACCTCGGCCTGCTGCTGGTCGAGGGCGGCGATCTCACCGTCCGCGACAACCTCTTGCATGTCCGCACCATCGCCGGGCTGAAGCAGGCGGACGTGATCCTGCGCCGCATCGATTCCGACTTCGCCGATCCGCTCGAACTCAACGCCCGCTCGCGCCTCGGCGTCCCCGGCCTGATCGATGTCGTACGCGACAACGGCGTGGCGCTCGCCAACGCGCTTGGCTCCGGCGTCGTCGAGACGCCGGTCATGATGAGTTTTATGCCGAAACTTTGCCGGCACGTGTTGAAGCAGGAGCTGCGGCTGCCCAACATCGCGACGTGGTGGTGCGGGCAGAAGCGCGAGCGCGAGGCCGTGCTCGCCAAGATGGACACGATGGCGCTGGCCGGTGCCTTCGGCAATTCGCTGGTCGGCGGCTCGCGCCACCAGTCGGTGCTCGGCGGCAGCCTGACGCCCGAAGAAAAGGTCAAGCTGCGCGCCGAAATTTCGGAGCGTGGCATCGATTACGTCGGGCAGGAGGTGGTCAACCTCTCGACCACGCCGGTTTGGATCGACGGCCATCTCGTGCCGCGGCCCTTCGTTCTGCGTGTCTTCGCGGCGCGCACGCCGGATGGCTGGAAAGTCATGCCGGGCGGCTTCTGCCGGACGTCCGATCGCGCCGATGCCCGCGCCGTGGCGATGGGCGCGGGCGTCGAATCCGCCGACGTCTGGGTGCTCGGCGAGAAGCCGGCGGAGCTGGTGAGCCTGCTGCCGGCCGACGAATCCGTGCGCATCCGTCGGATCATCGGCAACCTGCCGAGCCGCGCGGCGGACAATCTGTTCTGGTTCGGCCGCTATCTCGAACGCTGCGAGGCGATTCTGCGGCTGGTCCGCAGTCTGGCCAATCGGCTGATCGACGCCAGCACCAAGAATCCTGAGGCGGAAAGCCTCGTCGGCCGGCTGGAATCGATCCTCGAGGAATGGGGTGCCGTCCCCAAGGACACCGAGACCAAGGGCACGGCGCTCGCCGCCATCGCGCTGTCGGGCGAGGACGAACGCGCCTCGGCGATCGCACTCGTCGAAGACGCGCGCCGCGCAGCTTCGTTCATCCGCGAGCGCCTCTCCGCCGACACCTGGCGGCTGATCGAAGACCTGCACGACGCGCTGAAACGCGACGTCACGCTGCCGATGACGGAAGCCGACGTGCTCGACCGCGCCGATGCCGCGCTGCGCACGCTCTCCGCGATCTCCGGCCTCAGCCAGGAGAACATGAACCGTGGCGCCGGCTGGCATCTGCTGGACATGGGACGGCGCGTCGAGCGGGCGATCAACACCTGTCATTTCGCCCGCGACTTCGCGCAGCGCGACGGCTCCGCCGATGGCCTCGGCGTGCTGCTCGAACTCGTCGACTCGCAGATCACCTATCGCTCGCGCTATCTCGTCGGCTTGGCCCTCGTCGCGGTGCGCGACATGGTCCTTCTCGATGCCTTCAATCCGCGCTCCGTCGCCTTCCAGGTCGAGCGGTTGCACGAGCATCTGATGGATCTGCCGCTGCTGAAGACCGACGGCATGCTCGAGGCGCCGCGTCGCCTCATCGTCAAGCTGTGTTCCGACATCGCGACCTCGGCCGCCGCCGACCTCGACAACAAGGCGATCCTCGTCTTCGAGCGCACGCTGCTGTCGCTCGCGGAGGCGATCGGCGCGCGCTACTTCCTTCAGGGCCCCAATCTGGAGCGGGCGGAAAAGGCGATGGGCCTGGCGTGATCTACGACATCAAGCATCTGACGCTCTACGAATACGGCTCCTCCGTCACCTATTCGAACTGCGCGCTAAGGCTGCTGCCGCGCGACGAGCCGGGCCAGGTGGTCTACGCCAGCCAGCTCGATATCGAGCCGCCGCCGGCCGAGACCATCGAACGCGTCTGCTTCTTCGGCAACCGCGTGACCTCGATGACGATCGAGACGGCGCATCGCTCGCTGAAAGTGTCGGCGCGCACCAGCGTCGAAATCGACCGTGCCGCGCCGCCGGACGCCGATTCGACGCCGGCCTGGGAGGTCGCGCGCGAAGAGGGCTTTGCCTCCAAGACGCTGAGCAACGAGTCGCCGGCGCATTTCCTCCACCCGAGCCGTTTCGTGCCGCATTACGCGCCGGCCGCAGCCTACGCGCGCGAAAGCTTTCCCGCGGGACGCCCGGTGCTCGCCGGGGCCATCGATCTGATGAAGCGCATCCACAAGGATTTCAAATACGATCCCAAGGCGACGATCGTCTCGACGCCGCTGTCGGAAGCTTTCGAGAAGCGCCATGGCGTGTGCCAGGATTTTGCCCACATCATGATTTCCGGCCTGCGCGGCATCGGCCTGCCGGCGGCCTATGTCTCCGGTTACATCAGGACGATCCCGCCCGAAGGCCAGCCGCGGCTGGAAGGCGCCGACGCGACCCATGCCTGGGTGTCGATCTGGTGCGGCGACAAGGACGGCTGGGTCGGGCTCGACCCGACCAACGCGATCATGATCGGCAACGATCACATCATCCTCGCCAAAGGCCGGGACTACGCCGACATCTCGCCGGTCGCCGGGATCATTTTGGGATCCCGCGAACAGGACGTCGATGTTAAGGTGGACGTGATCCCGCGCGGAGAAGCGGTCGCTTAGCGTCAGACGACGAGTTGCCCAACGCCCCGTCGTCTCTATCCGGATCTTGCCTGACGCCCGATCGAGATTAGGATAGCGGCAGCGGAGGAGATGCCCGATGGCGAAGACTGTTGCGGTAACCGATGCGGTCGAAGAGACTATCGAGCGCCTTGTCAAAACCGGCCACTACAGCTCGAACAGCGACGTCGTCCGCGAAGGAGTTCGGCTTCTCGACGAGCGGGATAAAAGCCTGGCATTGCTGGACGAGGCGATCGCCGTCGGGATCGCTGACGCCGAGGCCGGACGGGTTATCCCGGCCGATGAGGTCTTTGCGGAATTGCGGGCGCGCTACTCGGCAATGATCAAGCCCGGACAAGCCGGTGAATGAGGCTTGTCTTTACGGTCGCCGCGCGGCTTGATCTCGTCGCGATCGGCGACACCATTGCCCAGGACAATCCGGTTCGCGCTGTAAGCTACATCGACGAGATCGAACGTCGATGCCGGAAGCTACTCGATGTACCACACGTACATGCGCTGGTCCCACGTCACGAAAATACCGGTCTTCGTCGTATCGTTCACGGCCCCTATTTGATTTTCTACCGCGTGACTGGCGACGTCATCGAAATCTTGCGCATTCTCCATGGCGCGCGCGATTACGAAACGATCCTCTTTTCCCCGCCCCAAAACCCAGCCTGATCAACGGCGCCGCATCACGACCCTAGCCATGCCAGCCGATGCGGAGTACCCCTTGCGCGAATCCCGCCGGCCTGGACACCGTTCCGGGCTGCCCCGCGCCTCGCATGGAGCCTCGCCCGATCAGGCTCCCCATTCCAGGTTATGGCCAAGCTTTATCATCATCCGCTCGATCCGCTGTCCCGCTTCGTCCGCCTCGTTCTCGCGGAATACGGCATCGAGCCCGAGCTCATCGAAGAGCGCACCTTCGAGCGCCGCCGCGAGTTTCTGGTGCTCAATCCGGCTGGGCAGACGCCTGTCCTGGTGGAACAATCCGGCGCGATCATTCCAGGCGCGGGCGTCATCGCGGAATATATCGACGAGACCCGCGGCCTGGCGCTCGGCGACCATCGTCTGCTTCCGGAAAATCCGGCGGCGCGGGTCGAGGTGCGCCGGCTGCTGGAGTGGTTCAACGTCAAGTTCTATGGCGAGGTGTCGAACTGGCTAGTGACCGAAAAGGTCTACAAGCGTTTTATGCGCCCGGATCAGGGCGGCGGCGGCCCTGAAATGGATCTGGTGCGTGCCGCGCGCGCCAACATCCGCTATCACTTGCGCTACATCGGCCATCTCGTCGGGCGGAGGAACTGGCTGGCGGGCGATACGCTGAGCTATGCCGATCTCGCCGCGGCGGCGCATCTCTCCTCGGTCGATTTTCTCGGTGACGTCCCATGGAGCGAAGACGAGATGGCGAAGCACTGGTACGCGCGGGTGAAGTCGCGCCCGGGTTTTCGCGCGCTGCTGGCGGACCGGGTGGCGGGGATCACCCCGGGGCCGGTCTACGCCGACCTGGATTTCTGAAGACCAAAATCCAGCGCGCCGCGCAGGCGAAAGACGCTCTCGAAGCCAAGGCGCAAAGCCTCGGCTTCGACCTCTGCCGGATCACCGCGCCCGACG
>NZ_LMUU01000195.1:27165-81429 GCF_009765775.1 Beijerinckia sp. L45
GCGTGTCCTCTGGCCGGATGTGCGCTCCATCGTCATGCTCGGCATGAATTACGGCCCTGACGCCGACCCGCTGGCCCTCCTCGCCGACCGCGGCGCGGCCAACATCTCGGTCTATGCCCGCCACCGCGACTACCACGACGTCATCAAGGGCAAGCTCAAGGAACTGGCCGGCTGGCTGGTGGCGCAGGGCGGCTCGGGGACGGAAGTCAAAGTCTTCGTCGACACCGCGCCGGTGATGGAAAAGCCGCTGGCGGAAGCGGCAGGGCTCGGCTGGCAGGGCAAGCACACCAACCTCGTGTCGCGCGGCTTCGGCTCCTGGCTCTTCTTGGGCTCGATCTTCACCACCCTCGACCTCGCGCCCGACATGCGGGAAGCCGACCACTGCGGCAGCTGCCATGCCTGCCTCGACATCTGCCCGACAGCGGCGTTTCCGGCCCCCTATCAACTCGATGCGCGGCGCTGCATCTCCTACCTCACCATCGAGCACAAAGGGCACATCCCCCGCGAATTCCGCAGGCCGATCGGCAACCGCGTGTACGGCTGCGACGACTGCCTTGCCATCTGCCCGTGGAACAAATGGGCGCAGGAGGCGAGCGAGGTAAAACTCCGCGCCCGCGTCGATTTTTTGGCTCCTCGCCTCGCCGATTGGCTGAGCCTCGACGATGCAGGCTTTCGCACACTGTTCTCCGGCAGCCCGGTCAAGCGCATCGGGCGCACCCGCTTCATGCGAAACCTGTTGATCGCGGCCGGCAATTCGGCGGAGGCCGCGCTTGTCCCCCTCGTCACGGCGCATCTTGGCGATCCCTCGCCCTTGATCCGGGCGATGGCGGTCTGGGCGCTCGGCGAACTTGAAACCGCCCCGGTTTTAGCCATGCTCAGGGACCAGCACGTTGGAACCGAAGCCGATTCCGCCGTGCGTATCGAATGGGCCACCATCGATAGGCTTCACCCGCGAGTTGCGAGTATAACGCCCTTATGAATCTTTTCGTGTTCGGCCTTGGGTATAGCGCCCGTCACTTCATCAGCCAGTATGCGGATGCCTTTGAAACCATCAGCGGCACCGTGCGTGACAAGGACCACCAGCGTCCGCCCGTCGATGGCGTCGAGATGCTGCACTTCAGTCCCGAGGGCGCCAGTCCGGAGATCGACGAGCGGCTGTCGCAGGCCGACGTGATCCTCGTCTCGGTGCCGCCGGGCACCTCGGTCGATCCTGTGTTGGCCCGCTTCGGCCGCAAGATCGCAAGCATCAAGCGCCCGCAGCGCATCCTCTATCTCTCCACCATCGGGGTCTACGGCGACCACGGCGGTGAATGGGTCGACGAGACCGCCGCGCCGACGCCGACCAGCGAGCGCTCGCTGGTCCGCGTTCAGGCGGAAAAAGCCTGGGCCGCGATGGGGCGTGACCGCACCAAGGCCGTCCACATCCTGCGCCTCTCCGGCATCTACGGTCCCGGGCGCAACGCCCTGGTAAATCTCGCCGAGGGCAAGGCGCGGCGTCTGGTCAAGCAGGGCCAGGTGTTCAATCGCATCCATGTCGAGGATATCGCCCGCGCCATCGCCGCGCTGCTGGTGCACGAAGGCGAGAACGACGTGTGGAACGTCACCGACGACGAGCCGGCGCCGCCCCAGGACGTGGTCGCCTACGCCGCCGAGCTGATGGCCATCGAACCGCCGCCCGAGCTGGATTTCGAGATCGCCGAGCTCACCCCGATGGCGCGCAGCTTCTATGGCGAGAACAAGCGCACTTCGAACCGCAAGATCAAGGAGGAGCTCGGGCTGGATCTCGCCTATCCGACCTACCGCGAAGGCCTCGCCGCGCTCTGGGCGGATGGCGAAGGCCGGCTCGCCGCGCCCGTCGCGCTATGAAGACCGCTGCGCGCCTCGTCATCGGCTGGGCCGCCGTCGCCGCCGTGTTCGCCGCGGGCGGTTTGCTCGCGGGGCTGGCCCCGCTGCCGGAGGCCCTGCTTTTTGCGGGTCTGCTGATCGTCATTCTTTGGTCCGCCTTCGGCGTCGTTGCCGAGGCCGACCATCTCGCGGAGCTCCTGAAAGAGCCGCTCGGTACCCTGATCCTGACGCTGGCCATCGTGCTGATCGAGGTGGCCTTGATCAGCGCGGTGATGCTCGGCGGCAAGGATGCGCCGACGCTCGGGCGCGACACGATGTTCGCCGTGCTGATGATCGTGCTCAACGGCATCGTCGGCCTCGGTCTGCTCATCGGCGGCTTCCGCCACGGCGAGCAGCGCTACAACCTTCAGGGCGCGTCGGCCTATCTCGCGGTCATCATCCCGCTGTCGGTCATCGCATTCCTGTTGCCGAACTTCACCAAATCGACCGAGGGCGGCACGCTGTCGAGCGCGCAGGAGATCGCCTTCTCGATCTTCACGCTGATGCTCTACGCGATCTTTTTGTTCGTCCAAACCGGCCGCCATCAGGCGTTTTTCCTGGAGCCGGAAGGCAGGGATGCGGCCATCGAACCGGCAGAACCGCGTCCGGCCGGGCAGGGCGGCGCGATCGCCCGGCATGCCGCCATCCTCGTGCTGTCGATCCTGCCCATCGTGCTCCTGTCGAAGAAGCTTGCGATGCTTCTCGAACACGGGCTCTCCGCAGCCAATGCACCGGCGGCGCTCGGTGGCGTCCTCATCGCCATCATCGTGCTGGCGCCCGAAGGCATTTCCGCGCTGCGCGCGGTTTCCGCCAATCAACTGCAGCGCGGCGTCAATCTATGTCTCGGCGCCGCTGCCTCGACCATCGGCCTGACCGTGCCGGCCGTGATCGTCGTCAGCATCATTTCGGACCAGACCATCGTGCTCGGCCTGCCGCCGGCGGAAATGATCCTTCTGGCGACCACGCTGGTCCTCTGCACGCTGACCTTTTCCGGCGTGCGGACGACGATCCTGGAAGGCGCAATGCATCTCGTGATGTTCTTCGTCTATCTCACGCTGATCTTTTCGCCTTAGCGCGGCGCCGGCTGCGGCAGGGCGTAGACCCGGCCTCTGCAGCCTTGGCCGGGAGCGCCCGCGCAGGCAATCGCACGGCCCGCCACCGAGCGTTCTACGCCCTCGTGTCCCCTTGACGGCGGCCTGCGATGCGCCGATTTCTCGCGGCGCGGCGCGTTGCCGCCGAAAGGGTCTGTCATGTCCATGAAGAAATCCGTGTTCGGTCTTTGCCTCGCAACCGCCCTCGCGATCAGCGGCGCGGCGATGGCGCAAACCTCGCAGACAGCGCCGGCCGCCAAGGCCGCCAAGCCGGCTCCGATGATGATGACGGCCTCGCCAGGCACCGCGCTGCTCGACATCAATACCGCGACCAAGGATCAGCTCGTGGCCCTGAAGGGCGTCGGGGAAAAGCGCGCCACCGACATCATCGCCGGCCGCCCCTACAAGGGTAAGGATGAACTCGTTCAGAAGAAGATCATCCCCGCTGCGGTTTATGCCGACATCAAGGGCCAGATCGTCGCCAAGCAAAAATGACGCTGGTCACCATCCGTTAACCGCGCATTCGCTCTGTACTCTGAAATCGAGCGGTAGATTGGTAACCGCTTGATTTCAGATGGCTACTTATCCATAAGGCGTGACGCCGACGAATAGTTGAATTGTCGATCAATATTTATACGAATTTGTCTCAAATGCTTTATACTTGAATTAAAGCTGTCTATGCATTCTTAACCATGCAAGTAAACGTCGGTCCCGGGTGCAATGCACGGAGCCGCTTTAACGTTATCGCAACATCTGCTGGCTAGCGTCTGGATACCGGCGAGGCTTCCCGATGGGGCGCTCCTGGGGCTCTTAACAAACCCAACGAGGTACCTCTATGAAAAATCTTTTCAACCGTTTCGCAGCCGATCAGTCCGGCGCGACCGCTATCGAATACGGCCTGATCGCTGGTCTCATCGCTGTCGTCATCATCGGCGCGATCCAAGTCGTCGGCACGAGGCTCTCGGCCAAATTCAACGCCGTAGCCAACAACCTGACCTAGCATTCGCGGACTTCCGAAAAGCGGCATCGCTCGGCGATGCCGCTTTTTTCGTTTTAAGACGGGTCCGGTTTAGGCCGCGGTTAAGGATAGCGTAAAGCCTCGCGTCTATGCTGCGCCTGAACCACGGATTATGACGTCCGCTTTCACGCGGTGGGATCCCCGACCATGCTCCAAGCGTCGACGCTGCTGTTCTTCCCGATGCTGATGATGTTCGCGGCGATCTCCGATCTGTTCACGATGACGATTTCCAACCGGATCTCCATCGCGCTGGTGCTGATCTTCATCCCGCTCGCCTATTTCGGTGGCGTTCCGCTCCCCGAAATCGGACTCCATCTCGCCTGCGGCGCGGGAATCCTGGTCCTCACCTTCGGCATGTTCGCGTTCGGCTGGATCGGCGGCGGCGATGCCAAGCTCGCGGCGGCGACGGCTGTCTGGATCGGCTGGGATCATCTCGGCGATTACGGTCTCGATGCCGCTCTGCTGGGCGGCGCCTTGACGTTGGGCATCCTGATGTTTCGCAATCGTCCGCTCCCGCGCTGGGGCATTGCCGTCGAATGGATGACGCGCCTGCACGACAAACAGGCGGGCGTGCCATACGGCATCGCTTTGGCGATCGCCGGTCTGTTCGTCTATCCCGACACGAGCCTGTGGATCGCCACCGTCGTCGCTTAGAGTATCGGCCGCAACGTCGGACTTTCCGCGTGCGGTCCGATCTTCTAATCTCGTGAAGCCGAGGCGTTTCGCGGCTCGCTCACGGACCGTGTTTCGGCGCATCGTCCAAACCAGTCTTCGATTGATCGATCACTTTGCGGACAAAGCATGAGCGCCGCCGGGCGCGTGCCGTTTCAGCGCATCCGGTCACAACCATGCGATTCATTTTGTTAACCTTAATTTGAGGTTTCACTGGTCTTATCGACGAGGCTCATCAGGAGCGACGCTCGGTTTGGACCAACATGAAAACAGCTCGCCTCGTGGTTATTGGTGTTGCGCTGGCGGCCGGCTTGGGCGCGGCCTACATCGTAATGGACTCGAAGCCGCCCGAGCCGGTCCGCGTGGTCGTCCCTGCGGCTCCGGTCGAGACCGACGCTGTTCTCGTCGCCGCGCGCGACATCGGGTTTGGCGCCGTGATCACGGCCGACGACATGCGCTGGCAGCCCTGGCCGAAAGGGCAGATGCCGCAAGGCATCATCGAAAAAAGCCTGCGTCCGAATGCCTTCGACGAGATCAAGGGCTCGATCGTCCGCTCCAACTTCCTTGCAGGCGAGCCTTTTCGTCCGGACCGCCTCGTAAAGGGAACCGGCTCCGGCTTCCTCTCGGCCGTCCTGCCGAGCGGCGCGCGTGCCGTCGCCATCAACATCGACGAAAAGGGCACGACCACCGCCGGCGGGTTCATCCTGCCTAACGACCGCGTCGACGTCGTGCGGACTTTTCATGCCGAAGACGGCGCGCCGGGCAGCTTTGCCAGCGAGACCATTCTCACCAACATCCGGGTTCTCGCGATCGGCCAGAGCGTCCAGGAAAAATCCGGCGAACGCGTCGTCGCGGGCGGTACCGCGACGCTCGAACTCACGCCGGAGCAGGCGGAGCGCGTGATCCTGGCGCAGCGCACCAGCCAGCTCTCGCTGACGCTGCGCAGCATGGCGGACTCGGCTCAGGAAGTGGTGGCGCCGACGATTATCGCGCAACCGCCGAGCATGACGATCGTCCGCTTCGGAAACGCCAGTCAGGCGCGCGTCCGATGAGCCAATCCTTCCCAACAAGGATGATCCCTTTGTTCTCCCGCAACCCAGCCTTCGCGCTCGCGCTTGTCGCCCTTCTCGGTGCGACGCCGGAGTCCATCGAGGCCCGGTCGCAGAACGCCCCCGCGATCGGCGGCGCGACGGAAGGATCGCAGCGGATCAGCATGGGCGTCGGCAAGTCGCTCATTCTCGATCTGCCACAGGACGCCGCCGAAATCTTCGTCGGCAATCCCGCGGTCGCCAACGCCATCGTGCGGACCGCACGCAAGCTCTACATCATCGGCGTCGCCAACGGCCAGACGAGCGTCTACGCGCTCGATCGCCAGGGCCACCAGTTTGCCTCCTTCGAAATCAACATCGGTCGCGATGTCGGCGAACTCGGGCAGATCCTGCGCGCCGCGCTGCCCGGCACCGACATCGTTGCCCGCACCATCAACGATACGATCATCCTGACCGGCACGGTCGACTCGGCAGAGGATGCGCAGCGCGCGTCCGATATCGCCAAGGGCTTTGCTAAAAGCGCCAACCTGGGTGGCGCGAGCGCCGCCAATGCCGATGGTCTCGTCGTCAATTCCCTGGTGATCCGCGGCCGCGACCAGGTCATGCTGAAGGTCACGGTCTCGGAGATGCGCCGCGACATCGTCAAGCAGCTGGGCGTGACGTCGAGCACCTGGGGTCCGCTGACCCAGGCCAATCCGTTCGGCATCAACGGTCAGTATTCTGCGACGGCCCTGCAGATCGCCTCGGGCAGCAACTTGTCGGCGACGCTGCAGGCCTTCGAGCGCTACGGCGTCTCACGGACGCTCGCGGAGCCGACAGTCACCGCCGTGTCGGGTGAAAACGCCAAGTTCACCGTCGGCGGGCAGTTTCCCTATCCGACGGGAACGGTCTGCGTCACGACGACGAGCTGCACCACCGGTGGCGCCGCGTTCAAGGACTACGGCATCACCCTCAACTTCTCGCCGGTGATCCTGTCGGAAGGCCGGATCCTGCTGCATCTCGCGACCGAAGTGACGGACATCGACTTCCAGAACTCCGTCATCATCTCGGGAACGCCGACGCCTGGCGTGCGAACCCGGAAAAACGAAACCACGATCGAGCTGCCGTCCGGCGGATCGATCGCGACGGCCGGCCTGATCGAGCAGCAGACACGGCAGGTCATCAATGGCCTGCCCGGGCTGCTCAATCTGCCGATCCTCGGGACGCTGTTCCGCTCCCGCGACTATCTGCGCTCGGAGACGGAGCTGATGATCATCGTCACGCCGATCATCGTCAAAGCCGTCAAGCCGAACGAGATCGCGCGGCCGGACGATGGGTTTGCCGAGGCGAGCGATCCGCAATCGTGGCTGCTCGGTCGCGTGAACCGGCTGTACGCGACGCCGAGCAATCCCGAAGCGGTCAAAAACTACCGTGGCCGCGTTGGCTTTATCCAGGATTGATGACGATGCGCCCCGATCAAACTTCCCCGTTTCAGTCCCCGAAGCCGATGCGCCGGCGCGCGAGCGGCGTAGCCAAGGCGGTGTTCGGCGTGCTCATGCTCGCGCCGCTTGCCGGTTGCGGCACCTCGGACCGCATGAAAATGTCGGCGATCGCAAACGACGACTATCGTCTGCGTCATCCCATCGTGCTCGCAAAAGAAAGCGTTTCGATCGACATCTTTCCGTCTTTGGCGGCAGGCGGCCTCGATCGCCACTCCGCGAAGCAGGTCGCGTCCTTCGCCGAGGAATATCGCCAAGGCGGCCGCGGCCCGATCCTCGTCCTGGTCCCGCGTGGACCCGGGCAGGGTGAATCGCGTGGGATGGTGGCCGGCATCCGCCGCGCCTTCGAGTCCGGCGGCGTTCGCGCCGCGATCGACGTAACGACCTATCCGATCGGGAACCAGAACCTGTCGTCGCCGGTCCGGTTGAGCTTCGCTGGATTGAAGGCAAAGGTTGGCGACCAATGCGGCCAATGGCCGAGCGATCTCGCGTCCGGCTCGACGATCGACGAGTGGCAGAACAGACCTTATTACAACTTCGGGTGTTCGACGCAGAGCATGATCGCGGCGCAGACGGCGGATCCCCGGGATCTCGTCGGACCACGCGGCGAGGACGCATCCGACACGTTGATCCAAAGCCGCGCCATCGAAAACGTCCGCAAGGGAATCGATCCCTCGACGACCTGGACCGTCCACAACACGTCCATCGGTACGGTGGGAGGCAGCTGATGATCGGCGGGGCAGGTTCGGAAGCCGAGATGATCGCGCCGGTTCCGCGCATCTCCATTCAGGCGTTTTGCGAGACCCAGGAGGTCGCGCAGATCGTGCAGAAGGCGGTCGGCGACCGGCGGATGGAAAAGGCGCACGTCAAGGTCCACATGGGCGGCGCGACAGCCGCCGTGGAGGCCTATCGCAGCGCCCCGACGCCGAACATCATCGTGCTGGAAACGTCCGGAGACCGCAGCGAGCTCATCTCAAGTCTCGAGTCGCTGGCCGAATACTGCGACGCGGGCACCAAGGTCGTGGTCACCGGGCGGCTGAACGACATCGTGTTGTACCGCGAGCTCATGGCACGTGGGATCAGCGACTATCTCGTCGTGCCCTTCGAGGTTCTCGATTTCATCAGGACCATCTCTGCGCTTTACACCCATATCGACGCCGAGCCGCTCGGCAAGATCATCGCCGTGACGGGCGTGAAGGGCGGCGTCGGCGCGTCCGTCGTGGCCCACAACATCGGCTTCTCGATCGCCCGCGATCTGCAGCTGCAGACGGTCATTGCCGACATGGATCTCGGGTTCGGAACCGTTGGTTTGGACTTCAACCAGGATCCGCCGCAAGGCATCGCCGAGGCGGTATTCGCGCCCGATCGTCTCGACGCCAACCTCGTCGATCGTCTGCTGTCACGCTGTACCGATCGGCTCAGCATTCTCGCCGCGCCGGCGACACTCGATCGCGTGTACGACTTCTCCGACACGGCCTTCGATCACCTCATCGACATCCTCCGGACCTCGACGCCTTACGTCATTCTCGACGTGCCTCATGTGTGGAGCGCGTGGGCACGGCGCATGCTCGTCGGCGCCGACGAGATCGTCGTCGTCGCGACGCCGGAACTTGCCAGCCTCCGTAACGCCAAGAGCATCGTCGATACGCTGCGGCTCGCTAGGCCGCATGACGGCGCGCCGCATCTCGTGCTGAATCAGGTCGGGGTGCCCAAGCGGCCGGAAATCAGCATCGCCGACTTCTCCAAGGCCGTCGATCTCAAGCCGGTCTGCTCGATCCCCTTCGAGCCGAAGCTGTTCGGCACCGCGGCGAACAACGGCCAGATGATCGCCGAGGTGGAGGCGGCCAGCAAGGTCGCGGAAATGATCAGCGACCTCGCGCGAATCGTGACCGGAAAGCACGAAATTCGCCGGCCATCGAAAAACATACTTAAGCCTTTCATGGATAGACTGTCGCGGAAGAAGGCATCCTGACGGAGCCGGTCACGCTGTCGAACCGCATACGGAGGCGGTCGATCGGAGAAATTCATGTTTGGCAAACGCGCGATCGTTGCAGTCAGCGCGGGGGATGAGAAGCCGCGCGCTGCGGCTGTGCCCGTGTTCGAACCCCGCGTGACACCGGCTGCGTCGAAGGCCGCAGCCCTGCGCCCGCCGGTCCAGGCGAGCCCCGTGATCGTCCCGGATCAGGCGCGATCGGACGAATATTACGTTACCAAGAGCATGATCTTCGGCGCTCTCATCGAGGCGATCGATCTGTCGCAGCTGTCGCGTCTCGACGGCGAAAGCGCGCGCGAAGAAATCCGCGACATCGTGCAAGAGATCATCTCGATCAAGAACGTCGTGATGTCGATCGCCGAGCAGGAAGACCTGCTGAACGACATCTGCAACGACGTCCTCGGCTATGGCCCGCTCGAGCCGCTGCTCGCCCGCGACGACATCGCCGACATCATGGTAAACGGTGCGTTAAGAACCTTTATCGAGGTCGGCGGCAAGATCCAGCTGACCAACATCCGCTTCCGCGACAATGCGCAGCTGATGAACATCTGCCAGCGCATCGTCAGCCAGGTCGGCCGCCGCGTCGACGAAGCCTCGCCGATCTGCGACGCCCGCCTTGCCGACGGATCGCGCGTCAACGTGATCGCGCCGCCGCTGGCGATCGACGGCCCGACCCTCACCATCCGAAAGTTCCGCAAGGACAAATTGACGCTCGACCAGCTCGTCCGCTTCGGCGCGATCTCGATCGAAGGCGGCGAAATCCTCAAAATTATCGGCAAAGTGCGGTGCAACGTCCTGATCTCCGGTGGTACCGGCTCGGGCAAGACGACGCTGCTGAACTGCCTGACGAACTACATCGAAAGCGACGAACGCGTCATCACCTGCGAAGACGCCGCGGAACTGCAGCTTCAGCAGGCGCATGTCGTGCGTCTGGAAACCCGGCCACCGAACCTCGAGGGCAGCGGCGCCGTCACCATGCGCGATCTCGTGCGCAACTGCCTGCGTATGCGCCCCGAACGCATCATCGTCGGCGAGGTGCGCGGCCCCGAGGCGTTCGATCTGTTGCAGGCGATGAACACCGGCCACGATGGGTCGATGGGTACACTGCATGCGAACTCGCCGCGCGAAGCCTTGAGCCGCCTCGAGTCGATGATCACCATGGGCGGCTTCGCCTTGCCGAGCAAAACCATCCGCGAAATGATCGTCTCCTCCGTGGATGTCATCATCCAGGCCGCGCGTCTGCGCGACGGATCGCGGCGTATCACCCATGTCACCGAGGTCATGGGCCTCGAAGGCGACGTCATCATCACCCAGGACGTCCTGGTCTACGATCTCATGGGCGAGGACGCGGCCGGTCGCCTCAAGGGACGCCATCGTTCGACCGGCGTCGGGCGACCGCGGTTCTGGGAGCGTGCGTCGTACTACGGCGAAGAGGCGCGGCTTGCCGCGGCACTCGACTCGGCCGAAGTCAAGGACGAGGTGCTTTGATGGGCACGGCACCCTGTGCTGCGGTCCGGCGTCGCCTCGCGGAGCAGACGCCATGGATCTGAGCCAGCTGGCGCTTCCCCTGCTCGCCGTCATATCGGTGGGGGGCGTCCTTTACGCCGTCCTCGACCCGATTCTGGCCGGAAATTCGGCGGCGGCGAAACGCAAGGCCGCGCTCGAGACGCGGTCGCCGTCGGTCGTCGTGGCGCGCGGCAATGATGCGGCGAAGCGCCGGAAGCAGGTGACCGACAGTTTGAAGGAGCTCGACGCCCGGGCACGAAGCAAGAAGATCAGCTTCGAATCCAAGATGGCGCAGGCGGGGCTTAGCTGGAGCAAGCAGCGCTTCATCATCGGCTCGATCGTTTTGGGGATCGGCGCCGGCGTGGCCGGCTACATCCTGAACGGCAGTCCCCTGATCGCCGTCGGCCTGGCGATCATCGCAGGCTTTGGCCTTCCGCGCTGGTTCGTGAACAACCGACGCAAGAGCCGCATCAAGAAGTTTCTCGAAGAGTTTCCCTCCGCGATCGACATCATCGTGCGCGGTATCAAGGCGGGTATTCCGCTTGGCGACTGTCTGCGCAACATCGCCGGCGAAGCGGCCGAACCGGTGCGTGCGGAGTTCCGCCACATCATGGAGGCGCAGCAGATGGGCCTCTCGATTCCGGAAGCGGTCGAGCGCATCGTCGACCGCGTTCCGACGCCGGAAGCGAGCTTCTTTTCCATCGTCATCAGCATCCAGGCCAAGGCCGGCGGCAATCTCGCCGAAGCGCTGAACAACCTGTCGAACGTGCTGCGCGACCGTAAGAAGATGCGCGGCAAGATCAAGGCGATGTCGAGCGAGGCCAAGGCCTCCGCCGGCATCATCGGCGCGCTGCCGTTCGTCGTCGCGTTCTTCGTCTATCTCACCAGCCCTGCCTATATCATGCTGCTGTTCACGACGACGACCGGCAATACCGTGCTTGGCGTCTGCGCCTTCTGGATGGGCTGTGGAATCTTCATCATGAAAAAGATGATCAACTTCGACATGTAGGGCAGGCCGCAATATTACGGCCAGCGCGCGTCGTTTGCGCTGGAACGGTGACCGAGACGTCCGAACCAGAGCCGCGACCATGCAATATCTCATGAACAGCCAATTCGTCTTCGGCGCGCTCGTCGCGATCGCGACGTTCGCCACCGTCGTATCGGTGGCGATGCCGCTGTTCGTGTCGGAGCCGCTGCAGAAGCGCATGAAGGCCGTCGCCAGCGAACGCGAAAAAATCCGCGCACGCGAGCGCGAGCGCCTGTCGGTCAGTCGCGGCAGCCTGCGCTACGAGCCCAAGGCCTACATGAAGCGGATCGTCGATCGCTTCAATCTGTCGTCGTGGCTCGGTACGGAGAAGGCCAAGGCGCAGATGCTGCGCGCCGGCTTTCGCGGCAGCCAGGCGGAAACGGCCTTCCTCTTTTTCCGGCTCGTGGTACCGATCTGCACGCTGATTGCCGGGGCGCTCTATGTCTTCGTCATCGGCGACTTCGACTGGCCCATAACGGCGAAATTCGGCTCGGTCATCTTCGCCGCCTACGCCGGCCTGAAGGCGCCGGAACTCTACATCTCCAACACCATCGCCAAGCGCCAGAAATCCGTCGCCCGGGCGTTTCCCGATGCGATGGATCTCATGCTGATCTGCGTCGAATCCGGCATGTCGATCGAGCATGCGTTTCGCAAGGTCAGTCAGGAGATCGGCGTCCAGTCGATCCCCCTCGCCGAGGAGCTGACGCTGACGACCGCGGAGCTTTCCTATCTGCCGGATCGCAAGACGGCCTATGAAAACCTTGCGATGCGGACCGGCGTGCAGTCGATCAAGTCGATCGTCACGGTGCTGGTGCAGGCCGAGCGCTATGGCACGCCGTTGGGCACCGCGCTCCGCGTCCTCGGCAAGGAAAGCCGCGAACACCGGCTGCTTCTCGCGGAGCAGAAAGCGGCGGGCCTGCCGCCGAAGCTGACGGTGCCGATGATCCTGTTCTTCCTGCCTGTCCTGTTCGCCGTGATCATCACGCCGGCGGCGATCCAGGTCACCCACCAGATGCAGTAGGCAGAAGTCGGCAGTTGCCGACTTCTGCAGCTAAAAAAGCTGCGGCCAAAATCGGCCTCTATCGACTTCGCACCGGGCCAAACCCCGGCGAGGCGGCTTTACTGCGCGTCGTCGGTCGCGGCGGTTCGGGTGCGCTCCGGCGCGTGCCGCGGCGCCATCGCCGTCTTTTTCCGATCACCGGTCTTGATGTCTTTCCAGGTGTCGGATTGCGCGATCATCTGACGGATCGAGGCGACATTGCTGGCGGCGTCGATCGGCGCGAGATCGCGGCGGGAGATGTCTTCGGCCTCGCTGAACTTGCCCTGCAGTGCCAGCACGAGGGCAAGGTTCTGGCGCACGCGCATGTCGGCGCCGGGCTGGTCGGCCGCCGTGCGCAGCGTCGCTTCGGCGTTCGGCATCTGCCGCACCAGGGCGTAGGAAAGGCCGAGGTTGGAGAGCACCTGCGGCTGGTTCGGCACGATCTTGAGAGCGGCGGTATAGTAGCTTTGCGCTTGCGCATGGTCGCCGAGTTGGTCGGCGACCGAGCCTTGCGCCGACAGAACCGACCAGTTCGGCCGCTCCGGCGTGTGGGCGCGCCCGAGGACTTCGGCGGCTTCCTGCAGGCGTCCGGCATCGGCCAGTGCCTTGCCGTAGGCCGCAAGGACATCGAGATCCTTGGGATGTTTGACGGCGATGCGCTGCAGCACTGCGACGGCCTGCGCATATTGCGTCAAGGCCTTCAGCGCGCGCGCATAGGCAAGCCCGATGACCTTGTCGTCGGGATGCGAATCGAAGCGGGTGCCGAGCTGGTCGGCATAGGCGTGCAAGGCGCCGGGTTCGGTCGGCATCGGGCCGGGGCCGGGTCCGATCGAACCGGTGATATCCGACATGCCGGGCGTCTGGCAGCCGCCGAGCATCAGGGCGACGCTCAGGGCCAGGAGGGCAGGGCGTATCGAACGGCGAGCCCCGAAAGGCATGATCTGGAATCCTCGGGACGACGGGATGGTCTTGTCGGTCGAAAAAGGGCGCAGGCCGGTTATCATGGGCATCTCGATCCGCTTGGCCTTGCCAGGCCAGACCGAAGCAATAAAACGTTAACGCTAACGAAGCCTTAAGAGCCGCCCCATTTTGGGGCGCCTCGGCGAGGCTCGGCCCCTGGCGAGGCGCGCCTCGCGGGCTTGTGAACATGAGAAAGGGCTTGGATGCCGTTGCAGCATGGGTCGTCGGTGAGTGACGGCATACCGATCTACGGCGTGACCGCGAAGGACCTGCCGGCGCTGCTCGCAACCTTGCCGGCTGCGGCGGCGGCCTTCGTTACCGCCTGTGGTTTCAAGGCGGCCGAAGGCCATCACGTTCTGGTGCCCGGTGAGGCCGGCGATCTCGCTGCCGTCCTGTTCGGCGTCGAGGCCGACGAGGCGGTCCACCGCGACCCGTTCCTGATAGGCAAGCTGGCCGGCCTTCTGCCCGCGGGGCTGTACCGCTATGCCAGTGGCATCCGCGATCCGTTTCTGGCGACGCTTGGCTGGCACCTGAGCGCCTACCGCTTCACCCGATTTCGCAAGGCCGAGACGACGATGCCCGAGCTGCGTGTGCCCGACGATGTCGACGGCGAGCGGGTGGCGACGATCGCTCAGGCCATCGCCCTCGGTCGCGATCTCATCAACCGCCCGGCCAACGATCTGACGCCGTCGGCCCTCGAAGAGGCGGCCCGCGCCCTCGCCGAGACCCACGGTGCCAGCTTCGCGGTGATCCGCGGCGACGATCTGCTGACCCGAAACTTTCCGCTCATCCATGCGGTCGGGCGTGCGGCGACCGAAGCGCCGCGTCTCGTCGACTTCACCTGGGGCGATCCCGCAGGGCCGAAGGTCACGCTGGTCGGCAAGGGCGTGTGCTTCGACACCGGCGGCCTCGACATCAAGCCGAGCTCCGGGATGATCCTGATGAAGAAGGACATGGGCGGCGCCGCGACGGCGCTCGCCCTCGCCGCGATGATCATGCGGCGCAAGCTGCCGGTGCGCCTCCGCGTGCTCGTGCCGATCGTCGAAAATGCCATCGCCGGCAACGCCTTTCGTCCCGGCGACGTGATTTCGAGCCGCAAAGGCAAGACGGTCGAGATCGGCAACACCGACGCCGAAGGGCGGCTCATTCTCGCCGATGCCCTGGCCTTGGCCGATGAGGAGGCGCCGACGCTGCTGTTCGACTTCGCGACGCTCACCGGTGCCGCCCGCGTGGCCTTGGGACCGGACCTGCCGCCGTTCTACACGATGGACAATGACCTCGCCCTTGCGATCGCCCGGCATGGGGCAGCCACCAACGACCCGGTGTGGCGGATGCCGCTGTGGGATCCCTATGACGCGTTGTTGAAGAGCAAGGTGGCGGACCTCAACAACATTTCCGGCGGACCCTTTGCCGGCTCGGTGACCGCCGCGCTGTTCCTCCGCCGATTCGTCGAGAAGGCCGGGAGCTGGGTGCATTTCGACGTCTACGGCTGGTCGCCGGCGACCAAGCCGGGCCGTCCGGAAGGCGGCGCGGTGCAGGCGGCGCATCTGCTCTTCGATCTGCTCGAAACGCGCTTCGGTCCGGGTGCCGGCGCCGCCGACGACATGCCGAGCCAGGCCGCGGTGTTTGAGCCGGTGCTGCATTGAGCGGGCGCGATGGGTTCGACCCGCGCCTGACGCCGGCGCGCTTCGATCTGGCGGCGGCGCATCTCGAAGGGCGGGTCGCCGCCGAGCGCTTCGTGCGCGGCGAGCGCCGAACCATCACGGCGGACGTCGCCGACATCCGCCGTCTGCCGCGTCCGGATGCGCCCCTCGATACGCAGGCCCTCCATGGCGAACCGGTCACGCTTTACGACGAGGACGAGGGCTGGGGCTGGATCCAGCTCGAGGGCGACGGCTACGTTGGTTATGTCGCGATGCACGCGCTCGGGTTCGAAGCGCCACAGCCGACGCATGTCGTCGGCGTCAACCGGACTTTCGTTTATCCCGCGGCGGATATGAAGCAGCCGATCGTTGCCGCGCTACCGCTCGGGGCCGGGGTCGCGATCGATCGCACGCAGGGCGAGTTTTCACATTGTGTTGAAGGCGGCTTTGTCTTCACGCCCCATATTGCGCCGGTCGCGACCCCTGCGGACGATTTCGTCGCGGTTGCAGAGCGATTTACCCATACCCCGTATCTGTGGGGCGGGAAATCCGCTCTGGGGATCGACTGCTCCGGTCTTGTTCAGGTATCGCTCGCGCGCAGTGGTATCGGCGTTCCGCGCGACACCGACCTGCAGGAGCGGGCTGCCGGCGCCGCCGTGCCCTTCGATGCCGGTCTGAGCGGCCTGCAACGCGGCGACCTCGTGTTCTGGCGCGGCCATGTCGGCATCATGTGCGATGCCGCCATGCTGCTGCATGCCAATGCCCATCACATGAGCGTCGCCATGGAGCCGTTGCAGCAAGCAGCCGCGCGAATCCACGCAAAAAGCCAAGCTTCGATCACGTCCGTTCGCCGGTTCGGCAAATATATGAAATGATATATTCGGATGTGGTGCGCGAAATCTTTGCGGCTAAGCTTCTTATCGGTCTTGTCTAATACGCGAGACGCGTTTACTTGTGTGCGCAATCGATTTGGCCGATGGTTTGGCCTTGCATCAAGTTCCGATGCCTACGGACCGCCTTCCTACACTTATCGAGACAACAACGATGCGCTTGCGTTGAGTGCATTGCCGATGGCTGACGAATAGGAATACCTGTAATGTCCACTGGAACTGTTAAGTGGTTTAATGCGGAAAAGGGTTATGGCTTCATTCAGCCGGACGACGGCGGCAAGGACGTTTTCGTCCATGTGAGCGCGGTTGAACAGGCCGGCATGCGGAGCCTGCAGGAAGGCCAGAAGATCAACTACGAGATCGTCGCTGATCGTCGCACCGGCAAGTCGTCGGCCAGCAATCTTCGCGCCGAGTAAAGTTGGTTCGATCCCGGTCGCGCCCGCCCGATAAAACGTGAAAGCCCCGGCATCCCCGGGGCTTTTTCTTTCGAGCGGAGCGATGTGCCGCGCGTTCTGGCGTGGAACGTCGCGATTTACTGGGCGTAGCTCGTGTAGAGGTAGGCCGCCTGCCCGAACGGTCTGCCGTTGCCGGACGAGGGCGCCGGCAAAACAGCGTGGCCGTATCGTTGGGCCGCCGTCCGCGAAAAGTGCCGGACCGCAATGCTCGCGACGGCGACGGCATCGAAGGCGCGGCGCAGATCCAGGCCTTGCCGCAGGCGCTTCTTGCCTTCGGCGTAGATCATGACGGCAAGCTTTTCTTCAAAGGCGGCACTCGTCCCGCAATGTCCGGCCAGCACGCCATAGGCATCCGAATAGGCAATCTCAAGTATATGAATATGCCAAGGCTGAAGTTCGACGTCCAGCCCGTAGTATGAATATGCCACTTCATTGCTCCCGTGCCGGGTCATCTGTTCTTGATGGATGGTACGAGTGGCTCATCGGGAAGGTTTTGTCGGCACTGCTATCTAATCGGCGCAATATATTGCGTGGTGAAATAGCGCATAAGATTCCAGGCAGGCTCAAACATCGGCGGCGCCGAGGATCGCGGGTCCGAAGGCTTCGGGCAGCAGCGCGCCGAGCGTGAAGCTCGCCTTGATGCCGCCGGGTCCGCCGGCATGGATCGGCGTGTCCGGCCCTGCAAACTCCCGGATGCGCTGGCGGCACGCCCCGCAGGGCGTGATCGCTGCCGTGCCCGGCCCGGTCACCATCACCTCCACGATTTTGCGGTCGCCGCCCGCGATCATTGCCGCGATGGCGCCCGCCTCGGCGCAGGTGCCGACGGGGTAGGCGGCATTCTCGACATTGGTCCCGGCATAGATCGCGCCGCTCGCCGTGCGGATGGCGGCCCCGACCGTGAACTTGGAGTAGGGCGCATAGGCGTGAACCCGGGCCGCCTCGGCGGCCTGCCGGAGATCGTCTGCCGCACCGACGGCCAACGGCGAAAGAGCGTCGCGCAACGACTTGCCTACCCTTTTGCGAGGACATGCTCTAGAAGGGCGCTCTCACTGCGCCGCCCCCAAGAGTTCTGATGAAACTTACGCTCAACTGGTTGAAAGATCACCTCGAAACGGAGGCCTCGCTCGATACGATCGTGGCGACTCTGACCAAGATCGGCCTCGAGGTCGAAGAGGTGAAGGACCCGGCGCGCGCCCTCGGTGGGTTCGTGATCGCTGCGGTTCTGGAGGCCAAGCCGCATCCCAATGCCGATCGTCTGCGCGTCTGCACCGTCGATTTCGGCGCCGCGGCCCCGATGCAGGTGGTGTGCGGCGCGCCGAACGCCCGCGCCGGCATGAAGTCGGTCTTCGCGCCGGTCGGCACCTATATTCCCGGCAAGAAGACCACGTTGGGCCCCGGCGTGATCCGCGGTGTCGAGTCGAACGGGATGCTCTGCTCCGCGGCGGAACTCGAGCTCTCCGAAGAGCATGACGGCATTCTCGATCTGCCTGGCGAGGCGCCGGTCGGCACGCCTTACGCCCAGTGGGTCGGCCTCGATCCCGTCATCGACATCAACCTGACGCCGAACCGCCCCGACGCGATGGGCATCGCCGGCATCGCCCGCGACCTCGCCGCCGCCGGCCTCGGTACCGTGAAAACGCCTGCGGTCGCCCCGATCACGGGCGGCGCGCCGAGCCCGGTGACGGTCCGCATCGCCCTCGACGGCGCGGACGCGGCCCTGGCGCCGGTCTTCGCCCTGCGTGGCGTCTCCGGGGTCAAGAACGGGCCGGCCCCGGACTGGCTGCAGGCGAAGCTGCGATCGGTCGGTCTGCGCCCGATCAACGCCCTGGTCGACATCACCAATTTTCTGACCTTCGACCGCGCGCGGCCGCTCCACGTCTTCGATGCCAAGAAAGTGTCGGGCGGCCTCGTCGTGCGGCGTGCGGCCCCAGGGGAGACGCTGAAGGCGCTCGACGGCAAGACCTATACGCTCGACGCCAGCATGGTGGTCATCGCCGACGACAGCGGCGTGATCTCCCTTGCCGGCATCATGGGCGGCGAAGCGACGGGTTGCGACGAGACCACGACCGATGTGCTGATCGAGGCGGCGCTGTGGAGTCCAAATGCGATTGCCGCGACGGGCCGTAAGCTCGGCATCGTCTCCGATGCCCGCTATCGCTTCGAGCGTGGCATCGATCCCGCTTTCACCCTGCCGGGCCTCGATCTCGCCACCCGCCTCGTGCTCGACCTCTGCGGCGGCACGGCCTCCGGCGTCACGCTGGCCGGCACGGTGCCCGAACCCGACACGCGGATCCTCTTTCCCTACAGCGAAGTGCGCCGGCTTACGGGCCTTGATCTGCCGAGCACCGAGATGCTGCAGATCCTGGAAGCGCTGGGGTTCCAGCTCGCCGGGTCGCCGGGCAATGCCGATCTCATCTACGTCAAGGTGCCGTCGTGGCGCCCGGACATCTTCGGCAAGGCCGACCTCGTCGAGGAGGTGATCCGCATTGCCGGCGTCGACCGCGTCGTCAGCACGCCGCTGCCTCGGCAAAGCGCCTCGATTCCGGCCGCGATCCTGACGCCGCTACAAAAACGGACTCGCCAGGCTAAGCGGGCGCTCGCCGCCAGCGGCCTGGTCGAGGCGGTGACCTGGTCCTTCGTCTCGCACGAACAGGCCGTGCTGTTCGGCGGGGGCGAGCCAGCTCTCGTCCTCGCCAACCCGATCGCCTCGGACCTCTCCGACATGCGCCCGAGCCTGCTGCCCGGCCTGATCGCGGCCGTCGGGCGCAACGCGGCGCGCGGCGCCGCCGACCTTGCGCTCTTCGAGGTCGGCCAGATCTTCAAGGGCGACGGGGACAAGGATCAGCGGATCGCGGTGGCCGCTGTGCGCAGCGGCACGGCGAAGCCGAGCGGCGGCGGCCGGCATTGGAGCGGCGCCGCGGGTTCGGTCGATGCCTTCGACGCCAAGGCCGACGCCATGGCCCTGCTCGACGCGCTCGGCGTGCCGACCGGCGGCCTGCAGGTCGTTGCCGGCGGTGCCTCGGCGTTTCACCCCGGCCGCTCCGCGGTGCTCCGCTTCGGCCCCAAGGGCGTGCTCGGGTCGTTCGGCGAAATCCATCCGAGCGTGCTTGCCGCGATGGACGTGGCCGGCCCGCTCGTCGGATTCGAGCTGATCCTCGATGACATACCGGCGCCGAAATCGAAGCCCACGAAGGCCAAGGCGCGGCTGGATCTCTCCGATTTCATGCCGTTGCAACGCGACTTCGCCTTCGTCGTCGATCGCGGCGTCGAAGCGGGTGCGATCGTCAAGGCGGCGCTCGGTGCCGAACGGACCCTTGTGACCCACGTTGCCGTGTTCGACATTTACGAAGGGCAGGGCGTTCCGCCCGGCCAAAAATCGGTCGCCATTACGGCGACGATCCAGCCGCGCGATCAGACCCTGAAAGACAACGAGATCGAAGCCGTGATGGGGAAAATCATTGCCGACGTCACCAAGAAAACCGGGGCGGTTCTAAGAGGATGAAGCGGTTGCCGACGATCATGCCGACGCGTGTCACACTTGTTGCCCTGGCTCTTGCTTTCGGCGGTTTTTCCGTCGGTATCGCGCGAGCGGACGAGCCGCGTACGATTAACGACTGCGAGAAGATCTCGGCGGCCGATGCCTACAACCAATGCCTGGCCAAGTTCGGCCCGGAGTCGAAGGTCAAAAGTCTCGAGCCCGAACGCCCCGGCGACATGAAAGCCAATGGCGCCGAAGCGGCGGCCGGCGCGAAGCCACTCGCGCATAAGGGCGGCGGGCGCCACGGCGGTGGCCGGCATCGGGCGGCCGGCGGCGGCCGCAAGCGGGCCTCGTTCACGGTTTCGCACCGACGCCACAAGTAAGCGCGTCGGCGGAGCCGGATCAAAGCCATGAGCGTCACGCCGACGCTTGGAATCGCACGACGCTCCATGCAACATGGCGCCATGCTCCCGTCGCGCTTCTGGACCGAACTCACCTCGTCCGATCTGGACGATGCCGACATGGCCGAGGTCATCGCGGTGCTGCCGGTCGCTGCCATCGAGCAGCATGGGCCGCATCTGCCGCTCGGCACCGATGCTTTCATCATGGATGGCTATCTCGAACGCGCCTATGCGCGGCTGCCGGCGGATCTGCCGGTCGTGTTCCTGCCGGTGCAGCGTTGCGGCTGTTCGGTCGAGCACGGTGACTTCGCCGGCACGCTGAGCCTGTCCGCCCGCGCGGCGCTGAGCGCCTGGAGCGAGCTTGCCGAGGCCGTGGCGCGCACCGGCTGCCGCAAGCTGGTGATCGTCAATTCGCACGGCGGCAATTCCGGGCTGATCGATATTCTCGCCCGTGAACTGCGCGCTTCGAACGGGTTGTTCGTGGTGATGGCGGCATGGCAGCGCTTCGGCTACCCCGACGGCCTGTTTTCCGAAAATGAGCGGGTTCACGGCATCCATGGCGGCGAGATCGAGACGTCGCTGATGCTGACCTTCCGGCCCGACCTGGTCCGCCGTGACAAGCTCGAGAATTTCGTGCCGACGAGCGTCGCGATGGAACGCGATTTCACCTGGCTGCGCGCCGGGCGTCCGACCGGCTACGGCTGGATGGCGCAGGATATTTCTACCGTCGGCGCGGCGGGCGATGCGGCCGCCGCCACCGCGGAAAAAGGCGAGGCCTGCGCCGACTACGGCGCGACGGCGTTCGTCGAGCTGTTGCAGGACGTCGAAGCCTTCGATCTCGCCGGGCTGGTCGAGCACGGCGGCCGCATCTGAACCGCTACTTCGGTGCCTGCCACGGGAAGAGCCAGGTCTCCGACAAGGTCTTCGCGCCGGCGCGCAAAAAGCCGCGGACGTCGGCGGTCTGGTCTGGATCGAGTTGCACGTCGATCGTGGCGCGGAACCCGTCGATATAAGGGTTCCACTGCGTATAGGAGCGAATGATCTTCCCGGCGCTCGTGCTGGCGACGATCTGCACCGAGGCGGGGTCGTCCTTGTAATAGTCGAGATCGCCGCCGGCGAAATCGATGAGAAAGCGGCGCGTGCCCGGCGTGTTGGGCTCCGGCGACCCGAGGGCCCGCGCCGTGGTCTGAAATGTGTTCAGCGTCTTGGCGCTGTCGGAGAGATGCCCGAAGTCGAGGCTCGAGGTAATGGTGTAGCTGTAGGTCAGCGGCGTCCCGACGACGAGCGGCTGCTTGTTGACCCAGGATACCACGACGTTGTCGTTGCTCTCGTCGGTCGTCGGCATCTCGAACAGCTCGACGTGACCCTCGCCGAACTTCGATTTCGGCTCGACGAAGTAGCTCGGGCGCAGCTGATAGGCGAGGTCGATGTCCTGGTAATGGTCGAAGCGGCGGTCGCGCTGCAGCAGGCCGTAACCCTGAACGTTCTGGTCGGAGAACGAGGACAGCTTGGCGATGGTCGGATTGCGCAGCGGCCGCCAGATCCATTCGCCGGCGCCGGTGTGCATCAGCAACCCGTCGGAATCGTGCAATTCGGGACGAAAGTCCTCGTTGAAGCGGTGGTCGTTCTCGCCGATGTAGAACATCGAGGTCAGCGGCGCGTAGCCGACCTTCACGTCGTCGCGCCGTGGTATCAACGTCGCCGTGACCTCGATGGCGCTCTCGTCTCGCGGATAGCAGTCGAACTGGAACGCGCCCGTGGTCGCCGAACTGTCTAGCAGGGCGTAGATCGTGAGCTTCTCGACGCCGGGTGCCGGCGTGTCGATCCAGAACTCCCGGAAGAACGGAAACTCTTCCTGGTTGGTGCCGCCGCCGAGCTGCAGCGCGCGGGCGGAGAGGCCGTATTGCTGATTGCGCCCGAGAAAGCGGAAATAGCTGGCGCCGATGAAGCTGATGAACTCGTCGAATTTTTTCGGGTCGTTGACCGGAAAGCGGATCTTGAATCCGGCGAAGCCGAGGTTCACCGGCAGCGGCTTGTCGAGCTTGGTCTTGCCGAAGTCGAACTGGCCGGGCTTGTAGGGCAGCGGCGTCGGGATCCCGTCGCGGATCGTATTGATCGTCACCGGCCGCTTGTAGAGGTGGCCGAGATGATAGAGCTGCATCCGGAACAGGCTGCCGTTGGCACCGAGCAGCGACTTGTCCTCGCGGAAGTCGATCTCGCGCCACGCATCGAAGTCGAGCTTGTTGAGTTCGTCGGGCAGCGGCGGAAGCTGGCCTTCGAACGGCGCGGAAGCGAGGTCGCGCGCGCGCTTGACGACGTCGTCGAGACTGAAGCGGGTCTGCTGTGGCGGATGCGCGGTCTGCGCGCCGGCCTGATCGACGGTCATGGCGCTGGCGCCGGCGACGAGAGCGCCTTGAACGATGGTTCGACGACTAAAAATGGTTTGTCCTCCGCCGCTCAAGTCGCGTGTCGCTCGGCGACGGGGCGAGTCCGTAACGCCGTTTGCGCGGGACGGCAAGTCGCGCCGGCCTGCTGTCCCGAGGAGAACGCCGCAATTGAGCCACCTTCGAAAGGCTTTGTCGACGGCTCGAAAGCCTGTAGGGTTCGTTACGATTTGATGGATCGGTTGT
Organism: Beijerinckia sp. L45; assembly: GCF_009765775.1. Taxonomy (GTDB): domain Bacteria; phylum Pseudomonadota; class Alphaproteobacteria; order Rhizobiales; family Beijerinckiaceae; genus RH-AL1. The sequence goes on from NZ_LMUU01000195.1 coordinate 50,380, forward strand.
TTTGGCCGGTCGTGTCAGCGTCCTGATGCCCGTTCGGCCTCTGTGTTTTGCCATTTCGCCCGAGGCCGATCGCTCAAATGCACCTTTCCCGGACAGTCATGTGTGGACGCAGACGCTAAGTTTTAGCCCACATGGTGCCAGTCGATACGCGATGAGCGTCGAGCTCGGCGTGGAGCCCGCTATCGAATCCGATGGCGAGCGCCACACGTTCTTCGACCATCGGCGCGTGTCGCTGCGCTGGCTCGGCGGCACGATCCTGACCGGGTTCATGGGTGCCGCCCTGATCGGCTCGGCGATTTTCGCTGCCCTCGACCATCAATCCAACTTCGCCGAGGCGCCGGTTCCGGCGTCGCCCGCGCGCAAGGAGGTCGTCGAGGCCGGGATCAACCCGCGCAAGGGCGACCGTCTGGTCAAGCCGGTCGATATCGTGGCGGCCAAGCAGACATTCCGCGTCCCCACGCCGACGAAGATCGGCGACAAGGAGGCGATGCGCATTCACACGTTCTCCCATGTGGAAACGACGCTTCTGACCGCAACCGCCGGCTTCGCCGACGACGTTCCGGAATTCAATCCCTTGAAAATGCTGGCGGATGCCCGCAACACCGTCGATGCCGCGCCGGAGCCTCTGCAGGACGATGCGGAAATCTCCTGGGCCAACCGCGATTTCTCGCCGCAGAACCTGACCTCCACGATCGCGCTGTCGGAAGACGAAGTGCAGGCCCAGGTCGCCGAACACGTGAAGAGCTCGCTTGCCGCAGGAAGTCGGCCGTTTTCGCTGCCCTCGCAGCTGTTGTTAACGCGCACCAGCCGGGCCAATTCGATTGGCGCCTTGGCCTACGCCAATCCCAACGACGGGATCACGCGGTCGCCCTTCTCCTCGATCGAGGTCCGGATGGTCCCGGAGAACGTCTCGGTCATCCCGCGGTCGTCGCTTCCCACCGATGCCAGCCAGATGGACGAGCGCATGGTGATCATGCGCCACAACGAGTCGTTCGAGAACATGCTGATGACCGCGGGCGTCGCCCGCGACACGATCCCGCCCATCGTCGCGGCCTTCGCGGCCAAGCCGGGCGATCCCGTCGTGGCCGAAGGCCGTCGCATCAAACTGCTGTTTGCCGATTCCGATGCTCCCGGCCAGGCGACGGTGCTGGCCCGCATCTCCGTTTACGCCGACCAGACGCTGGAGACCTCGATCGCCTTGAAGGACGACGGCGGCTACGTTCGTCTCTCGGCGCCCGCCACCGCCGCGGCGGCGAAGCCGGCCGCCAAGAGCGATGACGACGGCGACGACGATACCGGCGGCATGCGTCTCTACAATTCGTTGTACGAAACGGGGCTGAAACAGGACATCCCGCGCCCGATCATCGACGATCTCGTCCGCGTCTTCGCCAACGACGTGGACTTCCAGCGCGGCGTGTCCGGCGGCGATTCCTTCGAGGCCTTCTATGACGAAGGCGAAGACGCCGATGGTACCAAGGAGCTTCTGCACGCTTCCATCACCGCGCGCGGCGAGACATACAAATACTATCGATTCCAGACCCCCGACGACGGCCTCGTCGATTTCTACGACCAGAATGGCCGCTCGACGCGCAAATTCCTCGTCCGCACCCCGATCCTGAACTTCAAGATCACCTCCGGCTTCGGCATGCGTTTCCACCCGATCCTCGGTTACGCCCGCCCGCATCTCGGCGTCGATTTCGCCGCGCCGATCGGCACCCCGATCTTCGCCGCCGGCAATGGCACGATCATCAAGGCCGGCTGGAACCCGGCTTACGGCCGCCGGATCGAGATCCAGCACGCCAACGGCTACGTCACTACCTACAATCATATGTCGGGCTTTGCCCGTGGCGCCGTCGACGGGGCCCGCGTGAAGCAGGGCCAGACCATCGGCTATCTCGGCCAGACCGGTCTGGCGACCGGCCCGCACCTGCACTACGAGGTGCTGGTCAACGGCCACTTCGTCGATCCGATGAAGGTCAAGCTGGCCCGCACCCGCGAGTTCGACGGCAAGATGCTGGCCCAGTTCACCCACGAGCGGGATCGCATCGACGAGCTTCTCTCCAAGGCGCCGAACGCCCCTCAGGTCACCGCCCGCGCGAACTGATCACTGGCCGTGTCGTTGTCGTTGCGAGAGGCCGGCCGAGCCGGTCGAAGATCGCGATGTCGAGGCTGACGCCGCTTCCGGCGAGCGCATTTGCGGCCGTCGCCCAGGCCGTTTCCGCGACTCGCCCGGTAACGTCGAGCCCTTCGGCTTCGGCGCGGGCCAAAACCTCCGCAGCCGTATTCGCGCCAGCGATGCCTGCGACCAGAGCGCCGCTGCCGCCGACCTCTGCCACCCGAGCTGCCAGCCAGTCGAGGTCCACGCGGCCGCGCCCGGAGTGCAGGTCGAGCAGGCCTTGGCCGAGCTTGACCATTTTGGCGAAGCCGCCGGCGATAGTCACCCGCTCGACGGGATGCCGGCGCAGATACTTGAACAGGCCGCCGGCGAAATCCCCCATTTCGATCAGCGCCGGTTCGGGCAGGCCATAGAGGGCCTGCACGGCCTGCTCCGACGTCGTGCCCGTCGCGCCGGCAATATGGGGCAGGCCCATCGCCCGGGCGACATCGACGCCCCGATGGATCGTGTCGATCCAGGCCGCGCAGGAAAACGGGATGACGATCCCCGTCGTCCCCAGGATCGACAGGCCGCCGACGATGCCGAGGCGTCCGTTCAAGGTCCGCTCGGCGATCTTTTCGCCGCCGGGAATCGAGATGGTGACGACGAGATCGCGCGGTGCGTCTATGACCTCGCCGAGCGCCGCCGCGATCATCGCCCGCGGCCCCGGATTGATCGCGGGTTCGCCGACCGGGAGCGGCAATCCTGGCCGGGTCACCATCCCGACGCCGCTGCCGGCGCGAAAGGTCAGGCCGCTGCCGGCGGGGCCGCGCGCGACGCGGCTGATCACCATGGCGCCGTGAGTGACGTCGGGATCGTCGCCGGCATCCTTGATGATCCCGGCTTCGGCGAAGGCCGCATCCAGCGCCTCGTGGGCGATCGCGAAGGCTGGTCGCTGGCCGCCCGGCAGCGGGATCGCGACCGACGATGGGCACTGTCCGCTCAGCAGCGCCTCGCAGGCCGCCTTGGCCGCCGCGGCCGCGCAGGCGCCGGTGGTCCAGCCTCGGCGAAGCGGCGTTTCGGGGCTGCTGGCGTCAGACATCATGAGGCGTTCTCGCCCCCGCGTCGCGTCGACGCAAGAGCGGTGTCGCGGCGGCAGGGCGGGAACTTCGCTCCAAAGCGGCGCTTACATCGGCGCACCTTCCGGCTTGTGGCTGCGAGAGCGAGAATCCGAATGTCCTATAAAGAGACCCGCACTGTTGACCTGACCCCGTATTCCGGTCCCGCCGGTGGTCAGGGATCGCTGAAATCCGTCGCCGAAATCCTGACGCGCGAGCACTCCCTCCTGACGTCCGGCACCCTGATGATGCGGCAGAACAAGACGCACGGGTTCATGTGCGTCAGCTGCGCCTGGGCCAAGCCCGGCAAGCCTCATCTGTTCGAATATTGCGAGAACGGCGCCAAGGCGACGGCCTGGGAGCTCACCACGAAAACCGTGCCGGACGACTTGTTCGCCACGCACACGGTGAGCGAACTGCGGACCTGGCCCGACTACAATCTCGAAGAGGTCGGACGTCTCACCCGGCCGATGCGCTACGACCGCGCCAGCGACAAATACGTCCCCTGCGACTGGAACGAGGCCTTTCAGGCGATCGGCGCCGCGCTGAAGGCCATGGATCCGGAAAAGGTAGTCTTATACTCGTCCGGCCGGACGTCGCTCGAAGCCTCTTACATGTATGGCCTGTTCGGCCGGCTCTACGGCACCAACAATTTCCCCGACAGCTCCAACATGTGTCACGAGAGCACGTCGGTCGCGCTGCCGGAGTCGATCGGCGTCCCCGTTGGCACCGTCGCGCTCGACGACTTCGACCACACCGACTGCATCTTCTTTTTCGGCCAGAACGTTGGCTCCAACGCGCCGCGCATGCTGCATCAGTTGCAGGACGCGCGCAGCCGTGGGGCCGAGATCATCACCTTCAACCCGCTTCTCGAGCGTGGCCTCGAGCGCTTCGCCAACCCGCAGTCGCCGACCGAGCTTATCCAGAACAAGGGTACGGTGATCTCCACGCAGTACCATCAGGTGCGCGCCGGCGGCGACATCTCCGCGATGTTCGGGATCTGCAAGGCGGTCATCGCGGCGCATGACGTGGCCAAGAAGGCTGGCACGCGGAGCCCATTGGATGAAGCTTTTCTGGCCGAGCACACCAGCGACTTCGAAAAGTTCGCGAAGGCAGCGCGGGACTACACCTGGGAAGAGCTTGAGGCGGGCTCCGGCCTCACACGCGCGGCGCTGGAAGACGCGGCTGCCGCCTACATGCGCTCCAAGGCGACGATCGGGATCTACGGCATGGGCCTGACCCAACACCGCAAGGGCGTCGAAGCCTGCCAGATGGTCGCCAACCTGCTGCTTCTGCGCGGCAACATCGGCAAGAAGGGCGCCGGCATCTGCCCAGTCCGCGGCCATTCCAACGTGCAGGGCCAGCGTACCGTCGGCATTACCGAAAAGCCCGCGCTGGTGCCGATGGACAAGCTGCGCGAACTCTACCACTTCGAGCCGCCGACGAAGACCGGCCTCAACACTGTCGAAGTCTGCGAAGCGATGGTGAAAGGCGACGTCCAGGCCTTCATCGGCTTCGGCGGCAATTTCGTTCGCGCCGTGCCGGAGACGGTTGCCATCGAGGACGCGTGGAAGCAGATCCCGCTCAGCGTCCAGGTCTCGACCAAGCTCAATCGCTCGCACCTCATCTTCGGCGAGATGGCCTATATGCTGCCGGTCATCGGCCGGCTCGAAGTCGATGCGCAGGCGAGCGGTCGTCAGGCCGTGTCGGTGGAGGACAGCACCGCCTGCATCCACGGCTCGCGCGGCATGCGCAAGCCGTTGTCGCCGCATCTGCGCTCCGAGCCCTGGATCGTCGCCGAGCTCGCAAAAGCGACCCTTGGGCTCAACACGGTCCCGTGGGACGACTGGGTTTCAGACTATGCCAAGGTGCGCGACGCCATCGAGGCGACTTATCCGGAGATGTTCAAGGACTTCAACAAGCGCCTCTATACGCCCGGCGGCTTTCCGCGCCCGATCGCAGCGCGGAATCGCAAATGGAACACCAAGAGCGGCAAGGCAACCTTCGTCACGCCGGTCGGCCTCGACGAAAATCCCGACGAATGCGGCAAGAACGGCAGCGTCTTCCAGCTGATGACGTTGCGCAGCAACGATCAGTTCAACACCACCATCTACGGTTTCGACGACCGTTTCCGCGGCATCAAGGGCACCCGCATGGTGGTCTTGATCAATGCGCGGGACATGGCGCGCTTCGGCTTAAGCGAGGGGCAGAAGGTGACGCTCTCGACCTTCAGCAAGGACAACGTGTCCCGCGAGGTGACCGGCTTTCAGATCCACACCTACGATATTCCGGATGGCTGCATCGGCGGCTATTATCCCGAGTGCAATCCGCTGATCCCGCTGTGGCATCATGCGGAGCGCAGCAAAGTCCCGGCTGCGAAGTCGGTGCCGGTGGTCATTAAGAGGGCGGACGGTGAGGTCGCCCGCCCTGCGGCCTGAGTTGTCTTTACGACGCCGCGGCCGTTACATCGCACCATGACGGAGGGACTTCTGATTTCGGCGCCGCGTTCGGGCAGCGGCAAGACGGTGCTGACGCTCGGGCTGATGCGCGCTTTCGCGCGACGCGGCCTGCGCGTCGCGGGTGCCAAGAATGGTCCGGACTATATCGATCCCGCCTTCCATGCCGCCGCAACCGGCCGCGTCAGCCTCAACCTCGACACCTGGGCGATGGGGCCTGGCCTGATCGGCGGTCTCGCCAGCTTGGCGACTACGGACTGCGATCTGCTGATCTGCGAAGGCTCGATGGGCCTGTTCGACGGCGTCGCCGCGCCGCCCCGTGCGTCCGGATCCTCGGCCGATCTTGCTGCAACGCTCGGCCTGCCCGTCTTGCTTGTCCTCGACGTCAGTGGCCAGTCGCAGACGGCGGCGGCGATTGCCAAGGGCTGCGACACGCTCGACCCCGGCGTGCGCATCGGCGGCGTCATTCTCAACCGCGTCGCCGGCGATCGCCATCGTCGGCTGGCGGCCGATGCGATCGAGGCCATCGGGCTCAAAGTCGTCGGCGCGCTGCCGCGGTCGACGACGCTGGTCCTGCCGGAACGCCATCTCGGCCTGGTCCAGGCGGAGGAAACGGTAGGACTCGATGCGATGCTCGACGCGATCGCCGACTTCGTGGCGATGCACGTCGATCTCGACGCGGTGCAGGCTCTCGCGAGACCGTTGGCGCACGCGACGCCGGGGTCTGACGCGTCCGCTCTGCCGCCGCCGGCCCAGCGGATCGCGGTGGCGCGTGACGCCGCGTTTTCATTCCTCTATCCGCACATCCTGCAGGGCTGGCGGGCGGCGGGCGCCGAATTTCTGTTCTTCTCGCCGCTTGCCGACGAGCCACCGCCGGCGGATGCGGACCTATGCTGGTTGCCAGGTGGCTATCCCGAACTCCATGCCGGGCGCCTCGCCGCTGCCGGCACGTTTCGCGACGGTCTCCGCCGCTTTGCGGACAAAAAACCGATCCACGGCGAGTGCGGCGGCTACATGGTTTTGGGCGAAACGCTGATCGATGCCGATGGCGTCACCCATCGGATGGCGGGCTTGCTCGGTGCCTCGTCCAGCTTCGCGAAGCGCAAGATGCATCTTGGCTACCGCGATGTGACGCTCGAAGCCGACTGCAGCCTCGGCGTCAAAAGCGCGCGACTGCGCGGCCATGAATTCCATTATGCGACCGGCTTCGACGGCGCGATCCCGGATCTGCCGTTTGCGATGGCCGCAGACGCTCAGGGCAATCCGCCCGCGCCTTCGGGAACGCGGCGCGGCCTCGTCACGGGCAGCTTTTTCCATGTCGTGGCAATGCGGACCTGATCAGCGCATCTCGCCGCGCACGGCATCGACCGTCGCGCCGAGCAGCACGATGAGCGCGGACAGCAAGAACCATAAAAGCAGCACCACCACGGCGCCGAGCGATCCATAAGTCGTGTCGTCGCTGCCGAACCGCGTCACGTAAGCCGAAAATGCCCAGGTCCCGGCGATCCACAGAATCGCGGAAAACAGCGTGCCGACGCTGATGAAGCGCCAGCGCGGCGCCCCGAGACTTGGTCCGAACCGGTAGATGACGTCGAGCGCGAGAAGGATGAAGGCGGCGAGGATCGGCCAGCGCGAATAGGCGAGCCATGCGGCAAGCCGCGGGTCGAGATCGAGGTAGCCGAGCGCCAGAGGAATGACGGCCACCGTCGTCAGCGCCACGATGGCGAAGATGATGGCGCCGAAGGCCAAGCCGATGGCGATGCCCTCGGTGACGAAGACGCTGCGCGTTTCCGGCTTCTCGACGGCGACGTTGAGCCCGGCGATCAGCGACGACGTGCCAGCGCGCGCGCCCCAAATCGCGATGCCGAGACTGAACAGCAGCCCGAAGTTGAGGTTGGAACTCGGCTTCGAGATCAGGGCGGTCAGCGCGTCGTTGATGAGTTTTGCCGTTTCGCGCGGGAGCAGGGCCGTAAGCTGCAGAACCTGAGTCTGGACGATGTGGGCATCGCCGAACAGGCCGTAGATGGACACGAGCGCACCGAGCGCCGGGAACACCGCGAACATCGCATAAAAGGCGACGCCGGCAGCGACGAGGCTGAGGTTGTCCTGGCTCATCCGTCGGATGACGCGGGTGATAATCGTATAGAGCGAGCGGGCCTGCCGGCTGTTGCGCAGCCAGTCCGGTGCCACGCCCGGCAGCGGATCGGTCTTGTCGAGCGGGCCGGGGTCGCTGAGCATCGCGACAGCCCGCTTTTGGGCAGCGCTGGTGGAAGCGGCGACGGCAATACCGAGAACGATGATGTACCAGGGCAGAAGCGACTTGTGAGTCAGAGTGTTGACGGTCAAGGCAGGGGCCGCGGCCTTGCCGGCCGGTGTCGGCGCCTTCGTCGTCCAGCCCATCTTGTCCTTCCCCAGCCCGATGCAAAATCGATCGGACAGAAAAACGTTCCGCTCAAGCTTGGAAGCGAGCCGCGTCTCCCGTCGAGGTGCCTTTATTCAACGATGCCAGTCTCCGAACTCAACAGCATCGTTTCGATTACACCGACGAAGTGGGAACACTGATCGATAAATCCCTGAAGGGCCGGAGCCGTAAGGACCAGTTCGTTGTGAATATCGTAGTCTGCCGCTTTATATTTGTACGCTTGAGCCAATAGCGCTGTGTCTGCCTGCAATATGTTTCTCGTCAATCGGGAGAATTCGCTTCGCACACCAGAGTGCGTCTTCCCGACCTTGCCCGTTCGATCAAGTATGAAGGCTTCTGCAGCATGAAAGATGGCATAGTAGCCGCATCGCGCCGAGAGGTTGAGCAATCCGATGGCCATAGTTTGGTGAGCTTCACGGAGACATTCGTACGCCTTGGCGAGATAGTCCTCCGAACCGGCTCTCACAGATCCCGCCCGTCTTTGCGGAGCTCAGGCATCAAGCCGCTCCGTCGTTGGTAGGCTTCTGCCCGGAACGGCAAGGCGTTGATCACGGCACCCGTGTCGAACAGGATGGCAGTCTCCAGGTCGGCTAGCCGCACGACCTCGGCGTGAAGATCGAACACATCTTTGAAGAAAACCGCGATGTCGTAGTCCGAATCCGGGCGGGCATCGCCGCGCGCCCGCGATCCGAACAGCACGACCCGCTCGATCCGCGCGCCATAGGCCTGATCGAGGTCGGCGCGAAAGCGGCGTAGGATGAGATCATCCGATAAGATCGTCGGCATGGCCCGATTCTCTGCGTGGCTCTATAGAGGGTGAAGGCAGGGAAAGTGATGCATATCAGAACTTGTATGACCAGCGTGGTGTCGACATCGAGCGATTGCGGTAAGTCCGGGGCGCCCTGCTAAATGGCATGGTCGCCGCAGCAGGAAGCCGCCCTGAAAGCCGTCTCGGCCTGGCTGAAGGCCGGGGAGCCGCAGGTGTTCCGCCTGTTCGGCTATGCCGGCACCGGCAAGACGACGCTCGCCAAGCAGCTCGCCGCCGACATCGACGGCAACGTCGTGTTCGCCGCCTTCACCGGCAAGGCGGCGCTGGTCCTGCGCGCCAAGGGCTGCAAGGACGCGCGCACCATCCATAGCGCAATCTACCGCATCAAGGATGCCGATGCCGAGGAGCCGACCTTCGCGCTCAACGACGACGCGGCGGCCGCCAGCGCCAGCTTGATCATCATCGACGAGTGCTCGATGGTCGATGCCGATCTCGGCCGCGATCTGCTGTCCTTCGGCAAGCCGGTCCTGGTGCTCGGCGATCCCGCGCAGCTGCCGCCGGTCAAGGGCGGCGGCTTCTTCACCGATGCCGAGCCGGACATCATGCTGACCGAGGTGCATCGCCAGGCCGCCGACAACCCGATCGTGCGTCTCTCGATGATGGTGCGCGAGGGCGAGCGCATCCCGCACGGCGCCTATGGCGAGAGCCGGGTGATCCGCCGCGCCGAGATCGATGCAGACCAGATCCAGCAGGCCGACCAGGTGCTGGTGGGCCTGAACCGAACAAGGCGCTCGTTCAACGCCCGGATCCGTCAGCTCGCCGGCCACACCGACCCGTTTCCGCAGGCGGGCGAAAAGCTCGTCTGTCTGAAGAACGAGAAGACCAAAGGGCTCCTCAACGGCGGCATCTGGGTGGTGAAGACCGCCGCCGCCAAGCGCGCGGGAAAACTGCGTTACGGCATCGTGCCGGACGACGACCCGTCGAAAAAGCCGCTGCGTATCGGCGTGCTGCCGGCCTATTTCACCGACGGCGAAGAGGCGATCCCGCCGGCGCAGCGGCGCTCGTCCGACGCGTTCGACTATGGCTATGTCCTCACCGTGCACAAGGCGCAGGGATCGCAGTGGGACGACGTCGTGCTGTTCGACGAGAGCGGCGCTTTCCGTGAGCACCGCAACCGCTGGCTCTACACCGGCATCACCCGAGCGGCGGAAAAGCTGGTGATCGTCCTATGATCTTTGCGCCGTCCCGACGCGCCTTTATCGCGACGGGGGCGGCGCTCGTTCTGGGCGCGACCGCGCGGGCCGACGACGCGCCGGTGGTTGTCGGTTCGAAGCTGGATGTCGAAGGCGGCATTATTGGCGCGATGATCCTGCAGACCCTGGCCGCGGCAGGCATCCCGACCGTCAACCGCCTGCTGCTCGGCCCGACCGCCATCCTTCGCCAGGCCATTCTCGCCAGCGCGGTCGACCTCTATCCCGAATATACCGGCAATGCGGCCTTCTTCTTCAACCGCGATGGCGAAGCGGTCTGGAAAGACGCGGCGGCCGGCTATCGCCTCGCGGCCGACCTCGACAAGGCGAAGAATGATCTGATCTGGTTGCCGCCGGCGCCCGCCGACAACACCTGGGTCATCGCGGTGCCGGGCGCCGTGGCCGCGGCGCACGGCCTCAAGACCCTCGTCGATTTTGCGCGCTGGGTCGGGCAGGGCGGCGTCAAGCTGGCGGCTTCCGCGGAGTTCGTCGAAAGTGCCGCCGGCCTCCCGGCTTTCGAATCGACCTACGGCTTCCGGCTCACTGCCACGGCGCTGCTCGTCCTCTCGGGAGGCGACACTTCCGCCACGATCAAGGCGGCAGCCTCCGCGATTTCGGGGGTCAACGCGGCGATGGCCTATTCGACGGATGGCGCGCTGGCGGCGCTGGGCCTGATCGCGCTCGTCGACGACCGGCATGCCCAGCCGGTCTACGCCCCCGCCGCCGTCGTCCGCGGCCCGGTGCTGGATCGGCGACCCGCCATCGCCGGGCTGTTGCGGCCCGTCTTTGCGGGCCTCGATTTGCCGACTTTGCGTCGTCTCAACGAGCGCGTCGCCGTCGAGGGCGAGGACGCAAGCCTTGTCGCAGCAGACTATTTGAAGTCGCACAGCAACGGCTGATACGCGTTCCTTTAGAAGGGGTTGGGATATTCCAGGCCGCCGCGCACGCGCAGATGCGTCGCGGCGCCTGTCCGCGGATCGGCGCTGTCGGAACGCAGCGTCGCCGCTGATGCACTGCCTGCGCCCCAGCCGGAACTCGGCCGTAGGCCTGCATTGGTGCCCATCTGCACCCGGACATGACCACCAATACGCATGCAGGTGTCGCTGCCCTCAACCGCCGCGAACTCCGGCCCATAGGCGGCGCAACGATTCGCATTGCTGACGAACCGCGTCGTCCCATATTCGGCCGCATGACCGGAGCCGCCAGCAGCGGCAATCATCACGAAGGAGCCGAGAAGCGAGGACGAGGCATAGTTCAGGAAAGACGTCATTTCGACCTTTTCGACAGCCACCAGCCAGCCGAATCTGGCCCTACAATTGGGCGACATCAAGGAAGCCGGCCTTAGCGATGCGCGATCCAGTCGCCGATCGTCGCCTGCACCAGGGCCATCGCGGCGACGCCCGCCGTATCGGCCCGGAGAATGCGCGGGCCTAAAGACAGCCGTACGATGGAGGGCAGCCCCAGAAGCGCGGCGCGCTCGGCGTCATCGAAACCGCCCTCCGGACCGATCAGCACCGCCAGCGGACGTCCGGCGACGCCGTGCAACGCGGCCAGCGCGTCGCCGAGTGGCGCATCTTCGTCGCAGAAGATCAATGTGCGGCCAGGGTCCCAAGCAGCCAGAAGCGCCGTCAGCGGCGTCGGCTCCGCCAGCGTCGGCAGCGTGATGATCCCGCATTGTTCGGCCGCTTCGATCGCGTTGGCCCGCATGCGCTCGATGTTGATCCGGGTATTTTGGGTGCGGCGGGTCACGACGGGGTGGATGGCGCTCGCGCCCATCTCGACGGCCTTCTGCACGATGTAGTCGAGCCGGGCGTGCTTCAGCGGCGCGAAAAGATAGTGCAGGTCGCCGGGCGCCGTCTGCTCGCGGACGCGCGCCTCGAGGCGCAGCGCCATCACCTTGCGCGTCACCGCGACGAGCACGGCGCGCCATTCGCCGTCGCGACCGTTGAACACAAGGATCGGAGCGCCCTCAGAAAGCCTGAGTACGTTGCAAAGATAGTTGTGTTGAGACTTGTCGAGCGTGATCGCCCGGTCCGGCTCGAAACCAGATCCGGTGTCCGTTTCGAGGTACAGTCTAGGCGCGGAGAAGTCGTAATGGGACATGCCAGCCGACTAGCATACGTCTGCGAGGATTCGCGATGCTTTTCAAATGCGCGCGTCTTTGCTATGGCTTGCCGCTCGAATTTTGTAACAGTGCGAGAGGACTTGTGTTCATGACCGCAGGTCAGTTTGTCCGCCGCGCGGCGTTGATCGCGCTTCTTCCCGCCGCCGGCCTGTCCGCCGGTGTCACGGCCGCGGTTGCGGGCGACTGCAACGCCGACATCGGCGCGCTGTCGCAGACGCGGCAGTCCTTCATCGAGAAGCTCAACGTGCTTGCCAAGGCGTCGAAAGGCAAGCTCGATCCGCTCGCCTCCTGCGCGCCCTTGCAAGGGCTGGTGAAAGCCGAAGGTGCGCTGCTCAAGTATCTCGAATCCAACAACAAGTGGTGCAACATTCCCGACGAGACGGTGGCTTCGCTCAGGGCCGGCGCCGCCAAGTCTGTGGGCTTCGCCACGCAGGCCTGCAACTTCGCCGCTCAGGCGAAGAAGCAGCAACAGCAGCAGGCAAGCGGCGGCGGTCTGAACGCTCCCGAAGCACAGAAACTCCCGACCGGCCCGCTCTAGAACCCACGATGGCGATGTGACGGATAACGTGCGCGCCGCAAGTCCGATCGTGCTTCCCGATGCGGCGCCGGGTCAGCTTCTCTTCCGCATCACCCCTCGGTCCTGGCAGCCTTATCTCCAGCTCGCGCGGCTCGACCGCCCGATCGGTTGGTGGCTTCTCGTGCTCCCATGCTGGTGGTCGAGCGCGCTGGCGAGCATCGCGGCGCACCAGCCGCCGCACGTCTCTCACCTCGCGCTGTTCGTCGTCGGCGCCATGGCGATGCGCGGCGCCGGATCGACCTACAACGACATCATCGACCGTTATGTCGATGCCAAGGTCGAGCGCACGCGGTATCGGCCGATTCCCTCGGGCCGTGTCAGTGTCGCGGCGGCGCGGATTTTCCTCGTCTTTCAGGCCTTGATCGGCTTGGCCGTCGTGCTGTGCTTCAGCCGCTTCACCATCCTGCTCGGCATGGCGTCGCTGGTCATCGTCGCGATCTACCCTTTCATGAAGCGGATAAGCTCGTGGCCGCAGCTCGTGCTCGGCCTCGCTTTTGCCTGGGGTGGCCTGGTCGGCTGGGCCGCGGCTATGGGCTCTTTGGCGGGGGCACCGGTGTGGCTCTACGCCGGCGCCGTGCTCTGGACGATCGGCTATGACACGATCTATGCGATCCAGGACGCCCGCGACGATCCGGCCGCTGGCATCAAGTCGACCGCCCGCATGTTCGGGGCGTCCGTCCGCCCGGCCGTCGGGGTGATCTATGGCGGCGCCCTCATTCTGATCGAAGGCGCGCTGTTCAGCGCCGGCATCGGCGGCAACGCGCTGGCCCAGCTTGGCGTCGCGGGCTTCGCCTTGCATCTCGGTCGTCAGATCTGGCGCGTCGATGCTGCCGATCCCGTTGGCGCGCTGGCCCTGTTTCGCTCCAACCGCGATGCCGGCCTCATCCTCTTCGCAGGGCTGGCGCTGGCCGCTCTTGCGCAAGTTGCGTAGACGGGGATTTCGTTAACTCTCTTTGCAAGACATTCGCCTGGTAACGCGGGAGTTTAACCCGCACGCAACAGGGGCGAGCCTAAACAAGACCGGTAAGTGTGGAGTATTCCCGTGCCGAGTCCGCGTCCGAGTGCCGTTGCGATCACCGAATACCGCCTGGCGGGCAATCGAGAGCTGATGGCCCCTCAGGCGCTTGCGACGATCGCGCCCGCCGATGCACTGCACGGCGATGCTGCGATGTACAAGCTTTCGAAGCGTCTCTGGTCGATTGAGGTCCATCGCAGACTGGAGATCCAGACGCGGCGTGCGCTCGAGGCCTAAAGCGCCGACCGCTTAAGCGGACTGACTGAAGCGCTGAGCCGTCGCTCTCTTTTCAAGGGTCAGCGGATCGGACGCAAAAGTCTGCAACGTCGCGTCCGATGCTCCAGGGAGCACGGAGTGAATCGGCGAGCTTCACGGCGGCTCGATTGCCGACGCGCGTCGCCGGCGTATCCCGTAAGCGCCTGATCGCGATGCGATCTTTGGAACATTCAGCCAAGCTGAGCATTTGATCGGCACCTAGTCGAACATCAGAACAGGCGGTCATCATGTTGAAATGGGCTCTAATCTTCTTCGTGATCTCCGTCATCGCCGGCGGCCTCGGCTTCTCCGGCATCTCGTCGGCAGCCAGCGGCATCGCGCGCATTCTGTTCTTCGTCGCTTTGGCGATCTTCCTCGTGTTCCTGGTCCTCGGCCTCACCGTCTTCAAGGCGGTCGTCTAAGACTTCGCCAAGATATCGACGGCGAGCCCGTAGAGCCGGGCTCGCACCGGGGGCGCGAGACTGGCCAGAGTCTCGAGGTAAGTCTGGCCCGCCACGCACATGCGTTCGTCGGCGATCGGCGGGTCCGCGCTCTTGCCGTCGAGCAGGGCCTCGATCTCCGGCCGGCTTAGCCCCTTTTCGGTCAGCGCCTTGTCGAGGGCCTGGAAGTCCCCGTCGCTCGGCGTACTCCGCTGAATCTGGTCCATCCGGCCGCTATTCATCGCGTCGAGGCCGGCAATGGCGGCGTCGGCGATCAGAGCGCGATGATCGGCGGCGAAGGTGAGAAACCCGGTTCCGCTGGCGCCATAGAGGAACGCCACGCAGAGGTGAACATCGTGCTGCGCCAGGGTGCGCATTTCGCCGAGCTGTAAGATGAAGATCTGGCCGAGCGCCTGGTCCGAGGCTTTCGCGGCGAGGACGCCATCGGCGCGACGCAAGGCGACGACGGTATCTGCCATGATTTCGTCGACCGATCCTTGCTTGCCGGTGCTCGTCGCCTGTAGCGCCAGCCCGTTGAGGATCGTGTCGTATTCGCTGGGGAACACGAGCCGCAGCCGATCGAAGAACCGGACGTAATCCGGCGATTCCGCGACGCTCGCCTCGATTTTCCGACGTGCCGCCGTCGCCGCCTCGGTCTGCGGGATCGGCGTGGCGGCATCAGGCGGAGCAGGCGTCCTTGTCGCCTCGACGGCCGGCTGGTCCGTACGAAAGGCGCGATCCAGGAAGCTGGCGCCGAGAAGCAGCGCGACGATCGCGGCCAGGCCGAGCAGCGCAAGCCGCAGATTCTTCATGACCCGTCTGTCCTACACATCGGCAACCTAAGCGATTTTGCCTGCAACCGTGTCGCACGGCAAGGCTGGCGCGAAGCTTGGCCTCAAGGCGTGTCGCGCAGACGGGCGAAGCCCGCGTCGAGGTCGGCCTGCAGGTCGGCGATATCCTCGAGTCCGATCGAGAAGCGCAGGCTATGGCCTTCGGGCGCCCATGTCGTCGCCGTCCGGTAGGCGGCGCAGTCGAAGGGAATGACCAGGCTCTCGTAGCCACCCCAGGAATAGCCCATGCCGAACAGGTTCAAACCATCGAGCATCGCGGCGAGGGCTTCGGTCGAACAGGGTTTCAGATTGATCGAGAAAAGACCGCTGGAGCCACGGAAATCGCGCTTCCAGAACGCGTGGCCGGGGCACGACAGGAGCGCAGGGTGAAGAACCCGCGCAACTTCGGGCCGGGCGGCCAGCCAATGCGCCATGGCAAGCCCCTGGCGCTCCGCCTCGCGCAGTCGCAGGTCGAGCGTGCGCAGGCCGCGCAGCCCGAGAAAAATATCTTCGGGGCCGGCGCACATGGCGAAGGCGTCGAAGGTGGCGCGCAGCCGCGCCGCCCAGGCCGCATTCGCCGAGGTCAGCCCGAGTAGCAGGTCGGAATGGCCTGACAGATATTTGGTGCCCGCCTCCACCGCGATGTCGATGCCCGCGGCATGGGGCGGATAGAACAACGGTGTCGCCCAGGTGTTGTCGAGGATGGTGCAGAGGTTTTTGGCCTGCGCCACGGCGATGAGGGCGGGCAGATCGGGAACTTCAAAACTCTGCGAGCCCGGCGCCTCGAGGAACAGCACGCTGGTGTTGGGCCGAACCTGCGCCGCGACGGCGGCGCCGATCATCGGATCGTAATAGGTGGTCTCGACGCCGAGCCGCGCGAGGACCGTGTTGCAGAAATTGCGGGTCGGCCGGTACACCGTGTCGGCGACGAGGATGTGATCGCCTGCCTTGACCGCACACAGCAGGGCGACGGTGATCGCGGCGAGGCCGGTCGGCGTCAGCACCGTCGTGGCGGCGCCGGCGAGCTCGCTCCACGCTTCTTCCAGGGCCCGCGACGTCGGCGTGCCATCGGTGCCGTAGCTGAACCGGCCGGTGCGCGCGACGAGGTCGGCATAGGTCGGGTACAGCACCGTCGACCCGCGATAGATAGGTGTGTTGACGTAACCAAACTGCTCGGACGGCCGCCGCCCGGCCGCCGCTAGCCGCGTCCGCATGCTCAACCCCGCCCGGCCCTCCGGCGTCGTCTCGGTCATTCCAGATCCTGTGCTGTTTCGCGGCGCATCACGGTGTTCCACTGTTCGCCGCAAGAGCCCCCGATGCCGTCCCGCCGTCAAGTCGCGAGACACCGGCAAAGCCTTTGCCGCCCGTTGCCCCGCCCGCGAAGTTCGGCTAGGTTGCGCCGGCGCAGGCTTGGCCTCCCGCACCCGTAGCTCAGCTGGATAGAGCGCTGCCCTCCGAAGGCAGAGGTCATAGGTTCGAATCCTATCGGGTGCGCCACTTCGGTACAGATCTGCGAACACCATCCGCTGGAGCCGCTCCACCCGCGATCGCTTGTTCGAGGGTAGCGGTGTTGCCGACGATCCTGACGACGTCATCGTCGACTTCGACGCGTTCGATGACCGATTGCAGATAGGCCTTTCGAAATGGGATCGCTCCCGTTGCGATATTGTCCCGCATCAGGCGGCCGAAGCGCTCGATTGTCTCGGGGTCGAAGGTCATGGCCGACGATCGTGTCTCGCGGATGCGATCGAGCGCCGCCTTTGCCCGCTCTCGATCATGTTTGAGAGCGCCGACGCGCTCCTTCAGGATATCGTC
Source organism: Beijerinckia sp. L45 (assembly GCF_009765775.1). Taxonomy (GTDB): domain Bacteria; phylum Pseudomonadota; class Alphaproteobacteria; order Rhizobiales; family Beijerinckiaceae; genus RH-AL1. Next base: position 67,547 of record NZ_LMUU01000195.1, read on the forward strand.
GAGGTCGGTCAGGCCGTCCTCGACCATTTGGTAAAGGCGCTTGAGCCGCTCGTCGGCGTCCGAGATTTCCGTCTGCAGGCGCGCGACTCGTGAATCGACCTCGGCAGCGCGCTCCGAACGCAAAGCCATCACGGAGCCAAGAAGGGCCGTGAGCCGATCAGGCTGGAACAGCCGCGCCTGGAGATGATCCACGACCAGGTTGTCGAGACGATCCATACGGATCGAACGGCCCTTGCAGGCCGCCTTGCCCTGCCGGGCACAGGTCGAGCACGTATAGTAGCGATGAACCATCCCGGACTTCGACGTTCCCGTTCGCAACGTCATGGCGCCCTGGCAGGTCGCGCACTGTGCCAAACCAGTGAGCAAGATAGGGCCGGTCAGGACCCGTGGCGCGATCGAGCGCGGATTATGAGCCCGAAGGGTCGTCTGAACAGCGTCGAAAACGGTTCGATCGATGATCGAAGGGATGTCGAACGTGATGTGCTCGGCGTCCGGTTTCATCCGAAGCGTCTTCGAACACCGCTTGTTGAAGGTGGCCCGCCCGATATAGGCCTCGTTCGTCAGAATCTTGTGGATACCACTGACGCCGAACCGAGCACCCGAGCGGGTGCGATGCCCGCGCTCGTTCAGCCAGACCGCGATTTTCTTGACGCCGATCGGGCCTTCGCGGCCATCCCCGTCTTTGTAAAGTCGAAATATCAGCCTGATCGTTTCGGCCTCCACCGGATCGACAGCCATTTTTTTCTTGATACGAATGCCGCGCTTCTCGATCTCTTCGGTCGTGTATCCAAGAGGAAGCGGCGATCCATTGTAAAAGCCCTGACGAGAATTCTCACGCATTGCCCTAAGAACGTGTTTTCCGTTTTCTCTGCTTTGATATTCGTCGAACAACGCGATCACTTGGCGCATCATGATTTGAGCGGGATCGTCGCCGAGTTCCTGCGTGATCGAGATCAGCCTGACGTCGGCTTTCGCGAGTTTCCGGATGTACATTTCCAAACCGAACGCGTCGCGAAAGAACCTCGAATACGAATGTACGATGATCGCGTCGTAGGGACGATCGTCGTCGAGCGCACGTTCGATCATCTTCTGAAATTCGCCACGCACGTCATCGGTTGCTGATGCTCCCGCTTCGATGTAATGAGCCGTGAGATTCCAGTCTTTCGCCACACAAAAGGCCGCGATTTGCTTTCGTTGATCAGGAATAGACAGATCTGACTCAGCTTGCCGACCCGTGGATACTCTATAGTACCCACAACAGGAGAAAGATTCTCCAGCTACGAGCGGCGAACATTCTGGTTTTATTTTACGCAAACGCATGACTTCACTCGCTTTGGCGTGGCCATCATAGATCCGATCCAGGCGCGGACAAAGGGGTCGGCGTCCTAATTTCCCAGAAGCAGCTGGTCGATAAGCCTTCCGAGGAAGGTCTCGACGACGTCCACCTCCTTACCGACAACAGACGGGACCGAAGGCCACGTGTCCGCGACGATGGGCGTATGCGAACCAGCCTTGCAACGCGGGATACGCTCGGCCGGCCTGCATCGGCGTCCGGACGCAATCATTGTCTTGGGCTTGGGTGTATGGCCGCGGCTAGACATGGCGGCCCCGCTGGACGCGGAGCCGCGCAGCGTCGCCTTCCGTCTTCGGCGGCCGGATGCCGCGAGAAATATGTGGCGAGCGCTGGGCTGCCATGGTCGCCTCCAATAGGAAGCGACTTCAGTAGCCATGGAAATGGTGATGCGATTTCGTCGTCGAATGGAAAGAAGCTAAGATGCCGAGCCCTTATGAGGCCAACGCGCGAGGCCGTTTCGTATTCCGCAGCCCCTGCGATGCGATCGCCTACCGTATTTTATAGTTCGGTAAGATCTGACGATCGGCGATCGAGGTCCCTTCAGGCCGGAATACGGGGGGCATGGGTTCACCTAGACGCCCTATTTCGATCCTTAAAGCCGACCTGGTTCTCACACCCAAATGAGCTGCTGCCTCAAAACAATAAAAAAGGACCGGCAAAATGCCGGTCCTTTCTCATTCGTTGAAGAGATACGCCGCCGAACAGCGATCATGGTGTTCAGGGCGCATGGAGCAGATCGGAACGAGACCCAGATCTCTTTACAGCTGGCAGAGCCTCGCGGCGAGCAAGGCCTCGACGAGATCCGCAGCGCCTTCGAGGCGAGGAACCATTGCCCGGATCGCGTCGGGATCGAGCCTTTCGGGTCCGTCCTGGATAGGGAGGACGCCGAAGGCTTCCTCAGCGACGCGGCGAGCAAAGCCGTGACACGCCCAAGCTTGGTCGACACCCGGCCTTTCGCGACCCCGCAACGTCTCGACTCCAGCGACAACGCGATTGCCCGCCGCTTTGAGTGCGGCCTTGGCCGCTTCGTTGTTTGCACACATGAGAAACTCCTACGCTGGACAACATGGACGCCGGTGCCCGTCGGCGACATCAAGATCTCACCTCGGCAAGGTGCTTCGATTTGCTCGCGAAATAGAAAGGCGAAATTATTTTTCAGGGCTTTTGTCGCCGCGATCTTCGAGCACAACGCGCTTAAGTCGCGAGAACCGCACTTGGCCGGGCCAAAACCTTGCCTGAAAATCTTTTTACGCGGAAATCGTAGTCGACGTTGCCATGCCACCTTTTCGCCGAACAGATACAAGAGGAAGTTCGCATTGGCTCCGATTCACCCGACGACACACGCAATCGCATCTGGTTTGCTCGGCATCGAGCTCCCGTCGGGAGACCGTCTGGCATTTATCGCGGATCACGCGCGCCGGATCGCTGACAGACACGATCTGCCGGCTCGGGATGCCCTGTTTCAGGCGGTGACGGATGGATGGGATCTCGGCATCAGGTCAACCGGCACATTCGGTGCTGAGATCGCGGCGACCCGACTCCGCGAGGGCACCGGACTGCGTCTTATCATAACGGTATTATTCGACCGTCGCGTGTGCGCGGGCTGGACATTTTTATGGATGGTGCAGAACGAAGGCTCAAGCTTGCGCGCTACAGGAGCCCTCTATCCAAACGACACCGCCCCGTCCTTCGCTACCGCTCGTTTCGCCGCCGAGCGAGCGGCCGAAGAGAGAGCGCTGAAATGGTTTGGTAACTCGGCCGCGACCGGTTTCGGCCCGTGGTAAACGTTCGAAATTGGCTTGGCGAAGACCGGACATGGCCGGAATCTGCCTGTCAGCTTTTCGTGTGAAACCCAATGGAGCCGACATTTAGTTCACACGCATTTACTAGCGAAGCCCTTAAACCCGATACAAAGTCGATTTCAACGTAGTCATCGACGACGTCTTTGACTCGCCGAAGTACCAAAGGCGGCACGACCGATAAGTCGCTCGGTTCAAACCCGGCCCATTCGTGTCAACCAGCGCAGCGTCCGACGGCGCGGTATACTTATTCAAAATCGATTTGAGAGGCCGGCGTACTGGCTGCGTTGATGTCTGCGCTAGTGAGGACAGATACCGGATGCCCCTTAGCAGCGACGTTGATCATCGCTCGTCCGACGTTCTCCGTCGTGGTCGCCAACTTCGGAAACCACCGCATCAAGATCGCCGAAACCGGTGATACCATCACGTAGATCACCATGTACCAACGCGTCTTAGAGACGACGCCGTGTAGGGGCTGGATAAAGGCGGGTCTAAAGAAATAGGCAGCCTTGAACGGCAAGGCCGTCAGTGCATCCTCCGTCCGCGCCTTGACGCGAGACCACATCCGGCGGCTTTCGCGATGGGTACCCTCGCCTGTCACATAGATGAAGGTCATCTCAGGGTTGAGTTCCGCCAACGCCGTGGCGATCGTCATCGTCAGATCGTAGGTCACACGGGTGTAGACGGCCTCGGACATGCCGACAGACGAGACGCCGATGCAGAAGAAGCAGGCGTCATAGCCGGCAAGCGAGCCCGCTTCGCCCTCGAACCCTTGCATTTGGGGAAGGACGATCTCCAATAGCTTCGGATCCGCCTTCCCAGATCGAGAGCGGACAACTGAAACTACCGCAGTTACCCGCTCGTCAAGGAGACTCTCGCGCAGGACGCCTTGACCAACCATGCCGGTAGCACCGAAGATTAAAACTCTCATGACGCCAACTTAGCTGCTGTTGACGCGTCAAGCCAATGACTGGGTTGCCGCGCCAATTGTCCTGCGTCGGAGCGCGTGTTGTGACCGAAGTTGGTTAGGCCGCTTCGAAGCGAGCACCATTGGACAGCGGATCCAAGGCGGAGCCTTCCCAAGGTCGCGGGAGCCAACTGAGCGGCCGAATCGCGTCGACGTCGCCGATGACTCCACCTCTTGGTTTGGCTATCAGCGAAATTCGCGAGCGATTGACGACGATGAAAGTGCTCCTGATGCTTGCGACTGCGTGGCGCGAAACCAACGAGCCGACGGGCCTTAAGCATTGCGAGCCATGAATGTCGCAGGCGTGCCCTTTCGCGAGTCGATGAAGACGATATCGGTCGGATCGCGTCGCGGTGTATCGATCGACAGGAATACGAGAGGTTCGGCGAGTATATCTGGCAGAGCGTGTACCGTGCCGCGCTCGAAAAAGAGCAACTGCCCGTGACCGAATTCAGCCTTTGTTGATTCATCGTTCATCCAGAACGTACCTCGACCCGAGAGTACGTATAGAAATTCGTCGCATCCAACATGATAATGGGTGGGGGTGCCTCTGTAGACGCGGAATACGCGGGTGCTCGCGGTTTCTGTGTCCGTGATATAAGTGTCGACTAGCAAGGTGCTTGCAGTCTCCGGCAAAGCCGCGGCTATAGCTTCAATGTCGAAGCGTCCGGTGGTCGTGTGCGCTTCCTTCACTGGATTTTTCCTATCCTTCGATTCGTCGTGTCGTCTCGTTCTGACTCGATACGGTCGCGCGGCACGGCTGTACCTTCATTCGAATCCTTCCAACACGATCTTACCCTTGGCTCGCCCGCTCTCGATGTGCGCGTGAGCGCGTCGAAGGTTCGTCGCATTGATGGCGCCATACGTTTCGCCGAGTGTCGTACGAATCCGTCCGGCGTCAACGAGGCTTGAGACTTCGTTCAGCAGTTGACCTTGGGCAGCCATATCCGGCGTTTCGAACATCGACCGCGTGAACATGAATTCCCAATGCGTCGACACACTTTTGCGCTTGAAAAGTGCGACGTCGAGTTGACCGGGATCATCGATGAGAGCGCAGTGCCCCTGCGGCGCGATAAGGTTGGCGATCTCGTCAAGGTGCGCCGCGGTGCCCATCGTCGAGAGGACGAATCTTGGCGACCCGATACCCAATGCCGATATTTCTGCCGCCAAGGGCTTGCTGTGGTCGATCACGTAATGTGCCCCAAGCTCGCGGCTCCAAGCCTGTGTCTCCGGCCTTGACGCCGTCGTGATCACAGTCAGGTCGGTAAGCTGCCGGATGAGCTGTGTCGCGATCGAGCCAACGCCACCGGCCCCGCCTATGATGAGGATGGATGCGGGTTTGCTTGATCGCGAGTCCGAGATCCGTAGGCGCTCGAATAAAGCTTCCCAGGCAGTGATCGAAGTCAGGGGCAGCGCGGCTGCCTCCGCCCACGACAGCGAGACCGGTTTCCGCCCGACGATACGTTCGTCGACCAGGTGGAACTCTGAGTTCGTTCCAGGCCGGCCGAGCGCGCCGGCATAGAATACGGCATCGCCTGGCGCGAAAAAGGTAACGTCGGGTCCCACCGCCTCGACTGTGCCTGCGCCGTCCCAGCCAAGGATCTTCCACGAACCGACCTCAGCGGTCGCACTGATCCGGACTTTCGTATCGACCGGGTTCACCGATACGGCGTGGATAGCCACCAGAACGTCACGGCCACGAGGCTGAGGTTTGGGAAGCGTCACGTCAACGAGCGAAGCGAGGTCAGTGATCGGGAGAGGCTTTTGGTATCCAACGGCACGCATGATGATTCCTTATTCTATCCGCGCGACGTGGCGCGTTGCGACAAGCCGGAACAGCCGGTCTGGTCGCTACTTGCGACCGGCGGCTTCCAGGATCAGCGACGTGATTGGCCCAGGCTGAGAAATCAGGGCGAGATGGCTGGCCTTCACTTCGATGGTTTCGCCTTCATGCGCTTCGCCATAAAGCGCTCAAGGTCGGGATTGATCGTCCGGTCTTCGGTCGACACCGCATAAAAGCTGGGCTTCATACGCCAAGCCGCCTGCGTGGTTTTGCCTGCGAGCAGGGCTTTGTGGAACGGCTGCTGCACGGCAAAAAGCGCTTTGGCCTTGGCTTCCGGCAGGTCGCCCGCGAAATCCTTGAGGAACGCAGCTTCGGTGAGCCGCCCTTCGTCCCCATCGAAGACGATTCCTGCCGAAGCGGGCGGGGTCGGATAGGTTTTTGCGAGCGCCGTATAATCTTCGCCCGCGTCGGGGGCCCGAGCGGCCACGTAGACGAGCGCCGAAATCTTGGGATCTATACCGGCCTCCGTGACGATCATGCCCGAGAAGGAATGACCAACGAGGACCGTCGGACCGTCCTGCCGCGCGATGACACGCCGCGTCTCCGCCACGGCTTCGTTGAGCGTCGTCAAGGGATTCTGCACGGATGTCACGTTGAGGCCTGCCGCCTGCAGGCGTGGGATGACCTCCGACCAGCACGATCCATCGGCGAAAAGGCCGTGGACGAAAACGACGTTGTTGGCCATGGGCACGCCCTGCGCGAAGGCGCTCTTGGGAAGCAGCGAGGCGGCAGCGCCCGCGACCATCATGGTGGTAAAGGTACGACGGTTCAGCATGACTGAGATTCCTGATTTGGTAAGAGACCGATTGCGGTATTCTCCGGCGGCACGGTACGCCGCCGAAATCGGTCCGGGTCGAGAACGCGTCTTCAACCGATTGCCGGAACGCTTAGGACGCGTCGCATCAGCGACGACTAGGGCGACACCTCTTTCGGCCAGGTAAAGCCCGTGAGACGTTCCGCGACGGACCATAGGCGCATGCCGACAGCGGCGTCGCGCGCCTCGGCCCCGACCTTTGCCAATCCGACCGGGCCCTTGAGTTCGAGAAGGCCCTGCGGACCGTAGTATGCGGCAGGTTTGGCGTCGGGCGAGGTCGCGGCGAACAAGGTCGGCAGAGCCCCTTCGGCCGCGGACTGCGCCAACACGGGTTCGAGCATCCCGCCGATCCGATCGGCGAGGGTCCGGCGAGCGCCGCGTCCCATGCGTGGGCCGCTCTTTTGTAGGTCCGTGACGGCCCAACCGGGATGAGCCGCATTGCTCATCACGCTCCATGTCCCGGCATCGCTGCGCCGCTGTAGTTCGAAGGCGAACAAGATCATGGCGAGCTTGGATTGAGCATAGGCCGCCCAGGGCTTGTAGGATCGCTCCCACTGCAGGTCGTTGAAATGAATCGCCGCTTGCAGCCGATGCGCGCCGCTACTGAGGTTGACCACGCGTGGCGCCCGACCGTTTCGCAGCAAAGGCAGCAGGCGGGCAGTCAGAGCGAAATGGCCGAGAAAATTCGTGCCGAACTGCAGCTCGAACCCGTCCTTGGTGACGTTGCGTGTCGGCGGCGTCATGACACCGGCATTGTTGATCAGGAGATCGATGCTGTCCTGCTCGCTGGTCAGCGTCGTAGCGAAGCGGGCGACGGACGACAGGTCGGCGAGATCGAGATCGGCGTAACGGATCGTGGCGCCAGGATAGGCACGCAGGATGCGATTCAGCGCGGCGTTGCCTTTGTCGGTGTTGCGGCCGGTCAGCAGCACGTCGGCGCCCGCGCAAGCCAGCGCGAGGGCCGTTTCATAACCCAAGCCCCCTGTGGCGCCTGTGATGACGACGCGGCGTCCGCTCTGGGACGGGATATTGGATGTGGTCCATGTGGTCATGACGGGAGCCTATGAGGTTGGGAAGGGTGTGGCCGGGCCGGGCAGTCTTCGGCCGCCATCGCTAGCGGCTGTGACGATCACATCGCGAGCTTTGCAATGCCCATCTGCTTGAACAAGGTGAGGTTGTCCTCGATGTGCCAATTGTCGGTGATGCGCCCATCCGTGATCTTGAGCAGGTCGGTTGCGATGAAATCGACCGGCTGGCCCGCTCCTTTGACCGCGCCCATCGTTCCCCTAAAATGGCCGGTAAAGCGCATGTGAACGGTGACATAGTCGCCCGCGACGATCATCTTTTCGATGGCGACCCGGAGATCGGGAACGGCAGCCCGAAACATCCGGGATGCGAAGGCAGGACCCTTAGGCCCCTGGGGCCGTCCCTCCGGCAGCGTATGGTCGACGAAGCCTGTCGCTAAAGCTGTCTTGAGCCCGTCCTCGTTGCCTGTGTCCCAGAAATAATAAAAGGCGCGGACGGAGCCGAGGTCGGCGTCACGCTGGGCCGTCGGAACGCCGGAAGCGATGACGAGGTTCGCTATTCCCACGTCCGCGGCCTGCGCGACCGTCTTCCCCGGCAACAGGGCTGCGGCGACGAGCGACCAAGCAAAAACTGTGGATGTCATTGAATCGATCCTTCGCTTCGGCACAGTGGCAAGGACCGCCGTCGGCGGCCCGAGCTGCTCTGTGCCGTGATGGTGAAAATAAGATCTGGACCCGAGGCCTCAGGCCGTCGGACCTGGCAGGCCGGTCACGCTCGGCGAGGCGCGGCGAAGTATTGGCGCCGTATCACGCTGGCTAAGCGTGTATTTTGCGATCTCGTCCTTGCGGGCGAACCACACGCCGTCTTTGCTCTTGGCGTAAGCGAGGAATCGGTCGAGGGCGCGGACGCGACCGGCATGGCCGGAGATGCGGTCGTGGAGACTGATCACCATCATCCGCCGACGTTTGGCTCCCTCCTCGTAGAGCTGGTCGAATTCGTCCCGAAGCGCTTGTTCGTAAGCGGTGGGGTTCCAGCCCTGGAAGGGAAACGAGACGATGTCGTTCATGTGGAATGTATAGGGGACGGTGACGAAATCGCGACCCCGTACCGGCACGATGAAGGGTTCGTCGTGGCTCGGTTCGTCGATGTGGTAGAGGAAGCCGAGGTCCTGGAGCGTTTCCAAGATGTGGATGGAATTACGCATCCAGTACGCGTTCCAACCGACCGGCATCTGGCCGGTCACGCGGTGGATGGTCTCGACGCCTTCTGCAATGAAACGCTTCTCGGCCTCGCGGGAGAGCTGGTAGCTGTTCTCCCACGCCCGCCCATGCGCGGCGGCCTCATGCCCCCGACGAACGATCTCCTGGGCGAGGTCCGGCGACGTCTCGACCGCCTTGCCGATCATGAACGACGACAGCTTGATGCCGTGCTTATCCATCAGGTCCAGAATCCGCGGGATGCCCTCGTAATGGCCGTAGGCGAAGAAAGCATTGGTCGGCAGGTCTGGGACGCCGGTCTCGATCGGGTCCGGGATCACCCCGCCTGCGCCCGAGATTGGCTGACCGCCGCCCTCGAACATCAGAGAGAGGCTTACGGCAAGCCGGGCGCCGTTCGGCCAGTAAGAGGTTTGTGCGTTCATGCTGTAGCTCCTTTCTAGAGGGACGCTGGCGGCAGCCAGTGCCAGGACGCCGCCGCCAACGAGCTGGCGGCGATCGATCTGGGGAGATGCCGAAAAAGGGCGTGGCGGCTGGGAAAGCTGGTCCGAAGGGTCCAAGACGCGTTCCTTTCAACGAGTGGCCGGCGGAAGAAGCGGAGCTTTTCGTCATCCGATCCGCTTCGTCGCCGTCGGCGTTTCCGACATCGCTTTTCTAGGAGGCGCGCGGCGTGAGGTCCTTTCAGAGATCTGAAATTTTCTGATCTCTTCTGCTGCCTGTCGCGCAAACCGCGATCGTGCGATCTTGAAATCGTCGCGCGGCTCCGGGCCATGGCCAATGCGTTTTGCCGTACCCTTTTGTCTGGGGAGACGATTGTCTACGCTGTGACCTGTCAAAGCCGTACGAGCGAGGTGTAAGGCGTGCCATTGCAGGAGACCGTCGTTTTCCTAGGGCGATCCGAAGTAGATCTGGCCCGCCGCGAGCTTCGCGATCTCCATGGCGTAGTGCCTCTCGGTAGCCGAGCCTTCGATCTTCTGGAACTTCTGCTGCGCGCGCAGGGGCAATTGGTCACGAAGGACGAGATCCTACAGAGCGTGTGGGCGGGTGCCGTGGTCGGCGACAACGCGCTGCACGTGCAGATTTCTGCCATTCGTAAGGCGTTGGGCGACGACCAGGGCTTTCTCAAAACGGTATCCGGGCGCGGCTACCGGTTGATTGAACCCTCGCAGATGGCGGCACTGACCGAGCCGGATCCTCGACCCGCGCCGCATCCGCAGGCGCCCAAGCTGCCCCTGCGGCTGACGGAATTGATCGGTAGGGCCGGAGCCATCGAGGACTTGCTCGGCCTCCTTAAGGTGCACCGGCTGGTGACGCTGACGGGCCATGGTGGAATCGGCAAATCCAGCTTGGCATTGGCCGTCGCAGATCGGGAGACGGCCCTCGCGGGGGCAATCTGGCTGGTCGAACTTTCTGGGCTCTCGGATGCCCGGCTGGTGCCGTCGATGGTCACCACGGCGCTTGGTTTCGCCACGGGTGGCGGGACGATCGAGCCGGCGACGGTTGCGCGTGCGATCGGCGATCGTCGGCTTCTCCTCATCCTAGATAGCTGCGAGCATGTGATCGACGCGGTCGCGCGGCTTGCTGATACGATTCTCCGCGTTTGCCCGCATGCCAAGCTGCTCATGACGAGCCGTGATCTCCTCCGTGTGGAGGGCGAAGTGGCTTATCGAGTCGAAACCCTGGATACGCCTTTACCCGAAGAAGCGGCGGGTCCGTCGTCGACGGATTACGGCGCCGTCCGCCTGTTCGTGCAGCGTGTCGAAGCCCTTCGTGCTGGCTGGACGCCTGGCGAAGAGGATTTGACGGCGATTGGAGCCATCTGCCGAGCCTTGGACGGCATCCCGCTGGCGATCGAGCTGGCGGCGGCACGCGCGGCGGCGCTCGGCTTGGGCGAGGTCCAGTCGAACCTTAAAGATCGGTTCGCGATGCTGGTGGACGGCCGTCGAACGGCGCTCCCGCGCCATCAGACTTTGCGGGCGACGATGGACTGGAGCTATGACCTGCTTACCGACAGCGAACGTTGGGTCCTGTCTCATGTCGCCGTCTTTCCAGACGGTTTCACTCAGGAGGCTGCGGCATGCGTGCTCGATCTCGACGCGCGCCGCGTCGCCGAGGATATCGCAAGCCTTGTCAACAAGTCTCTTGTTCTCTTGGACGAAACGAGGGGAGAGCCGAGATGGCGTCTGCTCGACACGACGCGTGCCTATGCGACCGAGACGCTCGCTGCATTCGATTGCCTCGAAACCGCACGTAACCGCCACGCGGCATTCTTTGCAGAGCTGTTCGCGCCGTCGGCTCTAGCCAATCGGCTCTTTTCACCCGGTCAGCGGCTCCCTTTCTTCCGGCGCGAGATCAACAACGTTCGCGCCGCGCTCGACTGGTGTTTTGCGCCGTCCGGAAACGCCGCGACGGGCGTGCAGCTCACGGCCGCGTATCTGCCGGTGTGGTTGGACCTGTCGCTGTTCGCGGAATGCAACGAGCGGGCGAACCGCGCCTTGGACCGCTTGGAGGATGGTCTCGATCTCCAGCCGACACTGGTCATGCAATTGGCAACGATCCTCGCCATCACGCTGATCCATACGGAAGGCGTTGTGGCCCGGACACGACGCCTGCTGGACAAGGCGCGAGAGGCCGCGGAACGGGCGGCAGACCCGACCGCGCTTATACAGGTCCTGTACGGCGAGTGGATGCTGACAATCTACAACGAGCAACTGCCCGATGCCCTGGGTTTCGCCGAGAGGCTGGACGTGGAGGCGCGCCGCTCCATCGATCCTACGCATGGCATTTTGGCTGATAGGATCCTCGGCCACGCCCTCCATTACAGCGGTCAACTTGGTTCCGCACGCAAGCATCTAGAGGCGGTCCTCGATCATCGATCGGTCCTGGAGGACCGCCGCCCGGCAATCTGGCTGCATTACGATCATGCCGTACTAGGTGGTGCGATGCTGGCGCGTGTCCTCTTCCTTCAGGGAGAGACCGAACACGCTCATGAAGTAGCCGAGACAGCCCTTCGTCGCGCGCGATCGCGTCACGACACGCTCGCGACATGTGCGGCGCTTGGAGCGGCGCTTTGTCCCCTGTCTCTGTGGTCGGATGACCTCGATGCGGCCCAACAACACCAGACTGAGTTGCGCAACCTCGCGACCCGGCACGGCTACACGTTCTGGATTCGCTATGCCGATTGCGCCGGTGCTCAGCTCAAAATCCGCGAGGGCCATCCGGGGGTTGGTGTCGTCGCGCTCCGCTTCGGAACCGAACTGCTACGGGGGACAGGACAGGCAACCCATTGCGCCGAACTGGTTCCTGATCTGGTGGAAGGGCTATTGGCCCTTGGGGAGGTAGCGGAAGCCTCAACCATCCTCGACCAAGCGTTCGTGGACGCCTCGCGCTCGGGCGTCCAATGGCACCGCCATGAACTCGAACGCCTCAAAGCCATTCGCATGTTACGGGACGACGAAGCCGATAGGTCGAAAGCGGCAGAGCGCCACCTTCGCCGAACGATGCAAGAGGCGCGGAAAGATGGAGCCCTATTTTGGGAACGCCGATGCGCGGTCACCCTCGCAAGACTTCTGGCCACTCAGAATCGTCAAGATGAGGCGTTGCTTTTTTAGACGTCGACTTATGAAAGGACGAGAAAAACGATCAATTGTATCGGTCCAGGCCGGGATGCGACGGATCGCGTTCAACTGAATGTCTGCTTTCGGAAAATAGGTGAAAGCTTGAGGCGTCCGACTTAGGGCGCAAGGCGGACAAACAGCTTCCCGGCCGGAGCCGAGAAGCCGGTTCATGGGATCGCTGCTGCTTCTTTCATCAGGGCCGTTTAGGCCTGTCGTGTCCGCGAGCTTGAGGCGGTTGGCCGTCTCGCGATGATGGACGGTGCCCACGCGGGCGCCATAGCTGCTGAAACAGGATCGGCGAGACCGTAATCTCGCCGATCCTCTCTCAGCTAGGCTTTCATCAGCTGGGGCGCCTTTCTATGCTTTGTCGCTTGCTCGTAAGCGTAAGCAAGACCGAGAATGTCTGCCTCGCTCCATTGCCGCGCGACGATCACGAGATTGAACGGGGCGCCGGACGCGTAGAAGCCGGCGGGCACCGTGACGGCCGGCAGGCCGCCGATGTTGATTTCGCTCACCACCATCGCATCGATGACCTCTTCGCCGTGCAGAGGTCCAAGCGGACCGCGCATCTGCGGGTAGATCAGCGCGTCGAGGTTCTGTTTGTCGAAGACCGCGTTGAAGATCTCGAGATAAGCTTCCCGCAGGGCGATGAAGGACGACATGTCCGGCGGCCGCGTCGGGTCCTTCATGACCTCCATGAATTCGGGCGAATGCGGCATGTAGTTCAACACGCCTTTCGGTCCGAACGCGTTTTCTTTCTCCGTTGCCTTCGCGAAGTCGGCGAACGACTTCAAGGCAACCGTCGACCCCATCCGCTGCAGATATTTTTCGACGTCGTAGGGAATGGATTCCATGCCGCGCGCATCGAACTCCGCGCCCGGCATGATCGGCTTGCGCAGCTCCCGGAACCCGGAACCTGCGAAGGGGTCCTCGACAAGGTCGGCCCCAAGGCTCTTGAGCTCGGCTTGCGCGCGCCCGTAAAGGCTCACGGCCTCTTCGGCGAGCGTCGAGATACGCCAGCCCTGTCCGAAAAGACCGATGCGTTTTCCGTTCAATGCGTCCTTGTTCAATTTCGAAGCGTAGCCGCCCATGGGACGCTTGCCTACGCTAGCGTTCGTCTTGGGGTCCTCCATCGAGAAACCGGCAAGCGCATCGAGAGTAAGAGCTGCATCGCGCACGCAGCGCGCGATCGGACCGACGACGTCGCGCAGGCTGGCGAGCGGCATGACGCCGGCGTTGGGAACCAGCC
>NZ_LMUU01000195.1:81512-81822 GCF_009765775.1 Beijerinckia sp. L45
GCGCCGACGGCCGTCGCGGTTCCCGCACTGCTGCCACCCGGCAGGAATTCACGGCCAGCCGAATTGTACGTGGAGCCGGCCCAGCTGCCGTTCGCATGCGCGCCGGTGTGGCTGAGAATCGGGATGTTGGTCTTTCCCAGGATGACGGTGTCGGCCGCGCGCATGCGGGCGACGACGGGCGAATCGGTCTCCGGCATGAGGTCGACGCCGCCCGTCTTGCTGTGCAGAAGCGACCATCCCCCCGTCGTCGGGAAGCCTTTCATGTCCATCGCGTCCTTGACGACGACCGGGACACCGGCAAGCGGTCCGA
>NZ_LMUU01000195.1:81832-83136 GCF_009765775.1 Beijerinckia sp. L45
CTTCGCCTGCGGCGCGTCGTTTGTCGACCGAGCGCGCGTCATCGAGGGCCGCGTCATTGAGGAAGACGATCGCGTTGTAGGCGGGATTGAATTCCGCAATGCGCGCGAGATACGCCTTGGTCAGGGTTTCCGAAGTGAACGTGCCACGCGCAAAGCCGGCCTGAACTTGCTCGACCGTCAACTCGGTCAGGTCGATCATCTCCGAAGCGTCGTTAGTCATTCTATTTCCTTCAGATTCATCATCATGGATCGTCGAGAGCGGTTTTACGATCCTCGTGCGTGGCGGTCGATGCCAATCGTCATATCCGCGATCTTCATTGGCTTCCGCCATGTCCAGCTTAGCAAAATCGCGACCAAGCAAGCGGTTGGGGCTCACCGCAGACGCCAGTCGTCATTCGTAAGGTTTGCCTCATCGGTCTCGCTGGGAGATCGAGGGCAACCCGTATAAACGACCGACCGCTTAGTAGCACCGTCAACGTGAGTCAGCAGGTCTGGAATGGCGCAGTGCCGACCGGCAGCATTAGTCACGTCTTGGCCGGAATCAGAACGCAGGTGTCTGGGACGCTACCTTGCTTAATGACATAAACTGAACCTACGGTACGCCTTCCAAGAGAGGCCATGCCGTGAAACTCGCGATCTATTTCCTGCTTTTTCTAGCTCTTATGAGCCCGATGGCGGCACTGGCCGCACCTCGTGGTATGGGGGGCATTTTTCAACGTACGGGTCCGGAAGCAGAGACCCTCATGGTTCAGCCTGACGGGCATGGGTTCCACATTGACATGTCAGTCTCGTCGCCCGAATGCGCCGGACGCATCGTTGGGCAGGGTACTGTAACGGACAAGCAGGAGGTCACGCTGCAATCGGTCCCCGAATATGCAGGACAGACGATCTGTTCAATCCGATTGAATTACGTGAAGGGCAACAAGGCAGTCGACCTTACCGAAACAAGTTGTGGCTATTTCCATGGGATCGCTTGCGATTTTAACGGTCACCTGACGCGCTCCGACCGTCGCTGAACGGCGACATAGCAGGCACGCGTGATCGCGACATTACGAAAGCAGGCTGCGACCAGCCTCTTGAAGGACTCTGGCCGACCTCTTCTGCATACGATGAAACACGAAGGTCTTGGACTGTGTCTGATCTGACCCCCGCACGCGGCATAGGACGCCGTGCGGTCGACGCCATCGTCTTCACGGCGAGCGTGGCTCTTGTTGTTGCCGTTGGCCGCGAGGTCACGCGAAGCCTCGACTGGCGTGCCCCCCTTGAAGTGGTCCTCCCTGAAGTATGGCATTTTGCCATGAGGA
>NZ_LMUU01000019.1 GCF_009765775.1 Beijerinckia sp. L45
CGGGCAGGGCGGCCTGATCCGCGAGCGTTTTGCCCCGCGCCTGCTCGAGGCCGATCCCGCCAGCCTGCTGAACGACAGTCAAGACAATCTCGATCCCGACCGCATCTGGGCGGCGCTGATGCGCAACGAGAAGCCCGGCGGCCATGGCGAGCGCTCGGTCGCGGTCGGCACGATCGATATGGCGGTGTGGGACGCCGTCGCCAAGATCGCGGAAAAGCCGCTGTTCCGGTTGCTCGCCGAGCGTCACGGCGTCGAGGCCGACCCAAAAGTCTTCGTCTATGCTGCCGGCGGCTACTACTATCCCGGCAAGGACAATTCCGCGCTGCGCGCCGAAATGCGCGGCTACCTCGATCGCGGCTACAAAGTCGTGAAGATGAAGATCGGGGGCGCCGATTTGTCCGAGGATTGCCGGCGCATCGAGGCGGTGTTGGCCGAAATTGGTAGCGACAACCAGCTCGCGGTGGATGCCAACGGCCGCTTCGATCTCGAAACCGGTATCGCCTATGCCAAGGCGCTGCGGCAGTATCCGCTGTTCTGGTACGAGGAGGTCGGCGATCCCTTGGACTATCAGCTTCAGGCGGCACTTGCCGAGTTCTATCCCGGCCCGATGGCGACGGGGGAAAACCTGTTCAGTCACCAGGACGCCCGCAATCTTTTGCGCTACGGCGGCATGCGGTCGGATCGCGACTGGCTGCAGTTCGACTGCGCGCTGTCCTACGGCCTCTGCGAGTACCAGCGCACGCTGGAGGTGCTGAAGGTCGCGGGCTGGTCGTGGTCCCGGTGCATCCCGCATGGCGGCCACCAGATGTCACTCAACATCGCGGCCGGCCTCGGCCTCGGCGGCAACGAGAGCTACCCGGACCTGTTCCAGCCCTACGGCGGCTTCCCCGACGGCGTGCGGGTGGAAAACAGCCGCATCACCATGCCGGAACTGCCGGGCATCGGGTTCGAGGGCAAGAGCGATCTTACGAAAGTCATGCGGGAGCTGGCGGCTTAGTTCGCGGCTTCTTCGATTCCCTCGTGGTTGAGAAGGCGGCGCGGCCGCCGTCTCAACCACGAGGGACTTGCAAGCCGCGATCGCGGAACCGCCTCGTGGTTCGAGACGGCGGCTTCGCGACCTCCTCACCATGAGGCTGATGGTCAGTTGCCCGCCTTTTCCCGCTCCAACAGCGTCCTCTTGCGCTCCACGCCCCAGCGGTAGCCCGACAGTCCGCCATCGGAGCGCACCACGCGGTGACAGGGGACCGCCACCGCGATCGGGTTGGCGCCGCAGGCCCCGGCGACCGCGCGCATCGCGCTGGGCAGGCCGATGGCGCGGGCGACGTCGGCGTAGCTCGCCGTCGTTCCCACTGGAATGGCACGCAGCGCCTGCCATACCCGCTGCTGGAACGCGGTGCCGCCGATATCGAGCGGCAGATCGAGGCCGAGGCGCGGCGCCTCGACGAAGCCGACGACCTGCGCCACCGTCGCCTCGAATGCTGCGTCCCCGCCGATCAGCTCGGCCTTGGCGAAGCGATCCTGCAGGTCGCGCGCGAGCGCGTCGGGATCGTCGCCGATGAGGATCGCGCAGATGCCCTTGTCGGTCGCCGCGACGAGGATCGCGCCGAGCGAGCAGGCGCCGATGGCGAAGCGGATTGTTTGGCCAGTGCCGCCGTTACGGTAGGTTTTCGGCGTCATCCCGAGCCTGTCGTTCGAGGATTCGTAGAACCGGCTCGATGCGTTGTAGCCGGCGTCATAGATCGCCGCCGTGATGGTTTGTGCCCGCGGTAGAGCCGCGGCCAGGCGCGCGGCGCGATGCGCGCTCCCGTAGGCTTTCGGCGTCACGCCGGTCGCCCGTTTGAAGACGCGATGGAAATGATGGGGGCTGAGCCCCGCCGCCTGAGCGAGCCGGTCCAGGGTCGGCAGCGTCTCCGCCGTCTCGATGAGCCGGCAGGCGCTCGCGACCGCAGCCGCGTGGCGCGCCGCCTGGCTGGCCTCGTTCGGTCGGCACCGCTTGCACGGCCGGAACCCGGCGCGTTCCGCGTCGGCGCAGGTCGCGTGAAAGGCGACGTTCTCGCGCCGTGCCGTCCGTGCGGAACAGCTTGGGCGGCAGTACACGCCCGTGGTCTTGACGGAGAACACGAAGGTGCCGTCGGCCGCCTCGTCGCGGGTGGCGAGCGCGGCCCATCTCGCATCGTCGGAACCGGGGAGCGAGCGGGTTGTCATGGTTTCGGCTGTGATCATCTTGGCCCCGTTGGCGAAGTCTCTACTTCTGCTGACATCATGCTGCAGCAATGATGGCGTGCCACTCCGAGTCTTGCTGCCGAATTGAAGAACCATCTGCGCCCGGAGGCAAGGGCTCTACGGCTTGCACCCGGCACGAGCCCCAGGCAAAGTCTTTCCATTAAGTGGAAGGATGCTTATGGCGGATGATGTTAGCGATATCAGGCTGTTCACCAAGCTGGTGCAAGCGGGCAGCCTGTCCGAGGCGGCCCGGCGGCTGAACAGCTCGCCGCCAGCGATGAGCCGCCGCCTGGCGGCCATGGAGAGCCGCCTCGGCGTCCGCCTGGTCGATCGCAATTCGCGCCGTTTCGCGCTGACCGAGGAAGGCGGCATCTTGTTCGAGCGCTCGCTGCGCATCCTTACCGATCTCGACGAGGCCGAGGCCGAAGCCAGCACCGGCGGCGCGGTGCCGCGCGGCCACCTGCGGATCGGCGCCCCCACCCAGACCGGCCGGCAGCGCATCGCCCCGCTGGTCGCGGCTTTTGTCGCGCAGTACCCCAAGGTCAGCGTCGAACTCGTCATCGCCGACGTGGAGCCGGACCTGGTGGACGACGAACTCGACCTCGCCTTCACCGTCGGCAGCCCGACGGAGCCGAGCGTCATCGCCCGCAAGCTGACGCCGGCACGAAAACTCGTGATTTGCGCGGCGCCGGATTACCTTGCGCGCCACGGGATGCCGGAGGTGCCCGACGATCTGCTGAGGCACGACTGCATTCGCCTGGTGCGCGGGCGGCGGGTTTTCGACCACTGGGCCTTCAACGATGCGGGCCGCCGCCGCGAGCTGCATGTCCATGGCACTTTGTCGACGACCAACAGCAATGTGGTGCTGAGCTGGGCCTTGGCCGGCCTTGGCATCGCGCAAAAGCTGCGCTGGGACGTCAGCGACGATCTCGCCAATGGCCGTCTCATTTCCTGTCTGCCGTCCTTCGTCGCCGACGAGAAGGCGCTCTATGTCGTCCATGCCGGGCGCAGCCACGTGCCACCCCGCGTCCGCGCTTTCGTCGATTTCAGCGTCGCCCATATCGACGAGCTTCGGCTGTAGGGCGCGCAGCGCCAGTCCGAGTTCAGCTCAGTTGCCGGCGTAGGGATAGGGCGGAAACCCCGGCCGATACATCGGATAGGGCGCGTAGAGCCTGACGCCCGGCGACGGCTCCATCGCGCTCTCGCGATAGACTGGCGCGGATCCGTATCCCGAGGCGACGGGGAAAAGCGGCACGCGCGCCGGGACTCTGTCGCCGATCCGGGGTTCGTGGGTCGCGCCTACGTCGCGAGCGGCATAATGCGGAACTGCCCTGTTGCGAACATGGGGACCAGATGTCGAAGACGCCTGCCTGGTGCGACGCGCTGGGGCGACCTCTTTCAGCGGCGTCGCGGCGGCTTGCGTGTGGCGGACGACGACGTCGGGATGCGCCGCAACATCGGTTTTTTGCGGCGGCGCGCTCTGGCGCGATGCGGTGTCGGTCGCTGGCGCTGCGGGGGCGGCCTTCGCCGCAGCCGCCGCGGCGCCACGGGCGCGGGCTCGAGCCGCGCGACGCGCCTCGTCGGGACTGAGCGAGCCGACGCGGCCGGACGGCTTCTCGGCGGAGGGTGGGGTGGCCTCCGGCTGCGCCGTCTGGGCGAAGCCGGGCTGTCCCTGCGAGACCACGGCGATAGAGGAGAGAATGGCGGCAGCGACAAGAGATCCGAAAAGACTTGCCCGCATAGCGACCTCTCCTCTCAGCGCATGCCCGTCGCGCCCCGACTTATGAGTTCATGCAAAACGTTCGACCGCCCACGGCGTTCCGCACGCTGCCCTCTCTCTGCGGCGCGTCCCGTTCAGCGAAGGCGCTGTGCCGGAACACGGTCTACTGCCTCGCTGCTTTCCCTATGCGCTTGGTCGCCGATCTTTATTGCAACAGCTGGCGCCTTATCAAATGATGGCGTCTTCATATACTGTAAACCAATCATTTTGTTAAGTATGCTCAAGGCCGAAATGTGGCGAATTTGAGTTATTTGTATAGGCACTCATTACGATGCGTCAGCCAGTGTTGGCGTGTCGCAAATGCATTGAAAGAGATCAACATGTTGATGAAAAAAATGATTGCAGTCGGACTCGTGGCGCTTGCTTTGGCGACCGGGTCGGGTGAGGTTTCAGCCCGCGGTTTCGGTGGCGGCCATGGCGGTGGGGGGCACTTTGGCGGTGGTGGTCACTTCGGTGGTGGCGGCCATTTCGGCGGGGGACGCTTTGGCGGCGGTCGTTTCGGTGGCGCGCGTTATGGCGGCTATCGCGGTGGCTACCGCCACTATGGCCGCGGTTACGGCTACGGCTACTACCCCGGCTATGATGGTTACGGCGACGGTGGTGCGGTCGCGGGTGCCGTGTTCGGCGGCCTCGCTCTTGGCGCTCTTGCAGCCGCCGCCGGCGGCTATTGAGGCAACGCGCATGTCCGAGATCGATATCAAGGATCACGAGCGCTACACCGACTCCTATCGGGAACGAACAGCCTTCCATTACGTCTGGAATACGCTGGGCGGCGTGCTGTTTCTCGTGATGATCGGCACCGTGCTCGTCGTTTACGCGAGCCTCCTTCCCGCTTCAGCCGCGACCGCGGCTGAAGCTTCCGTTTCCGGGTCGTCGGGCCCCGGCGTCACGGCCAGCAGCGCCGCCGATACGTCGGCCTTCTATGCGGCGGCACGAGCGCGGTTCGCGGCCGTCACTGGCCGCGAACCCACCGTCAGGGACCATGTTACCGTCGATTTCCGCGGCAATGGATACCGCGGGCAGGTCGCTACAGTGGGCGTCTACCGCGGCGAGAGCGGCATCCGGAAAGATCACAACGGATCGGATGTTCTTGTGTTCGAGAAGGCAGGTCTCATCGTCTACGCGAAGCCGAAGCCCGCGATGGCCAAGGCCGTGCGTCCCGGCGACGTGCTGTTTCGCGGCGTGTTCTCGAAGACCGAAACGACGGGCATGGCCTATGCCTTCAAGGTCGGCTGCACGCCCGTGCCCTATATGGTTTCGTATAAGGGTACCTTCATCGACGAGAGCACCGCAGATCTGAAGGGCCCGGCTCCGAGGTGGAGCAAGTCGTCCTGTGACATCATTGGATTTTCCAAAACCGTGCCCAACGCCAAGCTGACGTTCGGCTGGATCCCCGGCGACGAATACGTCGAAGATTGATGGGTAACAAACTCTTTGGGCGATCGAGCCGATCGCCCGCCTCTTGTTTTTTGATGTCGTCGATTTTCAGCGCGACCAGTGATGGCGTCGCGCCTTTATTTGGGTGAACCGATGCCCCGCATGCTCCTCCCCTATGTTCTTATCTCGATTCTGGCATCATCCGGCGTCAGTGCCGCAACGGATGCGCCGTTGCGGTTTTTGGTCGGCCCGCATCTGATCGAGGAAGTCCGGTCCGATGACGCGCAACCGCGTCTCCTGATGGATGGCAAGATCCTGTTCGACGGTGCCAACCGCTATGACGTCAAGCTCAGGCATTCGATTGGTGGCGTTCCCGTTGCGATCGTCTATGCCGATACCAGCGGCGCGTCCTGCATGGCGGGTGCGACATTGTTCATCGCCGGTGACGCTCGTTCCGTTGCCGATGCCGGAATGGTCGAGAATAACAGCTGCTGGACGACTCCGAAATACTATGTGCAATCGGCCGACGCAGGTCCAGAGGCTCTTCTCGTGCAGCAGGATCCCGGGCTGGGCTACAGCGGCGATCTGTGGAATTTTACCCCGCGGACGGGTCTTCACAAGGTGGCGGATCTGACCTACGCGCCGGAACCGGGAACCACATACCAGAACCTTCGCGCGCATGTTGGCCAAGGCAAACCGATTGAGTTGTTCCGCAACGAGGCGTTTTCGAACGATTTCGATAGGTTGACGGGATCAGCCAAGCCGGAAATCCTGCCCGCTGTCGGCGATGCCGATCCCAACGCGCTCATTGAGGGCCGATTTTTGATTGCGGAAGGATTTCAGCCGCATAATGCGGGGCATCAAGCCCTGATCGTCGTTGACCTCTCGGGCCGTAGCGTCTTCGTCGCCGACTATCCAGGTGAGGGTAAGATCGCTGTCTTCCCCATTGTCAGCCTCTGGCCGTCGCCGATCCGGCGCAAGCTTGCCGCATGGGCCAAGATCGCTGCGCCCGCTTCCGTCGAAACGGCCGGGCGGCAATAACGCTTTAATCTCAGCCTCGCGGGGCGAGCCGCGCGATCAGCTTCGACGTGTAATCGACCATCGGAACGATGCGCGCGTAATTCAGCCGCGTCGGCCCGATGACGCCGAGCACGCCGATGATCCGTTGCTGCCCGTCGCGGAACGGGGCCGCGATCATCGACGACCCCGATAGCGAGAACAGCTTGTTTTCCGAGCCGATGAAAATGCGCACGCCTTCGCCGCTTTCGGCGCGGCCGAGCAGGTCCATCACGTCCTTCTTCGTCTCGAGATCGGCGAACAGCAGGCGGATACGCTCGAGGTCGTCGAGCGCGGTAAGATTGTTGAGCAGGTTGGCCTGGCCGCGCACGATCAGCTGCTGCGTCGGCCCGAGCCCATCGGCCCAGCTCGCCAGCCCGGCATCCACGAGGCGGGCGGTGAGTTCGTCGAGCTCGGCCTCGGCGGCACGGCGCGAGGCCTCGATGTCGAAGCGCACTTCGGCGAGCGTCCGCCCGCGGATCCGGGCGTTGAGATAGTTGCCGGCCTCGACCAGGGCCGAGGCGGGCAGGCCGCGCGGAATCGGCAGGATACGGTTTTCCACCGACCCGTCCTCGGCGACCAGAATGGCGAGCGCGCGCTCCGGCTCCAGGCGGACGAATTCGATCTGCTTCAGCCGCCCATTGTCCTTGTGCGTCACCACCACGCCGGCGCCCAGACTCATGCCCGACAGCATGGCGGTGGCGTCGGTGAGGATCGCCTCAAAGCTGCGGTTGGGGCTGCCGCCGATCTGCTTCTCGATCTGCGCCCGCTCGTCGGTATCGATGTCGCCGATTTCGAGCAAAGCATCGACGAAGAAACGCAGGCCGAGTTCCGTCGGCAGCCGCCCGGCGCTGGTGTGCGGGGCAAAGATCAGCCCGATGTCCTCCAGCGCCTGCATGACGTTGCGGATCGAGGCCGGCGACAGCGGCGTGGGCAGCAGCAGCGACAGGTTGCGCGAGCCGACCGGTTCGCCGGTGGCGAGGTAGGACTCGACGATGCGCTTGAAAATGTCGAGCGACCGCTGATTGAGGTTCTTCAGCGCGCCGCTGTCGCGCAGTGCCTCGTGCGCCGTCTGTTCCAAGGGGCTGCTCATCCCGGCAGAATGACGGGCGGCGCGCAGCGATGCAAGCGCGCCGCGGTGGCGAGGCCGCCGATATCTTGGTGGCGTCGGCTCGGACGGGCGGATCTCGTCGCGTTCGGAGCCTGCGCAGGGTTTCAGGCCTTGGCCCTCGCCGCCACCAGCCGCCCGCGCCGGACGGCGCCGCGCGGCCAAAAACCCGGGATGTGCTGCGGCCCTGGTTGCAGTCCTTCTATCCCCGGCATAAGGTCCGCCCGCCCAGACGCTCGTTCGCCTGGACCGATGGGGCGTCGCCAAGCGGTAAGGCAGCGGATTTTGATTCCGCCATGCGGAGGTTCGAATCCTCCCGCCCCAGCCAGACATACCTAACCTACTGCAATCGCTGTGAAATCGCCTTAGCTGGGGCGCGTTTCCACATCCCTGTGACACATGGCTGTGACACCAAGGGATCCGCGCGTGCCAGCCATACCCCATGTCATCCGACGCGGCGCCGTCTATTATTGGCGTCGCCGCCTGCCATCGGCCCTTGCCGAATCGCCGCGATCTGGCACGCTCCTCTTTGGGTTGCGAACACGCGATCCGCGCCGAGCGCGGTTTCTGGCTGGCCAGATTACCGCGCTCGCCGACCGCCTCTTTGTGGATGTCATGGACCAACGCCTCGATCATTCTCAGCTTCAGACGATCTTCCGATCGGCGTTCACCCGCCACCTCGATAAGCTCGAAGCGGTGGTAGCGCGCGAGCGCGTAGCACCTGACTTTGACGCGGAGGACAGCAGACGCAGTGATCAAGTTATGGCTTGGGTTTACCGTCTCCTGGAGACGCGAGGCGCTACGGCACATGTCGACGACTGCGCCCGAGCTCAGATGGCAGAGAGCGGCGTTGACGATCGCTCGATTGCCGAGGTCGATCTCATGCTCGACGCGATGCGCAAGAACGATATGGCTTGTGAACGACCGTCACGGCTCGAAGCAGCAATCAACGAGGTCGGCGGCGCTTCGACGCCGATGAATTTTGCGTTGTCTCAACAAGCGATTTTTCGCGCGCTTTCGGCGGCCAATTTTGCAGCTGCGCGACGATATGACGGGGTCCGGTCCGAAGACGCGCTTGGCATCGACCTGATTTTGCGAGACAGGATTGCAGAACAGCGCGAAATCAAATTGGCGCCATCTTCAATCAACGAGCACCACGCCAACCTACATCGCCAGCCAGCCACGCGGGACGTGCAAGGTACGATTGTACAACCTGCAGGGAGCAATACGTCTGTACCTAAGGAACGAGCCGGCCTGGATGTCGAGTTTCCTCGCGGAGCTTCGGGCGTGCGCGCAGGCGACAAAAAGCCGTCTCGAAAAGCAGCAGAAGTCGTTCGTTCGGAAGAGCATCCAGTCGTCGTGCTCGGGGCAAAACTCATCGCGAAAAACGCGAAAATCTGGGACGTCAAAACGCAGAGGCAGGCAGGGCAAATCTATGCCCTTTTAGCCAAAGTCTTAAGCGAGCAAGGCGTATTCGAAATCGGTGATCTTCGTCAAAGCCATTTCGCCGACCTTGACGATCTTCTCGCCAACGTGGCGAAGTCGTATGGTAAAAGTCCACAGGACCAATTTCGCACGACCGCGCAGCTGCGAGCTGTAGGCGCGGCCAAGCCGCCTTCAGAGCGCGGACTGGCGCCCGAAACCCTCAATCGGCATTTAACATTCCTAGGCCAGCTTCTGCCGTTCATGCGAAGCCGCGGTTTGCAGGTCGACCGCGACATCGATCTCACGCTTCTACGCGTCAGGACGACAGGGCGGGCTCGCGACAAGAGAGCCATTATCGACGACCATGAATTGGCGGCGATTTTCGAACTGCCGTGTTTTACGGGCTGCGCGGGCTGGAAAGGCGAAAGTGCGTTCCTGAAAGGCCCGTTGGTCTTTCATCGCGCGTTGTATTTCGCAATCATCCTTCTTTACTACACCGGAGCTCGACGTGAAGAAGTTTGTGGCCTCACTGTCGATGAGGTCGGCTGGCTCGATTCAACTCCTGGCGGTAAGCGATTGCCTTTTATGCAGATCGCCGCCAACAAAGAACGGAGGATCAAGAATTCACAGTCAAAGCGCTTCATTGCGCTTCACCCAGAAATTGTCCGTCTTGGATTCTTTGACTACGTCGACGCCATTCGAGCATTGGGATACGGGCTCTTATTCCCGGACCTAAAATCACCGACCTCGTCTTCCCCAATGGGAGACCGACTCTACGATGAGTTTTCTCGTGGCTTAGCTATTGCCATACCCGACGCCAGCACTCGCAAGAAAGCGATCCATTCTCTTCGTAAAACGTTTGGAAACAACCTGAAAAGGTTTGGCGTCTCTGCGGAGATACGCGGCGATATGCTCGGACATTCTGGAGCGACAGTGACGGAAGAAGTTTACTGCGATCCTGTCGCACTTAAAAGTATGATGTTGGAAATCATGCGAGTTCCAATCGTCACCAGCCATTTGAAGGCGGCTAAGATCCATCTTTTGCCCTGGGTCTCAGATCGAGCCACAGCTCCCTTCTCACGGCGCCGTACTCAGGGAAGAACTATATAGTCTGGACTGATAGGTGGCCAGTTGATCTTCAACTGGTGGGCCGGGCAGGATGGCATTCCCACGTCGTTTAAACTAGCAAATTCAACGTCTTAGACTCTGACCTTAGCGGCATGTTATGCACTTTGTGATGCATATACGAAAGCGAGTGGCGCTTGTCCGATCCGGGTTTTTGGAAGATCTGGGCACCAGAAGATAGCTCGAACGATCCGCAGGTTTTGGCCGAAAGCAGCCTGACAGCTTTCCGGACGAAGCAGATGAAGGCCGCCAGTGCCGCTTGTTCAAGCTAGCTCGACTGATGCGACGCTAGGCGCTTCAGCGGGACCTTCTGCCCCTCCCGCCACCAGATCCGTGCAATCCGCTTGCGGTTCACCATCCAGCCGGCACAACGCAGCATCGCCGTGATGCGGCGATAGCCATAGCGGCCGTGTTGGAGGGCGAGCGCAATGATATCGGCGGTAAGCGCCGTCTTTTGTCACGAGTCTTTGGGATCTTGCGTTGCGTAGAGAGGTGCTGGCCGAGAACCCGGCATGCAACTCGCTCCGAGACGCCGTGCTTGGCGACGACATTGCCGATGTAAGCGCGACGACGGGCGGGCTCAGAAGTTTCCCGAGCGGCTTGCTTCAGGATCAGCTTTTCAAGCGTCAAATCCTAAACAGCCCGACGGAGCCGGTTGTTCTCAGCTTCGAGATCCTTCAGCCGTTTAAACCTGGTCGCCCTTCAGGCCGTCATAATCCTGACGTGACCTCCTTCACCGCGTCGAGCGGACCGCCTCGGCAACGGGCCTACTTTGTGAGACCAACACATCGAACTGCCGTAACTTCGCGAAAATCTCTTCCGGCTAGTGTCTCTTCTTCGGCATTATCGATCCTCCTCGTGGCATAATGCCATACTTCTGGGAGGACCGCTTCAAAGGGGGCAGGCCAGCTGCGCGCTTATCTTATCCCCGACGCCAATCCGGTGCGCTCGAAGCCTTCGAACGGTAACCCCCGGATCGGCGCCTCGGCGCCCATGTTTTGACTGTCTCTCGACAGTGTCCGTCAGACGTCAGCACAAACGGGCGATCTACTCTTTAGACAAGAGCCTCTCCTTTATCCGGTCATTGGGTAATTCCGAAATTTGACGCAAAAGTTGCAGAATTAAGATACGGCGCTCACAATATATGAACAATATTTAACGCAACGTTGCGGGACTGCTCTGGTTATCGCTAGTACTCGATGCGGACACAAACCTTAGAATGGTGCCTTCGTCATCGAGACGAATGAGGTCAATCATGGCTCAGAACAAGCTTCTAATCGCGACAATATTGAGCGGCGGCATCCTGTCTTATGGGGCAGTGATGGCCGCGACCCAGCCGTCTCCGGACGTCCAAAAGCCGAACCAGCAGCAAATCTCCGCCGATCAGGATTTCGGTAAGCTTTCGACGGACGGCGCGCGTGCCTTTCAGGATGTCGGTTTGGCCCGTCTGGCAATCTTCGATGGGCGCATCGAAGCAGCCAAGAAATACGTGGCTGATGCTGATAGCGCGTTCACGAAGGCAAAAACCGACAACGCAGTATTTACCAAAGCGGAGGTCGACCTCAAATCGAGCGGTGCCGCAAAGGGTATGACGGCGGCAAATACCGACGCGGCGAAAACGGGCTCGGACAAAGCCCAGCCCAATCAAGCGCCAATGAACAAGGCCGTGGCCTGGCTTCCAGTCGATGCCGCGATGAGCATTGACGAAGACTTTTCGGCAACTCCTTCGAAGGCGGCTGCAGTCGCTGACGCCAACAATAGTCTGCGGTCCGGTGATCGCGCTTCAGCGGTAGAAAAGCTGAAGCTTGCAGATACAGACGTCGCGATTACGGTTGCCGTCGTTCCCGTCAATCAGACCATCGATGATGTGCATCAGGCGGCGAGCCTCATCAACGAAGGCAAATATTACGAAGGCAGTCAACTGCTTCGAAAGGTAACGAACAGCGAGCGGTACGACGTCGCGGATGTCGCCAGTGTCCCGAAGGCGCAGTCGCAGGCCTCGGCATCGAAGCCAAAATAAGGGCCCGAGCGAGAGGCCGTAAAAGCGACGAGGGCAATTGAGCGCAATCGCCCTTCGTCCGGAACCTGGCCGGCGCCTACAACGATCAGCATGGGGGACCGGCTTGGGCCGGTCTCTTGCCTTGGAGCTTACATTAAACTTAGGGTGCCTCGAAAAGAGGTCACCCCGTGAAATCCACGATTTATGCCACAGTTGTTTTAGCCCTCACGAGCCCGATGGCGGCGCAGGCCACGGCTCGCAGCTTGAGCGGTACGTTCCAACGCACAGGTTCGGACGCCGAGATCGTCATCGTCCAGCCCGACGGGCGCAGCTTCCATATCGACATGTCGGTTTCGACTCCGGAATGCGCCGGACGCATCGTTGGACAGGGGACGGTAACAGGCAAGCAGGAAATCACGCTGCGGTCGGTTCCTGAATATGCGGGGCAGACGATGTGTTCCGTCCGAATGACTTACGCGAAGAGCAACAAGGTGGTTGTCCTTAACGAAACAAGTTGTGGCTATTTCCATGGGATCGCTTGCAACTTCAACGGCTACGCGACGCGCGCCGACCATCGATGATGGCGGGCATAGCCAGGATGCGTGCAACGCCATGAAAGCCGAACAGCCGCTTGGCGGAATACCTTGCCCGCTAGCCTCTCCATCATAAGACGAACCACGAAGGTCCTGGACGTTGTCTGATCCGATACCCGCACGCGGCATAAGACGCCGTGCGGTCGACGTCATCTTCTTCACGGCGGGCGTCGCCCTTGTTGTTGCCGTCGGCCGTGAGGTCACGCGAAGCCTTGATTATCATGCTCTCATTCAGGCGCTCCGTCATACGACGGGGAGCGCGATTCTGCTGTCGATCTTCGCGACGGCTGTCAGCTTTATCAGCCTCGTCGGACGTGACGTCGGAGCCTTGCGCTTCGCGAAGAGCGTTGCGCCACGATCGGCCATCGTCCTTGCCGGCTTTTGCGGGACGGCTTTGAGCAATGCCGTTGGACTCGGCGGCCTGACTGGCGCCGCGGTTCGCTATCGAATCTACGGCGCCGTCGGGATCCGTCCGGACGCAGTTGCCCGCATCGTTTTCTTCATCGCGGCGGGCTTCGGGCTGGGGCTAGCGGTCAGCGGCGCGGTGGCCGCCCTCTTCGAAGCCCCGGCTGTCGCGATCCTGGTCCATTGGTCAGCGAACCTCATCCGCATCGCATCGCTGCTCCTACTCGTTCTGCTCGCAGCGCTGACGGCCGTCTGCCGTGGGCGCTCGATCGGGGTGCGCGGCATAACTATGGATTTCCCCGGTCTCATACCGCTGGCCGCGCAAATCGCGCTGACAGTCGTCGATCTTATCGCGGCCGCTGCGGCTCTTTGGGTTCTCCTGCCGGTCGGGGCGGTCGGTTTCGGGACGTTCCTGCCGATTTTCGTCGCTGCGATTGCCATTGGCGTGATCAGTCACGTCCCTGGCGGGCTTGGCGTCTTCGAAGCCGTGGTCCTTGCCGCTCTCCACCGCCAGGTTCCCTCTGATCTTACGGCTGCCGCGCTCCTCGCCTTCCGCGGCGTTTACTTCATCCTACCTCTGTTTGCCTCGACGGGCCTGTTGGCGGTTTACGAGTTGCGCCGTCTAGCTGGCCGGGAATCAAGCGAGAGCGGTCGCCGTCTCATTAATTCTGCGACCCGCCTCATCCCAACTTTTCTTGCGGTTCTGACGTTTGCGGCAGGCGTCATGCTCGTCGCCTCTGGCGCCACGCCAGCCTTCAACAGCCGTCTGGCGATCCTGGCACTGCATCTGCCGCTATGGATGATCGAAACCTCACATTTTCTCGGGAGCCTCGTCGGGCTGTTGTTGCTGTTTCTCGCTCGCGGTCTGTTTCATCGGCTTGACGGTGCCTGGTGGCTGGCCGTGGTTCTGACGGTCGCCGCGTTTGGCCTGTCCCTGGCGAAGGGCCTTGCCTACGGCGAGGCCTCGGTTTTGGCGGCGCTTTTCGTGTTCCTGATCATGACGCGCCGGCAGTTTCCGCGGCGGGCGTCCCTGATCGCTCAGTCTTTCACGGCGTGGTGGTTCATCGCGGTCGGAGCGGTGCTGGCTGCGTCGTGCTGGATCATGATCTTCGCCTTTCAAAATGTCCGATTCGCCCAGGAGCTTTGGTGGCAGGTCGAAGTCGAAGCCCAGGCGCCTCGATCGCTCAGAGCTGTCCTTGGCGTTTGTATCGCGACCGTTGTTTTCGGCCTGATGCATCTTCTACGGGTCGCGAAGGGGTCGGCTCTACCGCCGCTTTCCCTCGACCTCGATCGGGCCGCGGCAATCGTCTCACGCCAGAACCGAAGTGACGCCTCGCTTGTGCTCATGGGCGACAAAAGCGTCTTGTTTTCCGACTCCGGCAACGCCTTCCTGATGTTCGCCAAGCGCGGAAGAAGCTGGGTGGCCTTGCTCGATCCCGTAGGGCCCCGTACCGAATGGACCGAATTGATCTGGCGTTTCGTCGAACGGGCCGCAGAGCACGGCGGACGCGCGGCCTTCTATCAAGTGCGTCCGGACAGCCTTCCGCTCTACATCGATGCCGGGCTCCGTATCATAAAGATCGGCGAAGAGGCGATGATCCCGCTGCAATCCTTTACCTTGCAGGGCTCGCGCCGGTCTAACCTGCGGTACACGTTGAAGCGAAGCGAACGGGAAGGGCTGACCTTCGAATTGCTCTCGTCCGAGGACACGAGGGCCGAAGCCCCGATCCTGCAAGCGATCTCGGCAGAATGGCTGAAAGTCAGGGGCGCCCGCGAAAAAGGGTTTTCCGTGGCCTCGTTCGAACCCGCCTTCGTCGCGGCCCAGTCGATCGCCATGGTCCGACAGAATGGCAAGCCGGTCGCTTTCATGACCGTGATGACCACCGACACCGGACAGGAAGCAACCGTCGGACTAATGCGCCACATTCAGGACACCTCATCGTATACGATGGAATTCCTTTTCCTGAGCGCGATCCTGGCGCTCAAAGGTTCGGGGGTTCAGGTGTTCAGTCTCGGTATGGCCCCCTTAAGCGGCCTCTCGCCGGCCGTCGCGAAGTCGGACTGGTCGCGGCTTGGCAACCTCATTTGGCGGCATGGGAACATGCTCTACAATTTTCAGGGTGTCCGCACCTTCAAGGGTAAGTTCGATCCCACGTGGGAGCCTCGCTATCTCGCGGTGTCTGGGGCCTTCGGGCCCGTGTTCGCACTGGCCGACGTAGTGGCGCTCACGATTGGATCGACATCGGAGTGAACCCTGATGAGACTTCGTGTTCTGGTATCGCTCGCCACCTTTCTTCTGGCGACGCAAGCGCATGCGGATGTCGTAGACGGCGGCCTCTTTGGTCCGGTTCAACTCGCCTTACCCGATAGTTCGATGAAGGGTTATGTCGTCCTGTTTTCAGACAAAGAAGGTTGGAAACCGGACGATGACCGCATTCTGACAAGTCTCGCCGCCAAGGGCGCGCTTGCTGTCGGCGTCGACACAAAAGTGTATCTTGCGAGACTATCGAACCGCGAGAGCACGTCGGCGGCGACGAAATGCGCGTCATTTTTCGGTGACGCCGAGGTTCTCAGCCGTCAGTTACAACGGCTTCATCCGTCGATCGACTACGTCTTCCCGATCTTGGCGGGCGTGGGCGAAGGCGGAGTCCTTGCCTACGCCACGCTGGCCCAGGCGCCAGCGAACACGTTTGCCGGCGCGATCTCCCTGGATCCGACACCAGGTTTGTCGGTCCCGTTTCCAATATGCCCGGACCAGACGTCGAAAGCCGACCTCCGTGGTCGTTACATGCCGAGCCCTTCGCGCGACCTTCACGGGTTCTGGACCGTTGCGTTCGATACCAATGCGGAGGACGCCGGTCGGGCTCGCGTAGAAGCGCTAAGGGTTGACGGAACGCCGCTTGAAACGCGCGGCATATCCGGGACCGACGCCGCGTCGACGCTCGTTTCTCTCATTGAACCACGCTTGGCCACGATCGCCTCGAAAGACGTCTCGGCGCTCCCGATCATCCCACTGCCCGTCGACGCACCATCGCGGATGATGGCTGTCGTGCTGTCCGGAGACGGCGGGTGGCGCGATCTCGATAAGCGATTGGCAGACAGGATCCAGTCCATGGGCGTGCCCGTCGTCGGCTGGGACAGCCTGCGATACTTTTGGCGGGTGAAGACACCGGCTCAGACCGCCGCCGATCTCGCGGCAGTCCTTGAAGAATACTCGACCAAATGGAAAGCCGACAAGATCGCTTTGATCGGATATTCCTTCGGTGCCGACGTTCTGCCGTTTCTCTACGATCGTCTGGCACCGACTCTCCGCGCCAAGGTCACAATGGTGTCCTTGTTGGGTCTAGAGTCTAAAGCCGATTGGGAAATCACGGTGACGGGCTGGCTTGGTGCGCCGCCGAGCGATGCTGCGATACCTGTGGCTCCAGCACTTGCCAGCATGCCGGCCGGATTAATCCAGTGCTTTTACGGCGCCGAGGAGTCCGAGTCTGCGTGCCCGCTGCTCGACGCAGACCATGTGGAACTCGTGAAAACGGCTGGCGGCCATCATTTCGGCCATGACTACGACTCGATCGCGCAAACGATTATGGACGGGTTTCAACGACGCGCAGCAAATTAAGCCTTGTTGGCGATCCACGGCGAGCATCGGACTGCCCGCAAGCGCCACAACAGCATTAATTCGCGGCCACATTATTGGTATTCGTTATAATCGATACCTATCTAAGTAACAGGATTCGCGCCGATCGAGACCTTATATAAAATATAAATTCGGCTGAGGAAACGTGCAATGCATGCAAATATTGGTTTTGGCACATTTTGTGCCGCCCTATTTCTGGTAAGCCCGGCATTTGCCGCGGTCACGATCACCAATCAAGACAGCCGTACGCACACGCTTACGGTGAATAGTGGAATCGGAGAAACGCCGCAAGATATCATGGCTGGCAAGGCCGCTGAGCTTAACTGCCCTGCGAATTGCGGTTTTCGTGATGAAGCCTTCGGCTATAGCCGCGTTGCGGGAGGCGATGCGAAACTTGTCATCGACAAGGACGGCGAGTTGCATTTCTCAGGCGGCCACGGTGACGTCGTTATGTTGGATGGATCCAATTAGAACCGAAGTAACGTAATCAATTAGCAGCCGGCTTTGACTGCTAATTAACCCGTATAAGCAAGGCGCTGTCATGCAGCACGATATATCTGGATTATCCTCATACGAATTAGCCGAGCGCTTTATCGGCGAAACAAAGTTGCATTCGGCGAGGGTCAAGAAACTTGCCGAGAAAGGTCTCGGGCATCCGCGTACTTTGACGCAAGCGGAAATAAGAGAGCTATGTGCATCAATCATCGATCACATCATGCCATAGCGGATTGCGCCATGTCTCGGACGCGATGCTGCCGGCTTGTAGAGATGCGTCGGCCGGACCGATCTAGCGATCTCGGAGGAGTCACATGCGTTTTATTTTAGCCGTTATGTTCGTGACTGTTTTTGCTTATGGAGCCTTCGCGCATGATACAAGCCTAGCACCCTATCAAGGAGCGAGATCAAATCCAGGCGTTGCGGCAGCCCCAGATCCTGACCATAGGCTTTGGTTTGAGAAAACCATTGCTGACATTTTGACGGGTCCTGCTAATGCGAGAGCAGACACCGACGATCGATAGGATCATTCTTGACAAGTGTCTTCCACCAGATCATCCCGTTGGCGATTTTTCCAGCCTACTCCCTTGTCGAACGTCTGCTTGCGGGCGCACCACAGGATACCGGGGATGACCGGCTTGGGCGCAGAGCCGAACGTCTGCTTTTAGGCAGTCCGCGAGCTTCCGCTTCAGGCGCAAAGCTGACCGGCTGCTTCATGCATGTCATGGCCGCTAGCCGTCCGGGGCGTTTGTGCATGCCAGTGGTAAGCAGCAGTTCATTAGCCTTCACGGAATAGCTGAATGCCACTGGCGGCAGCTCGCGCGGACAGCCTGTCGACGTTGCGCGTCGGCCGATCCCAGCAAAGGTCTTAACCCAAGCGGGCTTGGCAACCGCTTCAAACGATATGTGTGGTTTTTGAACCAATATGGCAGAAAGGGGAGGGGATAATGTCCTTGCTGCCGTATCTTCGGTCCGTCAAGGATCGTTCATGCAAAATACGCCCTGCGACATGGCTCGACCGCACCGCGTCTTGTTCCTCGCTAACGATGAACGAAGTTACACTGTTGCCCCACTCAGCCCGCTGCTAGGGAAAGCATCTCATATCCAATTAACGTAAGTTTAATCTGACTGATATTTGGATTTCGCGCATACTCACTTGCAAGTGCGAGGTGGCAAAGGCAGGTTTCGCGTTTGGGACTCTATAATGATCGAATCGTTATTTGCGGAGTCTCGATCTGAGCAAAAAATTGCGCTCGAAGGAAACGTAAAGGCCAGCACGGTAATTCATGAAAGCGGCCATATAATTATGGGCCGTCGTCACGGGCGAGTCTTATCTGTGAGTCTTCCGCGTATTATCATGTGCCTTGAGAAAGAAGATATAGAAGTCTGTGCCGAAAAGCGAATGACAGGCGTCGCGCGTCAAACGGGTCCAGTGACAGACGTGTGTTTCGGCGGCTACTCAGCAGACTTAGTATTTTTATCCCTGGGCGCCGACCACGCTGCAAGCGGGAATCTACAAGGAGTTCCTCGTCAAGACTCGCAACAGGGATACAAACCGTACCTTACCATTTTTGGTAAAATTGCATCAGCGTGTCTAGATATAATTTAAGACATATTTGATAGGTTGCACTGGAACATATGGAGCGTTTGTTTTGTCAAATATTACCGATGATTTCGATGATACCAGCGCACTCTCGATTATAAATGAATTTGGATCCTATGGATTTATGGTTATAGGGCAACTATACGTTTATGGGGAGAGAAAAAGCTATCCAATTAAGAATATAAAGGAATTTAATAGAATACATCATTTAGAAGGTGCTCTAGCCTTCGTTTACTTGTCTAAGAGTGGGTTCGAGCGGGAAGTTATTAAAAGACTCGCCGACGGCCACGACATGACGTTAGCATGTAATGTTGGATGGATCGAGTTTGGCGGAGGAAACCCAGTGCCTATGCGCGCGGAACTTGGACGGAGAATGAGCGATCGACTTGCGAGCGGTGAATTTGTCACCCTAACGCCAAAAACTGCGCCGGCCCTAGAGCTCGCATGGAGCGCCGCACCTCCGAATTATCTCAATAAAGGTCTGCATTTAAAAATCATGTTTTTGATGATTTTATCAAAAATCTTCAGACAACATCTCAGAATAAGGGCGTTTAAGAAACATGAGACAGCAGTCGCCTCTGGTATAGAGGTAAGGCGGAAAAATAATGTATTCGTTCCTGGAAAATTAAGGCGGTTTTGATTAGCAGGCTTGGCTCCGCCGGGCTTCGCTTTCTCGCGACGCGCCTTGTGGTCGCTCGCGGGCGGCTTCGGCGAAGTGCGTGAGGTCCGGCCCGGACGCTGCAGCCGCAGAACCGGCTCGATCAGTTCTTCCTTGCTCAGACTCTCAAGATCCAATCGCCCATGGGCGAATGAATCAGCGCCCTCTCGATTCGACAAGGGGGTAATTACCGTGAATCAGCTTAGACGCCAGACTCTGAAGCTGCACTCAAATGTTTACAAGGTTCGTGCTTAAAGCCACAGCTTCAGTGCAAGATGGTGCGAACCCGTTAGGTAAAGCTCCCAGGGGACTGATTTTGTGGGATGCCGCCTTGAACCAGCCAGGTGAACGACCAGCCGCTGCTTGAGGCTTCATCGAACAGGGCTACGACAAGAATTTCGAATTGACGTTCGTCACGATAGCGCGCGGTGATTTCGTACCGATTTCCTTCATGTCAGTATCAATATCCCAACCGTTAACCCCGCTTGCACAATCTCTTCCGCCTTTGCGAGGCCAGTTTCGACAACCAGTTGATGGACCAGCTTTGCTCGCCCACGGTGGAATGGGTAACCATTGTGGATCTCGCCCCGCAAACCGGCATGATGGCCGACGTCGTTGGATGAATGATTGATAATGTACATCTTTCGTGGTTGGGTGTTCCAAAAATACACATCAGGGAGCTTGACGATCGTAATGCGGAACGCTCGGTGACGGGGATGGCGAACGCTTGATCTCGATCACCGGCTTGCCGAGTAGTGCCCTGATTCGGGTTTCGAGAGGCCGGACGATTGTCTGAAGTCTGCGATGCAGCATCTCGAAAATACCCAACGTGGCACTTCGATCGCCGAACTTGTTTTGGATGTTAATCGCACGCCGGATGCTTCTTACGGCTTTTGCAAAGTTGAGGACCGATGTGGCATGAATCGTCGGAAAAAGCCCGCTTTTCATGAAGGCGGCTCGGTCCTCGACAAAATCGATGACGTTGTGCTTTTCGGCGTAGAGCTGCGCCTCCGTGAACAGCCGCTCCAGTATCGCAATTCTACTCGGCATAAGGCGAGGATCGGCTTGCCTCGTTCGGACGGCTGCATCGAGCCGCGTTCGCTCCACGATCAAGCGCGCGTCATGTATATGTCGTGTAAGGCCAACATAGAGTTCGCGGGCGTCTGTCGGTTGGCAGACATACATGACGGCGGCACTCACGGTGCGTCCTTGCGCGGCGTAAGCTGTGCCGGCATAACCGTGAGATATGCGGGGTGATGTGGGTGCTCGGCCGACACGCTTTCGTGAAAACGCATCCCACCGATCGGCGACGGACCGCCCGTCTTCAAGAGTAAAAGCAACCGTCGGCGAGGCCGACCCGTTGTTGACGATCGCTGACACTGTCGCGCGAGTGCCGTTACGGATACGGAAGGCGGATAAGGTCTCTCCAAACCGCACGCGATCACCGACGGCGAGCTGAAGCTCGCGGTGTTTCTTTTCGCGATCGATGGACGAAACGATGATGTCGTCCGAGGTTAGACGCCCTTCGGCCCGCAGAACCTCGCGGGCTTCTCGATTGAGGAGCGCCGCGTCGGAATTTCGACGAGTCACAATCAAAGCGTCTTCGCCATAGTCTGTGCGGTGGCCGGTCCATGTCGCAATGACCTTGGCGCGAGCGGCAGCCTCTCCGTCGACGAGATCGACCCGGTCGTTGAGAGCATAAGTTCGAAGGCCAGTCTCACAATCGCCCCGAGCCATGATGGTCGATGCGGCGCGCTGCCACGGCACGATCTGTCTGCGCACGGTCGACAAGGAGGCCTGGCGCTCCAGTAGATCACTCAACGCGGCCAGAGCGTTGGCCCCCGCAACCGATTGAAGTTGGCGGCGGTCGCCGAGGAGAACAACCTTGCTCCCCCGTTCGACCGCTGCAGCAAGGACTGCTGACATGTCCATCGTGCCGACCATGCCGGCCTCGTCAACCAGGATTATAGTTTTCTCGTCCAGAGCTGCCCCAACATGGCGCTCTTGATCGTGACGCCATTTCGCTATGGCAAGCGATTCGACGCCGATCGAAGCGCCAATTTCATCGGCGGCGACCCAGCTCGGTGCGAGGGCGAGAATGCGAAGGCCCGATCCCCGAGCCGCCTCCGTCAAGGCACGAGCAAGCGTGGTTTTTCCGGTGCCGGCACCGGCTTCGATGATGGATACGCCGTCGGTGCTTGCTGCAAAAAAAACCGCATCCCTTTGCTCGACGGAAAGGTGAGGGGCCGCGAGCAAAGCCGCTTTTAAGGCGTCTGACGTAATCCACGTTCGTTCCGACGAACGAGCAGCCGACCTAAGCATGGTTGCTTCGCATGCCGCAATGTTTGGCGTGGTCCAGAAAGCGCCGAGCTCGCGGACGGGCAACCGACCCAGCATCTCGTCCTCCAGCCTGGTGAGCTTTCCGCCTTCCTCGAGTCGTTCAAGCTCAGCATAGACCGCGTCGATACCGACGCCCCGTAAGCTTGCCTCAGAAAAGGCTGTGGTAAGAAGCTCCGTGCGAGTGATTACGCTTTGGGTTCGGAAGAGCCTGGAGGCTGCCAGGGCGACAGGACTTGAGCCTTCAATTTCGGGTTGGTCAAAGGTCTCAATTCGATCGAGCTCGCCCTCAATAATGAGATGTGAAGGGGGCGGCGCGTTTGCGACCGTCCAAGGGTCGATCCCAAATCGCTCTAGTTCGTCGTGCCAGCGTTGCTGCAAAACTTCGCCGGTCGGTAGGTCGGCTTTGCTCTGACGTGTCTGGAGCGCAGCCAGCTGCTTTTGGGCAGCGGAGGCTTTTCGGTCTGCGACCTCTTCGATCTGCTCGGAGCGTTTTGAAAAAGCCGAAAGACACGCCTCGGGAAAACCTGCAAGTTCAAACTGGTCCCGCCCAGCAGGGCGCAAGTGGAAACCTTCCGCGACAAGCCTCTGGCCTAATGCCGACCTGAAGGCCGCGCCCACCAAGAGTTGGCCGTCGTAGAGCCGTTTGGGTTCCAACGTTCTGCATTTCTTGTCCGCACACCCAGCGACGTTCATAATTACGTTGTGTACATGCAGATGCGGGTCGCCCTCGCGCGAGGTATAGTGCTGGAATTGTCCGATGATAACGTCCGACGGGCGGTTCTTCCAAACGCCCCCGGCACCCGATCTCACCTCAAGCAGAAGCTCCTTTTGCAGAAGCTTTATGGCCTCGTCGGCGGCTTCCCGCTGGATCTGCTCCAACAAGCGTCGCTGGTTGGATGACGCGGTCGCCCAAAGGAGCGATATAGACTTCGGGCAAGCGAACACCAAGTCCCATCCAGCACGATGGCCCTCTCCGGCACCACGCACGGCTCGTTTTCCGGTCCGCGGGTCGATGCCGGCGCAAAGATCCTGAAAAGTCTCTCGGCTGACGGCCGTGCTGTCCCGCACGATCGTGTTGCCGGTGCTTTTCCACACGCCACCGCCATCGCGCGTATAGTAGTCATCACGAAACGCCGATGCTTCGCGGTCGGGATCGTTGACGTAGTAGGCGCCGCCATCCCTCCCAAATCCGATCTTGGCGAGATTTGCGGTCACGGCCGGCCTGGCGGTCGGTAAAGGCAGAGGGACGCCATATCCGCGCCGCCAGTCATGGCGTCGGCCGCCGCTGCGGTCTCTCCGACTAGGACGGCTATATCGAGGATCGCCTCATCGACGATGGACATTCGTTCGACGAGCACGCGGTAACGGATCGCCCCCTCGAGAGCTTCTTTGATAGCCTCCACGGCAAGCGAGTCGATCGACCATCCTCGGGCGGAGGAGGCCGTCGAGAGGGTTTCGTAGAGGTCCTCTGGTAGAGAGAGGGTCAGCGATCGCGAACTTGGAGCGGCCATGGGGCACCGAGAATGAGAAGGTGCCCAGATATGGCGACCTCGATCGCTATGCCAGCGAAAGCCGGGCGCTTGGCAACTTTAGTGCGTGAGGTGTGTGTCTAATTTTACGAAGTTTTTTAGCAGTATTTTTGCAGTATTTGGCAGGACCGGCAGTACCGGCAGTTTTTAATGGCTTATGCAAATAAGTCTTCAGCTGGGTCGCGTAGATGACCGGCTATGACAATCGATCGAGCCAGGTTACGGAATGATGTGAGGCGCCTGGCAAAGGGCGCCGCCGCTGCGCGTCCGACGACAATCACGGCGGAGATCCGCCAGGTTATGCCTGAGATCGAGCGCATGCGGTCGGAGGATGGGGCGCCGTGGAGCGCGATAGCTCAGGGATTGGCAGAGC
>NZ_LMUU01000196.1 GCF_009765775.1 Beijerinckia sp. L45
CGGCCTTCCAACGTCCGCAGGTACGCGATGAGGCCGCCTATCTCTCCAGGATCGAGTTTCCAATCGGGCATCGACCGATGCCCCGTCCCGATGCCCTCCGCGAAGGCCTCGGCCAAGTCTTCGACGGGATAACGCTCATGGAGCAGCCGAAGCGGAGGTGCTTCCGGCAGCGGTGAAACGCCGACCGCCTCGACGGCGTGGCAGCGCGCGCAGTGATCGAGGACGAAGGCGTGTCCGCGGTCGGCGCTGGGAACGGACGCGACGGCGCTGTCGACGACGAGCATCGTCAAGCTCGAGAACAGGACGGCGGCCAGAGTGCGGTTCAGAACGCGGCTCGAAACGACAGGTCGCGGCGCACCGACCGATCCTGCGGCATGCGCGGATACGGAACGCGCGTTCGACGGATCTTCGCGAATCGAGGTCGCCACAGGCACCGTCAATGCGTCATGAGGACGGGTATCGTCGCGCCGGCCACCACGTCACGCGTCACGCCGCCGAGCAGGAGTTCGCGCACGCGGCTGTGGGTATAGGCGCCCATGACGAGCATCGAGGCAGTCAGGCGGGACGCCTCGGCCAGTATCGTCTCGCCGACAGAGAGGCCGTCCGCTGTCGCGACGACGTGCGTATGGGCCACGATGCCCTGCCATCGGAGCGACTCGGCCAGGTCGGCGCAACTCGTCTCCTCACTTGCGCGCGTCTGCACCTGGATGACGGTCACGCGGTCGGCTTCGTGGATCAGGGTCATGGCCTGGCCGACGGTGCGGGCCGCCTCCAGGCTTCCGTCCCACGCTATCGCGATGTGGCTCAGGAGATCCGTCGGCAACGTCCGAGAGAGCATGAGCGCGGGGCGTCCCGTGGCGAAGACGGCCGTGTCGAAGGCGCGGTCGGTGAAGGGTATCTCGGGGTCGGGCCGGTCGATGATGGTAAGGTCGTTGACGCG
>NZ_LMUU01000197.1:0-1154 GCF_009765775.1 Beijerinckia sp. L45
GCCTCCGCCGCGCCGTCACGATCTCGTCGATGTCGAGGGCCGTTCCAAGCCACTCCCCCCCTCTCCCGCCGCGGACCACCGGGGCCATGATCAGCTTGTGCCATCGGTAGACGCCGTCGCGGCGCAGCAGGCGCCCCTCCGCCGCGAAGACCGTGCCCGACTCGAGGGCGGCCCGCCAGGCCGCCTCCATCTGCGGCGCGTCGTCGGGGTGGTTGCGGGACACCCGCGCATCGCGGTCGGGACCGATGTCGCCGTAGAACGCGTCGAACTGTCCGTTCGCGTAGGAGCACAGGCCCGTTTCGGACTGCATGACCCAGACCATCTGAGGCAGGGAGTCCGCGAGCATCCGGTATCGGCTGTCGCTTGCATCGTCGTCGCGGACCATTCGGCAGTTCCTCGAGCCTCGGGCGCCACCAGGCGGGACCGTCGGAGGGGCCGTGCGCGTCGACGATCGGTCCGGCCCGGCAAGACGACAGTGCGGTGGATTGATGAAGTTTGTGGAAATCGCCGGGCCGCATTTCAAAGTCGACACTAGTTCACCCAATAACCTTTCTTGCAACAAGTATACGTTTTTATTATATGTGTCTTTCCGGGACATATCGATCCGGATTTGTAAACTGTGTTCTGTGGATGGCCCCCTCTTTTGGTGTCGATTAGTCAATAATTGGCAGATGTTCAGTTATTCGGTGTTCAGACCAAGTGCCGGATCGGAGGATACTGATGTCATCTATAATCGAGGAAGACGCGACCGGGGCCGAGACGCGTCCCGCGTCGTCAGAGGATCGTGAGGAGG
This sequence comes from Beijerinckia sp. L45, assembly GCF_009765775.1. Lineage (GTDB taxonomy): Bacteria > Pseudomonadota > Alphaproteobacteria > Rhizobiales > Beijerinckiaceae > RH-AL1. Next base: position 794 of record NZ_LMUU01000197.1, read on the forward strand.
TAGGCGGTGCCGACCGCGCCGATCAGGCATCCGATGAAGCCGAGGATGAAGGGCCAAACGCTCAAGCGCTTCCCCACGAATCCATGGATCAGGCCCGGTACGCCGGCGAGAAGCAGCACCGGGAAGACGAGCGCGCCTATTGGTGGCGGTCGTCGGTGATCTCCGCGGTCGCCGTCGTCGTCGCCGCGGTCGCGACCGTCTTCGCTTGGCGGGCCTTCGGGGAGGCTCGCCTGCAGGCGGACGCCGCAGTCGCCGCGAACCGCGCGTGGCTCTCCTTCGAGGTCGCGGCCGACGGCGGCCTGACCTGGCGCGACGGCCTTGCGGACGTCGCGATCACCGGCACCGTCTTCAACCTCGGCCG
>NZ_LMUU01000197.1:1251-1973 GCF_009765775.1 Beijerinckia sp. L45
GAAGCCCTTCATCCCGAAGCCCGGACAATTCCGGCAGGGTAGGGCCGTCGACGGGCCGGGAGGGTTCTTCGTCGTCGCCTGCGTGATCTACAAGACCAACGACGCGACCGTGCGCGTCACGCGACGGGTCTTCGCGGTCAAGCGCCGGATGTCGGCCGACGACGTCGTGGGCGTCGATCTGCAGTACGGCGTCGACGTCCCGGCCGAACGCCTGCTCCTGAAGGATCAGTTCTATGGCGATCGCACAGATTAGGGCCGCCGCTTCCTTACGCATCTTGCATTCCTTCGGGGTGGTGTTGGATTGATTCCGTGGATGTGAGGGCTACGGTCGCCCTCCGGCCTGGGCGGCGCTTTCCTGCGGGGATTCGGCGCCGGGGTGCGATCGGCGTCGATCCGGGACCGCGCGATCCGTCCTCGCGCCATGCCTTCGCCTCAACGCTTTCGTCGGTCTGCCTTTTCGTTTGGGGTCCCTACCGTCTTCTCCGCCCCAGATGCCGTCGGCGCACAACCTGCCTCCTTGCGAGCGTTCCCGGCCGAATGGCCTCGAAACGCATCGCGCCCTCGCAGCATGCGTGCATGTCGGAGATCCGGACCGCTGAAGGACACGGAGGGGACCCGCGCGGACGACCTCGGAATAAAATAATGCCTTTTCATTATTGATATTAAAAATATCCGTACGATATGCGTGTCCTTAGTGCCGCCGGTTGGCGCCTTGAAAGCGG
>NZ_LMUU01000197.1:2102-4974 GCF_009765775.1 Beijerinckia sp. L45
TCGCCTACCTTAGCGAGTTTCGCGCGACGGACGGGCCCTGCGGCCTCTTCGTGCAGAAGGAGGCGGTCGACGCGGCGGCCGTGCGCCTGGGCGGGAGCGTCGCCCGCTACTACGTCGACTCCGGCCGCCCCGACGGTTTGGTCCGCCGCGGCGAGGCCTTGGGCGTCCTCGTCGACGACGCGCGGCTTTCGTCGTTCGACATCGTGCTCGTCGAACGCTTCGGCCGCCTGTCGGGTGACTTCGCGGTCGCCGCCGCCGTCTCGACCGGTCTCGCGGAGGCCGGTGTCGAGATGATCGAAGCGGCCGATGGCGGGCTCGATTTCTCGGGAGCACCGACGCTCTTCGGCCGACCCGGTCGGCGTCTGCCCTGAGCGGGGGCGGAGGGCGGCTTGTGATTGGGCGTCCACGGTTCCGGCCGGGCCTTCGGCCGCAGGCCGACGCCTGCGCTCACCAGCGTGCCGTCGACGCGGACGTCCTTCAGGAACACGACGCCGGCTCCACGAAGCGCCTTGAGAAGGACCTCGACGACCTCCTCGCGGACCGCGACGCCGCTCTCGTACCGCCGCACCGTGGCGATGGCCACGCCGGCCCTCTCCGCGAGCGTCCCCTGGGTCCAGCGGAGCAGTTCCCGCGCGGCCTTCACTAGGGTCTCGCCATCCGTCGTCATGCCCCGTTGTGCCGTCCCGCCTCGCGCGGAGGCAAGGGGATTCGTGCGGCGGCGGGCGGTATCCACTCGAACCTTCGACGGACGCCTCGGTCACTGCCCGCAGGCGCCGTGCGAGGCGATCGGCCCCGGTTCCGACCCGAGCCGAGGGCCGTTGGGGAGGACGGACCGTCGCTGCAACTTATCTCATTGTTCTTCTTGAGGTCTTCTCATTTCTCTTTCGGTTGGAGCCACGTGATGGATGGAATGGGTCCCCCTTCGGTAGGGCGCCAGGCCCGTGTCGGTGAGATCGTCTCAGTCTTCGCCGCCTCGTGCACGGCTTGCTACCGCCTGTCCCGCGACTGCGACCTGCCGCTGATCCTCGTCGGCGTGGCGGTCGACGTCAGGGCCGCGCTGCGGCGCCTGAACCAGACGCGCCACGGATCGGCGGTGCGCTGGCAGCGCTCCTTCCAGCCGATCCTGTTGGAACCCGGCTGGGATGACTGGAGGGCATTCGACCTCGAGCCGGATGCCACGCCTCAGCTTCCCGATCCGCTCGGCGTGAGGTTCGAGGAGGGGCGCATCGTCGTGCCGCTGCCCGACGGCATCACGGTCGCCGAGTTCCGCGAGGCGCTGGCGGGCGCGCTGCGCCACATGCGGTTCCAGGAGGCGGTCATCAGGGCGGATTTCCTCGAACAGCGCAGCGACGCCGATCCGTTCGCAGACGTCGTCCTGCATCCGCGGTACACACCGGTCGGCGGCGCCGACTTCCGCGGGGCGACCCTCGTCACCGACATCGTCGTGCTCGATCCCGCGACCGAGGCCTGGCGCCTTCTTTGGCTGGTCGTGGCGGCGAAGCTCGCCGCGACCGAGGGGCGATGGCCGTCGTGGATCTGACGCGCTTGCGCGAGGCGCGGCCCCGCATCGGGTAGTCAGGCGTCAGGTTCCATCGCTAGGCCGGACCGGCCAGATCGTGGATCCTGACGCCAGGAAACGCCTCGCGTGCCAGATCGCATAGGTGGCGGTGGTGCGTCAGGTATATGATCTGCCCTCTCGTTCCCATCTCCGCGAACACCCGGAATGCCTCTTCGGCCCGGAAGTCGTCGAAGGTCTCCATGATGTCGTCGGCCACGAACGGCACGGGCCGCCGCGTGCGCCCGAACTCGTGATGGCCGGCGACCCTCAAAGCCAGGTACAGTTGGAAACGCGTGCCCTTGGACAGGTCGGCCGCGAGCTTGGAGTCCCCACCCCCCGAGATCGCGATCAGCACCTCGGACTCCTTCGCCGCCTGCGCGGCGAGACCACTGTAGGCGCCTCGGCTGATCGTCCGGAAGGCGTCGGATGCCTTGGCCATCATCGAACTCCGGTGGTTCTCGCGGTATGCCGCCAGGGCCTGCTCCGCCGCGATGACGCCCGTGCGCATCCGCAGGGCGGCAAGCGCCTTCTCCTCGACCTCCAGCAGCAGCGTGCGGCGCTCCTGCTCGATCGCCGCGACGAGTCCGTCGCCGCCGACCGCGCCAAGCATGTCGGCCGCCTTCGCCCGCTCGGCGAACAGTGAGCGGGTCCGCTGCTCGTGGTCCTCCGACCGCGCCATCAACTCGGCCAGATCACGTTCGGCGCGTTCCTTGTCGATGTCGCCGAGCAGATCCTCCGCCGCGGCGAACGTCGTCACGCCGAGCCCCGCTAGGATCTCCGCCTCGCACCGGGCCGAGGCGCCGCGAAGCGCGTCGCGCCGCCTCGATGCCCTCACGGCGTCCGCGACGGCATCGAGCGAGTCCACGCCGAAGTACGCCGTCATACGATCCTTCGCCACCTTATGGGCGGCGATCGCCTCGAGCGCCGCGGCGTGCCGACCTGCCGCGTCCCCGGCTTCGATCGCCTTCGAGACGCGCGCGGCGTCGGCGAGCGTCGCCCGACGAAGCCGCAGGCCGATCGCGTCCGCCGTCTCGAGCGCTCCCGCGGCCGCCGGCTCCATCCCCAACTCGGCGCACAGTGCAGCCACCTCCTCGCCGAAGGCCGCCTGGTCCGCCACCATCTTGCCGATCCGGTCGGCAAGGCCGGCCTCGCGATCGATCGCGAGGCCGAGTTCGGCGACGTGCGGAAGGATCTCGCGGACCCAGGCGATGTCCGGCACCTCGCCGGACGCCCCGATCCAGCAGCCGCGACAGGCCGCCGCCCACTCCAGCCCCCACGCCGCGTCGGCGTCGCGGGCCTGGCGGAGGGCGTCGT
>NZ_LMUU01000198.1:0-17793 GCF_009765775.1 Beijerinckia sp. L45
GAACACACTCACTCACGTTCGAGTCATCGCCGGTGCCAACGATGTGTGCATCCCCTAGTCTATTTACGGGGGGGAGCCGAATGGGTAAATCGCAAATCCAGCTGATGGCTGCCTTGGCGATTGGATACGAGCTCGAAGAAGACCTTCCTACCCTCAACGCGACGCCGGCAGGGCTTATTGAAGCAGCTCTGACGTTCAACGATTGCATCCTTCCCATCAATGAAATTGGGACGGCACGCGGGAAAAGGACCGATAAACATCAGGTGATCCAAGGATCGACATATGCTTTGACGAGCGGAAAGCATGTCATACGCCACTCGTCTTGGAGTGAAGCAAACTCAAGCGCGACCTCCTTTAAGACGCTGCCCATCCTTTCGTCCGAGTACTCTCCCGACGAGTGGGCCGCCATGGGTGGCGAGATCCGGGACCCTGGCGAGACGGCTCGCTTGATCGGCGTTCCTGCTAATTCCAAACAGCATTTCTCGATTTTCGATACGTTTCCAGATTTGGAGCCTGGTCAACGTCGAGAAGACTGGGTTGGAGAGCAGTTCACTGCCCTACGCGTAGGGCTACCTCTGCAACGAGGGATCGCATTTTCGGCGTTTCTAAATGCTCGCCGATCTTCGAAAGTGCGGCGAAGCTCGGGATGCCGATCCTGCTTCACCCGCGAACGCCCCCGACGGCGGTACGCTCGGCTTATTATTCGGGCTTCACGCCCGACGTGGAGGCGGCATTCGCGCATTACGGCCTTGGCTGGCACTATGATGCGGGGATCCAATTCCTCCGCCTCCTGCTGGCCGGCTCATTTGATCGCTTGCCTGATCTTTAGCTGATCTTGGGCCATTGGGGCGAGGTCGTGCTCTTCTATGCCGAATGCCTTGCAGTCATGGACCGCGTGTCGCGGCTGGAGCAGCCGATCGCAACCTATCTGCGCCGCAACCTCTACGTTACCGCCAGCGGCATGTTCTCGCCCCGCTATCTAGCGCAGGCCGCAGCGATCGTGGGACCCGACCGGCTGCTATTCTCGACGGATTACCCTTACCAATATCGACCGGGCGGCGATCCGCGGCGGTTCCTCGCGGACTGTGGACTGGACGAGGCCGATAAAGCCGGCTTCGCGCATGGTAATTGGCTTCGGCTGACCCAGGGCGGCGCCGCCGACCGTGTCTGATTCCGGCCCGGTACCAACAACCTCGCGGGAAATAGCGGCAGCAAGCCTTCCTTTTTCAGATGACGGCATGAGGGTGCGTCCGACATAGGCGAGCAAATCCTCTGCGTCCGCTTTCTGGATCTACATTGGTCGCCCGGAACGGCAACCTCGGGCGTGTAGCCGTCCGGCTGCTTCCGGCATGTTATGACAGAAAGCGGAGCGGCAGCTTGGGATTCATTCGACGTATAAAGCAGCGTTCAAGACCGAGTCACGACGAGGCTAATGCTACGGTCTCGGCGGCAAGAATGGTTTTGCATGCATCGAGGTAAGAGGCGACAAGTGCGATTATTCCGCCAAGCAAAGCGGAGCATAGAGATCCGGCCGCCGCGTCCGGAAGATGCCCCAATCCTTTCGGTACAGCGCAATCTCATCCATATCGAAGGACTTGACCATAATCTGTGACGTTGCCTCGTCCGCCTCCGCGGCCTTCGTGCCAATATGGTCGACGATCAACGAGCCGCCGTAGAACTGTGTTTGCCCCGAAATACCGTGCTCCGCGCCGATACGGTTGGAGGCGGCAAGGATCATGATGTTGGCACCTGCATGGCCCTGCATGACCTGCTGCCAGTGTACCTTCGAGTTCTTGAACCGGCTTTGGGTCGGTTCGATTGGCCAGCCGATTGCGGTTGGGTAGAGCAGAACTTCGGCGCCCTTTAAAGCCATAGCGCGGGCGGCCTCCGGAAACCATTGGTCCCAACAGATCGCCGCGCCGAGCCGGGCGAACTTGGTTTCGAAGACCATGAACCCGGTATCTCCAGGTTCGAAGTAGAACGCTTCCTCATAGTCTGGAAAATCGGGGATATGGCTCTTGCGATAGACGCCGAGGATCTCACCGTCCGCGTCGATCATGGCGAGCGAGTTGAAGTGCCTGTCACCATCGCGCTCAAAGAAGGACACGGGGATCACGACGTTGAGCTTGCGCGCCAGGACCCGCATCGCTTGGATGGCCGGGTTGGCTGCGACGGTCGTCGCCTCCTTGAGAAAGGCCTTGTTCTTGTCGATGCAAAAATAGGGCGTCTCGAACAACTCCTGTAGCAAAACTACCTGAGCGCCCTGCCCAGCCGCTTCCTCCACCATGGCGGCAGCGCGCTGGATGTTCGCGTCGCGATCCCATGAGCAGGCCATTTGCGTGACCGCGATCGAGAGTATCCGTGCCACGCCAGCTCCCACATCGATCATCCCAAGCCGTTTGATACTGAAGGAAGCGCGATGGCACAAGTGAACGCGCTCGGACGGGTGTATTTACAAGATTCCCAAGCTGCGCTCGCAGCTTGGGAAGCCCTCGGTCCGACACCGGCGACGGACAAATACTGACGACAGGAACGTAACGACGCAATCATGCGCATTCATTAGCGGAGACGATGCAGTATCTCGGCTGCGGCTTAAGCAGAAGCTGCCCAGACCGCCGGGTATGATCAGGAGAATTCTGTCCACATTGCCTTGACGCCTGTACAGCGTAGATCCCGTGCCGCTTGGGACTTTGGGCATCGCGACGTCATTAATTGAAGGAGTTGGCGATCCGTCTGCCGTGTTAACTTCACCAACGGCGACACTGCCCAGGCGGACTGTTGCTCCCTCGTTATGTTCGTGCGCAAATTTGCCTGACGAAAGGCTCAAGTCGCACATTGCTTTCTAATGCAAGATTTGCCAGGGCGCGGGGCACTCGTCAGCGACTGCAATCCCATCATGCTTGCGCCGCGTCGCTCAACAAAAACGGCCCCGGCGCGGCAAATGCTTGAAGCACGTTAGCGGTCAGCCGTGACAGGGCGTTGTCGCAATCGTTCCAGGCCAGCGCTCCGCCGTAAGTTATAGAGCCGACAGAAAACACGCCGCCGCCACCCATGCGGGCAAACAGGACGATGTCGGCGCGAATTACTTCGGGGCGTTGCGCCCCGCCCTGGTGCGGCAGGGACAGGGTCAAATCTTCGATGACCAACTGGTATTCGTTTCCGAGGCCGGTCGAGGTCGCAAGCACTAAAGCGTCGACAGGGCTCCCCAGTGCTATGTCGTAGCGGTCGACTTCGTCGCCGACGGCACCGCCCAGCACGTGACCGTAATCGCCGACGACATCTGTCTCGACGCCGTCGAAGAAGCGCGTAGCCATGGGCGAATAACTCGCCGGCAGCCGCTTGTAGCCGCAGCCCTGGGACCAACCCTCGGAGGCGAAGCCAACGCCGAGCATCTTGTTCGGCGCCCGGCCGCGGGTCCGCCAGATGCCGCCGGCCTCGCATGTGGCGACATGGGTGCGCTCGCCGTACGGAGCGTCCCAGCAGCGGGTGCCGCTATTGTCGCGCCGCACCTCGATGACCCATGGCCGCTCGGCGAAGCGACTGGTGACCCAATAAAATCCGTTGCCACCGAGATACATGATGCGGCCGCCGTCGCCTAAATAGGCGTCGAGCGTGTCGAGGCCGCTGCGGGACCAGTATTCGGGATGCGAGCCGGTCACGACCACCGCATAGCGGTCAAGCAGGCCACGGCCCTTGTGCTCGAGGTCTTCGTCGGTGGCGACGTGGTAGGGCAGCCCGACATGCTCAAGCCATTCGACGATGTACATGTCGACAGGAAAATGCCTGTACGAACCCGTCAGCCAGTTGGGAAAGCCGGGCCTCACGTTGACAAGCGGCCGGCGGCGGCTCGAATAGCGCACCGGCGTGCCGTCGGCGTGTGTGTCGTAGCATGATCGGCCGGGCTCGCGGTGGGCGAACAAATACTCTTCGTCAGCCGGCACCACCTTATCGTGCGGCATCACCGAGGAAAAATCTAGCGAGGCGAGGTGGTCGTTGCCATAGGCGAGATAGGTGTTTGTCGGCACAAGAAATAGGATAGGCGCCGTGGCGTCGCTGGCGGCGCAGACGAATAGCGGGATGTGACTGCTGGCGCCGTCCGCGTCGAGTTGCACCGCATAAACGCCGCTCTCCAGAGTCTTCGGCAGGTCGAAACTAAGGTCATAGGCCCAGCCGGCGTCGACCATGTCGTCGTCATGGAATTGCAGCGCGGTATAATGGGCCGGGCTCTCGATAAACGAGTCGCTGGTGCCGTCCCAGGCGCGGCCGGTGACGCCGCGTTCGACACCGTTGAAAAGGTGCCCCGGCGCGGCGCCGGTCAGCGAGGCGATGGTTTCGGAGGCGTAGTCTGCCGCCAGCTCCCAGGCGGCCCACGGTGAGGTGGAGGGGGCGAGACCCCGACCGACTGCGTCGATGTCGGCTGGCGTGAAAGGACCTACGTAGAGCGCAGGGGAATCGATCTTACCGTTGAAGGCGGCGATTGGCCCGGTTGCAGCGACACCGCTGGCGGCAAGCATGAAGGTTTGGGAGGACACCACCAGAGAGCAGGGCGCGGTGATCGCGGTGTGCCGTGGGCGCTTGTCGACGATGGCCAAGGTGAGCGTGGCGTCGGTGCCGTCTAGCGTGACCGTCACTGCTGACCAAGTGCGTGTGATCACAGGTTTTGCGAGGCCAACCAATGTCGTGGCGCCGTCGCGAAGCTGTAGGGTACCGTCGGCGATCACCAGGGCAAGGCGGCCGACGCTCCAGACGGCTTGTGGCGTCGCATGCTTCGGCAGCGTCGGCCAGATCCAGCAGTGGATCGTCGTCGCGCCGGTAGGCGCGGCAGGCACCGGCAGGGTCGCGTAGGAGCCGACCGCCGTGGTTTGTAGTCGCCCGGCAAAATTTTTATCGAGCACATCCGGGCAGGCGCGCGTGCGGCCCACAGATTGGCCATCGCGCGCCGGTCCCGACAGCAGCCGGACCAGGGTTGCGTGGACTTGCCGGTGCGCAGTGCTGACCGCCATCCGCACGGTTTCGCCTGGAGCTCGCGACCACTCTTCGAAATACGCTTGGATATTCATTAACACATCCTGATCACGGGGGTTGATGGCACACAGCATCATTCATGCTAGACGTAGGGCTTCCGCGCATCATCGGAAGTTATCTCACTGCTTGGAGTGATTTTCTGTTCCTGCGCTCAGTCAATTGCTTGTACTCAAAGCATCCTGCGCATTTGGCTTCGATCCTCCGACTCACGCTGAGACAGCGACTGTGACCTCGATCGCGAGCGCCTTACGCCCCCGCTCCAGCAGTTGAATGAGGCGGTCGTTATCATCCGCAGCACCTCAGGTCCGGTCGGCCTTTACATCGTGAGAGTCGGCTACTTCGTCGCCGGGATCCCGGGCGCCATAGCAGGCTGGCTGGCGATGATAACGCCTGCCATGCTTGTCATTCCTCTGATCGCCTTCGCCGGGCGCCGGATCGAACTTCCACACCTCAAGGGCGCTCTCCAGGCCGTGGTGATCGCCAGCGTCGGGCTGCTCCTCGCGGCCGCCATCCCACTCGCCCGGCAGGCGCTCACCGACCCCATCACGATCGCGATTGCAATCGTCGGCCTCGGCCTGCTGCTCCTGACAAAGCTTGATACGCTATGGATCATCCTGGGCGCATCGATCGTGACCGTGACGAGCGCGTCGCGGAATGGTCACCCACCTTCCCGCGTAGCGATGGAGGTGACGGCTGCAGCGACAGGACCAGCTCGTCCAGTTCATCCGTGCCCGCAGTGCCGGTGGCACACGAATGGGCGAAGGCCCGATGGAAGCGCTTCAGTCGCTCGGCCACCTGCAGCAGATCGAGGTCCGGTTGCGGCGTCATCTGGTCGAACGGCGGCGATGCCAGCCTCCTTGCCAGCGCCTGGTAGCCCGCGTTCTCGAACACCCGAAGAAACAGCCGGTCGTAGATGAGGCGGAAGGACAAGCGCCTTTCGCCAGGCGTCAGCCGGATCTCTGCGATCGTCGACAGGTTGTCGCCCAGCAGCCAGAGCTGTTCGGCGGTCCGTTCGTAATCGGGCACGCAACAGAGAAGTACAAGGATCGCATTGTTGACGGACTGCACCAGGCCGTCGATGGCCATCCCCGCTCGCTCTCGAGTATATTCCATGATTGATCTTTGACGCTCCGTCCGAATGCTCGATCTGGCGCTGATCTCGATCTTGCTATGGTGCTTCTTTGAAGTCCAGCATGACAATAGCTGAATCGCATCCCGTGATAGGAAACTCCTATCCCTGCGTCAGTTGGCGATAATTAACTTGATCGCGACGTCTTTATCGCAAAGGTAGCCCCAAAGCGGCGCCTCTAAACGCGTCTGGTGCCGACATGGGATCCATGGCCGGCGCGATAATCCAAGGGAAGAGGCATGTCAGGTACGTCCGGCAGCGATCACCGCGTGGTCACGGCTTTCGAGCATCCCGGCGAAGGCCGCAAGCGCGCCAAGTCCACCCCAAAGGGGCGGCAGGTCGATCCGCAAGCCCTGACAGAGGTCGAAGCCCTGCTTGATGGCCGATCTTACCAACGCGATCTTCTGATCGAACACCTGCACCTGATCCAGGACTACTATCACCAGATCTCGGCCGCTCATCTTGCGGCGCTGGCCGACCTCATGAAGCTCAGCTTCGCCGAGGTGTTCGAGACGGCGACATTCTACGCCCACTTCGACGTCGTGAAGGAGGGCGATTCCTCCATTCCGCCGCTGACGATCCGCGTCTGCGAGTCGATCACCTGTGCGATGCTCGGCGCCGAGAAACTCTTCCACGAGCTGACGGCGACCGCCGGTCCGCAAGTCAGAGTTGTTCGCGCACCATGCGTCGGCCGCTGCGACACTGCACCCGTCGCTGAGGTTGGTCATCACTTCGTAGACAATGCGACGGCGGAGGCAGTCCTGGCAGCTTCGGCCGCCGGCGACACCCACGCCCACGTGCCGGACTATATCGGCTATGACGCCTACAAGGCCGACGGCGGTTACCGGCTCCTGGAGCATCTTCGCTCCGGCTCGACAACGCCGGACGCGATCATCGATGCGCTCGACGGCGGCGGCCTTCGCGGTCTCGGCGGCGCCGGTTTCCCGACCGCCCGCAAGTGGAAGAGCGTGCGCGGCATGCCGGGCCCGCGCCTGATGGCGATCAACGGCGACGAAGGCGAGCCCGGCACCTTCAAGGACCGCTTCTACCTCGAACATGATCCGCATCGCTTCATCGAGGGTATGCTGATCGGGGCCGCGGTGGTCGAAGCGACCGACGTCTACATCTACCTCCGCGACGAATATCCCGCCGCGCGAACGATCCTGGAAACCGAGATCCCGAAACTGCCGCCGGGCGGCCCGGTGATCCACCTGCGGCGTGGCGCCGGCGCCTACATCTGCGGTGAAGAAAGCTCGCTGATCGAGAGCCTGGAAGGCAAGCGTGGCCTGCCGCGCCACAAGCCGCCGTTCCCCTTCCAAGTCGGCCTGTTCGGCCGCCCGACCCTCATCAACAATGTCGAGACCGTCTATTGGGTGCGCGACATCGTCGAGAAGGGTGGCGAGTGGTGGAAGGCGCAGGGCCGAAACGGCAGCGTCGGGCTGCGGTCGTACTCTGTCTCCGGCCGCGTCAAGAACCCCGGCGTCAAGCTCACGCCATCAGGTCTGACGATTAGGGAGCTGATCGAAGAATACTGCGGCGGCATGCAGGATGGGCACGCATTCCACGCTTACCTGCCGGGCGGTGCTTCGGGCGGCATCCTGCCGGCCCACATGGATGACATCCCGCTCGATTTCGGGAAGCTGGAGCAATACGGCTGCTTCATCGGGTCGGCCGCCGTGGTCGTCATGTCCGACCACGACGACGTGAAGGACGCTGCGCTCAACCTGACGAAGTTCTTCGAGGACGAGAGCTGTGGCCAGTGCACGCCATGCCGGTCCGGAACGCAGAAGGCGGTCATGCTGATGCAGGGCGGTCTGTGGAACCGTCCGCTACTCACCGAACTCGCCAAGTGCATGCGCGACGCGTCGATCTGCGGTCTTGGCCAAGCGGCCTCGAACCCGATCAATTCCGTGATGACCTATTTTCCGGAAGAATTCCCCGCAGCGGAGGCCGCCGAATGAGCGATCCGATCCAATTCGAACTCGACGGCGCCATCGTCGAAGCGGCCGAAGGTGAATCGATCTGGCAGGTCGCCAAGCGCCAGGGCAACGAGATCCCGCATCTCTGCTACCTGCCGGAGCCAGGCTACCGCGCGGACGGCAATTGCCGCGCCTGCATGGTTGAGATCGAAGGCGAGCGGGTGCTCGCGGCCTCGTGCAAGCGCATGCCGGCTGCCGGCATGAAGGTGAACACCGCCACCGACCGCGCGGTGACCGCACGCCGGATGGTGATGGAGCTTCTGGTCTCCGACCAGCCGGAGCGGCAGACGTCGCACGACCCGGATTCGAAGTTCTGGCATTGGGCTGACGCGCAGGCGGTGACGGAAAGCCGTTTTCCTGCCGCGCCACGCTGGACAGGCGATGCAAGCCACCCCGCGATGCGGGTGAACCTCGATGCCTGCATACAGTGCGGCCTGTGCGTGCGCGGATGCCGCGAGGTCCAGGTCAACGACGTCATCGGCATGGCCTACCGCAACCACGACGCCAAGATCGTCTTCGATTTTGACGATCCGATGGGATCGTCCACCTGCGTCGCCTGCGGCGAATGCGTGCAAGCCTGTCCGACGGGCGCGCTGATGCCGGCCGCGTACCTCGACGAGCATCAGACCCGCACTGTTTATCCCGATCGCGAAGTCGCCTCGCTCTGCCCGTTCTGCGGCGTCGGTTGCCAAGTGAACTACCAGGTCAAGGACAACCGCATCGTTTACGCCGAGGGCCGCAACGGCCCGGCGAACGAAAACCGCCTCTGCGTGAAGGGTCGCTTCGGCTTTGACTACATCCACCATCCCCACCGCCTGACGGTGCCGCTGATCCGTCGCGAGGATGCGCCGAAGGCGTGGGACAGCGAGGTCGATCCTGCCAACCCCTTCACCCACTTTCGAGAGGCGACCTGGGATGAGGCTCTCGACTTCGCCGCCAAGGGGCTCGTGAAGATCCGTGACGAGAAGGGGCCCAAGGCGCTCGCCGGCTTCGGTTCGGCCAAGGGGTCGAACGAGGAAGCCTACCTTTTCCAGAAGCTGGTCCGCACGGGCTTCGAGTCGAACAACGTCGATCACTGCACGCGCCTCTGCCATGCCTCGTCAGTCGCCGCGCTGATGGAAGGCCTGAACTCGGGCGCCGTCTCCGCGCCCTTCGCCGCGGCCGCCGACGCCGAGGTGATCATCGTCATCGGCGCGAATCCGACGGTGAACCATCCCGTTGCGGCGACCTTCATCAAGCAGGCGGCGAAGAACGGCTCCAAGCTGATCATCATGGACCCACGCCGTCAGGTCCTGTCCCGCCACGCCTACCAGCACCTCGCGTTCAAGCCGGGCAGCGACGTCGCCATGCTGAACGCGATGATTCATACGATCATCACCGAAGGCCTGACCGACGACCAGTACATCGCCGGCTACACCGAAGGCTTCGAGGAGCTGAAGGCGAAGACGGCGGACTTCACACCGGAGGCGATGGCCCCGCTCTGCGGCATCGACGCCGAGACGCTACGCGACGTCGCGCGGACCTACGCTACGGCGCGCTCGGCCATCATCTTCTGGGGCATGGGCATCAGCCAGCATGTCCACGGCACGGACAACTCCCGCTGCCTGATCGCGCTCGCGCTCATCACCGGCCAGATCGGCCGCCCCGGCACCGGCCTGCACCCGCTGCGCGGCCAGAACAACGTCCAGGGCGCATCCGACGCCGGCCTGATCCCGATGTTCCTGCCGGACTACCAGCCGATCGGGCGCGCGGATTTCCGCGAGGTCTTCGAGGAAGCCTGGCAGCAGAAGCTCGATCCCGTCCCGGGTCTGACGGTCGTCGAGATCATGCGAGCGATCCACGACGGCACGATCAACGGCATGTTCGTCCAGGGCGAGAACCCGGCGATGTCGGATCCCGACCTGCACCATGCCCGCTCGGCATTGGCCATGCTCGACCACCTCGTCGTGCAGGACTTGTTCATGACCGAAACTGCGTTCCATGCCGACGTCGTGCTGCCGGCCTCCGCCTTCGCGGAGAAGGTCGGCACTTTCACCAACACCGATCGCCGCGTGCAGATCTCGCGCGAGGTCGTGCCTCCGCCGGGACAGGCCAAGCAGGACCTCTGGATCATCCAGGAGATCGGCAAGCGCATGGGGCTCGACTGGCCTTACGAGCATGTGAGCGAGGTCTTCGACGAGATGGCGTCGCTGATGCCCTCGCTGAAGAACATTACCTGGGAACGATTGGAGCGGGAGGGCGCGGTCACCTATCCCGTGGACAACGCCGCGGCACCTGGCAACGAGATCATCTTCACGACAGGCTTCCCGACGGCCAACGGTCGAGGCAAGATCGTGCCGGCGCGCGTGCTGCCGCCGGCGGAAGTGCCCGACGACGAGTATCCGATGATCCTGTCGACGGGCCGGGTGCTGGAACATTGGCACACGGGTTCGATGACCCGCCGCGCCCATGTGCTCGACTCGATCGAGCCGGAGGCGGTCGCCTTCCTGTCGCCGCGCGACCTGCGCCGGCTGCATCTCTTCCCCGGCGACATGATGAGGCTCGAAACGCGGCGCGGCGCGGTGGAGATCAAGGTCCGCTCAGATCGCGACGTGCCGGAGAACATGATCTTCATGCCGTTCTGCTACGCCGAGGCCGCCGCGAACTTGCTGACAAACCCCGCGCTCGACCCTTTCGGCAAGATCCCAGAGTTCAAGTTCTGCGCGGCGCGGGTCACCCGTGCCGACATGCAGCAGGCTGCCGAGTAAGCCGGGCGGCTGGATCGCAGGATAGGACAAAAAACATGGGTAACCTGGACGGACGCATCGAGCAGGACAAGGGGCCGTCGCCCGAAGCCATGGGCGGCACTAAGGACGGTCCGACCGGCACGGAGACGACGAAGGCTCCGGAAAAAACCGAAGATACGGATCGGAAGCCGGCGAAGAAAACGGACGTCCTCCACGGCGGCGAGCAATAAGTTCGCGATCTCAAGATATGCCCGCCGCATTGCCTGGCGTCTCTAGCGGCCTGAACGATTGCGTGGGCAATACAGGTTGCCTAGAGGAGGCCGTGCTGTCGCGGTGCCGCCTCAACCGCCCCACCGTCGTGTCGGCCCTCCTTTTCGCCCGTCGCGACGATCTTCATCATGGCCTCAGGTAGGGGCCGTTGAAGCGCCGAGGCCTCAGCCCATGGCGCTCGTAGCCAGACGTCCCATTCCTCCGCCGTCGTGAGTAGCACCGGCATGGCCTTGGGATGCACCGGGCCAACGACGCCGTTCGCGTTGGTCGTAGGGAATCCGTCGAACTGATGCTAGCCCTCGATCAGGTTCTTCATCGTCCCTCCCATGCGTGCCGTGCCAAGTCGTCGAGATCCCGGCAAAGGCGAACAGCGGTCGACCGTCGTCGAGCGCGAACCAAGTTGGCCGTCTTCGGCTTGGTCTGCGCTTGATCGCAACCGGATGGGATCAATCGGCCAATAAAAAAACCACAAACCGGCTGCCACCGCCATCGGTCGTGCCGCAGGTCACGTGACCGCCGTGATGCGCCGCGATTTGCTGAACGAGGGCAAGGCCGAGGCCCCATCCGCCAGCGGCTTCGCTGCGGCCGGCAGGTCTATAGAAAGGCTCGAAGATGCGGGCACGCTCCGCCTCCGGGATGCCTGGACCGCCGTCAGACACGGTGATGCGTGCCTCGCCCATCTCCCGCGCGACGGTGACGCCGATCGGCGGCTCACCATGCTTCAAGCCATTCTCCAGCAGATTGCGAAAGAGGCGGCGCAGCAGGACAGGGTCGCCGGCGACGTCGACCGATTTGCCGTCGACCGTCACGCCGACCCGGGCGGCTTCTTCAGCAACCAGGCCTAGAATGTCGACGGTCTCCAGCGGCCGTCGGGCTGCGCCGGGATGGTCAAGCCGGCTGGATAGCAGGATCTCGTCAACCAGTTGATCGACTTCGGCGAGGTTCCGGATAATCTCGGCCTGCGTCGCCTCGGCGGGATTGTGCAACCAGAGTTCGATGGCGATCCGAAGTCGGGCAAGTGGCGATCGCAACTCGTGTCCGGCATTGGCAAGCAGGGTCTTGTGGGACGCCAAAAGCGCCTCAAGCCGCGCCGCCGCGGTGTTGAAGGCGCGCGCCACCAGTGCGACTTCGTCGCTGCCGGTCTCATCGACCCGCGCCGCAAGATCGCCCGCGCCCCAGCGCGCCGCGCCGAAGCGCAGCGCCTCGAGGCTGCGGGTCAGCCGCGCCGTGACGGGGAAGGCTGCGAGGCCGATGCCGCCCGCAACGATCAGCATCACGGTCAGGATCATCATCGCGCCGGACGGCGGCCGCAGCCGGGTCAGAACGATGCGGCCGTCGGGCAGGTCGACCCGCAGGAGACGACGGCGCGTCCAACGTGATTCAATCCCACCCGGGTCAAGCGCGATCGGATTTCCTCGCTCGGCTAACAGGGCGCCGGTAGGCGCGTATACAGAGACATCCCGGTCCACCGCGGGCGCGGGGGTGGCCTCGCTCCACCCGTGCTGGGTCTCGCCCAGGAACCACCAAAAGCAGCCCATCACCAGAGCCACGGTGACGAGGCTGGCGAGAAGGGTGAGATAGATCTTCCAGAACAGCCGGCGGCGTATGAGGATCATGGCTCGTCCTGCGTCTTGGCGAAGACGTAGCCGCTACCGCGGATGGTGATGATCCGTCGGGGATGTTTGGGATTGTCCTCGATTGCCGAGCGGATACGCGACACGTGGACATCGATGGAACGGTCGAAGGCCTCGAGGTCGCCGCCTTTGACAAGGTCGAGCAGCCGGTCGCGGTTCAGAACCCGGCCGGCATTCTCGGCAAGCGCGACGAGGATGTCGAATTGATAGCTGGTCAAACTCTTGTCGTCGTCGACGCGGGCCGTGCGCGAGCCACGGTCGATCTGCAGCCGGCCAAAGCGCAGCACCGTTGGCTCGGACACAGTCATGCTTTTCTGACGGCGCAGGATCGCGCGGATCCGCGCCAGTAGAACCCGCGGGTTGAAAGGTTTCGACAGATAGTCGTCGGCGCCGATCTCAAGGCCGACGATCCGATCCGTGTCCTCGCCGCGCGCGGTGAGCATCAACACCGGAACCGCCGACCGCGCGCGGATGCGACGGCAGACTTCGAACCCGTCGAGATCCGGCAGCATCAGATCGAGGATCACGGCATCGAAGGCGGTCCGGGCGATCGCCTCCAACCCGGAGGCGGCGGTCAAGCACCTCTCGGTGACGAAGCCGGCCTCGGCAAGATAGTCGCCGACCATGGCGGCAAGGCGCGCATCGTCGTCGATGATGAGGAGGCGATCCGTCACTTTGGTTTGCGATCCCTTCAGCCGTTGTCTGTCGTGCCTTTGGACGACTGATCCTGGTCAAAGTCGAGAGGATGACGGTTATCGAAGGGGAGGTATAGCGGGTGCGCCGACGCTGCACCCGCGGGGTCGAGCCGGGTCATCGCATCGATCCTGTCGGTGAGTAGCGCGCGCTGTTCGGGCGAAAGGCGATTTAAGGCGTCGGCAAGGTCGCGTGCGCTGGTTTTGACGTGGGCATCCATCGGGATCCTGGTGAGGATCTTTGGCGCCAGCGCATGACTCTCGCGGGTGTTCGCGCCTTGCGCAAAGGCGATCGGCATCACGGCGAGCAGCGTCAGAACGAAACCGAATTGTTGCATGTCAGATCCTTCTCTCTGGCAGTCGAGCCGCGCCACCGCTCGACTTAAGGCAGCGGCGACGCGGGCTGTGGTTTGGACCCGTCGAACGGCTGATGCCGCGGGATGGGGACCGATCCCGACTCAATCCGGGGCTTTGCCGCCGTGCGGCGCATCGTCCGGCTCGTGGTCCATGAAGGGTGGCCGCCCATCCATCGGACCATGCTTGGCCATGGCTTCGACATTCTCGGTCAGCTTGATCCGCTGGTCCGGCGTGAGCGTTTCCGCTGCATCAATCGCCGCCGCGACGATCGTCTTCGACATGGTGTCGAATTTCGCGACCTGCTCGACGCGGACTTTTTCGATGGCGCCTCTGTCGATCAACGGGGCGCGCATCAGGTCGAGCACCTGATTGCGCAGAGCATCGCGCTGCCCGTCCTTTGGCTGCATGCTGGCAAAGGTCGTCGCGATGAGGTCGTGGATTTTCGCTTCTTGTGCCGTCGTGGCGCCGACGGCGTCGAGTTCGTGCAGGGCGATGCGTTGAACGAATTCGAGACGCGCGCCGTGTCCCCAGCCAGCATGATGGTAGGCCGTGGCCGCTGCGATGCCGGTCACGCCGGCGGCAAGAGCGACGGCCGCCACGCCCACGGTCAGTCGCCTGCGCCACGTGCGACGGGGCGGGATATTAGGTGCAAGATCTGTGGTGTCGATGCTGGTCATGATCGTCTCCCGCGACACCTGGCTGGCGTCGCCTTCGAGACGATTAATAGGACCGCAACGTTTCGCTCAGACCCGGCAAATGTAAAGATTTATGAAGCCGCTTCAGGTTTCGAAGAAGGCGCACCGCCAAACTGCGGCGGCCCCGGCATGCCCCAACGCATCATCGTCAGATCGCGCTCGCCGTCGGCAGCGCGGCGCACGATCGGCGCGGGTATTCGGTGAAGACACCCGGCATCGGCGGCAGGTTGCTTGTCAGGTCGCGAAGAGCTGGCGCATCGCATCCTGGCTGCGGGTGATGGAGTACAGATTACATATCTCGAACGTATAGCTGGGCCACCATCAACGCATATAGATCCATTACGGGACAGCGCGCAGTGCGTCGTCAGATGTCCAAAAGCAATCCGGTTGATCCGCGTCTTCGAATGCCTCGTCCATCGCGTTGCGGTAGCCAACGCTTGCCAGACAAGAAAAATGGCGATCCTCTTTCCGCCGCACCACGATCACGACTTGATCGGCCTTGAACCATTTGCATTGCGCTACTGGGGCAGCGGCCTTGTCCGGGTCGTGGCTTGCCAGCTGTGGCCGCCCGCCGGGCGCCTCTTGCTTCGGGCCAGCCAGCGCCTGCTTAAAATCGTCGCAGGCAAAGGCTGTTTTTCTTAAACGTTCCTGCGATCTCGTCACGTCAGAAGACGTCAGAATGAGGGTGGCCGCACATATGGTCACAGACACCAAACGGCATCGGGAAGCCCAAGCTGTTTCCATTTCCCATGCCTTTGCTAATCGACGCGCGGATGGATGGTCTGCGGTTCAAGGGCTATGGCGATGCGATCTCACCAACCGTGTTCTCCGCACCGACGAGTGTCGTCGAGCGATGCCAATCAAAGTAGAGGGTCGCGCTGGCGACCGTAAGGACGGCGAGTATGATGAACTTCTGCCGCGGTGCGCGGTCACGATGTATCGGCAAGGAAGGCCTAAACGTCATGCCATATCCTCAAAGTTGCTGTCGCTGCAGCAACTAGGGCCATGCTTCCATGGAGGCCGCGTCACCTGATTGAGTGAGGAAATCGCCAGAACAGCGAAATCATTCGGATCGGTGCTAGTCGACCAGCCTCTTGAAACTGGAGTGCCGTAGCTCGCCGGCCGTTGTGACGTAGCGGTAGGCGATCTCGGCCTGCAGATCAGGCCGCACCCATCGGGCGCCCTTCGTCTTCAGCCCCGCCACAGCGCATTTCGGCGTCACGATCGCGTCGAGCTTGGACCCCAGCATCGTCGCGACTGCATCGCTGAAGCCCGTCCCGACCGCGCCGACATAGACAAGCTTCGTCCCGTCTAACCGGGCCACCTTCAGGATCCCAGCGCGCCGCGGACGGCCCCTGACGTCGGCTGATAGCCGATGATCACGAAGGCCTCGGACAGGACGCTCTTGGTCTTCAGCCAAGTCTTTGAGTGGCCGGAGCGATATGGCGCGTCGAGCCGCTTCGAAACGATGCCCTCTAGCTCGTGCTCGCAGGCAACGCGGAACAGGTCGGCGCCAGAGCCGGCGTATTCGTCGCTGAACGCGACGGCGCTCAACGGTGCATCAGCAGGCCGATCATCTCGCGACGGTCCCCGAGCGGTTTGGTGCGGAGATCCTCTCCATCGAGAAACGGGAGGTCTCGAAGGCATTCATCACAGCCGCCTCGGACCCGTGGCTCTCGAAAGTCTGTCTGAAGAGAGCGGAGATCATCGACGGGCGAGCCGTCAAGCTGTAGAGCCTGAATTGATAATGCCTCGGAGTGACAACGGATCGGCCTACAAAAGCCACGCCTTCCGTGGCCTGCTGAAACACGAAGGCCTTCGCCACGTCCGCACGCGCCCCTACACACCGCGGACCAACGGCAAGGCCGAACGCTTCATCCAGACCTTGATTCGCGAATGGGTCTATGCCACCGCGTATCGCTCATCGAGCGAGCGAACCGAAGCCATGATGCCCTGGATCGACGGCTACAATACACCCGCCCTCACTCAGCCCTCGACCGCCAAACACCCCGGTAAAGAGTGAACAACCTTCTTGGCAACGGCACCTAGCCATTAGGAATGCATCGCTCCGCCACGCGCCGGAGCGATGCATTCGCCTGATGGTCGGCGAGCAGCGGTTGTTCGATGCGGCCCGCTTAGTCCGCCCTCAACCCGATGAATCTCGAGCACGCTACGGCCGCCACATCCACGGCATCCTCGTCGCTCATCATCCCGCCGCCAGCCTGCATCCGCTTACCGGCGACGCTGGCGACGATCTTCGCGAGCTTCGACTTCGCTGCCTCGTCGAGGTCGACTTCGGGACCGAGGTCTTCCTGCGCGAGGAGGAAGGCGCGTTTCAGGAAGATGGCCTCCTGGGACGCGAAGACTCCGCCTTCTTCGAAGTTCGTGTCCATTGTCGATCCCCCGATCCACCACCGCAATAAAGATACCGTAGTGGGGGTATCACAAGTCCGACTTGGGGCCACCAACCATCGGGCTCCGATGCACCACGCGGGCGCAGGGGACATGGATGATCCGGCCAACGACGATACGAGGCATCGACCATGGGGGTCTCGCTGTACCCGACATCGAAGCGGCCACGGCCTTCTTTCAGGCGGCACCCGGGTCGAAATGATCTACAAGACGTTTGGACGCGATCAGGATCCGCAAGGCGGTGTGGGCACCGAGGCTCGCCTCGGCCTCGCCGACGGCTCGATGATCGTCACGATACGAATGCTTCGCATCGCGAACGGCCCTGCTATCGAACTATTCGAGATCGAGGCTGCCGACCAGCATCCACCTGCGAGCGCAAGCGACCTCGGCTGGCATCATGCCGCCGGCCGAGCGCGGCGCCGCAATCAGCTACGAAGGCATAATTTTAAGCCCTTATCGAGTTCGTGAGCTACCCGCCGCAGCAGCCCCACACGGAAGCTACGGCGCTTCGTCTTTGGAAACCGGCTCTACAATAGCGGGCGGACGTCCGATTCCGGCGGCGCGCGGACATGCCTTAAGTTGCTTATGACGGAGCGCGTCGGCAAGACCGTTGGATCTGGACCGCTTAGGGTTTTGCTCACACAAGAGGTGCACGATCGGTGAAGTTTCAGCGATCGGGTGCCGTCCGTGAACTTGAATCGGAAAAGGGCCAGGGCCTTCGTGATGACCCACAGGTTCAGGTTCATCGACTTCTCCTCGGTGGCGGCGGCCTCGCTCTTCGCCCTCTACCTGGGGCTGGCGTTCAACATCTTCTCCGACGCACCGAACGAGCCGCGGAAGGCGGAGACCCTGGAGCTCGACGAGCTTCTGCTGG
>NZ_LMUU01000198.1:17860-27075 GCF_009765775.1 Beijerinckia sp. L45
GCGTTCCATGACGCGTTGACCGGCCTGCCCAACCGCCGGCAGTTCGACGATGCTCTACGGGCGGCCATCTCAGCCCCGCCGCGCGCCGGGGCCAGCCACGCCGTCCTAATGCTCGACCTGAACGCTTTCAAGAAGATCAACGACGTCTTCGGCCACCCCGCGGGCGACGAGGTGCTGGTGCATGTCGCCGCCCGTCTGAGCCGCGCGATGCGGGTAGGTGATCTGATCTCGCGCTTCGGAGGCGACGAGTTCGCCATCCTGTCCACTCAGATTTCCGGTCCCGACGCCGCCACCGGGCTGACGCTGCGCATCATCGAGGAGCTTCATAGGCCGATCATGCTTGGCGGCCGCGAACATAGGGTCGGTGCCGCCATAGGCGTGGCCCTGACCCCGCAGGACGGGACCAATCCCGCGGAATTGTTGCGCAAAGCCGACATCGCTCTCTACCGCGCGAAGGGCAAGGGACGGTCGGCGACTCGGTTCTTCGAGCCCGATATGGATGCCTACATCCAGGAGCGCGATCGCCTCGAACAGGCGTTCGGTCTGGCTCTTCGACGCGGGGAGATACAGCCCCGCTACCAACCCGTCTTCGATCTGAGGTCGGGCCTCCTGTCGGAGTTCGAAGTGACGCCGCATTGGTCAGACGCGGAGTTCGGGACGGTCGATCCGGTCCGGTTCATCCAGATCGCGGACGACGGCGGGCTGGCCGCCGAGCTCACCGATGCCTTGCTCGGCCGGGCATTGGACGACGCGGCAGCTTGGCCGGTCCATGTGCAGCTGGCGATCCGCGTTTCGCCCTCGCTCCTCCACGATCCAGCCTTCGATCTGCGGGTGGTCGCCCACCTCGGTCGATCCGGCTTTTCACCGAAGCGGCTGGATCTGGAGATCGCGGAGAGCGCGATCGTTCGCGACCTGGAAGCTGCGCAGGCCGTCCTCGGCCGGTTACGACAGGCCGGCGTCCGCATCACGCTCAGCGACTTCGGTACGGGTTATTCAAGCCTCTACCACCTCCGCAACTTCAAGTTCGACGGGGTCAAGATAGATCGCGGCCTCGTCGGCAAGATCGGCACGGACCTGGAGAGCGAGGCGGTCGTCAGGGCTCTAATCGGCTTGGGATTAGGCCTCGGATTGGACGTCGCCGCTGAAGGCGTCGACACCGCGGAGCAGCGCCGGATCCTCAGCGTCGAGGGCTGCGGCCAGGGCCAGGGCGGCCTGTACAGCGCCGCGGTCGATGCCTCGAAGGCGCTGGCCATGGCGCGCGTGGCGGCAGCATCGATGGCTATGGGGCAGTCCTAGTCCTACAGCTTCGCCGATGCGATTTGCGTCGGGTTGAAACGGTCGGGTTCAGCCCGATGCTTTTGTCGGAGATCATCTGCTTGTCGAAGCGAAAAGGGGCGCCTGGGTGGACGCCCCATTCCGATGTGTAGCGCGTACAATGGCTGAAGACTCAGCCCATCTTCGAGCAAGCCGGGCGGACGACCTCGCCCGATGGTCCCGTCAGGCGACCTCAGTCCGTTGGCGTATGGCGTGCACGCTCGCGCGCCCGATCTTCTGCGGAATAGACCGTGGCGCCTTCGTAAAACCGCGACCATCCATCGGCCCTGTAGACGACAGCGACAGCGCGTCCGAGACGAAGGCCGCGCATCCAAAGGAAGTAAGGCGTTCCCTTGATGAAAGTCCTCGACCCCATGTCGGCAGCCGTCGCCGCCTTGGCGACGATGGACAACGCCGCGCCTCTTCGCGCGCCCGGTTAGCCCATCGACCGAAAATTAGGATGCCAGCAGTTTCTCGATCCGGATAGGCAGGTCCCTCACGCGCGTGCCCGTCGCATTGTATACCGCGTTCGACAATGCCGCAGCCGTGCCGACGATTCCGAGTTCACCGACGCCCTTGATGCCGAGCGGGTTCACCTTTTCGTCGACCTCCGGTACCAGGATCACGTCGACCGACCCGATGTCGGCGTTGACCGGTACGAGGTAGTCCGCAAGGTTAGCGTTCACGTATCGAGCCCTTTTGGCGTCGATCTCCGTTGCCTCGTGCAGACCGGAGGAAATGCCCCATATCATCCCACCCATCAGCTGACTGTGCGTCGTGCGCGGATTAACGATGTGGCCGGCCGCAAAGGCCCCGACGATCCGCGGCACCCGAATCTCCTTGGTGCGGGCGTGGACGCGGACCTCGATAAACTGGGCACCGAACGCGAAGGCGATGCGATCCTTGTCGCGCGTCCCGCCGATGATCGGCGAGATTCCCTTATAGACCTGCGCCATCGCGCCGGGTTTCGAACCATGGGGAACGAACTCGGCGTATTCCTCGACCGCACCGGCGCCGATGCGTTCGAAGGCCTTGGCAAGCTCCTCCTTCTCGCCGTTGGCGGCAACAAGGCGACCCTCCTTCATGACGTGGTCGCCCTCAGTGTTTTTGCCGCTCGACAACCTGCCGATGACTTTGTCGCAGGCCATCGCGACGGCGTTGCAGACACTCGCCGTGGTGATCGAGCCACCTGCGACAGGAGCCGGCGGTAGCGTCGAGTCGCCCATCTCCACCTTGACCTTGCTGACGTCGATGCCAAGCTTCAGCGCGGCGGTCTGGGCGACAACCGTATAGGCGCCGTTGCCGATCTCGTGCGCGGCGGTGTCGACGCGCGCGGTTCCGTTGGCCTCGAGCCGAACGCGCGCGGAGGCCGGGGCCATCTGTGTGGGATAGCAGGCGGTGGCGCAGCCGTACCCGACGAGCCAGTCGCCGTCGCGGGTCTGACCCGGCTTCGGATTTCGCTTGCCCCAGTCGAACGCCTTCGACGCCTGATCGAAGCAAGGCATCAGCGATCGGCTGGTGTAGGCAAGCCCCTTGATCGGCTCGACCATCGTGTCGTTGACGCGGCGTAGCTCGATGGGATCCATCCCGAGCTTTTCCGCCATTTCATCCATCGCGACTTCAAGGGCGTAGATGTAAGGCGTCTCGGCCGGTGCCCGCATGAAGCCAGGCGTATTGCGGTCAGCGCTGACGATGTTCACAGCGCTGGCAATGTTCGGGCACGCGTACATGCGCGTCGAGGCGTCGGTACCGGCGACGGTATAATCGTCGGGCCGCGAACTGACCTCCCAGCCTTCGTGCGACAGCGCGACGAGCTTCCCATTCTTCGTCGCCCCTAGTTTGACCTCGTGGCGCGTCTCGGCGCGATAGGTTGCAATGGTGAAGCCCTGCGCCCGCGTCGGCACGAGTTTCACCGCGCGGTTCAGGCGCTTGGCCGCGATCGCCGTTATCGCGGTACGAGGCGTGATGCCGCCTTTCGAACCGAAGGCGCCGCCGATGTACTGGCTCAACACCCGCACCTGGCTCGGGTCGAGCTTCAGTTCGGCGGCAGCCCCATGGGCGAGCCCTGTTACCGACTGGCTCGGCTCGTAAATCGTCAGGTTCGGGCCGTTCCAGACACAGGTCGTGGTGAAAAGCTCGATCGGATTGTGGTGCTGGGTCGGCGTGGCATAGCTGCCCTCGACCTGGACGGGAGCAGTCTTGAAAGCAGCCTGAAAGTCGCCGACCGCCGGGTTCTCATGCTTCTCCTTGGAACGCGCTTCGGTGTAGGCCTTTTCCGTCACGCCGTGCGAGCCGAACGTAGCCGAAGGTTGCTCTTCGGTGTAGGTGACCTTCAAGCGGTGAGCCGCTTCTCGCGCCGCCTCGAACCGGTCGGCCACGACCATCGCGATGATCTGCCCGTCATGCCAGACCTGGGGCGAAGACAGCGGCACGATTGACGTTGCCGCAGGGCCGCCAGCCGACATGAAAGGCACCTGCTTGATGGCGTCTTTCATATTCTCGTGTGTCAGGATGTCGATGAGGCCATCGACCTTCCGAGCCTCGCTCTCGTCGATGGCTTTGATCGATCCCTTGGCGATGGCGCTGGTCACCAGGTAGGCGAAGGCCGGGTTCGGGACGTCGACGTCGGAGGAGTATTTCGCCTCCCCAGTCACCTTAAGACGCGCGTCGACGCGCGGAATGGGCTGACCCATGTTGGCTTGGGGTTCTGGCGCGGCATAGGTCACGATCAGACCTCCATCTTGGCGGCTTGAAGCAAGGCGCGGACGAGCGTCGCCTTGCCGAGGGGTATCTTGTAGGCGTTGTGCTCCCGCGGCTTCGCGTCCTTGAAAGCGACCTCCGCCGCGGCCGTCGCCGTCTCTTCGGTGATCCCTTTGCCCGTGAGAGAGGCTTCCGCCTCGACCGCCCGCCACGGCACGGTGGCGACACCGCCGAGCGCGATGCGAACACGTTTGACCTTAGCGTCAGTGATATCCAGGACGACCGCCGCGGTGGCGAGGCCGAACTCATATGACTCTCGGTCACGCACCTTCACGTAGACGGACCGCTTGGTGCCGGGGTCGGCCGGCACGTTGATCGCGGTGATCAGATCGCCAGGCTGCAGCACCGTCTCAACGTTGGGCGTATTGCCTGGCTGCACATGCAGCGAGGCGAACGGTATGGCGCGAAGGCCTGTCGGACCCTGCACCTCGAGCACGGCGTCGAGCGCGATCAGCGCCTGCGCGAAGTCGCCGGGATAGGTGGCGATGCAATCCTCGCTCGTGCCAAGCACGGCGTGGATGCGGTTGAAGCCGTCGAGCGCGGCGCAGCCACTGCCGGGAGTGCGTTTGTTGCACTGGGCGAAGGACGTGTCGCGGAAGTACGGGCAGCGGGTCCGCTGCAGCATGTTGCCGCCGAGCGTCGCCATGTTGCGCAGACCTGAGGACGCGGCCCGCGAAAGGCTCTGCGCGAAGACCGGGTAGTCGCGCTTGATGGTGAGCTCGTTCGCCGCCTCCGCCATCTTGACCAGAGCGCCGATGCGCAAGCCCTTGTCGCTGGCCACGACGCGGCTCGCGTTCGGGTCAGAGGTGAGCGAATTGATGTCGACGAGACGGGATGGCGTCATCACGTCGAGCTTCATTAAATCGAGGAGCGTCGTGCCGCCCGCGAGATACTGTATCGGCGCGCCGACGTGCGACCCGACCATGCCTGGCCCCGCGGCCTTGACGGCTTCGATCGTATTTGATGCACGCTGATAGGTGAAAGGGCGCATGGTCAGGCCCCCATCTTCGTCTTGGCGTCGACGACCGCGGCGACGATGTTGGGATAGGCGGCGCAGCGGCAAAGGTTGCCGCTCATGAATTCGCGGATCTCGCCCTCGCTTCCAGCATGACCGGCGGTAACGCACGCGACAGCGGACATGATCTGTCCCGAGGTGCAGTATCCGCATTGGAACGCGTCGTAATCGACGAAAGCCTGTTGCATCGGATGCAACGACCCATCGGCCTTGGCGAGCCCTTCGATGGTCGTGATAGCGTTGCCTTGCACCGATAGAGCCAACGTCAGGCAGGAGTTCACGCTCTTGCCATCGACGTGGACCGTGCAAGCCCCGCACTGCCCGTGGTCGCAGCCTTTCTTCGATCCCGTAAGCCCGATGTGCTCACGAAGCGCGTCGAGGAGACTGGTACGGGGATCGAGCGCCAACTCCTGTTTCTGCCCGTTCACCATCAGGGTCACCGGAACGAGGGGCGAACTCTTGTAGGAGTCCTCGGCAGCCTTGGTTTCGACGACAGCGCTCCCGATCAACGGCAGGGCGGCGCCGGTGGCGGACGATCTTAGAAAGCCGCGCCGGCTAAAGCCAGGCGCATCGTTCTTGTCGGTCATAGGCGATCTCCGCATCGGCCATATGCCGGTTGCTTGCGTGAAAGCGCCTCTAGCTTAAAACCGTTCCATGTTTCACCAGGGCGTGAATGCGGTCGGAAGACGCGTAAGCGGGTCGATGAGGGACACTCATGGAGCCTTAGCTGATCGACACATCTGTAAATGCTGCAACGCTATCGATTGCAAAGTAATCGACCGGTTTCGCTTACCACTGAATTGCACGGAAACGTCCTACCGGGCGCGACGCGGACAGAGACAAATCCCAGGAGGGCGGTCGCCAGCGATCCTCCGATGCCGGCGACAGCGCTGTTGAAGCCCGGACGCCGTCCCGACATGGCTCTCTAAGACGGACGCCATGACGATGGTTGTCAGAAGCCCATACCAGCCGCCGCCAGCAGTGTCCCTGGCAGCACTTGCGTCAAGTACAGGATCGGTCCAGCCGGAGATAAACGTCGATGGTTATGCCGACGGCAACAAAGGCCGAGCCGCTACAGAGTGGATGGCGGCCGCCCTAGCGGGCAGCGACCGGTCCGATGGATCTCGAGCCGGCGGCCCCGGTAGCGTTGCGACCGAGCTTCGGAGCTTTAAGCCGGCGAAGTGATTGAAAACGGCCGCCCATGAGCTTGCGGCGCCAAACCAACGAACATCCCTGCCGGGAATGCGAGAGGACATCGCGCCTAATGGACGCCACGCCATCAACGAGCGTTATCACGATCAATCGCAACCGCGAGGCGCATCTGGCGCGTCTCATCGAGGGGCTGGACCGTGGCGCCGCACCGCTCGAATGCATCGTCGTCGACATGGGATCGTCGACAACTCGTACCGACGGTTTCGTGCGCCACGTGCCCTTGCCGGGACACGGGCTACCCCTCGCGTCGGCGCGCAACGCCGGCAGGCGCGCGGCTTCGGGCGAGATCCTGGTCTTCCTCGACGTCGACTGCATCCCGTCCGCCGACCTTACCGCCGCTCTCGAAGCGGCCGTGAAGGAGCATGACGCCCTGATCTGTTGCGAAGTCTATTATCTTCCCGAAGGCGCGGTAACGCACGCATGGACTGAAGCGGCTTTATCGCGGTCCGGGGTGCCTCATCCTGCGCGCGCTTTCCCTACCGCCGGCGTCTCGCCCGCGCCCCATCCCGGTCTTTTCTGGTCGCTGGCTTTCGCGGTGCGCGCCGAGACCTTCGACCGCATTGGCGGCTTCGACGACGAATTTACGGGATATGGCGCGGAGGATACCGACTTCGCCTTTCGAGCGGCGGCGATCAACGTACCGACGCTCTTCGCCGGGGCGGGGCGAGCTTTCCATCAACGGCATGAATCTTTCGATCCCCCGATTCAACACGTCGGTGATATCGTCAAAAACGCAGCTCGATTTCACCGGCGCCACGGTTTCTGGCCGATGCCCGACTGGTTGGCGGCGTTCTCCGCGAATGGTCTGATCGAGTATTTTGACGACGGACACATCACGCTTCTGCGTGAGGCGAAACCGGAAGAAATCGAAGCTGCTCGTGTTCCCCCGACGCGCCCGTTTTAGGCTCCAGCAGCAACCGACTCGATCTTAGCGGCGAAAGCGGCGACCGCGTGGGGGTCCGCTAGGGCCCGCAATCTTTCCGTATTCAACGAGCCGACCTTACGGAAGACGTCGACCCAGCCTTCGGGATCGGGCCATCCTTCAAGGACGACCGCGAGGCCGAGCCGAGCTAATGTCCGCGCTTTGTCCACCTGCTCGTCGAAAGGTCGGTCTTCCGGAAAGCAGATAAAACGTTTTCCACGCGTGGCGACCTCAGCAAGCAATCCGTCGCCCGCTCCGCCTACGACAACATCCGCCTCATCTATTGCGTTCGCGATGTCCGGTCGCCACCCATGAAACGTGAGATTCGGCGCGGGGACGGCGGGCAGCGCCGGTCCGTAGACATGCCAATCCATGCGGGGCGTGGCGTTCGCGGCCGATGCAAGGGCAGCACTCGAGATCCTCGTCCCGCCGCTGCCCAGGACGACGACGACCCGCCGAGCTTCCGTCGAAGGCGCCGCGGTCACTGCCGGCGGCGCGAGGAAGCCGCCGTAGAAGGTCTTGTCGCGAACCCATTGCGGGGTCTCGGACGATTCGAAAGCCGAAGGAAACGGCGTGAGTATGCTTGCGGCGCTTCGAAACGCTTCGAGATGCGGAACGTCCGTTCGGGCACCCGCAAGCCGCATCACTGCGGTACGGACTCCCATGAGCCGAGCGAATAGCGCGATCTCCACGGATACATCGGTGACGATCAGGGCCGGATCATTCGTGTCGATCCAGGCCGCCAACAGGGACATACGCCGGCGAATGCCCGCGACGTCCACGGGGGCGTAATGAAAGGCCTCCGGCATGTTTTCGTTAAAGCTGCTTCCGGAGAATTCGCTGGCGCCCGCCCTTCGGTCGTCCGGAAGATCCAGGACGGCGAAACCTTCGACATCGCCGATCGTATCCCCGAACGTCCCGATCAGCGTGCACGGCCGGTCAAGGGCCTTGGCGATGAGCCGGGCGCGGTGACGATGCCCCGAGCCGTGATGATGGATGTAGTAGCCAATCGGTCGACTCAAGCTGCCTCGCCTTCCAGGATGTCGAGACGTGGCGTTTCAGAGGTTGTGTTCACGAGGCTCCAATAGACCGCCTCGTACCGATCGACCATGATCTCGGCATCGAAAGCCGCCTCCGCTCGGGTGCGGCAGGCTCGACGGTCCAGAAGAAGGCAGCGATCGATCGCGCGCGCAAGCCCCTCGACGTCGTCGGCGGGCGCCAAGGCTCCGCACGTCTCGTCCAGAATGTCTGGTAGCGCGCCACGCGCGAAGCCGGCAACGGGCGTCCCGCAAGCCAGCGCCTCGACGACCACGAGCCCGAACGGCTCCTCCCAGCGGGGCGTACAGATGGCGACCATGGCCGCGCCGACCAATGCCGCGAGCGCCGCCTGGGACAAGTGACCAACGTAGATCGAGTCCTCACCCAGACGCGGCATGATCATCTCGTCCCAATAGGCGCGGTTGCTGATCGGTCCGGCGATTCGAAGCGGGATCCCCGCGAGGCGGGCGGCGTCCATCGCCAGGTGCAACCCCTTTTCCGGGACGATCCGGCCGGACCAGACGGCGAAGACGAAATCCGGGCTCGGCCGTCCGAACGGAAACCGCGTCAAATCAACCCCGTTATCGATGATCAGCGGTGCCGATCCAAGATCGGGCCACGTCTCGGCGAGCGACTGCGATACAGACACGATGGCAACGGAAGGGCCCGCGGCGGCCACGCTCTTGTCCAGGGGCGCGAAGGGCGGCGTATGCAGCACGGCGACAGTCGGCGCGTCGAACGAGGCAGCGTGAAGCAAAGGAAGGAAATGAAGCGCATTGAAGTGGATAATGTCGAAGTCTCGCTTTTGGAGCGCCGAGACGATCCGGCCATAGGCCTCGCTTTCGACCTCGTCCACCGTATCGGGGCGCGAAGGGTCGTAGGGCAGTTCGTTGGTCGGGGCGCATACCGGCGCTATCCCGCCGATCGAACCGGAGGCAGCAAACAACGTGACGT
>NZ_LMUU01000198.1:27153-42092 GCF_009765775.1 Beijerinckia sp. L45
TGCGTAGAGGGGATGCCGTAGTGACCGGACCGATCGTATGACGCATCTACTCGACTCCATACTTGCCGTATCGAGCCGCAACGGTGTTTTCACTATACCGTTCCAATTGAAACGCGTTCGCGTATTGGGCGCGACTTCATGTCGCCCATAATACTTTCTCGTCCGCCGTTTCCTCTGGCTGTCCTCCGTCGCGAAAAACTCAGATCAACCCAGAAGACGGAGTGGTCGAGAAGAAGCATTCGCGCCAGATCAGTCATTCGGATGCCCTGACCCTTCGACGCGATCCGCCAATCGGCTCCGTAGCGAGCGACGGGAGCCGCCGCGATGGTGTCGAACCTGTAGCTAATACAGGCCTGGATGCGGTTGTCGGTGTCGCCGACACGGAAACCGCTGAACGAGTCGCGTCCGGCGCCCAGCCGACGTGAGTGACGTGGCGATCGCAAGGACGGGAGCCGGCAAAGCCGGGCGGGGTGACGTGTTTCGCCTTCGAACGTCCGCTTCTGAGAAGGATCGGCACGATTGCAAACATCCGATTTGGGCGCCTTGCGAAAATTGATGCGGTGTCAGCGAGCAGACATCTGCTATCGAGGAAGAATCATTTCTGGGGAGGAAGCATGTTCACTCACGTCATGATCGGCAGCAACGATTTGGAGCGGGCTAGGAGCTTCTATGACGCCACATTCGCAGCGTTGGACTGCATGCCCGGCGAAATGGATGTCAGAGGCAGGCTGATCTATACCCACGAGGGTGCCCGCCTGATGATTACAAGACCGATCGACGGCAATTCGGCGACAGCGGCCAACGGCGGGACCATCGGGATCGCCGCTCCAAGCCGTGACCACGTTCTTGCGTGGCACGAGGCCGGCGCTACGCATGGCGGTACCGCGATCGAAAGCCCGCCCGCTGAGCGCCCGAACGGGTCCTTCGTCGCCTATCTTCGCGATCCGGACGGGAACAAGCTTACCGCACGGACTCAGCCGACGAAGTGACAATGTTGGCAACAGCCGCGATGGAGATCAATCGTCCGCTTGTCGAGATCGGTTACCTGCAAGCGGGATTACAGGAAGTCAGCAACGGGTCGGCAGTCACCATTTTTGTGGCCATGTGCCCACGTACGGAATGTGGCAGGGTCAGAAGGCCAGGTTGGGGGGCTAAGCGGAAAGTCCGCTTGTCGGCACCGTTCCAACTCTCCTTTTGGCCGGAAGCGGACGGTCAGCTTTCGGCTCTGCATATCCAGAAATCGGTCGTCTAGCCGCCCCTGTAACGATCACGCATATGTGGTGCCCGCTATGGCCGCCTTGATGCCGGTAGCTCCTCTATCGATGATAGCTAGAAATGCCGCTTTCGCCGGCTCTGGATCGCTGCGGCTTCGATATACGTCGTGTGCCTGGATAAATGCGACTGTCCAGGTCGCCATGAGGAGGCTGGCGGTGAGATAGGCGTCCGGATCGGAAGCCGGTCGACCAAAGGACGTTGCGAGCGCCTCCGTCATAGATCGTACAACCTCATCGCGAATGGCACGTGCTCGCGCCTTCAGCGCCTCGCTTGCCGCGACGGTCTCAACAAACCGACGACTTTCGTCGAAGAACCGGATGTAGGATCGGTCCTCCGCAATCAATCGGTGAGCCAGCAAGCGAAGCTTTTCGACCGGAGCCATTTCCGGGTCGCGCGATCTAATGGCGTCGAGAACCACGTCGCGCGCCTCCTGATCCTGGTCGAAGAACATGTCTTCCTTGCGGGGGAAGTGATTGAAGACGGTCATCCGACCGACATCGGCGGCGGCGGCAATTTCATCGATAGTAACCCCCTCAAACCCACGCTCCAAGAATAAGCGCGTGGCCGCATCCGAGATGCTTTGCCGGGTGGCCAGCCGTTTGCGAGTTTGTCGATTCGGGCGATCCGTCATCCAGCCTTGCTAAATCTATGTACTCAGTACATATATAATCTCGGTATCGCATGGTCGGAGAGTTCGGATGGAAATGCAAGAGTGTCGCGCCGAAAGCACCGCGCCCATTGCCAGGCGTGTGCTCGTCTCGGGTGCGAGCTTCGCCGGTCTCGCCACGGCCTATTGGATGAATCGGCTTGGTTTTCAGGTGACGGTGATCGAAGTCGCGAGCGGTCTCCGGAAGGGAGGCACGCCCGTGGATATCGAGGGAGAGACGATCGATATCCTCGCTCGGATGGGGATGATCGACGCCGTCCGCGCGAAAGCACTTCCCCCACGTGGGTTTGAATTCCAGAACGCGGACGACAGTACCGTTGGTACGATGGGGACGCAGTCCGACCCCGACGGAGTGCCAAGCGAGAGATATGAGATCCACCGCGCCGACCTGCTGGACATTCTCTTCGCCTCGGTGGCGGAAGCAGTCGAAGTGTCGTTTGGGAAATCTATCAAACACTTAGAGGATCGACCAGACCAAGTAGCGGTAACGTTTAGTGACGGCTCCAGCTCCGACTATGCGCTGGTTTTCGGCTGTGACGGCAACCGATCCAACACGCGACGACTAACGTTCGGGGAAGATGACTTCTCGTTCTTCATGGGAGGCTACTTCTTCATCAAAGTAGTGCCAATCACGACCCTGCTCCCAGCTAACACGTCGCAAATATTTAGCGTACCCGGCCGCACGGCGCTGCTTAACGGCTACGACGATCAAACCGATGTTGCGTTCGCTTTCCGAACCGAGCGCGAGATTGAGTATGCCTATCGCGATCGGGAGCCACAATGTCGTTTGATCCACGACCATTTTTCCAACCTCGGATGGAAAGTGCCGGCCATGCTCGAACACGTCGATGCCGACGAAGAATTCTATTTCGACAAGTTGAACCAGATCAGAATGCCTGCCTGGTCGAAAGGGCGGGTCACCCTGGTAGGAGACGCGGGTTATTGCGTGTCCCCGTTGGCTGGAATGGGCGGCTCTATGGCGATCATCGGCGCGGCGAGGGTGGCGGATGCCATGCGCTGTCACGGAGATGATTATGCTGCAGCGTTTGAAGAGTACGAGGAGAAGCTGCGCCCCTTCGTCGAAGAAGTGCAACAGAAGGCGGTCAGCTTTGGGATGACAATGATGTTCCCGGCCGATGACGTTGAACTGGCAGAGCGAGACCGCAAAATCAGTGCGGGTATCCTAGACGTTTAACGACGCGTTAATGAACCTTTAACATCAACTATGGGCTGCTTTCGGGAACGGACCTGACCGTCGCGAGTGTCGCGAACGGCGCATTGCCGACTTTGATCCTATGCCAAGTCGGACCGGAGCCGATCGGTAGCTTCTAAGCGGTTGCTGCAACAGGCCACTTTTGAGCCGATCAAGTTCCTTCGACGATCAACCCTAGTATTGGCGCCTCGGCATCTCGGTGTTCGCAAGTCGGTGCCACTTCACGTTGACGACCTTCGAACAATCTGCGCATCTGCGCGGTGAGCGGTACACCTAGGTCGCCTGTCATCGCGACCTATGGATCCGGCTTTATGACGCCTCCCAAAAACAAGGCCCAAGCGCTGTTAAAGAAGGCGTCCCGATCGCTTGCATCTAAAAGCCCTTGGCGGCCCATTAGCGCTTCCTGCACAGCCCACCCGGTGCACAGTCCTGTCAATGCCCGATGTAATTCCTTTAGGACGGCGTCGTCACGGATCTGGCCCTTTTCTTGAATGACTTTCAGCAAGCGCAAAATGACATCGTCGTAGGGGTCTAGGGCGTCGGCCCTGACGTGGTGGATCAGGTTCGGGAATCGATGCGCTTCAGCGATGATGACGCGGTAGACAGCGACGGCGCTAGGCATGGAGGCCAAGTCCAGCCTTGCCCGGCACGCGGTTCGCAAAGCAGTCATGGGATCGGGAGACGACGTCTCGGCCAAGGTTGCGCTCCCCAACAGCGTCTCTGCTAAAGCGGTCACCACGGCCTGGAATAGCGGCTCCTTGGACGGATAGCGTCGATAGATCGTCGTCTTGCCGGTGCCGGCAGCTTGCGCGATCTGCTCGATCGACGTTCCGGCATAGCCTTGCTCGGTGAACAAACGCATCGCCGTAGCCAGAATGTGCTGGTCTAAACCCTCGCTTTGCTGCGCGATCGGCCGCCCCTGACGTCGAGCATCCTGCGGCTTTCTTGCCATCCCAAAACCTTTCTGGCGATCGACCTTGAACGTCCCAACATTTGGCACATATAGATACGATACCGTATCGTTCCTATAAGCGCCATCCTATTAATGCCAAAAGGACCTAAAATGATCGAACCGACGAACGGCCCGTCCTATGACTTCTGCCGAATCGACATGCACGCGCATTATCTGCCGCCCTCGGTCAAGGCGGCTTCGGTTCCCGGCCAGGGCCATATGCTGTCGTCGCCGATGCCGTCGTGGAGCGTGGAAGAAGCGATCAAGTTCATGGATCGCCATCACATCCACAGCCAAGTCCTGTCGCTTCCGGTGTCCACCCCCGACGCGAACGTTCGGGACATGAACACCTACAGCGCATCGCTCGTAGCGAAACACCCCGACCGCTTCGGCTTCTTCGCTTCGCTGCCCTTGCCCGACATCGCGCGGTCCGTCGAGGAGATCGGCTACAGCTTCGACGAGTTGCATGCCGACGGGATCGTCTTCTCCAGCAACTACGGGGACACCTATCTTGGCAATCCCGTGTTCGATCCCGTCTACGCGGAACTCGACAGGCGGAAGGCCGTCGTATTCGTCCACCCCGACACGCCGGTCGGCTTCGAAAGCACCGCACTGGGGCGGCCAGGGCCGCTGATCGAGTTTCCAATGAACACCGCCCGGACCGCGGTGGACATGCTGTTCGCGGGCGTGTTTCGACGATATCCCAATATTAGGTTCATCCTCGCTCATGCCGGCGGCGTCTTGCCGACCCTCGCCGAGCGCATCGCGTCGCTTGGGTCGTTGCCGTGGGTTCCCAATCCCCTTGGTCTCAAGCACGACGAGATGCTCGCGAGCTTGAGTGGCCTTTTCTACGATACGGCGATTGCCGGCACTGCAGCCTCCCTTTGGCCGGTCGTCGAGATCGCAGGTCCGGATCAGATCGTGTTCGGCACGGATTATCCGCCCGCGTCGGAGCCGGTGATCGGCCAGAACATCGAAGCTGTGGCTGCTTTCAAGGGGCTCACCGATCAGCAACGGGATGCGATCGGGTCGAACACGGCCAAGCTGTTCCCACGGTTGGCATCCGCCGCTCGGTGACGCTCGGATAACCATATCCCTGCTCTTCTAAGGAGCCAGGTATGGCAGTCGACGGCGGCGGAGACACTGTGATCCTCGGTGGTCACTTCGTCTTCACCGGCGCCCATGCGGGCATTCTGCTGGGAGCCATGCCGCCGATCGTGCATCTCCGCGAAGACGCCGACAAGGCGGGGTTGGGTTAAGCCCTGGAGCGGATGCGGCACGAGTTAGTAGACGACCAGCCTGGCGGCACCGCATTGCCCAACACCTTGCTCACATGATGCTCGTGCAGGCATTGCGGCTCTACCTCGCGGAAGGCGTCGACCGCAGCGCCGGGAGGTTGTTCGCTCTCGGCGACCCAAGATGGCCCCGGCGATCGGCGTCGTGCACGCTGACCCAGGGGCGCGCTGGACCCTGCAAACCCTGTCCGGGAAGGCAGGCATGTCGCGCTCGAGCTTTGCCCAAAAGTTCTTGGCGACCGTCGGGTTCTCGCCGATAGATTACCTTACGCGGTGGCGGATGCTCCTGGCTTGCGATCGACTGGCCGAGAACATTGAGTCTATAACCGCCATTGCCTTGTCCTTCGGGTACGAATCCGAGAGCGCATTAAGCACGGCGTTAAAGCGCGTAATGGGCTTTACGCCACGCCGCTCTGCCTAGTCCCCGACGGCGGGTAATCTGATACGCGCAGCGGCATGACAGTCGGCAACGGATCGCTCGGACGCGATCGACCGCTTCAGGAGAGGTCCGTAGCATGGCGTGTACGGCAATCATGGGGCGTGGTGCCAGCCGGCCGAACGATCCTGGCCGACAGCGGGCTGCCTGCTTGGCAAGCCAACCAGCATAATGCAGACGTCTGGACCCGTTTGTGTTACCCGAGTCAAGCCGCTCTCAATGCTCGTGAAGGCCTAAAAACAGATGCCATTAACGGTCAAGCCATGCCCCCGACGCGGGGCGTCGGTCGGGTCAGTCTGTGTGGCGGGATGTCCTTCGGAAAAACGCCGTGCCTCAAAGAGGACGGGCATTAACTTCCGGCTTTCCTCCGACAGTCGATATTTAACACGAAGAGGCTTTTCAGCAAAGTCGATCCTCTCGACCAGACGATCTTTCTCCAACTCGCTCAGATGCTGTGTGAGCATCTTCTGCGAAATGTCGGGCATGTCGGGCAGCAACTGCGATGATCGCATGGTCGGGTCGGCAAAGAGACGGAATAGAATAGGAAGCTTCCAACGACCTTGGATCATGCGCAATACGCGCGTCACATGCGCGGCGGCGCCATCCGGACCAAGACAGAAAGCCCGATCCTCAGTCGCAACGGGCACTTTAAAGTGCGTACTTGTCTCACTCTTCGTCTTGATCGACCTAGCTCCCATCACTGACGTAGAATGGGCTTTGAGCGGTGGATCTGCAACTTCACAACAAGACGGCGCTGGTGACGGGAAGCAGTAAGGGGATTGGCGAGGCAATCGCCACGGCGCTTGCGCGAGAGGGGGCGAGCGTCGTCGTCCACGGCCGCGATGCCGCGCAAGCCGAGAGCGTCGTAAACGCCATCGTCGCAATGGGAGGCCGCGCCATTGCCGTGCTTGGCGACCTGACGCTGGAGGAAGCGGTGCAAAGGCTCGTTGCGGAGGCGGAAGAGCGCGTCGGCGCCATACACATCTTGGTCAATAACGCCGGAAGCTCGGGGCCTAAAGATGATTGGCGGACAACCTCGGCCGCCGGATGGGCATCTACCTACGATCGGAATGTCCTTGCCGCGGTCCGCGTTAGCACGCGCGTCCTGCCGAGGATGCGGAAGGCTGGCTGGGGGCGGGTGATCAACATCTCAAGCGGAGCAGCAACTATGCCTCCTGTGAGCGGACCAGACTATTCCGCTGCCAAAGCAGCAATCAACGCCATGACGGCCTCAATGGCGAAAGCGGTGGCCGCCGACGGTATTACGGTCAACGCAATCTCTCCGGGAGCGATAAAAAGCGCCAAGCTGGAAGATGGCTTTCGTGCCATTGCAGCATCAAGCGGTATCGCGGCGAGCGATGCGCCATGGGAGGACATCCAGCGCGGCGTCCTGCCGTTGTTCGCCGACGTTCCGCTTGGTCGAGTCGGAGCGCTGAACGAACTTGCGGACGCCGTCGCATTCTTGTCGAGCCCGCTTGCAGGGTACATCACCGGCGTCAATCTACACGTTGACGGCGGCTTCTCATCGATCCCCTAGCCGAATTGCTGTGTGCCCTCGGGATTGAGCTTGAGCAGATGAACGGACGGCGGCTTCGGGTTAGCGGCTTCGAGGACCGGGACGGCAACAATGGGCGCAGTCTTGACCATCAACTTTGGCCAAAAGCGGACCAGCAGCTCTGCGGCTATGGCCTTTGAGATAAGCCATCGATTCGTTGGCCTCGCCCGTCGCCCGCGCATCGTGCGCAATTGACTTGAAGTGCCGAACGCGAACGTAATGCCTAACCGCGAATAATCTCTCCAACGGCATAATACGAAAGATGTAGAGTTTCAAATCCATGGTAGACAGGCTATCTCAGTAAAATAACCGAGCAGACATTTGCAAATATGCCGCACGCGCTACTTTATAAAGTATCTCTCTATTTTTATCCCGCCGCTCCGCTTAAGTAGCCAACAAGATGGAGCGTGCGGCGTGAGATATCTTGCAATTATTTTCCTTGTTGGTGTGAGCGCGTTGGCAGGCTGCACCACCGTCCCCAGTTTCGACGGTCTGTCGCGGGTTCCAGTGAGTGCAGTCGTCGCTCGGCTGAAATGCGATCTGAGATACGTCGCAAGAGCTAAGACGAAAGACCCTCTGCACCGCTACGATTTCCTCGCGCATTGGGCCGCCAAGGTCCGCCTGACCATCGCCGTGGACGACACGGTTGGTTTGAACCCGGGAGCAACGATTACGGAGCCCCTGCGCAACGCTTACGCCGTCGTTGCCGGGCCTACGAGCCTCGGAGGTTCGACTATCGGCAGTGTCGCTCAAAGCTTCGGAGTGGGTATCGGTGCCGGCCTGTCCACCGAGGCGGTGCGCCAGGAAGACCTCGAGTTCTTCCTGTCTTTTGCAGAGCTGACCGACGACGGGAAGATCTCTAAATACGAGGGCAACAAATGTCAGGAGCCTTTCGGGCAACTCCTGGAAAGCGACATGAAGCTGGACGAGCTGTTCGATTCGGCGCTGCAGCCCGTGGCCGATCGGGTACTGACGACCGGTGACCATCCACCATTGACGCAAACCGTCCCTGGGTAAGCGCTCTTTTTATTTTCGCTTAATGGCGATTTGCCAACAATGAAGCTCCGACGCAAACCTTTTCGGCACTTCAAGGAAGATGCATCAACTTCGCGCTTATCCGGCGCGATCACATTATCAAAGCCACCCAAAGGCATAACCTGGACTCCCCGCCGCTTTGTTAGCCGGAAGCGTTCTCGAAGGGAAAGTCGGTCGGCTGATAGGTCAAGTTCTTCCAGCCCGCAATCGGCCTGCTGGAAACAGAACGTCCTCTGATGGCCGTCGTGATAAACGGGGGCGGCCTCTATCGCGACGAACCCGCAATCAATCAACACTACAGACCGACCATAGCTGGGGTGAGGGCCGGCAAGTTAAGTTTGTCGTCGGTGGGCTCGCCCAATTTGCAAAGCGTCCAAGAACGTCCCTTTAAGCTGGCTCAATCCAGCAAACTTTGTGGGGCTTTTCGTGGGGCAGCGGCGAGCCAACAGCCTAATTATTAAACAAAAACAATAGTTTATCAGGTGTATCTGGCGGAGGGAGCGGGATTCGAACCCGCGATACGGTTGCCCGTATACACACTTTCCAGGCGTGCGCCTTCAACCACTCGGCCACCCCTCCGTCACGACATGGGAGGCTCGGCCGCCAGAAGGCGGCACGACCCTTGAGGGGGTCTGCCATGTCGCCCGCGTCACTCCGGGCCATGGTCAGGGGCCTTGGGGCCTTGCGGCCCGATCGTGGGAGCGCGCACTATAGTCATGCGCGGGCAGAGTGCAAGGCGACCCCGCCGCAGTTTTCCCGCTCTTTCCAAGCCGATTGACCGGCCGCCGCCCGCGGCCTATGCGCTGTCGATGAGGCCGTCCCGGGCGCCCGCCCGGGCACACGGCACCGTCCGCACCCACGATTGTCCGATGCTGCGTCTGGTTTTCCGCTTGATCGGCTTCCTGTGCCTTGCCGTGGCCTTCGCGGCGCTGATCGTCGACGGGACCCGCTCGATCGCCGCGGGAACGCCGGCAATTCTGCCGCTTGGGGGGACCGTTTCGGCGCTGGCGCCCGATCTCTTCGTCAGGCTGCATACCGGGATCGCAACCCACGCACCGCTGCTCTGGGATCCCGTCCTGGTCACGCTGCTCCTGCTGCCGGCCTGGCTCGTCATCGGGGTCCTCGGAATCGTGCTCGTCGCCTTGACCCGCCGGCCGCGCCCCAAGATCGGCTATTCCCGGCGCTAGCGTCGGCGTGGGGCGGCCAGCAGCCGAACGCGATGCGTCCGGAAAAGCCTGCGGGCCCTGGGTTGCACCGCCGGCTTCGACGCCCATCTATTGCACCAAAAGACATTCTGCGGAGGCCTCGAGCGCTCCGAGCCCGAGGAGACCCGATGTTTTCCTTTCGCAAGCCGATGACGATTCCGACTCGGGACGACGCCCTGCCGGGCCGCCTCGAGGCGCTACCGACGGCAGAGACCCATTATGTCAACAGCATCCCGCTCAAGCCGCCTTTTCCGCACGGGATCGAAACCGCGGTCTTTGGCCTCGGCTGTTTTTGGGGCGCGGAGCGAAAGTTCTGGGAACTGCCGGGCGTCTACGCAACTGCGGTCGGCTATGCTGGCGGCCTAACGCCGAACCCGACCTATGAAGAGGTCTGCAGCGGGCACACCGGCCATAACGAAGTGGTTTTTGTCGCCTACGATCCCGCCGTGATCGCCTATACAGCGCTGCTGAAGGTGTTTTTCGAGAGTCATAACCCGACGCTCGGCATGCGCCAGGGCAACGATGTCGGGACCCAGTACCGCTCCGGCCTCTACGGCTCGCCGGCCCAACAGGCCGAGGCGCGGGCGGTCAGGGCTGCTTATGAGCCGGCGCTACGCGCGATGGGCTTCGGCCCGATTACCACGGAAATCATGGACACGCCGCCCTTCTATTATGCCGAAGCCTACCATCAGCAGTATCTCGCCAAGAATCCGGCCGGGTACTGCGGACTCGGCGGCACCGGCGTGCGCTGCCCGGTGGGGACGGATGCGACCGCCGCAGTCTAGTCAGCGTTCGCCGATCTGCTGCCCCGGGGCCGCCGCGACGGCGCGGCATTGGGCCGGCATCTGTGCCATGGTGATCGGCGGCTTCGGCCGCGGCGGTGTCGGGCTTGGGCGGGGATGGATGATCCCGTTGGCGAACCAATGCGTCAGCGACGCATCGCAGCCGTCGCCCGATCCGGGAATCGGCGCCTGAACCTCGCAGGCGGTCTCGCCGGGCGGGCAGGCGAGGCGGATGTGGAAGTGGTAGTCGTGCCCCCACATCGGGCGCACTTTGGTCAGCCAGCTTCTGTCGCCCCGCGCGTCGCGGCAGATCGCCTTCTTGATCGCGGCATTGACGAAGATGCGCTCGACCTGGCGGTCCTTGGCGGCCGCTTCGATGGCGCCCATGACATCCGGCGTCCAGACGCGCGGGTCGACGTCGAGACGATCGTCGCGCACGATCATCTGCGAGGGCTGGGTCTCGCGCTCCTCGCGCGTCAGCCGGCGGTTCGGCATCGGCCGCAGCCAGACGTCGGCGTCGAGGCCGAGCTGGTGCGAGGCATGCCCGTTGAGCATCGGGCCGCCGCGCGGTTGCGCCATGTCGCCGATCAGAAGGCCAGGCCAATGGGTCGTCTGTTTCACATGCGCCGCGAGCCGCTCGAGGAAGGCGAGCAGCACGGGGTGGCCCCAGAAGCGGTTGCGGGAGGGCCGCATCACCTGCCAGTCCGGCCCGTCGAGCGGCAGGGGCCGCGCCCCGGCGATGCAGCCTTTGGAGTAGAATCCGTAGACATGCGCCGGCATTGCGGCCGGCGCGCGGGCGCGGCCAAACACCTGCTTTGCCGGGAGTCGGGCATCGCCCGGGTTGGCCAGCGGCGGCAGCGCTTTGGGATTGAGCGTGCCCAGGTCCTGAGCCCGAGCGTCGGATGCGGCGCCCTGTCCTGCCGCAAGGAGCATCAGAGCGAACAGGCGGTAGCGCATCATGCTGTCGATCCTCGGGCCCGGATTCGGTGAGAGGGGCTGCCCTATCTGCCTTGGTTGCGGCCCGATGTTCAAGGCACGGCCGATGCGGCGGTCTCCGGCGGCGCCCGACACGCGGCGCTCGGAGCCGAAGGCACGAACCGCCTGCGAGCCGCCCGGGAAAGATAAAATATTAAGGCTTCTTCTGCTAAGTCGGTAAAATCAAAAGGGTTTCCGACGATGCGGGCTGTCATGTCAAGAATGTCCATCACCCGGCAATTCAGTTTGCTTGCCATCCTTGGTGTCGTTCTCACACTGGCGGGTTTGGGCCTTGCGTTGAAGCGCGGCTACGATCTCGCCTTCGATGCCAAGCGTGCCGAGGTCAAACACCTGGCCGAAGCCGCAAGCACCCTGGTGCAGTTTTATATTCAGCGCGAGCGCAGCGGCGACCTGACCACCGCCGAGGCGCAGAAGCGCGCCACCGACGCGCTGCGCGCCATCCACTTCGACGGCAACAATTACTTCGTCATCTATACGTTCGCCGGCGACGCCGTGCTGATTCCGAACAAGGATCTGATCGGCACCAATCGGCTGGGCCAGACGGACAGCCACGGCCTGACCTACGTCAGATCGTTCGTCGATGTCGCGACCTCGGGCAAACCGGGCTTCGTCAACTTCTACTTCCCCAAAGCCGGCGAGACGACGCCCGAGCCGAAAATCTCTTACGTGGTCGGTCTGCCCGAGTGGAAGTGGCTGATCCAGACGGGCCTTTACGTGGATGACGTCGACTCCGCTCTCTTCGACAGCACCACCAAGCTCGCGGAAATCTTCGTGCCGCTGCTCGTCGGCTTTCTCGTCATCGTTTTCTTCATGCGGCGGACCGTTGCCAATCTGCTGGCCTCGCTCGCCGACGGAATGCGGCGGCTCGCGCAGGGCGACCTGGACGCGTCGATCGTCGGCCGCGGTCGTCGCGACGAGATCGGCCAGATGGCCGAGGCCTTGATGACATTCCGTCAGGCTGCCATCGACAAGGGTAGCCTCGAGCGGGAAACCGAGGAACAGCGCCAGGCGCTCGATTCCGAGCGTCGTCGCAAGGCCGAGATCGATCAAACCGCGATGACCGCCAACCGCTTCGTGGTCGACTCGCTCGGCACCGCCTTGGCGCGGCTTTCGGAAGGCGATCTGTCGCTTCACGTGGCCGAACCCTATTCCGCCGAATACGAGGCGATCCGCGAGAACTTTAACGCCGCGGTGGCGCAGTTGCGCGAAACGATGAGCGTGATCGCGTCGAACACATCGGGCATCCGAACCGGCTCCGTCGAGATCGCCACGGCAGCCGACGACCTGGCGCCACGCACCGAACGCCAGGCCGCGACGCTCGCCGAAACCGCCGCGACGCTTGCCCAGATCGCGAC
The DNA here is from genome assembly GCF_009765775.1 of Beijerinckia sp. L45. Taxonomy (GTDB): domain Bacteria; phylum Pseudomonadota; class Alphaproteobacteria; order Rhizobiales; family Beijerinckiaceae; genus RH-AL1. The sequence goes on from NZ_LMUU01000198.1 coordinate 39,920, forward strand.
CACCGTCGGCGAGACCGCGCAGGGCGCCGAACTGGCGCGGCAGATCGTATCCACCGCGATCGGGGACGCCGAGCAGGGTGGTTCGGTCGTCCGTGGTGCCGTTGCAGCGATGGGCGAAATCCAAAATTCGTCGCAGCAGATCGCGCAGATCATCGGCGTCATCGACGAGATCGCCTTCCAGACCAATCTGCTGGCGTTGAACGCCGGGGTCGAGGCGGCGCGTGCGGGTGATGCGGGGCGCGGGTTCGCCGTTGTCGCGAGCGAAGTCCGCAGTCTGGCGCAACGCTCCGCCGAGGCGGCGAAAGACATTAAGGTGCTGATTTCGACCTCGACGACGCACGTCGGCACGGGCGTCGAGCAGGTCGCCGAAACCGGGCGGGCGCTCGAGCGGATCCAGGGCCGCATCGGCGAGATCAACGCGCTGGTCGGCAAGATCGCCACGTCGGCGCAGAACCAGGCCAAGAGCCTGTCCGAGGTGAATGCGGCGATCGACCAGGTGGACCGGGTAACGCAGCAGAACGCCGCGATGGTCGAAGAATCCACGGCCGCCAGCCACTCGCTGGCGTCCGAAGCCGATGCGCTAGCGGGATTGGTCGATCGTTTTTCGCTCGGTCGAGACACGCGCACGGTTGCCCCCAAACGAAAGCGCGCCGCCTAGCCTGACGTCGATCGCGGTCTTGAGGCGGTCGATAGACGTGAACTTTGCTTTGATTCCTATGCATTGCCGTTCGGACCAAGAGGATTTCCATGCGCGTCTCGTCCACGATGTCCATCACGCGTCAGTTCAGCCTGCTTGCGGCGTTGGGCGTCGCCCTCACGGTGGCTGGTCTGGCTCTCACGCTCAAGCGCAGCTACGATCTCGCGTTCGAGGCGAAACGCAACGAAGTGCAGCACCTGTCTCAAGCGGCGGCGTCGCTGGTGCTGCCGTTCGTCGCCCAGGAGCGCAGCGGCGTGTTGACCAAGGCCGAGGCGCAGCAGCGCGCGTTGGCTGTCCTGCAGTCCGCGAAGTTCAGCGCGAACTACTTCTTTGCCTATGATTTCGACGGGAACGCGCTCGTCATGGCGAAGAAGGAGCTCATCGGCAAAAATCTCATCGACGCGGTCGACGCCCACGGGCGGCACTACATGCGCTCCATTGTCGATATCGCCATCGCCGGCCGCGAAGATTTCGTCGAATACGATTTTCCTCGCCCCGGCGAGACCGAGATCCAACCCAAAATCTCCTATGTCCTCGGTATCCCGGACTGGAAATGGGTCATCGGCTGCGGCGTCTATGTCGACGACATCAAGGCGACGATGCTTGGCGACATGCTAAAGCTCGCCGAGATCTTCGTGCCGCTGTTCGTCGGCTTCATGGTGATCGTCTTCTTCATGCGGCGCGCCGTTTCGCGTCTTCTGTCGTCGCTCGCGGCAGCGATGCGGCGCATCGCGTCGGGTGATCTCGATGCGCAGATCGTCGGACGCGGACGCACCGACGAGATCGGACAGATGGCGGAAGCGCTCGTCACCTTTCGTCAGGCCGCGATCGACAAGGGGCAACTCGAGCAGGAGACTGCGGATCAGCGTCGGGTTCTCGACGAGGAACGTCGCCGCAAGGCCGCGATCGACCAGGCTGCGATGACGGCCAACCGCTTCGTGGTCGAATCCCTCGGCACGGCTTTGGCGCGTCTGTCGGACGGCGATCTTTCGATGAACGTCGCGGAGCCCTATTCCGCCGAGTACGAAGCGATCCGCGAAAACTTCAACGCCGCCGTGACCCAGCTCCGCGAGACGATGACGGTGATCGCCTCGAACACGGCGGGCATTCGTACGGGTTCGGTCGAGATCGCAACCGCCGCGGATGATCTCGCCCAGCGCACCGAGCGCCAGGCCGCGACCCTTGCCGAGACGGCGGCCACGCTCGGCCAGATCGCGAACACGGTCGGCGAAACGGCGCAGGGCGCGACCCTGGCGCGGCAGATCGTGTCGACGGCAATGAACGATGCCGAACAGGGCGGCGTGGTCGTGCGCGGCGCGGTGGCGGCGATGGGCGAGATCCAGAAGTCGGCGCAGCAGATCAGCAATATCATCGGTGTCATCGACGAGATCGCGTTCCAGACCAACCTGCTGGCGTTGAACGCCGGTGTCGAGGCGGCGCGGGCCGGCGACGCGGGACGCGGCTTTGCCGTCGTGG
>NZ_LMUU01000198.1:42102-45714 GCF_009765775.1 Beijerinckia sp. L45
GTGGGCTTGCGCAGCGGTCTGCCGAGGCGGCGAAGGACATCAAGGTCCTGATCCAGGCTTCGACGACACACGTCGGTAAAGGCGTCGAACAGGTCGCGGAAACCGGGCAAGCTCTGGACCGGATCCAAGGTCGCATCGGCGAGATCAATGATCTCGTCGGGAAGATTGCGGCCTCGGCCCAGAACCAGTCTCAAGCGCTTGCCGAGGTCAATACAGCCATCGATCAGATGGATCGGGTCACGCAGCAGAACGCCGCGATGGTCGAAGAATCCACCGCCGCCAGCCACTCGCTGGCTTCGGAAGCCGACGTGCTTGCCGGCCTCATCGATCGGTTTTCTCTTGGCACTCCGCCGCGATCCTCTGCGCCGCCAAGACGCCGCGCCGCGTAACGCTAAAACGGACCTGAAAACGCGTTCTTAAGCCTTTAGCTTTACCTTACTATCAAATGTAGGGAATAGCTTTATGCGCGCTTTTTTTGCCCGGATGTCGATCACCGGCCAGTTCAGCCTCTTGGCTCTTCTCGGCGTCGTCTTGACACTTGCTGGTCTCGGACTGACGCTGAAGCGCAGCTATGATCTGGCCTTCGAGGCAAAACGCGCCGAAGTTCAGCATCTCTCCGAAGCCGCGGGCACGCTCGTGCACTCCTTCGTCGAGCAGGAACGCAGCGGCGCCTTGACGGGGACCGAAGCCCGCAAGCGAGCCCTCGAAGCTCTATCGGCGGCCCGGTTCGACGGGACCAACTATTACTTCTCCTACGGTTTTGCCGGCGAAACGCTGGCCCTGCCGAAGAAAGAGCTTATCGGCACCAATCGCCTGGCCGTCGTCGACAGCCAAGGCCGGCACTACATTCAGATGTTCATCGACATCGCGAAGGCCGGGCATTCTGGTTTTGTGGAATACGATAATCTCCTTCCTGGCGACGTCGCGCCGCGCGCCAAGATTTCCTATATCGTCGGTATTCCGGAATGGCAGATCCTCATCGGCTCCGGTCTCTACGTCGACGATCTGAAAGCGACGCTGATCAATGACATGATCAACCTCGCGGAGCTTTTCGTGCCGTTGCTGGTCGGCTTCATGGTGATCGTCTTCTTCATGCGGCGGAGCGTCGCCGGGCTGCTCTCGTCGCTGGCCGGAACGATGCGGCGCGTCGCCCAGGGTGACCTCGACGCCCCGATCGTCGGCCTGGAACGCAACGACGAGATCGGCCAGATGGCCGGTGCCCTCGTGACGTTCCGCCAGGCGGCGATCGACAAGGGGCTGCTGGAGCGGGAAACCGAGAACCAGCGTGTGGTTCTGGACGGCGAGCGTCGTCGCAAGGCGGCGGTCGATCTGTCGGCGATGGAGGCCAACCGTTTCGTCGTCGATTCCTTGGGCAAGGCTCTCGCCAGCCTGTCGCAAGGCGACCTCTCGATGAATGTCGCGGAGCCCTATTCCGCCGAATACGAGGCCATTCGCGAGAACTTCAATGCTGCCGTCGCCCAGCTGCGCGACACGATGACGGTTATTGCCTCCAATACGTCGGGCATCCGCACCGGATCGGTCGAGATCGCCACGGCGGCCGATGACCTGGCGCAGCGGACCGAACGGCAGGCCGCGGCGCTCGCCGAGACGGCGGCAACGCTTGCCCAGATTGCCCTGACGGTCGGCGAGACGGCGCAGGGCGCTGCATTGGCGCGCCAGATCGTGTCGACGGCGATGAGCGACGCCGCAAAGGGCGGCCAGGTCGTCCAGGGAGCGGTGTCCGCGATGGGCGAGATCCAGAAATCGGCCCAGCAGATCTCGCAGATCATCGGCGTCATCGACGAAATCGCGTTCCAGACCAATCTGCTCGCGCTGAACGCCGGGGTCGAGGCGGCGCGCGCCGGCGATGCCGGTCGCGGGTTCGCCGTCGTGGCCAGCGAGGTCCGCAGCCTGGCGCAGCGCTCGGCCGAAGCGGCAAAGGACATCAAGGCCCTGATCCTCGCCTCGACGGCGCAGGTCGGAAAGGGCGTCGAGCAGGTTGCCGAGACCGGAAAGGCGTTGGATCGCATCAACGGCCGGATCGTCGAGATCAACGATCTGGTCGGGAAAATCGCGACGTCGGCGCAGACCCAGGCAACCAGCGTCGCCGAGGTCAATGCCGCGATCGACCAGATGGATCGGGTGACGCAGCAGAACGCCGCGATGGTGGAAGAATCCACGGCCGCCAGCCACTCGCTGGCATCCGAGGCGGATCAGCTTGCCAGCCTGGTGGACCGGTTCTCCCTCGGCAATGACAAGCGCCGCCAGGCGGGACGCCGGGCCGCTTAGCCCGGCGGATTGCCGCCGCGCGTCAGCTTGAACACGCCCTGGACACCGAACAGATTCCACACGCCCCAGGGCACGTTGACCAGCACCGGACGTCCGGATTCATCGAGCGCCTTGGCTTCCTCGATCCGGCCGTCGAGCATCCGCACCAGCGCGACGAAGTCGCGGATCGTGAAGGCATGGATGTTGGGCGTGTCGTACCAGGCGTAGGAGAGAGCATCGGTGATCGGCATCCGCCCCTTGACGAGCAGCTGACCGCGCACCCGCCAGTGACCGAAATTCGGAAACGAGACGATGGCATGCTTGCCGATGCGCAGCATGTGCTCGAGCACCTGGCGCGGCTTGCGGGTGGCCTGCAGCGTTTGCGACAGGATCACGAAGTCGAAACTATCGTTGGGGTAGCCCTCGAGATCGGTGTCCGCGTCGCCCTGAATCACGGAGAGGCCTTGGGCGACGCAGTCGTTCACGCCCCGTTGCGACAGCTCGATGCCGCGCGCGTCGACGCCGTGCTTCTCGCTCAGGTGACGCAGCAAAGTGCCGTCGCCGCAACCGACGTCGAGCACGCGGCTCTTCGGCTCCAGCATCTTGGCGACGACGAGGAGATCGGGACGCAGCTTCGGGTGAACCACCAGGGGCGGGCGTCCGCTCATCAGGACGTGGCGCTTTCCACGCGGGGCGGCAACAGACCACGGGCGCGGGCGGCGCCGTTGAGGAAGCCCGTGGCTGTGGCGTTGAACTCCGGATCGTCGATCAGGAACGCGTCATGGCCACGGTCCGTCGCGATGTCGACGAAGGACACCGAGGCGCCGCCGGCGTTGAGCGCATGGACGATCGCCCGTGACGCCGAGGTCGGGTACAGCCAGTCCGACGAGAAGGACACCACGCAGAAGCGCGTCTTGCTGCCCTTGAAGGCCATCGCCAGCACACCGCCATAATCGGCCGCGAGGTCGAAGTAGTCGCAGGCGCGGGTGACATAAAGATAGGAATTGGCGTCGAAGCGATCGACGAAGCTCAGACCTTGGTAACGCAGGTAGTTCTCGATCTGAAAATCGGCGTCGAAGGAAAAGGTCGGCGCGGCGCGGGCCTGCAGCTTACGCCCGAACTTGCGCTGCAGCGCTTCGTCCGAGAGATAGGTGATGTGCGCCGCCATGCGCGCGACAGCCAGGCCCTTCGAGGGGTACTTGCCCTCGTCGAGATAGCGACCCTTGCACCAGTCGGGGTCGGCCATCACCGCCTGGCGACCGACCTCGTGGAACGCGATGTTCTGCGACGAGTGCCGCGCGGCGGTGGCGACGGGCATGGCGGAAAACACCCGGTCGGGATAGC
>NZ_LMUU01000198.1:45817-56939 GCF_009765775.1 Beijerinckia sp. L45
CATGTCGCGGATCGTCACCACGGGAAGGTCGAGCGCATAGGCCCCGTCGGTGGCCGGGTTCAGCGAGGCCGGCCCGGTCGTCCCCATGCAGCCGCCGATGACGTTGGAGGCGATGACGAAGTAGCGGTCGGTATCGACCGGCTTGCCGGGGCCGACCATCGTCGCCCACCAGCCGGGCTTGCCGGTCAGCGGATTCGGGTTGGCGACATGCTGGTCGCCGGTCAGTGCGTGACACACCAGCACCGCGTTGCTCTTGTCGGCGTTCAGCGTGCCGTAGGTCTGATAAGCGATCGTGAAGGGGCTGAGGGCGACGCCGGCATCCATCAGCAGCGGCTTGTCCGCGCCGAACGTCACGACGAGAGACTGCGGCGTCTCGGCCTCGCGGCGGATCGCCGCTTTGGTCAGGATGACGTTCATCGGCCGACTCGGCCGTTTGGGGGAACACGCATTGCTTTGGGCATATGGGAACGCCGCCATGGGCGAGTCAAGGCGGAGATGGTCGGGGAGCCGGGATCGCGCCGCTTTCCTTTGCCATGCCGGGGAGCCGTGCTTAAGAAGACCGCGAGGATGACGCGATGACCCTTTCCACCGACCAAAGTCCGCAGGCGCATAATGCGGCGCCCGATCTCGATGCGCTGCGCGTCGAGATCGACCGCATCGACGAGGCGCTGCACGGCCTTCTGATGTCGCGGGGCGAGATCATCGACCGGCTGATCGCGGTGAAGGCGCGGCAAGGCGGCGGCTCCGCGTTCCGGCCGGGCCGCGAGGCGGCGATGATGCGGCGGCTGGTGACGCGCCATGCCGGGATCCTGCCGCTCGCGACGGTCGAGAGCATCTGGCGGATCATCATCTCCACCTTCACCTATGTCCAGGCCCCTTACAGCGTACATGCGGACATCGCCGACGGCGATGCCGCGATGCGCGACAGCTGCCGGTTCCATTTCGGCTTTACGGTGCCGCTGGTGACCCATGCCGGCGCGACAACGGTGATCGCGGCGGTGGCCGCCGCTGAGGGCGATCTCGGTCTGGTACGCGTCGAGGCGCTGTCGGGGCCCGCCTGGTGGGACGGCCTGCTCGATCCTGCCGCGCCAAAAATCATCGCGCGCCTGCCGTTTGTCGAGCGTGCCGATCATGCCGCAGGCCTGCCGTTGTTCGTTGTGGCAAAGCCGCTGGCTGGCGCCGCGGTCACCGATGTCGGTCTCTTTGCGCTCGAGGGCCTGTCGCCGGATGCGGCCGCGGCGGTCGGTCATGGCATCGAAATCGTCGCCACGATCGGCCGCAGGATGATCGCCGCCGCACCCGATGCGGTGAATGCCGAGCGTGTTGCCGCGGCGTTTGCGATCCCGGCGCAGCATGTAACCTGGATCGGTTCGCATGCGCGCCGCTTCGAGATCGAGGCGGGGCAGAGCCTCGCCGCGCAGTGAGAGCGGCGACGCCCGACTAGGCAAGGCGCCATGTTGCTGTATTGAAGCCTGCTTGACCAAAACCACCCAAGGAGCGCGAGACGTGCGCCTGGGATGCGGAGGCTTTCCGAAGTCTTCGATCCCGGCATGTGCGGCTTGAGTGCAGGGAGATCATCATGAGTTCGTCCGAAACCCGGCCGTCACGGCCGCAACCCCATGCCAGCGTCCTCGCCATCGACACCTATGTGCCGGGCAAGAGCAAGGCGCAGGGTTTTGTCGGGACGATTCACAAGCTGTCCTCCAACGAGACGCCGCTCGGCGCCTCGCCGCTCGCGAAGGCGGCGTTTCAGGCCGCCGTCGACAAGCTCGAGGTCTATCCCGACGGCACGGCGCGCGCGCTGCGCGAGGCGATCGGCTCGGTCCACGGCCTCGATCCCGCGTGCATCGTCTGCGGCGCGGGCTCGGATGAGCTGCTGGCGCTGCTGGCGTCGATCTACTGCGAGCCCGGCGATGAAGGGATTTTCACCGAGCACGGCTTTCTCGTCTATCGCATCGCGATCTTGGCGGCGGGCGGCGTGCCGGTGGTCGTGCCGGAAACCAATTTTACGCTCGATGTCGACGCTGTCCTGGCGGCGGTGACACCGCGGACCAAGATCGTCTATATCGCCAACCCTAACAATCCGACTGGGACCTATGCCTCGAGCGGCGAGATCGCACGGCTCGCCGATGGCTTGCCGCCTTACACGCTGCTGGTGATCGACGGAGCCTATGCCGAGTATGTGACGGCTTCGGATTTCGATTCTAGCTTCGCCCTGGTCGCCGCGCGGCATAACGTCGTCGTCACCCGGACTTTCTCCAAGATCTACGGCCTCGCCAGCCTGCGGCTCGGCTGGTGTTTTGCGCCCGCCGCGATCTGCGACATGCTCAACCGCGTGCGCGGCCCGTTCAACACCAATGATCCCGCAATGCGTGCGGGCATCGCCGCGATCGGCGACCGCGAGCACACGCGCCTGTCCGTGGCGCATAACGAAAAATGGCTGGGGCGCCTGGGAGCCGCGATCCGTGCGCACGGCTTCGTCGTCACGCCGAGCGTCGCGAATTTCATGCTGGTCCACTTCGCCGATCCGACGGAAGCACAGGCGGCGGATGCGTTTTTCACCGCGCGCGGGCTGATCCTGCGGGCGGTCGGGGCCTACGGCCTGCCGCAGTGCCTGCGCCTCAGCGTCGGGACCGCCATAGCGAACGAGCTTGTCATCACGGCTTTCGCCGCCTTTGCGGAAACGCGGACAGCCGCCCGTGGCTGACAAGTTGGGACCGCCGCTCAAGACGCCGCTCTTCGACACGATCACCGTCATTGGCCTGGGATTGATCGGGGCCTCGATCATACGTGTGGCCCGCCAGCAAAATCTGGCCCGTCGCGTCATCGGCGCCGATGCCGATCCGGCCGTGCGGGTGCGGGCTCGGGAGATCATGCTCGGCGACCAGATCGCGGATGATCTCGAGGCGGCTGTGCGACATGCCGATCTCGTCATGCTCTGCATCCCGGTCGGCGCGATGGGACCTGTCGGTGCGGAAATCGGTCCGATCCTCAAGCCGGGTGCCATCATTTCCGATGTCGGCTCGGTCAAGGCCTCGGTGATCGCGGCCGTGGCGCCGCATATGCCGGCCCACGTTCACCTCATCCCCGGTCATCCCGTCGCCGGCACGGAATATTCCGGCCCCGACGCCGGCTTCGCCAGCCTGTTCGTCAACCGGTGGTCGATCCTCACCCCGCCGGAGGGCACGGACGACGCCGCGATCGCGCGTCTGACGCAGTTCTGGACCGAGGCCGGCGCCAACGTCGAAGTGATGAGCGCAAGCCACCATGACATCGTTCTGGCGATCACCAGCCATGTGCCGCATCTCATCGCCTACAACATCGTCCGCACGGCCGCCGATCTCGAAGCCGTGACGCAGTCCGAGGTGATGAAGTTTTCCGCCGGCGGTTTCCGCGACTTTACCCGCATCGCCTCGTCCGACCCGACGATGTGGCGCGACATTTTCCTGAACAATCGCGAGGCCGTGCTGGAGGTGCTTGGGCGCTTCAACGAAGACCTTTCCGCGCTGCAGCGGATGGTGCGCGTCGGCGATGGCGACGGCCTGTTCGACCTGTTCGCCCGAACCCGGGCGATCCGGCGCGGCATCATCGCCCAGGGCCAGGAAACCGCGGCGCCCGACTTCGGGCGCCGCGCCGCGGAAGCCAAGGTCTGATCAGACCGGCGGCGGGGCCTCCGGCTCGGCCGGTTTCTGCGCGAAGAGATCGGCCACGAGCGGCGACATGGCGAGACCCGCTTCCAAAACGCTGCGCCAGCTCTTCCACAGGCGTCCGACCAGGAACCCGACCACGATCGCGCAGCCGACGAGCGGCACGGGACCGAGGCGCTTGGCCATCGTCGCACCGGCGAAGACGGCCAGCTGCTCGCGCCGCAGGCCGAAGCGCTGCAGGATATCGAGGATCGGCTTGGTGAACTGGTCGATCTGCGCGTTGATTTCAGGCTGCAGCGGCACGGCCTCGGCCGCCTTGGCGTCCTCGACGGTCACGGCGGGGGATGACCCGTCGCGCAGGGCGAAGACCACGGCAAGGATGGCGACGATAAAATAAAGCCCGGCGACCGCCAGCGCGGCGACGATCGGGCCGGCAAGCGTGGCAATCCACAGATCGAACGCGATGGTCAGTGCGATCAAAACCACCAGCAGACACATGGCTGCGACAAGAAAAAGCGCCACCTTCCGGAGAAGGCGGACGCTGAATTCCGTGATCGAATCGATGAGCGGCGCCAAGGCGTCGCCCACGAGATTGGCGATGAACCCGAACATTAGAACGAGCGGCTCAGCAGTCCCATCAGAAGGCCCGCGATCGCGGCGACGACGACGGCCGTCAGCGGATTGCGCTCGATCTTGGTTTCGACATCCGAGCTGAATGCTCCGAGACGCTCTTGCGCATCGGCGGCGCGGCTCGACAGACGGTCGCGCACGTCGCCGGCCCGGTCGGCGACGCGGTCGGAGAGGTGGCTGGCACGATCGGACAGCGTATCGCGCGCCTGATTGTAGGTGCTGTAGGCCTGATCGCTCGTGGCGCTCGCCCGTGACCGCAGGAGCTGGGACACCGAACCCGTGAGCTTGGCGATATCGTCGCGCAACGCGGAAAGATCGGCGGCGAAATCCTGCGACGCTTGTTGGAATGGCTTGGAATCTGACATGAGGTCCTCGTCGCTTTTGGAACAACCGCACGGCCTGAAGGCTGCTTGGTTTCGCGCTATTTGCAACACCGTAACCGCTTCGGCCGTACTGCTCAGCTAGAACGCGGCCGTTTGGCGCAGGTTCCGCCTGATCAGCCTTGGAAAGGCTGGTGCCGCTGTGATTCCATAAGGCGTTCGGATCGAACGGGTTCCAACACCTTCACGCTCATGAGGTTGACGCCACCATCGGTGGCGTGATCTCGGGGCCAGGCACCGGATCGACGACATCGGGATCGCCCATCGGCGGCGGTTCCTGGTTCGGATCGATGACGGGTTCGGGGATGCGACCTGGGCCTGGCATCGGTGGCGGCACCGGCATATCGCCGGGAACGGGCTGCGGCGGCACCTGCTGGAGTTCGAGATTGTGCATCGACCGTCTCCTTGCTGTGTCGAGCCAGTTGAAACGTGGCCCTTCGGGTGCGGGTTCCCGAGGAACCGGGACGCTGCTGCCACGTTCGCCCCGCGGTATTGCGTAAGGTGGAGTTCTCTCATGGCGCCGCGTGCTAATTGGAAGGGCTATCTCAAGCTCTCGCTCGTCTCCTGCCCGGTCGCGCTGTTTCCCGCGTCGAGTGCCAGCGAAAAAGTCTCGTTCCACATGCTCAACGGCGCGACAGGCAACCGCCTGAAGCAGCAGTATGTGGATTCGGAGACCGGCGATCTCGTCGAACGCGACGAGCGGGTCAAGGGCTACGAGGTCGCCAAAGGCGACTACATCCACGTGACCGATGACGAACTTGCCGACGTGCAGATCGAAAGCAGTCATACGATCGATATCGAAAGCTTCGTGCCCGCCTCCGAAGTCGATCCGATTTACATCGACAACCATTATTATTTGACCCCGGAGGGCAAGGTCGGCGAGGAGGCGTTCGCGGTCATCCGCGAGGCCATGCGCAAGCGGGCGATGGTCGGCATTGCACGGGTCGTGCTGTTCGGGCGTGAGAGGATGGTCATGGTCGAGCCGCGTTCGAAGGGCCTGATGGCGACGACGCTGCACTATGCCTACGAGGTGCGCAACGACGCCTCGTATTTCGACGAGATCCCGAAAGTCGATCTGGCCAAGGAACTGCTCGATCTCGCTTCGCACATTATCGATACCAAGACGGCCAAGTTCGACCCAAGCCAGTTCAAGGACCGCTACCAGGAGGCGGTGGTCGAACTCATTAAGGCGAAGCAGTCAGGCAAGCCGGTCCAGGTCGCCAAGCCGTCCAAGCCGAGCAACGTCGTCAGCCTGATGGACGCGTTGCGGAAGAGCCTGGGGCCTGCCGCCGATGCGCCGGCGGAGACCAAACCGGCATCCAGCCGAAAGACCGCGGCTCCCGCTCGCAAAGCCGCTGTGCCGACACCGCGGCATAAAACGGCCAAGCCGGCCGCAAAGCCGGCACGACGCAAGGCCGGATGATCCTTTTGCCGACTTAGCCGTTCTAAGCTTCGACGCTCTCGTAGCGTCAAAGCATCCCAACCAAGGGCGAATCAGAATGGCATCGGATCCGAACGACGACATCACCCTGAATAAGGTCGAGGCTCGACAGGGGTCGACCAAGCCGAAGATGATCTACGTTCTGATCGCTGGCGTCGTTCTGGTTGTCGTGGCCTTTGTCGTTGCCTCGATGTTTTTCCAGCACCCGACGACGCCTTAGGAGGCTTTGGCGCGAGGATGGTTGGCCTGATAGCTTTCCAGCAGGCGCGCCGAATCCACCGCGGTGTAGATCTGCGTGGTAGAGAGCGACGCGTGGCCGAGAAGCTCCTGGATCGTTCGGAGGTCGCCGCCGCGGCTTAGCAGGTGCGTGGCGAATGAGTGCCGGAGGGCGTGCGGCGTCGCGCTGTCGGGCAGGCCGAGCGCGCCGCGGAGCCGCTCGACGGCAAGCTGGATCAGCCGGGGTGATAGTGGGCCTTTGCGCAAGCCGATAAACAGGGGGCCCGCCGGCGCAAGCGGAAACGGGCAGAGCGCGATGTAACGCTCGATGGCATGGCGGATCGGCGCGATGACCGGCAGTTGTCGGGTCTTTTGGCCCTTTCCGACGACCGTCAGCACGTCGAGATCGCCGACCGGCGCATCGATGCGGCGGATCGCCAGCGCTTCCGAGATGCGCAGACCGGCGCCGTAGAGCAAAGCCAGAACGGCCGTGTCGCGCGCCAGGATCCAGGCCGCCCGGTCATCGCCAACAAATCCCTCTCCGGAAACGACATCGCACGCCAGGTTCGGGCTCAACGGCTTCGGCAGGGTCCGCGGCAGCTTCGGCGCGCGGACCGACCCGAGCGCCATGGTTTTCGCGAGCCCCTCGCGCTCGGCGAAGCGGGCGAACGAGCGCACGCCGGCGAGCTGGCGCAAGAGCGAGCGGTTGCCGACATCGGCCTGACGCCGGCGGGCCATGAAGGCGCGGACATCGCCCGTCGTCAGCGCGTCGATCGTGGCCAGGGTCGGGCGCTCGCCCTGATGCTCGGCGAGAAAGCCGATGAATTGCCGGAGGTCCCGGCGATAGGCCTCGATGCTGTGCGGCGACATCCGTCGTTCGCCCTGAAGATGGCTGGTCCAAGCCAGCGCCGCATCTGCGAGATCGAGCTGCGCCGGATAAAAGGCGAGCGAGGCGGGCTGGCTGTCATCCTGCGGTGATTCCATGACCCCATAATGCCCTTACAAATCTTACGGTGCATTAAAGCCTAAGGTCGGGTCGCGACATCGCGGTGTTAACCACCTCCCGCACCGTCCCTTTTCGCGGGGGTGCAGAGCACATATATGAAGGAAGCGTTATGTCGAGCCGCGCTGGCTTGTCGTGTCGCGGTTTATTGCTAAGCTTCGGGACGCGTTCTTCTTTATAGGGACAAAGTCTTCCATGTTTAAGCACCTGCCTAAGCAAGACCAGATGCCATCGGACGGCTACGCTTGTCTCGGCGTGGCGGGCGGCTGGACCTCGGGCGGGTTGTTTGTTGCGATGGAACCGGATACGACGCAGTGCAATACCGCGGCAACATACGCGCTAAATCCTGCGCTGCTCGTCTGAACAGAGTACAAGTTCGGTTTGGGCGCTCGGCCTAGGGTCTTCAAAGGAGCCACGGCCACCCATGGATCATCTCAAGCCACGGTTAATCCCCATGAATCGCCGCAGGCGCATTTACGAAGGTAAGGCCAAGGTCCTTTACGAAGGCCCGGAGCCAGGTACGCTCATCCAGCATTTCAAGGATGACGCCACCGCGTTCAACGCCAAGAAGCACGAAGTGATCGACGGGAAAGGCGTGTTGAACAACCGCATTTCCGAGTTCATCTTCCAGAATCTCAACGACATCGGGGTGCCGACGCACTTCATTCGCCGGCTCAACATGCGCGAGCAGTTGATTCGCGAGGTCGAGATCATCCCGCTCGAAGTGGTCGTGCGCAACGTCGCCGCCGGTTCGCTCGCCACCCGCCTCGGCATCGAGGAAGGGACGCAGCTGCCGCGCTCGATCATCGAGTTCTATTACAAGAACGACGCGCTCAACGATCCGATGGTATCCGAAGAGCATGTTACCGCGTTCGGCTGGGCGAGCCCGCAGGAGATCGACGACATCATGGCGCTCGCCATTCGCGTCAACGATTTCCTCTCCGGCCTCTTCCTCGGCGTCGGCATCCGTCTCGTCGACTTCAAGATGGAATGTGGCCGCCTGTGGGAAGGCGAGATGATGCGCATCGTCGTCGCCGACGAAATCTCCCCTGATTCGTGCCGGTTGTGGGACATCAAGTCCAACGACAAGCTCGACAAGGACCGCTTCCGTCGCGACATGGGCGGGCTCGTCGAAGCCTACACCGAGGTCGCGCGCCGGCTCGGCATCCTCCAGGAAAACGAAGCGCCCCGCGCTTCGGGCCCCAAACTGGTCCAGTAGGCGGCTTCGGCCCCCGACTCAAACGATCAAACGGAGGCTTTGGCCTCCGTTTTCTTATGTGGTAACCGAAGAGCCATGATGAAAGCGCGCATTACTGTCACCCTCAAGACCGGGATCCTCGATCCGCAGGGCAAGGCCATCGAGGGCGCTCTGCGCTCGCTCGCCGTTCCCGGGATCGACAGCGTTCGCCAAGGCAAGGTGTTCGACATCGACCTCGCCGCGACCGATCCCGCCGAAGCCGAGCGGACCTTGAAGGAGGCCTGCGAAAAGCTGCTCGCCAACACCGTCGTCGAAAACTACCGCGTCGAGCTGCTCTGAGATGCGTGCCGCCGTCGTCATGTTCCCCGGCTCCAACCGCGAGGGTGATGCGGTCCGGGCGTTGCGCGCCGCCGGCATCGAGGCCGCCACCGTCTGGCATGGCGACCACGAGCTGCCGGCTGGCACCGATCTCGCCGTCTTGCCGGGCGGCTTCTCCTACGGCGATTATCTGCGCTGCGGTGCCATCGCCGGGCGCTCGCCGATCATGGACGCGGTGCGCGCCCATGCCGGGCGTGGCGGGCTCGTGCTCGGCATCTGCAACGGCTTTCAGATCCTCGTCGAAAGCGGCCTGCTGCCGGGCGTGCTGATGCGCAACGCGGATCTGCGCTTCGTCTGTCACATGCAGCACCTGCGCGTCCAGCGCGCCGACACGCCGTTCACTACGTCGTATCGCGAAGGCGAGGCGATCGAGGTCGCGATCGCTCATGGCGAGGGCAACTATACCGCGGATGCCGAGACGCTCGCGCGGATCGAAGGCGAGGGCCTCGTGGCGTTCCGCTATTGCGATGCCGCCGGCGTGGTGAAAAGCAACCTCAGCCCCAATGGCTCGATGAACGAGATCGCAGGCGTGTATTCGTCCAATTTCCGGGTGCTCGGCCTGATGCCGCATCCGGAAAACCTGATCGATCCGCTGGTCGGCGGGACGGATGGGCTGAAACTGTTCGAGAGCCTGGCGGAGTCGCTCGCCACGGCTTAGCTGGCATCTCACTTTTGGACGCCGTCATTGCTTCGCCTTCGGCTCGCAATGGCGGCTGGCAGGCGCGATACCGCCCGATATCAGCCTCCGGTACGCCGCTGCGCCACCAGATCGATCTCGATCCGCGCGTCGTAGGCGAGCCCGGTCGTGCCGACGCAGGTCCGCGCCGGCAGCTTTCCCGGTGCAAAATAGGTCGCGTAGACGGCGTTGACCGCCGCGTAGTCCTCTTTGAAGTGCGTGAGGTAGATCCGCACCATCACGACGTCGCCGAGATCCAGTGACAGCCCGGCGAGAACGGCCGTCAGGTTGGCCATGACGTTGCGCGTTTGGCTCTCGATATCTGGCGGCAGAATGCCGGGTGTCAGCGGCGTGTCCGGCATCTGGCCGGTGACGAAGACGAAGCCGCCGCTTTCGACGGCATGGCTGAAGGGTGCGACCGGCGGCGGCGCGCCGGGACTCATGTGAAACAGCAAGTGTTGTCCTCTGTGGATCAGGTGAGTTCCGGCGGCGCCTCGAACACGGATTTCTTCAAAATGGCGTGGACGCCCCAGTTGCCGTCGACCACCTGCGTCACGCCGAAATCGACGGCGACGGCCATCAGCGACACCGCCTCGTCCTCGCTCAGGTCCCGCGTCGTCATCAGGAACCGCCGCATCTTGCGGAACGCGTCTTTCATCGCGAGGTCGAGCGAGGAGTTGCAGTAGACTTCGCTCTGGCTCGCTTCGCCGAAAGCGGCGAGGTAGTTCGGGTGGCTGAAGCCCGGCAGGATCCACTCTGTCGGCGTTTCGATAAGCGGGTGGTCAAGGTCGACGAAGGGCTGCCCCGCCTGGTCCTTGCGCTTGTGCAGGATGATCTGGAATTCGCCGGTCAGCGAGCATTCGATGGCGGTGCCGCAGAGCTCCCCGTCGCCCTGTGCGGCATGGGGATCGCCGACGGAGAGCAGGGCGCCGGGGACGGCCACGGGCAGGTAGACGGTGGCGCCTTTGCCGAGCCGCCAATTATCGAGGTTGCCGCCGAAATAGGACGGCGGGATCGAATCGATCATTCGCGTCTCGCGCGGCGCCACGCCGATGACGCCGAAATGCAGCCGTATCGGCACTTTCACGCCGTTCAGCACGTCGTGGTTCGGGGTGATGGTCGCGGGATCGACCAAAACGCCGGGGTAGTCGTAGGTGACGTGGACAGTGCCGTAGGGGTCCGTCTGCGGCGTCCAGCGATAGCTGTAGATGGCGCCGGCGAAGGGCGTCTCCGCCTCGGCGAACAGTTCGTAGATGGTAACCACTTCGCGCGGCTTCAGGCCGGTCAAAAACTCGCCGTAGTGATAGCCCCACCAGGCTGCGACGTTGCTGCCGAAGACGCGGCCGGCATAGGTTGGGTTGGCGCTCGGGCGCGGCGCGATGTCGAGGATGCGGACTTCAAGCACGTCGCCGGCCTGCGCCCCGGCGACGTAGATCGGGCCGGTACAGATGTGGACGCCGAACCCTTCGCCGGCGCCGCGTCCGAAGATCGAGGCGTCCATCGGGCCGGCGCCGCGGCGGTCGACGGCCTTGCCGTCGGGGGTCCAGCCGAAC
>NZ_LMUU01000199.1:0-7227 GCF_009765775.1 Beijerinckia sp. L45
CAAGAGAAAAGGGAATCCTGCTCCTCACGATTCAACCGTCGTGGAAACCGCTCTAAGCAGCGCCGTCCAAATAGCGCCGCACCGTCTCGAACACCCCCCGAAACATCGCCGTGGTCAGCACCCCGGTGTTCGTGTTGTAGCGCGAGCAATGATAGGAATCGAACAGCGCCACCGGGCGTCCGGTCGGCGCCGTCATGTCGTGCCGTTGGCCATGAACGAACGGGTGCATCGCGAGCTTGCCGCCGCAGGCGCGCACCGTCGCCTCGTGGGCGATGCGGCCCAAAACGACGATGGCGTCGAGCTGCGTCCGCATGGCGAGCGTCGCATCCAAAAAGGTCCGGCAGGTGCGGATTTCCGCGGGCAGGGGCTTGTTCTGCGGCGGCACGCAGCGCACCGCATTGGTCACCGCGCAGTCCACCAGCACGAGGCCGTCGTCGGGGCGCTTGTCGTAGGTGCCGCGGGCAAAGCCGTATTCGATCAGCGTCGCGTAGAGCAGATCGCCGGCGTAGTCGCCGGTGAACGGCCGCCCGGTGCGGTTGGCGCCGCGCAGGCCCGGCGCAAGGCCGACGATCAGCAGGCGCGCATCATCGGCGCCGAAGGTCGGGACCGGAGCGTTGAACCAGCCAGGCTCGGCGGCCCGCGCCTCGTGCCGAAAATCGGCGAGGCGCGGGCAGAGCGGACAGTCTTGATCCGGACTGATCCCGATCGGCCCGGCGCCCGACGCCGTGGCGTTTTGACTGAAGGCCATGCGCCGTCAGTCTTGGCCTTCGATCGGATCGAACTGCGTGCCGGCGGGGACCGGCGAGCCGCGACGATCCTGATAGCGCTGAACGCGTTCGCCGGGATCGCGCCCGATCTTCGGGACCAGCGTGATCAGGTCGATGAACTCGTCGGCCTGGCGGCGCAATTCGTCGGCGATCATCGCCGGCTGCGTCGTGTTCGTCGATACAACCGAGACGCGAACGCCCTTGCGCTGAACGGCTTCGACTAGCGAACGAAAATCGCCGTCCCCTGAAAATAGAACGATGTGATCGAGATGATCAGCCATCTCCATCGCATCGACTGCGAGCTCTATGTCCATGTTTCCTTTGACCTTACGGCGGCCAAGGGCATCCACGAACTCTTTCGTCGGCTTGGTCACGACTGCGAAGCCATTGTAATCCAACCAATCGATCAATGGACGGATGGAGGAATATTCTTGGTCCTCGATCAACGCGGTATAGTAGAAGGCGCGGATGAGTTTGCCTCTACTCTGGAATTCTTTGAGTAGACGTTTGTAGTCTATGTCGAATCCCAGCGACTTCGCTGTCGCATATAGGTTTGCGCCGTCGATAAAGAGCGCAATTCTTTCTAAGTCAGCCATAGTATATCTCTTAGCTTTCTTTTGGTTTGCGGTCGGCAGCAAAGCAGATCAGATTAAGCGCTGGCTGAAGACGAGTTTTAATCATGATCGGCAACAAACCGAATTTGCCACGGCAAAGCAATGAATGCCGGGAGCCGATCCGTCAAGCGCGACGGAAACCGGAGATTAACATGGGCTTTCTTTTTCATCGCGAAACTGCTTCTACAATGCATATGAACTTGCCAATACGTAACTCAATTGTGTACGGCTAGGCGAAGCACGGCCGAAAAGGGATTGTCAGATGGCGCGCGTAACAGTTGAAGATTGTGTCGATAAGGTCGAAAACCGATTCGACCTTGTTTTGATCGCGAGCCATCGCGCCCGCATGATTGCGGCCGGATCACAGATCACCGTAGATCGAGATAATGACAAAAATCCGGTCGTCGCGTTGCGCGAGATCGCGGATTCGACGCAAGCCCCGGAAGATTTGAAGGAAGACTTCATCCATTCCCTGCAGAATCAGGTCGAAGTCGACGAGCCGGAAGCAGAAGCGGTTCCGGCCCTGTCCTCCGGCCCTGCGGCGATGCAGTCCGACGCCCATGGCGACGTGCAGTTCGATCGCATGACGGAAGAGGATCTGCTCCGCGGTCTCGAAGGTCTCGTCCCGCCGGCCGCCACCGACGACGAAGGCGAGTAAAACCGTCCACGGTCCGGCGCAGCGTGCGCGTCCGGATCGTAGACTTTCCGTTACGGCAAGCGGGCTTGCTTCAGGAGCGCGTGGATAAACGCTCTTCGACGACGGGTTCTGTGAGCCGACCCGCGAAATGACTTACCGCGCGCCAGCGAGACCGATCGAGCCGTGCTTTGGACCCAGAGCATTCTCCACAAAAGCTGCAGGCTTTTGTGGTCGAGAGAATGCTCTAATTTTTTGAAAGAGAGCGATTTCTTGTCGCTTTGGTGAGTCCACCAAAGCGGAAAGCGCTTTAGCCGCGAGACCCGTTCGATGATGCGACAATATGAGCTTGTCGATCGGGTCCGCCGGTACAATCCGCAAACAGACGAGGTGCTGCTCAATCGCGCCTACGTCTATGCGATGAAGGCGCATGGAGCCCAGGTCCGCGCCTCGGGCGATCCGTTCTTCTCGCATCCCCTCGAAGTGGCCGCCATCCTCACGGAATACCGGCTCGACGATGCGACGATCGTCGCGGCCGTCCTGCACGATACGATCGAGGATACCGATTCCACCCGCGAGGAAATCGATCGCATCTTCGGGCCGGAGATCGGCGCGCTCGTCGACGGGCTGACCAAGCTGAAGCGTCTCGACCTCGTGTCGAAGCGCGCGGTGCAGGCTGAGAATTTCCGCAAGCTGCTGCTGGCGATCGCCGCCGACGTGCGGGTGCTGCTGGTCAAGCTCGCCGACCGCCTGCACAACATGCGCACCCTGCACTTCATGGCGATCGCGAAACGCGCGCGCATCGCCGAGGAGACGCTCGACATCTATGCGCCGCTCGCCGGCCGCATGGGCATGCAGCGCCTGCGCGACGAACTGGAAGACCTCGCGTTCCGCCACCTGATGCCCGAGGCCTATGCCACGATCGAGGCGCGGCTCGACGACATCGGCCGCAAGAACGACCTGCGGATCGTCGCCATCGAGAAGGAACTCACCGAGGCGCTGACGGCGGCCGGGATCAAGGCCGAGGTCAAGGGGCGGCAGAAGCAGCCCTATTCCGTGTGGCGGAAGATGGAGCGCAAGTCGATCTCGTTCGAGCAGCTCTCGGACATCTTCGGTTTCCGCATTATCGTCGACAGCGACGAGGCCTGTTACAAGGCGATCGGCGTCATCCACATGAAGTGGCCGACCGTTCCCGGCCGTTTCAAGGACTATATCTCGACGCCGAAACCCAACGACTATCGCTCGATCCATACGACCGTCGTCGGTCCCGGGCGGCAGCGTGTCGAGCTGCAGGTGCGTACCAACGCGATGCACGACATCGCCAGCAACGGCATCGCGGCGCATGTCCTCTACAAGGAAGGACGCGTCCGCAACAACGCGGTGCTGACCAACGAGAGCAAGGCGTTCCAGTGGCTGCGGCGCACCATCGAGTCGCTTGCCGAAGGCAGTTCGCCGGAGGAGTTTCTCGAGCACACCAAGCTCGAACTGTTCCTCGATCAGGTCTTCTGTTTTACCCCCAACGGTCGGCTGATCGCCTTGCCGAAGGGCGCGACGGCGATCGATTTCGCCTATGCCGTGCATACCGATGTCGGCAATACCGCGGCCGGTGCCAAGATCAACGGCATGCCGGCGCCGCTTCTGACCGAGTTGCAGAACGGCGACGAGGTCGAAATCGTCTGCACGGAGGGGCAGATTCCGCCATCGGTTTGGGAGACGCTGGTGCTGACCGGCAAGGCGCGGTCGGCGATCCGCCGGGCGACGCGCGAGGCGATGCGGGCGCAATATGCCGGCCTCGGCCGCCAGATCGTGACGCGCGCCTTCGAGCGCGCCGGAAAGCCCTTTGCCGAGGACAAGATCAAGATCGCTCTATCGCGCTTCGCCCGCTCCAGCGTCGAGGACGTGCTGGCCGCCGTCGGCCGCGGCGAAATGTTTTCCGGCGACGTTCTCAAGGCCGTCTATCCCGATATCGCCGACGACCGGAAGGCCGTCAGCCAGCGCCCGCGCAACGAGGGGGGATGGTTCAAGATGCGAACCAACCTCCACGTCGTCTTCCGCGTGCCCGGCGCCAGCGACGAGGCGGACATGAAGCTGATGCCGATCCAGGGGCTGCAGCCCGATCTGCCCGTCGTCTTCGCGCCGAACGGCGGCGCCGTGCCGGGCGATCGGATCGTCGGCATTCTGACGCCCGGCGAGTCGCTGACCATCTATCCCATCCAGTCGGCCGATCTCACCGCCTTCGACGATCAGGCCGGCCGTTGGCTCGATGCGCGCTGGGACATCGAGGAGGGCAGTCGCTCGAATTTTCCGGCGACCCTGCTGATCACCGCAATCAACGAACCCGGCACGCTCGGGGCGATCGCGACCGTCATCGGGGAAAATGGCTCGAATATCGCGAATGTCGTGATCAACGCTCCTTCGCCGGATTTCCGCACTCTGCTCGTCAATGTAGAAGTGAGTGATCTGAAGCATCTCAGCACGATCATCTCGCAGCTTCGCGCGCGCCCGGTGGTCAGCAAGGTCGAGCGGGTGAATGGCTAGATGAGTGGATCCGTCCTGCGTCTCGGCGTGAATATCGACCATGTCGCCACCGTCCGGAATGCCCGGGGCGGCACCGTGCCCGATCCCGTGAGGGCGGCGAAACTGGCGATCGCCGCCGGCGCTGACGGCATCACCGCGCATCTCCGCGAAGACCGGCGTCACATCCGCGACGAGGACATGCGTCGGCTCAAGGCGGAGATCGACGCGCCGCTGAACTTCGAGATGGCGGCCACCGACGACATGGTCGCCATCGCGCTGGCCACCCGTCCGCACGGCTGTTGTCTGGTGCCGGAAAAGCGCAGCGAGCGCACGACCGAGGGCGGCCTCGATGTCGTCGGCGGCCACGATCATCTCAAGGTCGCGGCCACGGAACTGGCCAGCGTCGGCATCCGGGTGTCGTTGTTCATCGAACCCTCGCCCCGCGCTATCGCCGCCGCGCGGTCGATCGGCGCGCCTGTCGTCGAGCTGCATACCGGGGCGTGGTGCGATGCCATCGCCCATGACGAACGCGACCGCGCGGCGCACGAGTTCGAGCGCATCCGCCTCGCGGCGCAGGCGGCGGAGAGCCAGGGCATCGAATGTCATGCCGGCCACGGCCTGGATTTCGAGACCGCACGCATCATTTCGGCGCTACCGCAGATCGTCGAACTCAACATCGGCCACTTCTTGATCGGCGAGGCCATCTTCTTCGGTCTCGAAGCGACGATCGCGGCGATGCGCGCGTCGATGCGCGCCGGCCGGACCGGCTTGCCGCTGGAGCAGGCCACAGACGTCGTCGTTGGAACCGCATGATCATCGGCATCGGAACCGACCTCTGCGACATCAACCGCGTGGCGCAGTCGCTGGAGCGGTTCGGCGAGCGCTTCATCCATCGCTGCTTTACCGCGGTCGAGCGGAAGCGCTCCGAGAGCCGGGCGGGGCGTGCGGCCTCCTATGCCAAGCGCTTCGCCGCGAAGGAAGCCTGCGCCAAGGCGCTGGGCACGGGGATTCGCGACGGCGTCGCCTGGCGCGACATGGGCGTCGTCAACCTGCCGTCCGGCAAGCCGACGATGGCGCTCACCGGCGGCGCCGCGCTTCGGCTCGCCGCCCTGATGCCGCCGGGGTACGAGCCGGTGATCCATCTCGCCATCACCGACGAGCATCCGATGGCCCAGGCTTTCGTCGTCATCGAGGCCGTGCCGTCGCTGCGGGCGCCATGATCTCGCCGCGAAAACGCCCGGGCGTGACGCCAAATCAAGCCTATGGCGCTGCCGAGGTCGTGAGCCACGCTCCCTGTACCCCGTGGAGCCTGCGTGATATGGACCGCGTTCTTTGGCAGTGCCGGCAGCGGTCTGTGGACGCATCAAGAGATATGAGACGATGACCGAGCCAGTACGATTGGATAGCGACAAGGCCGCCGTCGGCAAGCAGGCGAAGCAGGGCGGCCTCGGCGAGCTCATCAAGGTCATCCTCCAGGCGCTGCTCATCGCCGTCGTCGTGCGGACGTTCCTGTTCCAGCCCTTCAACATCCCGTCGGGCTCGATGATCCCGACCCTGCTGGTCGGCGATTTCCTCTTCGTCTCCAAATATGCCTACGGCTTCTCGAAGTTTTCCTTCCCCGTCGATCTCGATTTCGTCCCCGGCCGGATCATGTCATCGCCGCCGAAGCAGGGCGACGTCATCGTGTTCAAGCTGCCGCGCGACAACAAGACGGACTACATCAAGCGCCTGATCGGCCTGCCCGGCGACACGATCCAGATGAAGGAAGGCCGGCTCTACATCAACGGCACGCTGGTGCCGCGTGAGCCGATCGCAAAAGTCCACACCGAGGATTACTACGGCCGCGACGCCGACGTGCCGACCTACAAGGAAACGCTGCCCAACGGCGTGACCCACACGATCATCGAGATCCAGGGCGACACCGGCTTCAACGACAACACCGAACTCTTCACGGTGCCGGCCAACAGCTACTTCATGATGGGCGACAACCGCGACAACTCGACCGACAGCCGCGTGCCGCCGGACCAGGGCGGCGTCGGCTACGTGCCGGCCGTCAACCTCATCGGCCGCGCGGAACTGATCTTCTTCTCCAACGGCGACGGCCAGCCGGCCTGGAAGATCTGGGAGTGGCCCTGGACGGTACGCTGGAACCGGCTGTTCAAGCCGGTCCGGTGACGAAGGCAGGCGCCTCGACCGATAGCGGCCGGCGGGACGATCTCGCCAGCCTCGAAACAAGGCTCGGCTACAGCTTTCGCGATCAAGGCCTCCTCGTTCTCGCCCTGACCCATATCGGCGCCACGACCAAGCGCAACGCCACCTACCAGCGGCTCGAGTTTTTGGGCGACCGGGTGCTCGGCGTCTCCGTCGCGGCAATGCTCTATGCCGCTTTTCCCGAGGCGGAGGAGGGCGAGCTGTCGCGTCGGCTCGCCGATCTCGTGCGCCGCGAGACCTGCACCGAGGTCGCGCTCGCATGGGATGTCGAGCATCATATCAGGCTCGGGCAGGGGGAGAAGACCATCGCCGCTTTGAAGCGTGCGATCTTGGGCGACCTCTGCGAGTCGATCATCGGCGCGGTGTTTCTGGATGGCGGCTTCGAACCCGCGTCGGATCTCGTAACCCGCGCCTTCGGGGCGCGGATGCGCGCGCCGACCCGGCCGCTGCGCGATCCCAAGACGCTGCTGCAGGAATGGGCGCA
>NZ_LMUU01000199.1:7341-22953 GCF_009765775.1 Beijerinckia sp. L45
AGGGCCCGTCGAAACGCATCGCCGAACAGGCGGCCGCCGCCGCCTTCATAGACCGAGAAAAGATCGCGTCCGCGCGAGCCGAAGGACCACCATGACTGCCCAGGACCATAGCTCCGACACCCCGGACTTCGAGCACCCCGACTTCGAGACCGACGCGGCGCCGGCGCCGACCGGTCCGACTACATGCGGCTTCGTCGCGTTGATCGGGGCCCCCAACGCCGGCAAGTCGACGCTGATCAACAAGGCCGTGGGCACGAAAGTGTCGATCGTCTCGCGCAAGGTGCAGACCACCAGGGCGCTGGTGCGCGGCATCGCGCTGCACGGTTCGGCGCAGATCATCTTCGTCGACACGCCCGGCATTTTCGCGCCGAAGCGCCGCCTCGACCGCGCGATGGTGTCGAAGGCCTGGAGCGGGGCCGGCGATGCCGATGTCGCAGCACTGCTCGTCGATGCCCGCAAGGGCGAGGACGAGGAAACGCTTGCGATCATCGCCGGCCTCGCCAACATGCGCGGGCCGAAGGTGCTGATCCTCAACAAGATCGACACGGTCGAGGCGGAGACGCTGCTGGCGCTTGCCGCCAGCCTCAACAAGAGCGGGATGTTCACTGACACGTTCATGATCTCGGCGCTGAAGGGTCATGGCGTGAAGCGCGTCGTCGAGCGGCTCGCCGACATGATGGCGCCGGGCCCCTGGCTCTATCCCGAGGACCAGGTGACCGACGCGCCGATCCGTTCGCTGGCGTCCGAAATCACCCGGGAAAAGCTGTTCGAACGGCTGCACGACGAGCTGCCCTACCAGTCGACGGTCGAGACCGAGCTGTGGAAGGAGCAGCCCGATGGCTCCGTGCGCATCGAGCAGACGATCTTCGTCACCCGCGACGGCCACAAGAAGATCGTCATCGGCGAAGGCGGCAAGACCATCAAGTCGATCGGCAGCGCCTCGCGCAAGGAGCTCATGGAGGTGACCGAGCAGACGGTGCACCTCTTCCTCTTCGTCAAGGTCCGCGCCAACTGGGGCGACGATCCCGAGCGCTATCGCATGATGGGGCTGGATTATCTGGACTGAGGCGTTCGCGTCGCAGCGTCAACCGGGATGTCATCCTGGGGCGCACCGAAGGTGCGAGCCCGGGATCCATGAAAACGCGGAGGCAGGACGGGCTGCATCATAGCGGTCTTGGCGTCGACTTGGTGTTCATGGATCCCGGGCTCGCGCTCCGCGCGCCCCAGGATGACAGCGCGGCAACACTGACGTACCCCGGTTCCGGGTCCGCACCTGCGGTGCGTCCCGGACTGACGGTTACGCGTCCCGGTAGACCCGCTCGCGACGCTCGTGGCGTTCCTGGGCTTCCACCGACAGCGTGGCGATCGGCCGGGCGTCGAGGCGCTTGAGCGAGATCGGCTCGCCGGTCTCTTCGCAGTAGCCGTAGGTATTGTCGTCGAGCCGCGACAGCGCGGCTTCGATCTTCGAGATCAGCTTGCGCTGCCGATCGCGGGCGCGCAGTTCGATCGCCCGATCCGTCTCCGACGAGGCGCGGTCGGCCACATCGGGATGATTTTCGTTTTCGTTCTGCAGCGCGACGAGCGTCTCTTTGCTCTCGCGAAGAATATCCTCGCGCCACTGGATCAGCTTGCGACGAAAGTAGTCGCGCTGCCGTTCGTTCATGAAGGGCTCGTCTTCCGACGGCCGGTAGGTGTCGTCAATCACTTCCGCCACCACGTCCTGAGTCTCCTAAACTCAAAATCGCCGCTCTTATACCGAGCGGACGTTGTCTATACAATCGGTTGCGACGCTCTGGATTGTGCACTGTGTCCGCGAATCCTGTGGCATGGCGGCGCGGACACACTTTTTTTAAAAGCCTACTGTGCGGCAGCGAGGCTTTCGTGGCCCATCGCGGCCTTCAGGTTCTCGTCGATCTTGTCGAGGAAGCCGGTGGTGGAGAGCCAGCGCTGGTCGGCGCCGACGAGCAGCGCCAGATCCTTGGTCATGAAACCGGATTCCACCGTGTCGACGCAGACGCGCTCGAGCGTGTCGGCGAATTTGCCGAGCGCCTCGTTGTGGTCGAGCTTGGCGCGATGGGCGAGGCCACGCGTCCAGGCGAAGATCGAGGCGATCGAGTTGGTGGAGGTCTGCTTGCCGGCCTGATGCTGGCGGAAGTGGCGGGTCACCGTGCCGTGCGCGGCTTCCGCTTCGACGGTCTGGCCGTCCGGGGTCATCAGCACCGAGGTCATCAGGCCGAGCGAGCCGAAACCCTGGGCCACGGTGTCGGACTGCACGTCGCCGTCGTAGTTCTTGCAGGCCCAGACGTAGCCGCCGGACCACTTCATCGCGCAGGCCACCATGTCGTCGATGAGGCGGTGCTCGTAGGTAATCCCCATCGCCAAAAACTGCGCCTTGAACTCTTCCTGGTACACCTCTTCGAAGATGTCCTTGAAGCGGCCGTCGTAGCTTTTCAGGATGGTGTTCTTGGTCGAAAGATAGACCGGATACTTGCGGTTCAGGCCGTAGTTCAGCGAGGCGCGGGCGAAGTCGCGGATCGAATCGTCGAGGTTGTACATCGCCATGGCGACGCCGGCGTTCTCGAACTGAAACACTTCCTTCTCGATGACCTGGCCGTCGACGCCTTCGAACTTCATCGTCAGGCGCCCGGCGCCCGGGACGCGGATCATCGTGGCGCGATACTGATCGCCGTAGGCGTGGCGGCCGATGACGATCGGCTGGGTCCAGCCCGGTACGAGGCGCGGCACGTTGCGGCAGATGATCGGCTCGCGGAAGATGACGCCGCCCAGGATGTTGCGGATCGTGCCGTTCGGCGAGCGCCACATGTGCTTGAGCTTGAATTCTTCCACCCGCTGCTCGTCCGGGGTGATCGTGGCGCATTTCACGCCGACGCCATGGCGCTTGATCGCGTTGGCCGAATCGAAGGTGACCTGATCGTTGGTGGCGTCCCGGTTCTCGACGGAGAGATCGTAATAGTCGAGATCGACGTCGAGGTAGGGATGGATGAGCTTGTCGCGGATGTAGTGCCAGATGATGCGGGTCATCTCGTCGCCGTCGAGCTCCACGATGGGGTTGGCGACCTTGATCTTGTTCATCAGCGTGACCCTTCGAGGTTTTGATTCGTCCGCACGCATGCAGGAGGAATGCCGCAGTTGCTGCGGCGGCCTATACCACTCGGCATATTCGGATCAAAGATTTGCTTTCGGGTGGCGTCTCGGGCGAAACGGCTGGGTTGTCGTAAACGCATGGAAGGCTGAAATCGTGACCGGCGCCGGGACGAACCGAACCAAACCGAACCTCGCCGGCGGCCCGGCCATCATCCTGGTGCGGCCGCAGCTTGCCGTGAACGTCGGCATGTGCGCGCGGGCGATGGCCAATTTTGGGCTTTCGGATCTTCGCCTCGTCAGCCCGCGCGAGGGCTGGCCGCGCACGGGCGCTCACAAGGAGATGGCCGATGCTGCCGCCGCCGGCGCGCTGCACCTGCTGGATTCGGCCGTCCTCTACGCCACCGTGGAAGAGGCCGTGGCCGACCTGCAGTTCGTCTGGGCGACAACCGCGCGGGAGCGCGGCCAGCACAAGCGCGTGGAAACCCCCGACAGCGCGATGCCGGAGAGCGCGGCTGCGGTGCTGGGCGGCGCAAAGCACGGCATTTTGTTCGGCCCGGAACGCACCGGGCTCGACAACGACGACATCGCGCTCGCCGACGCCGTGATGACCTTTCCCGTCAACCCGGCCTATGCCTCGCTCAATCTGGCGCAGGCCGTGCTGCTCGTGTCTTATGAGTGGATGAAGGCGTCGGGCGGGGCGACGGCGCCGTTCGATCTCGTCGAGCGCTCGCCGCTGGCCCCGCGCAACATGGTGATCTCTTTCTTCGCCTACCTCGAAGGGGAGCTGGAGAAGGCCGGCTATTTCCGGCCGATCGGCAAGGCGCCGGTCATGCGCCGCAACCTCCGCAACATTTTTCATCGCCTGACGATGAGCGAGCAGGACGTGCGGACGTTGCGCGGCGCCTTCGTGCGGCTGGTCGAAGGGCCGCGGAAAGAGGCGGCGGCAAAGATGATCGATGACAGCGATCATCCGCCATCCGCGTCTTGATCTTAAACGATGAGGCTCACTTTCTTCGAGATCGACTGCTTGCCGTCTTCGATCGTGACCTCGGTATAATCGGCCTTCGGCGGCGCCTCGCTGTAGCGAAGCGTGCGCTGCGCGATCGCATTGCTGTGGGGCCCCGTCGGCAGGACCACTTCGAACCGCAGAAGCTTTACGAGCGGATTGGTCCCCTGCGGATGCGCCTCAACGAGCTTTACCTTCCAGTCGACTTCGACCTCGACGTCGACGACAACGGTCAACTTGTGATGCTTGTTTTTTCCCGGCTCCGCATCGCGGACGGCTTCTAGGCTGTTGGCGACGATGTCGATGACGGGTTGAGCATGCGACTTTGACATGATGTCCTCCCTGGCCACGACGCCGCTCTTGTTCGCGGCCCGTGTCTCGGGGAATTAGGAGCGGCCCGCTCAAGCGGCAATTGCCTAAACGGCCAATGACGTTGAGGCAGAGACAGTCTCGCCACTCGTCATGCCGCAGCCGACAGCGGCTCCGAAATCTCCTCCAGCGACTTGCCCTCCGCGGCGACACCCCAGATCGCCTGCACCAAGGCGGCAACGATCATCAGCGCGGCGGCAAATAGATAGCCGCCGAACAGGTAGTCGCGGTTGCCGGTCTGGATCAGCGCCCCGAAGGTGAAGGGCGCCGCGATGCCGCCGATGCCGGTGCCCAGCGCATAGAACACCGCGATGGCGAGCGCGCGGATCTCGACCGGGAACGTCTCGCTGACGGTCAGGTAGGCCGCGCCGGCGGCGGACGAGGCGAAGAAGAAGATGATCGCCCAAGCGACAATCTGATGCGTCGCCGTCAGCATGCCATGCGCGAACAGCCAGCCCGACACGGCCAGCAACACGCCGGACATCGCATAGGTGAAGGCGATCATCGGCTTGCGCCCGATCTTGTCGAACAGAGGCCCGAGCAGGATCGGCCCCAGCACGTTGCCCAGCGCGAAAGGCAGAAGGTACAGTCCGACGTTCTTGATTTCGACGTTGTAGTATTTCTCCAGCACGAGCGCGAAGGTGAAGAAGATCGCGTTGTAGAAGAACGCCTGCGCGACCATCAGGAGCAGGCCGACGACGGCGCGCTGGCGATTTTTTACGAAGATCGTCGAGAACACGACGGCGAGCGGCGTGAACGTGCGGGCGTGGATCTTCATCGGTTTGAGGTCGGATGCCGGCGGCACCTCAGAGCCATGCTCCTTCATATGCCCTTCAATGTCGGTCATGACTTTTTCGGCCTGCTCTTCGCGGCCGTGGATCACCAGCCAGCGCGGGCTTTCCGGAATCAGCGTGCGCAGAAAGATGATGCCGATGCTGAGCAGCGAACCGATAAAGAACACCGAGCGCCAGCCATAGTGCAGCGGCACGATGGCGTCGTTCAGCAGCACGATCGAGGCGGCCGCGCCCATCGCGCCGCCGATCCAGAACGAGCCATTGATCGCAAGGTCCGTCTGGCCGCGGTATTTGGCCGGAATGAACTCCTGAATCGTCGAGTTGACGGCGGAATATTCGCCGCCGATGCCGGCGCCGGTGAAGAAGCGGCAGAGACAGAAGCTCCAGATGTCCCAGGAGAAGGCGGTGGCGGCAGTCGCGACGAGGTAGACGCCGAGCGTCACGAAGAACAGCACGCGGCGGCCGAGGCGGTCGGTGAGCCAGCCGAAGACCAGCGCGCCGACGACGGCGCCGGCGAGATAGCAGCTCGAGCCGAGACCGACGTCGGAATCGGAAAAATGCAGGTCCTTCTTCAGCGCCCCGGAGATCAGGCCGGCGAATGTCACCTCCAGGCCGTCGAGAATCCAGGTGATGCCGAGCGCGACGATGATGAGGGTGTGGAAGCGTCCCCATTTCAGCGCGTCGAGTCGCGCCGGGACCTTGGTCTCGATGGTCTTTTCCTGGGGCGTCGCGTCCATCGGTGGGCCTTCTTCTGTGCGGGTCGGACGCGAGGCGCCGCACCGACAATGCTCACGCTTGCGAAACGATCCCTGGCCGATGCGGAAGCTTGACCGCAACGGTCCTTTAAGCTGGTCGTGTCTCGAATGGAGGCATGCAGGTCGATCTCATCGCCGGAAGCCGCTATAGAGCGCTCCCCAGCCATCTGGCGGAGAGCATGACGCGACATCCCACCATCCTGGTCTTCGATTCCGGCCTGGGCGGCCTCACCGTCTTCGCCGAAATTCTGCGCGCGCGGCCGGATGCGCAACTGGTCTATGCGGCCGATGATGCCGGCTTTCCCTATGGGGCCTGGAGCGAGGCGGCGCTCGTCGAGCGCGTCAACCTGGTGATGGATCGTCTGATCGCGCGGTTCCGCCCGGATGCTGTGGTGGTGGCCTGCAACACCGCCTCGACCCTGGTCCTACCGCACCTGCGCGCGCGTTTCCCCGCGATGCCCTTCGTCGGCACCGTCCCGGCGATCAAGCCGGCGGCGGCGCAATCGCGCTCCAAGATGATCAGCGTGCTGGCGACGCCCGGCACCGTCGTGCGGGATTACACGAGAGCACTGATCGAAACCTATGCGGCGGACTGCGCCGTGACGCTGGTCGGCTCCGCCGTGTTGGCAGGCTTGGCGGAGGCCTGGATGAAGGGCGAGCCTGTCGCCGATGCCGATTTGCTGCGCGAAATCACGCCCTGCTTCGTCGAGACGAACGATCGTCGCACCGACGCGATCGTTTTGGCTTGCACCCATTACCCCCTGCTGCTGGCGCGTTTCACGGCGCTTTCGCCCTGGGCCGTGGATTGGATCGACCCGGCCCCCGCGATTGCGCGGCGGGTGGATCATGTGCTGGCGGACGGTGGGTTCGAGCCGCGCGCTCCTTTTCCCGATCGCAGCATGGCCCGCGTGTTGTTCACCAGCGCAACGAGACCGGCCGCCGCGCTGGCGCACGCGCTCCGCGACAGAGGCCTTTCCGATCTCGTCGAGGCCCCCATTCCGGTTTTCGCCTGAGCCCTCGGTCCGCGCTGCGTCGCAACATCGCATCTTGCCGATAGACGGTCGTGTTCCCATATACCATCCAGAGGGATGGTAGAGGGATGGACAGTGGCTGGCGCAGTGAAACTCAACTTTGAGCCGAAACCCAAGCTCGGCGACAGTGAAAAGGTCACGATCAATCTCGGCTTCGTCGATCTCGGATCGATCGACCTGCTTGTCCAAGAGGGATTTTACGGCAATCGGACGGATTTCATCCGAACGGCGATCCGTAACCAGTTGGACCGCCATGCCGACACCACCAGGCAGACGATCGCCCGGCATCAGCTCGATCTCGGCATCCGCCGCTACAGCCGCCAGGACCTCGAAGCGGTGAAGGCGGCCGGCGAGGTCTTGCACATCCAGGTGCTGGGTCTGGCCAGCATCGCTCACGACGTCCCGGCAGAACTCGCCCGCGACACCATCGCCGCACTGCACGTGCTGGGCGCGCTCGACGCCAGCCCCGCCGTCAAGGCGGCGCTCGGCGACCGCATCCGATAAGCCCCACGCAACCCAAGAGCCGCATACTCGCACCCATCGAGAGAAATGAGACTGCCGATGAATGCCATTCCGACGATCGACATGGCCGAAGTGACCCGCCTGACCCGCGCCGGCCGCCTGATGGAGGCAACCGCGCTGCTTCAGGGCAGGGCGGCGCCCGTCGATCATGATACCGGAGGATTTAAGCCGGTCGTCGCGGGCGCGGGCCCGATCCTCGACATGGTCTTGCCGGCAGCGGGTGGCATCTGGGTCGCGCCGGGTCTGAACACCCAGGGCGCCGTAGCGCGCGACGAGGCCCCGCGGTTCGAGCAGCACACGTTCGCCAACGCCGCGGGCAGTCGCGCCTATAAGCTTTTCGTTCCCAGCGGCTACCACGGTCAGCCCGTGCCGCTCGTCGTCATGCTCCACGGCTGCACCCAGTCGGCCGATGATTTCGCCGCCGGCACCCGCATGAATATCCTGGCGGAGGAGCAGACGCTGCTGGTCGCCTATCCCGCGCAGAGCCAGGCGGCCAATGCGCAGCGCTGCTGGAACTGGTTCAATGCCGCGGAACAGCACCGCGACCGCGGCGAGCCGTCGCTGATCGCCGGCATCACCCGCGAGATCATGCAGGATTTTTCTGTCGACGCGCGCCGTGTCTATATCGCCGGCCTGTCCGCCGGTGGCGCCGCGGCCGCGACGATGGCCGCCGTCTATCCCGATCTCTACGCGGCGGTCTGCGTCCATTCCGGCCTCGCCTGTGGCGCGGCCAAGGACATGATGTCCGCCTTCGGCGCGATGCAGAGCGGCGGCGCCGCGCGGGCCCATGAGGCCGGCGTGCCGACGATCGTGTTTCATGGCGACCGCGATAGCACCGTCAACGCGGTCAACGGCGACCAGGTCATCGCTCAGGCCAAGGGCGCGGCCGAGCTGAAGGTCAGCGTGACCCAGGGGGCCGGCCCGCGGGGCGCGCGTTACACCAAGACGGTGCAGACGGACCGCCGCGGCTTGCCCGTGCTCGAGCAATGGGTGCTGCATGGCGCAGGCCACGCCTGGTCCGGCGGCAGCGCGTCCGGCTCCTACACCGATCCGCAGGGCATCGACGCGAGCCGGGAAATGCTGCGGTTTTTTGGCGAGCATGCGAAGGGGCGGACCGACGCCTGAAGCGCGCTTAGGACGACGGCGGATGGAGCCGCGTGTCGAGCGCGAATTCTTCCTGCAAGGCAAGGGTATAGGCACCTGCAGCTCTGGCGCTGTCGAAGACGAGGTTCCAGCTATGGGTCGAGACCGTGCTGGGGATCAACACAAACGGGTGGGACGCCAAAGCTTCGTCGCCGAAGGCCTGTTGCCCGGCGCTCGGGATCCCCGGTCTCAGCCAATTCGAATTGGGGATTTTAGCCGGCCATATGATGTGGACTGTCGCCGGATCGGTGATCTTGAGCGCCGTCAAAACATGCGGCACCGTGTCGAGAACGCGGAATGTCTTGTGGACCGCGACTTCCAGGATCGCCGCGGCGGGATCGAGCGAACAATAGACGGCGCGGACGCCTCTGCTGTTCCAGCGGCCGCCGAACTGGTAGGCGCCTTCGCCGCTGTCCCAGCTCGATCGGAACAAGGCCTGATCGAGCCGCCAGGCAAAGACGTCGCCGCCGCCCAGCGCGGTGGGAAGCGGGATCACGCGTAGACGCCGAATCGCAGCCGCTCGAGGAAGTCTTCGACGAGCTTGAGGCCGGTCGGCGTGGCGAGAAGGTCGATCGGACAATGCTGCTCCAACCCGATCGCAGGCCGCGTCAGCCAAAACTCGGCTTCGTCCTGCGAGCCAAAGACGGCGGTCGCGGTTGCCAGGATCTCTGCGAATTTCCAGGCGCGTCCACCCTGATCCTTGGAAAGCTTTTTCTCTGGCGACTCCTTCTGTCGCTGCAGCGTTCTCAGGCTGACGCCGAGGGCTTTTTCCAGCGACGGGGTCGAACCGACGATGCGCAGATGATCGATGAGATGAGACAGGGCGGCGGCCGGTAGCCCGCCGAGGATCAGGGCGTGGGCCTCGAAGGCGCTCCATACCTCGCACTTGAGGATGGTTTTGCCGCCAAACAGCGCTGCCACCTGCTGGATGTCCGGCATGTCGCCCTGTGTGGCGTCGGTGCGTTTGGATGCGGAAACGGCGCTCATCGGCTTGCCCACCTTTCTCGCGACAGCTGTCGCTTACAATATGCCCCGTGTCGCGTCGTCGAGCAAGGATTGACGCGACTTTGGGGCGGCTCGCCGTCAAATTGCCCATGCGGTCGGCTTCCTTTATGAAGGCGGACTCGTCGGGCGCGTTGCAGCCCTGGCCTGAGCCCTGAAAGATCGCAGTCTCCCATGCCCACCCGTATCGATCGCCGCTTCCGTGCCCTGAAAGACGAGGGCCGCGCCGGCCTTGTCACCTTCACAATGGCGGGCGATCCCGACGGTCCCGTCGCTCTCGAAATTCTCAAAGCCCTGCCGGCCGCGGGCGCCGACGTCATCGAGCTCGGCATGTGTTTTACCGACCCGATGGCCGATGGCCCTGCCGTGCAGGCGGCGGGCCTTCGCGCCCTCGCGTCAGGGTCGACGCTCGACCAGACGCTGGCGATGGTTGCCGAATTCCGCCGCGGCGACGATACCACGCCGATCGTGCTGATGGGCTATTACAACCCGATCTACATTCACGGTGTCGAGCGTTTCATCCGCGAGGCCAAAGAGGCCGGCGTCGACGGTCTGATCGTCGTCGATCTGCCGCCGGAAGAGGATGCCGAGCTGTGCATTCCCGCGGGCCAGGCCGGCATGAACTTCATCCGCCTGGCGACGCCGACCACGGACGCCGCGCGTTTGCCGGCCGTGCTCGAAAACACGTCGGGCTTCATTTACTACGTCTCGATCGCCGGGATCACCGGGACCGCCGCGCCGGACTACCGTTCGGTGGCGTCCGCCGTCCAGCGGCTCAAAGCCGCGACGACCCTGCCGATCGCGGTCGGCTTCGGCGTGCGCAGCGCCGAGAGCGCCGCGATGATCGCGGAATCGGCGGATGCGGTGGTTGTCGGCTCGGCCATCGTCGAGGCCTTGCGGCTCTCGCTCGATGCCGAGGGTCGCGCTACATCCAGGACGGTGACCGCCGTGACCGACCTAGTGCGCGATCTCGCCGCCGGCGTGCGCAGCGCGGCGCGGGTGAAGGAGCAGGCCTGATGAATTGGATTTCCAACGTCGTTCCGCCGAAGATCCGTTCGTTCCTGCGTCGCGAGACGCCGGAAAATCTCTGGGTGAAATGCCCCGACAGCGGCGAGCTCGTCTTCCACAAGGACCTCGAACACAATCTGCATGTCGTGCCGGGCTCCGGCTTCCACATGCGCATGCCGGTCAAGCAGCGCCTCGACAGCCTGTTCGACGACGCGCATTACGAGTCCCTCGCCACTCCGGACGTGCCGCAGGATCCGCTCAAATTTCGCGACGTGAAGCGGTATACGGACCGGCTCAAGGAATACCGCACCAAGACCGGTGATCCCGATGCGGTGCGTTTGGCTGCTGGCAGGATGGAGGGCGTCGACGTGGTCGTCGCGATCCAGAATTTCGACTTCCTCGGCGGCTCGCTCGGCATGGCGGCGGGCGAGGCGATCATCACCGGCATGATCGCCGCGATCGATCGCCACGTGCCGTTCATCATCTTCACCGCCTCGGGCGGCGCGCGGATGCAGGAAGGCATGTTCTCGCTGATGCAGATGCCGCGCACCACGCTTCTGGTGCAGCGCCTGCGCGCGGCGAAACTGCCCTATATCGTCGTGCTGACCAATCCGACGACGGGTGGCGTCACCGCCTCCTACGCGATGCTGGGCGACGTCCACATCGCCGAGCCCGGTGCCGTCATCGGCTTCGCCGGGGCGCGCGTCATCGAGCAGACCATCCGCGAGCGGCTGCCGGCTGGTTTTCAGCGCGCGGAATATCTGCAGGAACACGGCATGGTCGACATGGTCGTCCATCGCAAGGACATGAAGGCGACGCTGGCGCGGCTGTGTTCGTTGTTCATGCATAAACACCTTGAAAACGCGGCGGTATCCGCGCAGGCGGATGCGGCCTGACGTGAAACTGAAACCTAGCGGCGGTTCGGACGAGATCCTGCTGCGCCTGTCTGCGCTGCATCCGAAAAAAATCGACCTGTCGCTCGGGCGGGTGGTGCACCTGTTGGAGAAACTCGGACGGCCGCAGGATGCGCTGCCGCCGGTGATCCATGTCGGGGGCACCAACGGCAAGGGCTCGACCATCGCCTTCATGCGGGCGATGCTGGAGGCGGCGGGCAAGAGCGTCCATGTCTACACCTCGCCGCATCTCGTGCGCTTTCACGAGCGCATCCGCCTCGGCGCGCCCGGCGGCGGGCAGTTTGTCGACGAAACGGATCTCGCCGCGACCCTGGCCGAATGCGAGCGCGTCAACGACGGCGACCCCATCACCTTCTTCGAAATGACCACGGCGGCGGCATTCAAGCTGTTTCACGAGCGCCCCGCCGATTATCTCCTGCTCGAAGTCGGGCTCGGCGGTCGTTTTGATGCCACCAATGTCGTGACCCCGCTCGCCAGCGTCGTGACGCCGGTGTCGATGGATCACGTCGAGTTTTTGGGCGACACGATCGAAAAGATCGCCTTTGAAAAGGCCGGCATTTTTAAGCGCGACGTTCCTGCCATCATCGGGCACCAAAGCCCGGCGGCGCTGGCGGTTCTCGAGCGCGAGGCGCAGCGCATCGGCGCGCCGGCGCTTGTCGCGGCACAGGATTTCTTGTCGCGCGAAGAGCAGGGGCGGTTCGTCTTCGAGGATGGCGACGGCTTGCTCGACCTGCCGCTGCCGCGCCTCGTCGGCCGGCATCAGCACCAGAACGCGGCAGCGGCCATCGCCACGCTGCGCCGCGTCGTGCCGGATCTCGGCAGCGAGGCGATCGAGCAGGGTCTGTTGCAGGCCGAATGGCCGGCGCGCTTGCAGCGGTTGGCAAAAGGCAATCTTGTGGAGCAATTGCCGGCAGGCGCGGAACTCTGGCTCGACGGCGGCCACAACGAGGACGGCGGCAAGGCCCTGGGGCAGGCGATGGCCGACCTGGAGGACAAGGCACCGCGGCCGCTGATCGTCATCTGCGGCACGCTGACGACGAAAGACACGAGCGCCTTTCTTCGTGCTTTCAAGGGCCTCGCCCAGGAGGTGCTGGCCGTGCCGGTCGAGGGCGAACATGCCGGCCGGCCGCCCCGCGACGTCGCCGCCTGCGCGGAAAAAGTCGGGCTGCCGGCGGCGGCGTGCCAGAGCGTCGAGCAGGCGCTGGCGTATCTGCGCGCGCGGGCTTGGAGCGCCCCGCCCCGGGTGCTGATCGCGGGCAGTCTCTATCTGGCCGGCACCGTGCTGGCGGCGAACGGGACGCCACCGCGGTAGCGCAATAATGCTACCTTCGGCGCGAGGTTGATTGACCGCGGCGCCGTATGGCTTTGATCGATGACATAACGATCGATATCGAGGAAGCAGTCGGTTGGCTGACGATCGCAACCTTTGCATTTCGAGGCAAGGGCGTGGTCAAGCTCTTAGGCACCGTTTCTGTTTCGGAGCGTGTGCTTTATTGAAGGCGCACATTGAGGGCATGTTTCCCGGTGCCCTGGGGCGCACAGGCTTGAATGCTCTAGCGGCCAAGCTTTTGGAGGCAGCCAATGTCGACACGATCGTCATTCATGGAAGCCGTCGCTCGACGGGCAAGCGAGCCGGCACCACCCCCAGACCGATCCGCTTCCCCCGTTGAGCTCAACGTGCGGCTCGATGGCGATTTCAGGCTTCCGGTTAGTTTTGCGCGTCTCCTCAAACGCAACGGCTTGACCCTACCGGAAGCGCACGCGTTTTTGACCGCGCTGACCGACAAGGGCGAGATTGCCGGCATCGTATACCCGCATGATCGCGAGGGGTTGCTGCGCGAGCTGCAGGCCATGAATCTCAAGGCCAGGCTCGAGACGCCGGCGGTCGTGGCGCCCTAACTCAACGGGACGAACAGCAGGATGTACAAATCCTCCTTCGGCACGAAATCCGTCCGGTGCACCTCGAAGAGCGTCGGCCCAGTCTTCGTCACGCCGTCGGCGCAGACGCTGAGGAGATTGGCGGCAGCGCCCTTGTCGATCGTCAGGTGGAAATCGCCGATCGGGCCGGCCCAGTTCGCGCCCGTCTTCAGAACGTACGCGATGCGCTGCTCGCCGAACGGCGGGTAATCGAGTTTCTGCCTGGTCATCGCCCGTTCGATGCTGGCGACGAGGTCGCGGTCGATGCAGTATTTCTTGAGATAGGCGGGCGTCTCTTCGTTCGCGCGCCATCCCTTCGTGCCGATAATGGTTTGCGCGGAGCCCCCGACGCTCGGCTTGTAATGCTGGTCGAGATGAAGGTCGCGGCCGGCGGGAAAGGTCTGACGCCAGGTGAAGGCGCTGCGCAGGGTCCAGGCCGCCGCCAGGTGCTTTTCCATCGGGCCGTCGGGCTTGTCGGTATATTCCTCGACCGAGGCCAGGCCGAGCTTGACGAACGCCGCCTGTGTGGCCGCCGGCAGGCGGTCGAGCGCCGCGTTCGTCGCGGCTGCGAGCGGCATCAGCGGAATATGCGCCTCACGCAGTCGGGCCGTCTGATCGATGTTGTTGGCGAGTGCCGTCTGGTCGAGCGCGAGCGCCACGTCGTGACCATCGGCCGCGACGTGAAAATCGAAGAGATTGTCCGCATTCTCCGTCGGAAGGCCGACTTCCTCGTCATGGGTGGCCCCGACAATGTCCGGCATTGGGAAGGCGATCGTGACCGTCTTATCCGCGCTGGATTGGTTGCGGAACGTGTAGGCGATCCGCACGGCTTCGGTCGAGATGAACAGGTCTTCCGCGCGCATCGCGATATCGGAATCGGCGGTAAATCGAAGGCCGCCGATGGCGAACTCCGCCGTCGTGTCGTTGGCCTGCGCGCTGCCGGCGAGCAGCACGGCCGCGCCGGTCGCTATCACCCTGATCAGCCGCGCCATGTCGTATCCAATGCACACGTAAGAAAAAGGCCCCGCGTGCGGGGCCTTTGACATCATCGAGAGACGGTTCAGATCGCTTCCGAAATCCAGCGCTTCAGCTCGCCCTTCGGCGCGGCGCCGACCTTCTGCGAGGTCATCTTGCCGTCCTTGTAGAGCATCAGCGTGGGGATGCTGCGGATGCCGAGCTGGCCGGCGATGCCGGGGTTTTCGTCGACATTGACCTTGGCGATGCGGACCTTGCCGTCCATCTCGCTGGCGATCTCTTCGAGCGACGGGCCGATCATCTTGCAGGGGCCACACCATTCGGCCCAGAAATCGACCACGACGGGGACGCCGGCCTCGAGAACGTCGGCCTGAAAGCTCGCGTCCGTGACTTTTACGGTGCTCATCACAATACCTTTGATAGGGCGAGGGGTTCCCGGCCCTTTGCACCAAGGTAGGAACCGGGCAGGGGGGCGTCAAGCCGTGGCGAGCGCCTGCGCCGCCGCCCGGTCGAGCGCGACCGCATCGAGCTCGACCATGGTCGGTCCTGCCGTCCACACGAGAATCATGCGCAGCCGTTTCGTCGGCCAGAGCGGGCCGAGGACCAGCCGATAGAGCGCCATCTGGGCGATGTAGGCGGCCGGGGTCGCCTCGACGCTGTAGGGCCGCCCGCTCTTGTAGTCGGCGACCAGCACCGTATCGCCATCGACCGCAAGACGATCGACCGTGCCGCGTACCTCCAGCACCGACCCGTCGGCACGCGTGGCATGGCCTATGATCGCGACCTCCGCCTTGGATCCCGCCGCCAGCAGCGGCGCCAGGCCTGGCATCGCGAGCACGGCCAGCGCCTGCGCGACCACGCCTGGTTGCGCTACGGCCGGTAGCGTTGCGCTGGCGGCGAGGTAGGCCAGCGCCGCGGCCTCGCGACGCGCCGGCGTCAGGTCCGGCAAATATTGCAGAAGGCTGTGGATCGCGGCGCCGTAGATCAGGCCGCCCGGCCCGTCGGGCGCGGGCGCCGCGCGCAGCGGCTGCGCGCGTGAGGGCCGCAGCGACGATGGCACGGCGGCGGCGA
>NZ_LMUU01000200.1 GCF_009765775.1 Beijerinckia sp. L45
CACACCGATCATTTTGGGAAAAACCAGCAATGGACCTTTGCAAGTCCGTATACGAGACGATGCTTGAGCACGTAAGGGCACTGGTTCGCAATCACTTTTCTTCCTACGGCCAAGGGCTTCTCGAGAAACGGGTCAGGTACGTGATATATGATTTTTGGCGGCATATATATCACCTATCACACATTGCCACAGAATCCTGGTGCAAGACCATCTGAAGAAATGTTGGGAACGCACTCAGGAACGCATCA
>NZ_LMUU01000201.1 GCF_009765775.1 Beijerinckia sp. L45
CACACCGATCATTTTGGGAAGAAAATGAAAGATGCCTATCAACGCCGTGGTGTAAGGACGAGAACAATGCTCCTGCGCGGCATTAGTAAAGAACAGTTAAATTCTGAGGTGGGTTATGACGATTCAATTTCGAACCTTCCCCTCCCCAACACTCGTCACTGTAGCACCATGTCTAGAATCCATCTCAGTTTTTCATCCAGAAAACCTTGGGATACAACATATCGGACACCAGAAGGCCAAGCCTGCGG
>NZ_LMUU01000102.1 GCF_009765775.1 Beijerinckia sp. L45
CTTAATCGACAGCGCGCCGCAAAAAGCCGCGCGCTTCATCTTGCTGAATTGACGGCAAAACCGGCGAGGATCAGTAAAGACCGCCCGTTCCACTGCCAACGGCAGTGTCGGCGTCGGGATTGACCACCACGGCCCGGGGCGAGGAATCGCCGGCATAGCCTTCCGGCGGTGCGGTGCCGGGCTTGAACGCTTCGAGGATCGTGCCCGACCCGCTGGAGCGCTGGCCGGTCCGGGCATCGACCGAGATCAGCTTGATGCCGGCGGGCACGCGGAACGGAATATCCGGCTTGTTCTTCAGGGCCATCGTCATGAAATCGCGGAAGATCGGAGCGGTGTAGGTCGCGGCCTGCGCAGAGTCGCCGAGCGAGCGCGGCCGGTCGTAGCCCATGAACACGCCGACGGTGAGATCGGGCGAGAAGCCGACGAACCACAGATCCTTGGCGTCGTTGGTCGTGCCGGTCTTGCCGGCGAGATGCTTGCCGACCGCCTTGATGCTCTGGCCGGTGCCGCGCTGGATCACGCCTTCCATGATCGAGGTAATCTGGTAGGCGGTCAGCGGATCGAGCACCTGCTCGCGCTTGTCGACCAGCTTCGGCTCGTCCTGATGGTCCCACTTGGCCTCGTCGCAGCCCTGGCAGACGCGTTCGTCGTGGCGATAAATCGTGTGACCCCAGCGATCCTGGATGCGGTCGATCAGGGTCGACTTGATCTTCTTGCCGCCGTTGGCAAGCATCGAATAGGCGGTCGTCATCCGCATCAGCGTGGTCTCGCCGGCGCCCAGCGACATCGAGAGGTAAGGCGGCAAGTCGTCGTAGACGCCGAAGCGCTTGGCGTATTCGGCGATCAGCGGCATGCCGACGTCGCGCGCCAGGCGCACCGTCATCTGATTGATCGAGTGCTCGACGCCATAACGCAGCGTGTGCGGACCGCCCGACTTGCCTTCGAAGTTTTCCGGCCGCCAGACGCCGAGCCCGGCGCCCTGGTCGATCTCGATCGGCGCATCGAGGACGATAGACGACGGCGTGTAGCCGTTGTCGAGCGCGGTGGCATAGACGATCGGCTTGAACGACGAGCCGGGCTGGCGCATCGCCTGGGTCGCGCGGTTGAAGGCGGACTGGTCGAAGGAGAAGCCGCCGACCATCGCGAAGACGCGGCCGGTATAGGGGTCCATCGCGACGATGCCGCCGCCGACCTCGGGAATCTGGCGCAGGCGATATTCGCCGGCCTTGCCCTCGATCGGCTCGGCATAGACGACGTCGCCGGACTGCAGGCCGTTGCGCCCCGTTCCTTTCGACCATTTCAGGCCGACGGGCAGCATCGTGCCGGTGTCGCGGTCGGAGCTGACGGAGCCGTCGGATTCGTGCTTCGGCTGGATGCCGATGCGCGCCGAGCCGTCGTTCAGGTCAAGGATCACGGCGAGGCGCCAGGGCTGCACGTCGCCCAGGGCTGGAACCACGGCCAGCGGCGGCCCCCAGTCGCCGGCGATGTCGATGTGGCGCATCGGGCCGCGATAGCCGTGGGCTTCGTCGTAGCGGACGAGGCCGTCGATCAGCGCCTTGCGCGCCATCAGCTGCATCTTGGGATCGAGCGTGGTGCGGACGGACAGGCCGCCCTCGTAGAGCTTCTTCTCGCCGAAGCGATCGCCGAGCTCGCGGCGCACTTCTTCCGCGAAGAAGCCGGCGGCATAGGTATTGGGCGACAGCACGCGCGTGGTCACGCCGAGCGGCGCGGCCTTGGCCTTGTCGGCGTCGGGACGCGTAATGTAGCCGTTCTCCGCCATGCGATCGATGACGTAGTTCCGGCGCTCGACGGCGCGGTCATGCTTGAGGAAGGGGTGGTAGTTGTTCGGCCCCTTCGGCAGCGCCGCGAGATAGGCGACCTCGGGGATCGTCAGCTCGTGCACCGACTTGCCGAAATAGTTCAGCGCGGCGGCGGCGACGCCGTAGTTGCCGAGGCCGAGATAGATCTCGTTGAGATAGAGCTCGAGGATCTTTTCCTTGGAATAGGCCGACTCGATGCGGAAGGAGAGCAGCGCCTCCTTGATCTTGCGGTCGAAGGTCTGCTCGTTGGTCAGCAAAAAGTTCTTGGCGACCTGCTGGGTGATCGTCGAGGCGCCCTGAACGTGCTTCTGGCCCTGGATCAGAATGCCGACGGCACGCAGCATGCCTTCTGGATCGACACCGTTATGGGTGTAGAAATTCTTGTCTTCCGCCGAGATGAACGCCTCTTTGACCAGCGCCGGAATCGCCGTGCTCGGCAGATAGAGCCGACGCTCATGCG
Source organism: Beijerinckia sp. L45 (assembly GCF_009765775.1). Classification (GTDB taxonomy): domain Bacteria; phylum Pseudomonadota; class Alphaproteobacteria; order Rhizobiales; family Beijerinckiaceae; genus RH-AL1. Next base: position 2,281 of record NZ_LMUU01000102.1, read on the forward strand.
AATATTCCGCGAGAACCGAGCCGTCGCCGGCATGGACGCGCGTCATCACCGGCGGCTCGTAGTTCTTGAGCTGGGTATAGTCCGGCAGATCCTGCTCGTACTTCCAGATGACGAGGCCTGCGCCGGCCGCCGCGACGACAAAAACGATCGCGCCCGTCGCAAAGATCAAACCGAGGAAGCGGGCGAAAAAGCGCATACGTCAGAAGCCTTTCGGGCGGCAGGATGGGCTGGACCGCCTGCCCCCGGAAGCTCTGCCTCAAGGAATCGGCCGCGAAATCAGCGCGTCTCGTCGCGATGTCGTGAAGCGCTTTTATGTCTCTAGTGGGGCATACGCCAGATGGCGAGTGCGATGCCTCCCTGCGAGACCCGACTATAGCGGCTTCGTTGCCGCGCGGCCACAAGCGCCGCGGGCTATTTCGCCGAAGAGACCTACCTTTGAACGGCGGTCGCGGCGCTCGCCTGCGTCATGGGACGAGCGGGCGGCATCGCCACGTCGGGAATGGTCGCCCCCGCCTGGGCCTTTTCCGCACCGTGACGATCGGCGAAATAGGATTCGATGGCTTCCGCCATGCGGCTTGTGGCCTTGTCGCGCCACTCCTCCGAGGTCAGCGCCGCCGCATCGTTCGTATTGGAGAGATAGCCGAGCTCCAAGAGCACGGAGGGCACATCCGGCGCCTTCAGCACGCGGAAGCCGGCGGCGCGCTGGGGATTTTTGTTCAGGCGGCCCGCGACCTTCCAGTAGTTGACGAGGGTGCGCGCAAAGACGTGGCTGTAGGCGCGCGTTTCCTGGCGGGTCAGATCGAACAGGATGTCGGAGACGTCGACCGCGTCCGCCTGCCCGTCGACGCCGACGGTGCTGTCGGCTTCGTTTTCCTTCGCCGCGACCTTGGCCGCAGCCGCGTCAGACGCCTTGTCGGACACGGTGTAGACGGTGGCCCCGCTCACGTCGCCGGCTTCGGCCAGCGTGTCGGCGTGAATCGAGATCATCAGGGCGGCGTTGGCGGACCGGGCGATCCTTACCCGCTCCGAAAGCGGGATGAAGACGTCGTCCGGCCGGGTCATGACGACGTTGAACGAGCCGCTCGCCTCGAGTTTTTTGGCCAGGGTCTGGGCAAACTCCAGCGCGATCACTTTTTCCACGATGCCGTTGACGATCGCGCCGGTGTCGGGACCGCCGTGGCCGGGGTCGAGGACGATGGTCGGCTTGCTTGTCGCGGCCGTCGCCAAGGCCGGCATGGCGGGCACGACGACAGAGGCGACTTGCATGGTCCGGCTTTGCGCCGCCAGACGAAAGGCAGCCCGGTCGGTTTTCGCCAGCTCGACGACGAGACGGACTTTGTCCCCATCTCTTTCGATGGAGCTCCGGACGATTCGCGCCGGTGCCTGAAGATCGACGACGATGCGCGAGCGCCCTGCGGATAAGAGACCGAAGCGGAACGAACCGACCAGCGCCGCGACCGTCTTTTTGGCATGGCGGCCGGGCACGGCGGCCTTGCCGGTGTCCGGATCAAGGCTGAAGTCGACCTGCGGCAAGTCGACGATCACGCGATCCGGATCGGCGAGGACGAAAGCACTGGTTTCGACAGCATGCGACAGATCGAAGGTGAGCTTGGCGTTCTCAGGGCTCACCTCGAGCCGTGCCGCGGTGACTTCGGCGACCGGAGCTTGCGGCGTACTGGCCGCGACGTGCGCCGCCCGCGCGCCGATCAGACCGTGGGTTTCGGCGGCAGACGCGCTGGTGCAGAACAACAGCGTCGCCATCACCATGCCGATACGAGCCGTGACGGATAGCAGCGCGGCGTCCTGATTCTTCGCGATGCGCTGCTGTGTCATTCCGCCTGCCCTGCTGCCACCAGCGCGTTCGAACCGCATGATCCGGTGACGCGTCAGTCTAAGGGGATAGCCGGCGAGGGTTAACAGGCGATAAGCATCGCGCGCCGCAATCGCCGTGCCCGTGGCTGGCGGGCCACACTCAAAACTTGCCAAGAGCGCGCAATTCCCGGTATGACAGATCCGTGTTTGGTTTTGACGACGACAGCCTCGGCTGTCCGGCTCATGCCTCGCCAGGAAGGTCTGGAAAAGCCGCGTGGTTTGCGCGGGCGTCCCGATCGGGTGAGCGCCGGAGTCGAATCGTCAACGGCGTAAGGCCGCTTGCCCGACCCTTCGAACGATGCTTCGGCGTCGCGCATAGGTTTATGAGGACATGGTCTGTCCTGTTAAAAATCGGAAAGCCTTCGCAGCCGCGCTCCCTCTCAGGGCGCCGGCCGGAACACTGACTCGCCTTCACGACATTAGCGGCTGCCCGGCGCTTCGCTCGGCGCGGCCATGGTTTACGCGGCTCGACCCGTCCTGGTCGCCGCCGCGGCGCGATCCTTCCCTCTCTCCTTTTCGAGCACCACGCCGTCGGCCGGTGCGCCAGGCTCATCCGCGATTCGTCGGCATGAGCAGCGCACCCCCCGGCCGCCTCGGGCTCCAACGAGTACATAATGGCCAACAAAATGCTGATCGATGCGGCGCATCCGGAGGAAACCCGGGTCGTCGTTCTAAGAGGTAGCCGGGTCGAGGAATTCGACTTCGAAGCTGCCAGCAAAAAACAACTTCGCGGCAATATCTATCTTGCCAAGGTCACCCGGGTCGAACCGTCCCTGCAGGCGGCCTTCGTGGACTACGGCGGCAACCGTCACGGCTTCCTCGCCTTCTCCGAGATCCATCCCGACTATTATCAGATTCCGGTCAGCGACCGTCAGGCGCTGATGGAAGCCGAAGCCCAGGAAGAGCCGGAGGAGGAAGAGCGCAAGCCGCAGCGCCGCAGCCGTCGCCATCGCCGCGACCGGTCCGCCCCGGCCGAGATGCACCGCAACGGCGACGAAGCCGTCAGCGAAGCCGCGCCGTACGACGAGCTCGAGTCCCGCCCCGTCGAGCTGCCGGCATCCGAGACGCCGCCCTACGACGATCCGACGCCCGGCCTGATCGAACACGCCCATGTCGTCCACGAGACGCTCGACGAGAGCGGCGCGACATCCGTGTCGGCGGAAGCCGCGTCGCCCGTCGACGCGACGCCGGCGCCTGTCGCCGAACAGCCAGGCGACGCCGTCGCGCCGGCTGAAATTTCGACCGCGGCACCTGAGCCGATGCCGGTCGAGACCGAGACCGCCGCCGTCGTCAGCGACGCGCAGGTCGACACCGGAGCGACGGAGTCGGTCGCATCCCATGACGATCACCATCACGACGGCCATGACGATCATCATGGTCACGACGACCATCAGGCCCGGCGCGACGAGACGTCCGACGAGCACGACGACGAAGAAGACGTGTCCGAGCATGTCGAGCAGCTCGGCGGCGACGCGATGGAAGAAATTCCACAGCGCGCCCACCGTCACCGCAAGCAGTACAAGATCCAGGAGGTGATCAAGCGCCGCCAGGTTCTGCTCGTCCAGGTCGTCAAGGAGGAGCGCGGCAACAAGGGAGCCGCGATCACCACCTACCTGTCGCTCGCCGGCCGCTATTCCGTGCTGATGCCCAATACCGCCAAGGGCGGCGGCATCTCGCGTAAGATCACCGACGCCGGCGACCGCCAGCGCCTGAAGTCGATCGCCCAGGATCTCGAAGTGCCGGAAGGCATGGGCGTGATCCTGCGCACCGCCGGCGCCTCGCGCACCAAGCCCGAGGTCAAGCGCGACTTCGAATATCTGATGCGGATGTGGGAGACGGTGCGCGAGACCACGCTCGGCTCGCAGGCCCCAACCCTCGTC